>CAKQKE010000004.1 GCA_934247935.1 uncultured Clostridia bacterium
GCTTGTCAACGAAGTACACCCGCTGAAAACATTTTCGCTAATACTTGTTATGCCTTGTGGTATATTTATACTTGTCAATGAACTACACTCCCTAAAAACACTATTGCCAATACTTGTTAAACCTTCGGGTAAGACTATGCTTGTCAACGAAGTACACCCGCTGAAAACATTTTCGCTAATACTTGTTATGCCTTGTGGTATATTTATACTTGTCAGTGAACTACACTTGTAAAAAGCACTCATACCAATGTATGTTACGCTTTGGGGTATTGTTATGTTTGATAATGAACCACACTCATAAAAAGCGAGAGCACCGATACTTGTTAAACCATCATGTAATACTACGCTTTTTAATGAAGTACACATGTAAAAACTTCTATATCCGATGCTTGTTACACTTTCGGGGATGTTTATAATTGTCAATGAATCACATCGATAAAAAGCATCCTCCTCGATGCTTGTTAAGCCTTTAGGTAAAGTTACGCTTTTTAATGAATGACACCAGCCAAAAGTAGAATCTTTAATATTTGTTATACCATTTGATATTGTTATACTTGTCAATAAAGAGCAGTTAGCAAAAGCATATTCATCTATACTTGTCAATTTGTTGCCGTCGATTTCGCTCGGGATGTTTAATACCGACAAAGTTTTTCCGTAATCGGTTAAGCCTTTTATCGTATTCCCCGAAATTATGTAAATAGCCGTCGCGAGGCGAAGAGGGAAAGTTTTCTTTTTCAACGAGCCCGTCTTCCTCGACTTCTATGGCGGGGTCAAGTAAAGTACCGTCGTTTACGGCAAAAGTTACGGTGTAAATTTCGCGCCTGCGCACGGTTACGGTATAAAACTTGCTGTCGTTTCCGCATTTTTCTATAAGGTAAAAAACATTATCGCCAACTGCAAGTTTTACGGTTTTGCTTATAATTTCGTTTGTACATTCAAAATCTCTGTATACGGCATAACTTGCATTGCCGACAAATTCTATTTCGTCGGTAAAGTAAAATATTTCGGTATCGTTTGAAACTTTTCCGTAAATCGTTTTATCCGTTTTTTCAAACGTTTTGCATATTATTTTATTGTTTTCGTCAATTCGTTTTTCGGGTGCGACTACTTGACCCGCATTTATAATCGTTCCGTCGTCAAGAGTAATTATCAATTCGCCTTTGTTGTTTATTACAGCCGATTTTATTCCGTTACCGTCTGCACCGTCTTTACCGTTTGTTCCGTTAGTACCGTCTTTGCCTTTCAACCAATTTAAAAAGTCGGTTTCCGTACCCGTATGTCCGTTGTTGAGCCAGATTTGGTAAGCCGATTTGCCGTCAACGCCGTCTTTACCGTTTGTGCCGTTAGTACCGTCTTTACCTTTCAACCAATTTAAAAAGTCGGTTTCCGTACCCGTATGTCCGTTGTCAAGCCAAATTTGATAAGCAGATTTGCCGTCAACGCCGTTTGTTCCGTCTTTGCCGTCAACGCCGTTTGTTCCGTCTTTGCCGTCTTTACCGTTTGTGCCGTTAGTACCGTCTTTACCTTTCAACCAATTTAAAAAGTCGGTTTCCGTACCCGTATGTCCGTTGTCAAGCCAAATTTGATAAGCAGATTTACCGTCAACGCCGTCTGTACCGTCCTTACCGTCAACGCCGTCTTTACCATTAGTGCCGTTGACTCCGTCTTTGCCTTTTATGCTTTCAAGCCATTCTTCATAAGATAGTGGAGTAGTTCCGTTTTCTTTGGCGTAAGCAACGTAAACGTCATAAACGGCAAGAATATTCTTGTCGCGATTGTCTTTCGTGTTTGAGTTTTGCTTGCAAGCGGTTATGCCGAAGACCAAGCAAGTTAAACAAACTACACTTAAAATTCTTAAAATACATTTTTTAAATTGTCCCATATTAACCTCCTAATTATTATAGTATGTCGTAATTATAACACCAAAATCGTGTTTTGTATAGTAAAATCACATTGTATGTTGATAATAACCGATAAAATATCGTATACAATGTGATTTTGCTGATTTAACCGTGTACCTGTTTTTTATTGCTATATACTAAAATAATAGTGTTGACGACAAGGAGATCAGGTATGGAAAGAGACGAAATAATTTTTAGAATAGGCTATTTCAGGACAAAGGCAAAATTGTCACAAAAGGCTTTGTCTATGGATATAGATATGAATTGCGGATATATCAACCGACTTGAAAGCAAGCGTGATTTTTTGCCGAGTCTCGAGGCTCTTTTAAAAATAATCGAAACGTGCGGCATTACCGAAGAGCAGTTTTTTTACGACGAAATCGACCGGTATGAAGAAGATAAACGTATTTTAACGAAAATTAAAAAACTTTCTCCCGAAAAACGCGAAGCATTGTTAAAATTCCTTTAAATTTTTGCTTAAGTCGCTTTAATTTTAGGTGCAAATAAGCGGTGCGGGCATTTCTTGTTATGCGGGCGCGGGCATTTCTTGTTATCTAAAATGAACAGGTCGGTAATTTTTGCGGCAATAGTTGCGGAAACTATAGGTGCGATTGTGGTGCGGCGGTATGATTGCGGTTTAGTAGAGTTGTGTGACGGTTGCGGATAGTCGCTAAAAGTATAAAATATCGGTTTTACGCAAAAAATTTCCATATGTTAAAATGGGGTAATGCAAAAAGGCTTTATAAAAATATGTTTTAAAATTTTCACATAAAAAGAGGGGGCAACGTTGCGTTGCTCCCTTAAAATTTTTGTTTGTTTTAAATTTTTCTTTTTTGTTTTTGATTGTTATTTTGATTTTTACTTGTTTTAAGTTGCGTTTTTGTTTTTTATTTAAACATTAGGGTTCAGCGACAAAAAATTCAGTTAAAATCGACAAAACTGTCGTCGTTTTCCTGATTTCTTTTAGCGTCGGTTTCGACGGTAAGTGAGTTGCAGACTTCATCGAGGTCGATTTTATATTTGCCGTCTTTACCGAGGTAAACGGTTATTTCCTTGGTTATGTACACGTTTTCGCCGTTAGTGACGAATTTCGACGCATGATATTCGTTGCCGTTGTCGTCCGCACAAACGATTTTTAATTTATGTTTACCTAAAAACGAAGACCTTTCGTTGTAATCGGCGTCGGTTATATGCGCTTTTATCGGGGTTGCGGTCTTTTTGAAAGAAGCAAGTTTTTTCTTGTTTATAGCCGAAACGGGTAAATGAAGCGAAATAATCAACGCAAGCAACCCGAAGAAATACAGCATCGACGGTAAAAGTCCCGGTTGTCCCGCATAAATAAATTTATTCGGGTTGTCGGGCATGTAGTATATTGGGACTTTTTTGCCCTTTTTCATTGAATAAACGTAAGTGTCGAGTTTGCCCTCGTATTTTTCGCCGTTTACGGTAAATTCTATATAAACGTTGTGAGTTACGTCGTTTTCATCGCCCAAATTGTCGTTTACCGTTTCGATTTTAGTTATCGTGGCGTAGGTTTTTACGCCGTTTTTAGAATAATTGACGGTTTGTGAAATAATTATCGTCGCAACGACAATCAATACTATCGCAAAACCGAACAGCGTGCAAAAAATTAATTTATAATTATATTTTTTCATATTATTTCCGATTTAAAAACATTTATCGGTTGCAATGCGCGAGGCGTGTTTTATTGGGTTGTTTTAATTGCCTTTGCGGTTGTAATCGGTAAAATTGAATTTAAAAATTGTCTTTAATAATTTATAAATATATTATATTTCAAATTAAACCGTTTGTCAATATGCAAAATAAAACGAAAGCGGTTTTTGCGACAAAAATTATTGTTTGACAGTGTTTGACCGCCCGCCGACAAACGATTGAATAACGCCAGATAGGCGATTGAAATCTGCCCGCAAATTTGCCAATTTCGCTTGCTTTGGTTTTTGTGTTGTTTGATTTGCGGCTGAAATTTGCAAATGCCGAATTATCACATTTTAAGCGCGTAAAGTTTAACAAAAATTATTGATTTTCGGCAAAAGCGTGGTATAATATTTAAGTGAAATGATGAATTTAAACAACGCCGATATGCATAAAATTTAAACGTTTTACAGGAGGTAAAAATTATGACAAACGAAGTTTTAGAGAATATTAAAACGAGGAGAAGTGTAAGGGCATATAAACCCGACGCCGTTTCGGAAGAACTTTTAAACGCCGTACTCGAGGCGGGTACTTATGCCCCCACTGGTATGGGTAAACAATCGCCCACAATCATTGCGATAACGACCGAAAAATACCGCAAAGAAATTTCCCGTTTAAACGCTCAGGTGTTGGGTAAAGATATCGACCCGTATTACGGCGCACCCGTGGTGGTGCTTGTGCTTGCGGACGACAGCGTAAACACGTTTGACGAAGACGGAACTTGCGTGCTTGAAAACATGATGCTTGCGGCACATTCGTTGGGGCTCGGCACGGTTTGGGTGCATAGAGAACGAGAGATTTTCGACAGCGAACAAGGTAAAAAATTGCTCCGCGAGTGGGGCTTGCCCGAAAATTTATGCGGGGTAGGGTCTATCGCGCTCGGGTATGCGGCGACGCCGCTTAAACCCGCGGCAAAACGAAAAGACAATTATATAGTCCGCGTGTAATTGCAATTTTGCACAAACGATTTATGGTTCAGGATTGAAAAAATTTTAAGACTTAATATTATGTAAAAAGCCGTGTTTACGCAATACGTTTTGCGTAAACACGGCGATTTTTATATCAAAAACATGAAAATGCAATCAAAAATATAAATAAAAAACTAAAGTTGCATCGAATTATTGTACGGGGTTTTAAAGCGTGCGTTAAAATTTGTAAATACGACATAAAAGAGTTTGATGACTTTAAATTTCTTGTCGATAAAATTTAATTGCTATTGAAAAAAGTAAAATTATATGTTATAATAGCAAAAGTATAGCAAATTTAAGGAGCAAAGAATTGAAATGAGGGATAAAGGGCAAAACACGATAGATTTCGATAAAATTTTAAGCGCGCCGACTGAAGAAGAAATAGACGCGCTTAAAAAAGTGCTAAAAGACGGGGATAAATCAGTGTTTTACACTTTGTTGAAATACGCCAATCAAAACAACGCCGACGCACAGTATTTAGTGGGTATTTGTTACAGCGAAGGATACGTTGTGCAAAAGGATTATAAAGAAGCACTTAAATGGTTTTATAAGGCAAATGAACAAAACAATGCTCGCGCGCAAGGTTTTATTGGATATTGTTATGATAGCGGAGAGGGCGTAACTCAAAGTTATGTCGAAGCGGTCAAGTGGTATCAAAAATCTGCCGACCAAGGATTAGCAAAGGCGCAATTCAATCTCGGTGTATGTTATGAAAGAGGAGAAGGAGTAAAGCAAGACTATACCGAAGCGGTCAAGTGGTATCAAAAAGCCGCCGACCAAGGATTAGCAGAGGCGCAAGTTAATCTTGGAGTTTGTTATAAATTTGGTGAAGGAGTAAAGCAAAATTATTCGGAAGCGGTAAAATGGTATCAGAAAGCGGCAGAACAAGGATATGCACGGGGGCAATGTAATCTTGGTTATTGTTATGAAAGAGGTGAAGGAGTAAAACAAAATTATTCAGAAGCGGTAAAGTGGTATCAAAAAGCCGCCGACCAAGGATATGCACGGGGGCAATGTAATCTTGGTTATTGTTATGAAAGAGGTGAAGGAGTAAAGCAAAATTATTCGGAAGCGGTAAAATGGTATCAAAAAGCCGCAGATCAAGGAGATTTTACAGCGCAATTTAATCTTGGAATAATGTTTTATAGCGGTAATAAAATACCTGAAAGTTTAAGTAAAGCCATTAAATATTTTACTCTTGCTGCAGAGCAAGGGGATAATGGAGCAAAATATAACGTTGGTATTTGTTACTTTGACTTAAAGGAATATAAAGAGGCTTTAAAATGGTTTCGCCGCGCGGCAGCGCAAGGAAATATCGATGCGGAAGACAAATTGGCATGTTGTTACGAATATGATTACGGTATGCCACGCGGGTATAATTTATCTTTGTTTAATTATAATAGAGGGTGCGATTATTTATATGGCAACAACGAAACGCCTATAGATTACGTAAAGGCATTGGATAATTTTATTGTCTCGGCAAAAAAAGGAAACCCGTCTGCAAAAAGCAAAATTGCATATTGTTATAAAAACGGTTGCGGGGTAAAAGCAGACCCCAAAAAAGCGTTAAAATGGTATCGAAAAGCAGCAAAAGAAGGCGACGATGTTGCTCAATATGCGCTTGGCGATTGTTATAAAAACGGTGGAGGAGTAAAGCAAGATTTAAATGCTGCGTTAAAATGGTGGAAAGAAGCCGCTGAACAAGGGCACGCCGAAGCGCAATATACGCTTGGTAATTGTTATAAAAACGGCGAAGGTGTAAAGCAAGATTTAAATACTGCGTTAAAGTGGTGGAAAGAAGCCGCCGAACAAGGATATGAAAAAGCCCAATATGACCTTGGGGTGTATAATTACGATTCAGGGGCTTTTAACGAAGCAGTCAAGTGGTATCGTAAAGCCGCGGCGCAAGGAAATCAAAAAGCGCAAGAAAAATTGGATTATTGTTATAAAAACGAAATAGGCGTACCGAAAGGATATTTAAAATCGGTCGAAGAATTTAATATCGGATGTAATTATTATTATGGCAGACACGGCGTAGCAGTCAATTATGCTATGGCGTATGATAATTTTCTTTCTTCGGCAAAAAAAGGTTATGCGCCCGCACAATGCAATCTCGGGTATTGCTATGAAAGCGGAAAAGGTGTAACCATAGATTTTAAAGAATCGGTAAAGTGGTATCAAAAAGCGGCAGATCAAGGACATGCTCAAGCACAAAATAATTTGGGAAATTGTTATAAAATCGGAAAAGGTGTAGCCATAGATTTTAAAGAAGCGGTTAAGTGGTATCGTAAATCTGCCGAGCAGGGAAATTCAGATGCGCAATACAATCTCGGAAGTTGTTATTTTTATGAGTATGGAGTAACCAAAAATTATTTAAAAGCATATAAATTGTTTTGTAAATCCGCCAATCAAGGCAATACAACTGCGCAAAATTGGGTCGGATTTTGTTATGAATTCGGTTACGGGGTAGATAAAAACATAAACGCGGCAATTAAGTGGTACAAAAAAGCCGCCGAGAAAGGTAACGATTACGCCGCAAAACGATTAAAAGAACTAAACAAATAAAAGGCTTTGTTTGTATGTTTTTGTGCAAAAACAGCGAAGGTACAAATACGATTAAGACTTAATATTATGTAAAAAGCCGTGTTTACGCAATACGTTTTGCGTAAACACGGCAATTTTTATATCAAAATATTTAAAATGATTTTGTTTTGTCGCTTTTTTGATCTCTTTTTTTTGTGTTTATTATTAAAAATAGCATATGTAAAGTTATCGAACAAATAAATGTAATAGAGGATAAGATTATACTTAAAATATGTTTTAAATTATAGACAAACGCTAAAACCGTTAAAGATAAAAAAATAGAATTGCAAATGGCTAAAAAACACATTAATATAAAATGAATACTTTTTTTCATATGATATTTCGGAAAATTATCGTTTGTATACATATGATTATAAGGGAGGAATTCCGAACAGTTGTTATTAAGACAAAAATTACGGATAGCGTTTATTTGTCTACAGACTTTAACATAATTTATTCTATTAAAATAAAGTGAAATAAATATTATGCCTCCAACTATACTATCAATTAAGCATATTATGCCGTTAATTACATTTGATTGAAATTTTATAATGTTTCCGATAACGGCAACAGCAGATACCGTAACCGTTATTAGAGAAATAAATAAAGAAATTAAAGAATAAAAACGTCCGTCATAATACCTTTTTTCAGAAAACATTTCATCGTATTCTTTCAATAAGTAGTATAGTTTAATATTGTTAGGGTCTTTCATGTTTTTTCTCCGTATAGTTTAAATAAAATATATTTTATTAAAATATATTTTATTTAATATTATAGTTAAGAAATTATAAAATACTAAATTAAGTACAATTATTTAATTGCATATTATGTAAATCGTTTAGATGCTTTTGAATTTGAGTTTATTATACTATAACCTTTAATTTCATACAAGTGTTTTTAGAATTTTTAAATAATATCTTTACAAAATAAAACGCTTACCATATCGGTAGGCGTTTTAAAATATATTTAGTAGTTAAACTGCAACAAAATACACTTATTTATTGACAAAATACAAAACTGCATTGAAACAAAATTTGTTAAGCGGTGGCAAAACTTGCGCTTGACGAACCGAGGTAAATTACAAGCGCAGATAATTGACAAGGCATCGTTACCGAAGTGGTTATTTCGCCGCCTGTAAGCCGATTTTGAATCGATTTAAAAATATAACGAAAATATATTAATTTATAAATTATTGTTGATTTTATCTGAAAAATGTGTTAATATTGGGTTACAACCCAAAACGCAAACCATATTAATATAACAGGAGCAAAAATGATTTCGAGAAAAGAAGTAAAAGACCCGCAAAAACGCATACTTTCGGCGTGCGTGCGTATGTTTATCGAAAAGGGATTTAAACAAACCACGATGATGGACATTTTAAAGGAGGCGGACGTATCGGCGGGCACGTTTCAAAACGCCTTTCACACAAAAGACGGGGTGTTGTTTTCGCTGGTGGAGTTTATGTTTGACAAGCAATTTGCAATGGCGCGCTCGGCACTCGGTAAAGAAAACGACGTTGTCGTTTATGCGATAGAGACGGCAATTCAGTTGGCGATTACCGAATTTAACGAAAATATAAACGAAATTTATATCGAAGCATACACACAACCTAAACTTTGCGAATATATATGTCAAATGACGGCTAAAGAAAACGCAAAGTTTTTCGTTCGATACAATCCCGATTGGACGGACAGCGATTTTTACGAAGCGGAACTCGGCTCGTCGGGTATGATGCGCTCGTTTATGGTGCGCCGATGCGACGTTTATTTCACTTTAAAGAAAAAGACCGAGCGGTTTTTGCGCATGGCTTTCGACGTGTATCACGTGCCGACGGAGGTTGCCGAAAGTGCAATCGCCACGGTTGCGGCAATGGACATTGTCGCTACGGCAAGCAGGGTGTTTAAACAGTTGTTTGCGATGCTTGAAATGACTTTCGATTTTAAATTTTCGTGTGAAAACACCTCTGAAACTTAAAGATTATAGCAAAATAAAAAAGTTTAAGCCGCAAGGCGTAACAACAAATTAAACAAAGCGTAAATTAAAATCAAACGATTTATTTAAATGTAAAGTTAAATAAAAACAAAATAAAATAGTTGTTAAGTTGCGATGTTTAAATAAAAAATCGTGAAACCTGAACTAAAAAATAAATAAAAAACGGAGAAGAGAGATGAAAAAATTAGTTGTTGTATTGATGATGCTTGTCGTTGTGTTTTCTTTTCCCTCCTTTGCCGCGTGCGGGAAAAAGAAGAAAAAGACTTACACGCAAAGCGAAAACGCCGCCTATTGGATTAAAGGCAGGGACGAAACGTTAAACTACAAAGGCAAATTTACCTTAAAGCGTGTTGAAGAAAACGAAGAAAACGGTAAAAAATACAAAAGCGTTTTGAGCGAATCCTGGGACGGCGGCGAAAAATATTATCACCTTTACAATCATTACGGCGCAGAAAGCGGCGATTACGTAATGGACGACGAGTCTACGTACGTTTTGCAGCCCGCATTAAACGGAGATATAAAGTGCGGCAGACTGTTTAGTTACGGCTGGGATGAAGACGAAGAAAAATATACCAAATCGGCGCGGTACGTAAGCCCTGATTATTTCTCGTACGAAATGTTGCAATTTACTCCGGGCGAAATGCTTGACGATTACGGTGTCCAAGAGGGCAACGATTTAAATAGTTTAGTAGAAGACATTAAAGCGTTTTTTGCCGAAGACGGCGGCGAAGAGCCTCAAACGATTGAATTCAAAAAAAATTCCGACGGTTCGGTTTCGCTCAATATAAAATATATCACTGAGGGTCAAACCGATTATTCCGACGAAGAAAACTATTCGTTTAAATCGACGGGCTTTTTTTCGCTCACGGTAAAAGACGGTAAAATCATAAGAACGACAGACGAAATAATCAGTGAAAATTTCTATACAGATTCGTCTAAAAACACATATGAAAAAACGTGTAGAGACAACGAAATAACTTACGAGTTCGACCAAAAAGGTCTCGACTCGATAAACACGACGACCGACGAAACAATCAACGCTTATTACGTTGAGTTTAACGTACACGTCGAGGGTTGCGACACAAGTTTTATTTACGACGAAACGCTTTTCGGCGGTACCGTGACTGCGCAAGCCTTAACCGACGATATTTTATCTCACGTGGGTAAATTCGTAAGGGGAGGCAGCGAAGAAGGGATGTTCGACCTTTATGCCGATAAGCAAATGACTAAACCGTTTACAAGCGTGGTTACCGATAAAGACGAATACGACATTTATCTCAAATTCTCCGCACCCGAGGGCAAAGCGATTGTAGTCACTATGGTCACCAATATCTACGACGATAAAGACGCGGTAGGTCTTCAAATTGCCTATCTTTGGGACGCAGGTAAAAGATTTTATCCCAGAGATACTTTAACAAACTATACGTTGTTGACTGTCGACGGGGTAAAACCGGAGTCATATAGTTCGTTTTTATGCCGGGACGGAGGAGTATATCGGGTGCTTTACGACGGCACTTATAACCAAACTCCGCCACAAGTGGAGCACGGACCGCTTCCCGATTGGGAATACAACGAGCAAGCGCATTGGCACGGTTGCAACGAGTGTCCCGACGAGCAGTTTAATTGGGGCTTGCACAACTTGATTTATAAAGACGGCAAAAAGGTTTGCGAAGAGTGCGGATATACTCAGGAAATACCGCTCGAAGAAAACTTTTCCGATTTTTACAATGCTTATAAATATTCCGTCGGCTTTAAAGGAGAGGGATATTCGTATAAATATTATTACGAAGATTTAAATTACGACGAAGATTTAAAGACTTACGTAAAAGGAGGTTCGTTCACGGAATTCGAAACGTGTTTCGGCAACAGATATTTATATGATTGGATAAACACTATTGTTAAAGACGGCGTAGAAGTCGGGTCGATGAAAGAGACAAAAGCACTCAAAACTGTCACCGTCGACGGAAAGTCGAGATTAAAAGAAATAACTATCGATTCTTCGGATAAAAGTCATGGAACGCTTAAAAGTCCGTCGGTAACGGCAGACTCTTACATAAGGTATTCGCCCACAAAATATAATTGGTTCGGAGATTTCGTCGTCAATCAGGAAGTAACTACTTATCAGGATTTTTGCTCGGCTTTAAGTGCGGCGTTCGAGGGCATTTATCAAGACGCGATGCTTGTCTCGTTGGATAAATATTCAATAAAGCGCAACGACGACGGCAGCGTTTCGTTGTTTTTCCGTACTTACCTTCAATTAAAAGACGAAGATAATTCCAATAACGATTACCGATACGATATATATATCCAACATTTTGAAATGGTCGCAAGCGGCGGTCGCATCATAAAAATCGGCAGCGAAAATTCCCAAACCGTCGATTATAACGAAAGAAAAGACGTTTATGCTTACAACGAAGCGTGGTATTACGGTTATAGTTTTGACGAAGAGGCATATAACGCAATTTCCGACGAAACCGAAACCACGAGCGACGAATACGTGAGCAGCATACAATTTTATATCAACGGATATAGTTATATGTACAGTTTATCCGATATAAAAATCGGCAGCACGGTTACGGCGTCGGACGCTAAAAACCATTTAGCCGACGTGGGCGAGGGTTGCACAAAGCCGTTGTTTGCTTACAGCGTCGACCCGAATATGTTTAAAATTTACACCGATAAAGAAATGACGACCGAGTTTACGTCGCTTGTCGCCGAAGAAGAAAAATATAATTTATACGCAAAAATGATTGTGCCCGAGGGCAAAGCGATAGTGATATCCGTAAGGGAATTCGGCGACTCGCGCGCAATAGACTTATGTTATTTAAAAGACGTGGGCAGCGTGTTTAAAACGTCGATTTTAGGCAATACGTATCCTTTAATCGAGGCAGACGGGGTGCAAATTACCGATAACAGCCGACCCGAAATTACTTGCAGCGAAAGCAGAATTTACGTGGTCGTTTGCAAGGTGAGATAGTAAAAAATAATGCGGTCGATATATTGAAATCGGTTATATAGAAATCGGTCTTTCGGCGTTTAAACGATAGACAATATAAAAGATAAGTCGTCGATATTATAATGGCAATTATCAATTAATATATCGACGCGTAAATAAATTGAATTTTTAAAATTTAAAAGGGTTAAAAGCCGAAATGTTTTTTAAACCGATTTAGTTTTGACGGTTTAGAATTTACAAATCGGTTAAGGAGGTAAAAACTTATGAAAAGAAAGTGCCACAAAATTACCGCGCTTATCGCAACGGTGTTATGTTTTGCGTTTGCTTGCTCGCTTGTCGCATGCGGTAAAAAGCCGAGTTCTTCGGGTGGTCAGGCGAATGAATTTTCCGATTGGCTTGTAGGGTTAAATCACGCCATAAGTTACGACGGGGCATATACCACAGTCAGCACCGGTACGTCAAAGCAAACGGTCGGCGGAAAAACTTACCAAACGAAAAGCATAGCCACCGAATCTTATGAAAGCAGTAAATTTTTGCGCATAACGCAATCGTACGCTTATGACGGAAAAGGAAATATCGAAGGAACGCCTTACAGAACCGATTCCGAGTGCGTAAAGGTTGTTGAAGACAATCAGGTGCAACGCAACAAGCGCGTGCGTGTTTCCGAAAGTGACACAACGGAGCGCGAAGGGGCGTGGGTGCGTCCGTCTTATGCGCAAGAAGTGACGAAACATTATTCGCCCGCGGTTGTGTCGAGTTTGTCCGAGTTTAAGGGCAAAACTTTAAGCGATTTAAAGAAAATGATTGCCGAATGGAACGAAGACGGTGACGATGCCGGTACTATTGCGGCTTATACAAAGACAAATAAAGACAAGTCGATTTCGCTTATAGTCAATCGTGAAATGAACAAGGTAGACTCGGCAATGGGGACCGAAGAATGCGAATATTTGCGCTCGGAAATGAAAATGACGTTAAACGTTACGGTTAGCGGCGGAAAAATCGTAAAAGGCGTTATGACTTACACGATAAATACTATTTGTTCCGACGCAACTAAAAACGTTTCAATGCAAATGGAAGAAGTTTCTTTAATTTCATACGAATTTGCTTCCGAAAAGTACAATGCGTTCGACATGACGACCGACACAACCGAAAACGTTTATACCTCCCTTTTAAATTTGGTAATAGACGGATATGAATACGGTTATCTCGATTTTCCGCTCGTCGGCGAAGAATATACGCTCGAACAAGCGAAAAACGCATTCTCGTCGAGTTATATAATCGAGCGCGATTTTGAAAACGTGGATGTAGACTATGAAGATTTGTTTACGTTTTATACCGATAAAGAAATGACTCAACTTTTCACGGGCTTTGACGCAATAGAGGAGTATCCCACATTGTACGTAAAAATCAATCAGCCGCAAGATACGGCTTTGATATTCGGATTGTATGAAAGCGACGGTAAACAAAAACTTAAAAGGGCGTACATATGCGACGCCGGCGATACGTTTAAGGTGGGCGATCAAGGCGAAGGTTTATACTCGCACGAACCCGAATACAACGCCGTTTCCATAAACGGGACTCCGCTCGAAAAAGTAGGTCCCACAAGTTTTGTGGTCGAGGCAAACAAGACTTACGTTGTAGTAATGGTCTATAACGATAAAAATCAAACAATGGGATAAACACAAATAGAAATTTGCCTGTCGTTTTACAATAAACGGTTGCGGTGAAATTGACATGTTTATCCGGAATCGAGGTTATTACAGTACCATAAAAGGGGTTATGCACTCGGCAAACGAGATATTTGCCGAGTGCATTTTTTATCATGAATTGTCATTTATATATAATGTGCAAAATATAATGTGCAAAAACCGGGCGTGGATAAGGTTGAATTATTTGCCCGGATCGGAGTATAGAAAAGTGAAATCAGGTTATTTGTGGAATGAAATAGTATTAAAACAAAAAAACGTTTTACAAACAAGGTATTCGGCAAAGCGATTAATTTTCATAAAGTGCTTGACAAAACGACAAAATATTGTATAATCCAATTATAATATAATATATTATAATATTATGTCAAAAAGAGGAGGAAAGAAATGAAAAAGTTAACCGATTATTTAAAACCGAATATTTTGATTATTTTTGGTGCTCTTTTGTTTATTTATTATCTGAACTGGCTGTCTTACGGCGGCGCATTACTTGGTATCGGAATAAGTGCGATAATTATATCTGCTTATTATTTAACTGCCGGCATATTACTTGTTTTGATAGGCGACAAACTTCTGCCGAAAGCGCATAAGATTTTCAATTTAATTTCGGTAGTGCTGTTTGCGATTTTTATGTTCGTTTACTTTTTGATTGTGACTGTTAATGCTGCAAGCCTTATGGGGCCGACGGCTTGGATAATTAAAATTTTAAGTATGGCGGCATCGCTTGCGCTTATCATAATATACATTGTTTCAAAATTTTCTTCCGAATCCAACGTTATTCGTTTTGCGCAACTTGTTTCATTGGTTTTTGTTTTAGCGTTGCTTTTGGATATTTTATTTAACCTTGACGGCGAGGCCAAAGTTTTGGGAAGTATTGATGTTCTTACGGTTGTAATTTACGGAATTTATTCCTTCTATCTTTTCAGTTCTTTTGAAAAACCCGGTGAAATTTCAAACAAAAATGAAGAAATCGAGCAAGGAAAAGTTGAAACAGAAGAAACTAAACAGGAAGAAATTAAGGCAGAAGAAATGAGTGAAAACTTATCTTAATTCGTTATATTAAATAAAGTGCGGCAAATAAAGGAATTCCTTTATTTGCCGCACTTTATTTGTTTATACAGAAAAACGTGCAATAATTTCTTTTAATGTAAAAACTGACAAAACTCCGTTATATAATGAAGTTTATGCATAAAATATTTCAATATGCGAAAAAAGACAAATGCTGTTGTTGTAATGCCAATGTCTATTCGGCAAAACAAGCAAGTGATATTTTTTGTTGAAAAATCGGCACTGTTGTGTTATAATAAAAAACGACATAAAAATTGTTTGTTATAAAGCAATAAATTTTTGAAACGACAAAAACCTCGCCGTTTTAGATTTTAGGGTTTAAATTATTCGGCGAACAGTTTTAAAGCAAGTTTGCATAAAGGATTTTTTAATGGAAACGTTAGATAAAATGCGCTTTAAAGGTACTTTCAGGGATTATCAACAACGAGTTCTGGATAAAACAGAAAAGTATTTAAAGGACGGAAAAATCAATATAGTAGCCGCACCCGGCAGCGGAAAAACCGTTTTGGGGCTTGAAATTATACGCCGAGCAGGCAATCCGTGTATAATATTTTCGCCTACTACCGCCATACGCAGACAATGGGGCAGCAGATTTAAAGAAATGTTTTTGGATAATCCCGACGACTATCAAACGCTTTTTTCGGAAAATTTACATGATATAAAAATAATTAATTCCGTCACTTATCAGGCACTTTATACGGCTGTCGAAAAAGTTTCCGCAAGCGACGATGACGACGCGGACTGTTCGGACGTGGATATTTTTGCCGAAATAAAAGATTTCGGTATAAAAACGATTTGTCTCGACGAGGCGCATCACCTTAAAAACGAGTGGCAAAAGGCACTTGAAAAGTTTATTTCCGCACTCGATAAAGACGTAAAAATAATTTCTCTCACGGCGACGCCGCCATATGATTCCGACCTTTCCGAGTGGAACAGATACGTAAAAATTTGCGGAGAAATCGACGAAGAAATTTTTGTGCCTGAACTTGTGGGGCGCAATACGCTTTGCCCGCATCAGGATTATATTTATTTCAATTATCCGTCGAAAGAAGAGATTTCAAATTTCCAAAAACATAAAGAAAATGCCTTGTTTACACTTGACGTATTGAGTAAAAACGACATTTTTCGCAAATTAAGCGACACTTTAAACGGCGAAAAAGATTACGATAAGTTGTTTTCGTCGGTAAAAGAATACGTTGCGCTTTGCGTGCTTTTAAAATATTTTGGTTACGAATCGGATAAGCGACTTATAAAAGCGTTGACGGCAAAAAGGGGTTTGCCAAAATTTAAAATGAGTTATGCCGAGACTGCGCTGCAATTTCTTTTGGACGGAGACTTGATAACGCAAGAACAAAAGACGGAAATTATAAATATTTTAAAAAGCAACTCGGTTTACGAAAAGAAAAAAGTTGCACTCGACCTCAACGAAAAATTAAAAAGGTCGCTTATTTCATCTGTGGGTAAACTCGAAAGCATAAAGACGATTGTCTCGTCCGAAATTATAAATTTGGGCGATAAACTCCGCATGCTTATACTCACCGATTACATAAAAAAAGAGAGCCTTTCAAACGTTGCGTTTGAAAATCAATTTAATTCGGTAAACATAGTCAGTATTTTCGAGTCGGTAAGGCGCGGTTGTCCCGAGGCGAAAATAGGCGTGCTTTCGGGTTCGCTTGTGATTTTGCCCGAATTTATCGATTTGTCTGGCGAAAAATGCAAAACCGAAGAAATACAAGGCACCGGATATAATGTAGTCGAATTTCAAGGGAATACCCATAGAAGCGTAGATTTTGTGGGAAAACTTTTCGAGCAGGGCAAAATACAAATTCTCATCGGTACAAAGTCGCTACTCGGCGAGGGGTGGGATTCGCCGTGCATAAATTCGCTTATAATGGCGAGTTTTGTCGGTAGTTTCGTGCTTTCAAACCAGATGCGGGGCAGGGCGATTAGAATTGATAAAAACGACCCCGACAAAACGGCGAATATCTGGCATCTCGTGACGATAGAGCCCGAATATTTATTTAAAGAAAAACTTTCCGAGCGGGTCTCGGAGTATTTAAACGAAGATTACACCGAAATTCACTCTTACGATTACGACATAATGAAAAGGCGTTTCGACACTTTTATGGGACCCGATTACACGAGCGGCGTAATTGAAAGCGGAATTGAAAGAATTAAGGCAATCAAGCCGCCCTTCAACAAAAACGGCATAGAAAAAATCAATGCCGAAATGCTTTTTTTAGCGGCAAACCGCGCCGCAGTCAAGCAAAAATGGAACAACGAAGTATCGAGCGGGTCGTTTGCGGTAAGTTCTGAAATAAACGTGCCAAAAGAAGAAAAAGTACCCGTGTTTACTTTTTGGAACGCCTTTTTCTGCGTAATGCTTTTGGCGGTGCAAACGTCGCTTTTGGGCACAACGGTTAACGCAATCGCGGTAAAACAGAACCCCGCAGTGGGGCTTGTGTGCGTGCTTATTACGCTTGCTTTGTGTTCGCCGGTGTACAAACTTGCAAAAATGATTTTGTCGCATATAAACCCCGCCAACTCGATAAAAACGCTGGGCAAAGCCGTGTACAAAACTTTGTGCGAGTGCGATTTGATTTCTCCGTCGGCAAAGGTAGAGACGCTTACCGATAAAGACACTTTTTCGGTTATGGTACAGTTGAGAAACGCAAGCGTACACGACCAGAACGTGTTTAACGCGGCGATGACGGAAATGCTTTCTCCCATAGAAAACCCGAGGTATATTTTAATAGCGAAGGGCTTTTGCAATGCTTATAACTACACGATGTCGTTTGCCTGTCCGTCGGTTATCGGTAAAAAGAAAGAATACGTCGAAATTTTAGCCGAACAGTTGAAAAATACCACGGGTAAATTTCAACCCGTGTACGCACATTCGGAAGACGGTAGGTCGCTTATACTTAAATGCCGAAAACGCTCTTATATATCTTTAAACGAAAAAGCCATACGAAAAGGATATAAAGTTTCGCATTGGGAATAAAAACGGTAAAATATATGGTAAAATATATAATATAATATCTGAAGTAATCAAAAAACGGAAACAACCTTATTAAGGAAGTCTCCGTTTTTTAATTTTAAATTTATGAATATTGCCGTTTGCGGCGGTTTGTCAAAGTGTGGCGTGTTTAAAGTTTGATTAATCGTTTTCACCCGTGAAGTATTTTTCTTCTTGCGGTGTAAGCGGGCGGGATTCGCCTTCTTTAAGGTTTTCGTCGAGCGTTATTTCGCCGAAAGAGACTCTTTTTAAAAGGGTGATTTTGTTTGACAGCGCGCCGAACATTCTTTTTATCTGGTGATATTTTCCCTCGTCAAGGTAAATATAACCGCTTACAGGCGAGATAGGTTCAAGTTTGCAAGGGTGGGTTGTATAGCCGTCTTTTAAAAGTATTCCGCTTTCAATCGAAGTGGCGTTTTGCTCGGTCAAAGGGGCGGCGCACTCGTAATAATATTTTTTAATCACGTGGCTTTTGGGTGCCAACGCTTTGTGCGCGGCAATGCCGTCGTTTGTCAATATTACGACACCCGTTGTGTTCTTATCGAGCCGTCCGCACGGGAAAAGGTCGAGTTTTTTATATTGCTCGGGCAGTAAATCGATTACCGTTTTTTCGCTTTTGTCGGTGGTTGCGCTTACTATTCCTTGCGGTTTGTTTAGCATTATGTAAACGTATTGTTTGTAGTTTACCTTTTCGCCTTTGTAAGTGATTACGTTTTTTTCGGGGTCGATTTTGGTGTCGGGCTTTTTTACTATTACGCCGTCTACCGTGATGTTGCACCTTTTTAATTCGATTAAGCATTGCTTTCTTGACAAAAGCCCCACGGTGCTGAAAAATTTATCTAATCTCATAAGACTATTTTAGCATATTCGCGTTGTTATGTCAAAACAATAAGACAATTTGCCTCTTACCGCGCCGATATTACCGCTATTGCCGATATCAAAACAAAAAGCGAGTATAAAACGGCAAAAACATGACAAAAAAACACAGGTAAAAAGCACTTTGTTTTTTCATTTTACAAAGCAAAAGGCGGCAAAATTTTTATTTATGAAATAAGAGTGTATAGTTGGCGAAAATTAAAAAATTTCGATTTACAAAATTTACGATTTATGTTATAATGTCAATATAATTTTAATATGGTGTTTTATGCGGTTTGATAAATTTTTGACGCTTATTAAAAAATACGAAACGATTGAGAAAGAAGACCTTGATTACATTTTGGATTTTTCGCTTTCGGCTTCGATAAACGACTTTAAAAACGAGTCTTTTGCGTTGTGGCGATTTTTTTATATTTCGGTAAACGACGTGAACGGAGGCGATGTGAATTTTCTTTTAAAACACGCCGACGAGTCGGTAGACATAAACGAGATTAAAGACGCTTTTTTGTACGTGAAAAGTCACGACGAAGAAGAGGTTTTGACGGAGACGTTAAAAGTTTTCGAGAGAAAAAACAAACAAATCAAGTTTGAAGTCGTGTCGTTTATATCGTCGTTTTGCGCATTGAGAGATAAGACCGCAAACTTAAAATTTTTATACGAATCAGTGAAAAAGGAGGAAGTTTAGTTGTTAAATCAATTATTCGACAAAATGAAAGAAGCGCTTATTTCCGTGCTTCCGATTATGGCAATAGTGCTTATATTATCGTTTAGTCCCTTAGTTAGTTTGACAAGTTATGAAATAGCGGTGTTTATAATAGCATCCGTTTTTCTGATAATAGGTATCGGACTATTCAACCACGGGGCAGAAATAGCCATGACGCCTATGGGAAAAAGCGTCGGTCAAGGATTAAGTAGTACGGGAAACCTCGGTCTGCTTGTCGGCGTGTGTTTTTTCCTCGGATTGTTTATCACCATTGCCGAACCGGACTTGCAGATTCTCGCTCAACAAGTGGGCAGCATAGTAGGCGGCGAAATGTTGCTTAAAATAGTCGTCGGCGTGGGCGTGGGTTTGTTTATCGTGGTAATGATACTCAAAATTATTTCGCACGGCAACCTTTCGATGTACCTTATGTATTTTTATCTTTTCTTGTTTGCCATTATGAGTTTGATTATGGCGAGCGGAAATGAAAATTTGGTGCCATTGTGTTTCGACTCGGGCGGCGTAACGACAGGACCGATTACCGTGCCGTTTATAATGGCTCTCGGCGTGGGTATCGCAAAGACCCTCGGCGGTAAAGACGCAAAAGACAACAGTTTCGGCTTGGTTGCGCTGTGTTCGGTGGGTTCTATTTTCGGCGTCGCTATATTGTCCGTTTTTGCAAAAGGTAAAATTGCTTACGACGGTATTCCGAGTGAAATAGGGACAAACGTGTTTACCCCCTTCCTTTCTCAATTACCCACGGTAATTAAAGAGGTGACGATTTCGCTCGGCATGGTGGTGCTGTTCTTCGTGCTTTGCGACGTGTTCTTCCTGAAGTTGCCAAAAGAAAAACTATACCATTTGTTTATCGGTATAGCGTTTACATATGTGGGACTTATCGTGTTTTTAACGGCGGTAAACGCCGGTTTTATGTCGATAGGATATTCGCTCGGTCATCAACTTGCAACGGGAAGTAAAACCGTCATTATAATTTTGGGTTTCGTGATAGGCTTCCTTGTGGTAATGGCAGAACCCGCGGTAAGGCTTTTAAACAGTCAGGTAGAAGAAATAACCAACGGCATGGTAAGCAAAAGGTCGATGATGATTGCGTTGACGACGGGTATCGGCATAGCGATAGCGTTGTCTGTCATTCGTATAATTTATAAATTCAGCATTTTATATTATCTCGTTCCGGGGTATTTGATTTCTCTCGGATTGTCGTTTTTCGTTCCGCACATTTACACGGCGATCGCGTTCGATTCGGGCGGTGTGGCTTCCGGACCGCTTACGACGGGCTTTATATTGCAATTCGCGATAGGCGCGTGCGTAAGTTTGCACGGGGTTGACGGCGTAATGGATTACGCTTACGGCATTGTCGCAATGGTTGCGATGACCCCGCTTATTACAATACAATTTTTAGGTTTTAAGGCAATTATGCAAAAGAGAATTCGTCGCCGCCGTGCAACGATGAAACTTCTGGATAAAGACGACGGTCAAATCATCAGGTTTGTTTAAGGAGGGAGTTATGGCGAGAAATATTTTAAAAAAACATGACGATTCTTCTTTGGAAAAACTTTCGCTTTTAATCACGATAGTGCAAAAGGGCAAAGGAGATTTCTATATCGACTGTCTCGAAGGTATGGGCGTAAACACCCATTTCAAAACCAAGGGCAGGGGCACTGCTCCCACAAAGATGATGGACCTTTTGGGACTTACGCAAACGTCTAAAGACGTGGTGTTCAGCATTTTGCCCGAAAGTAAAACCAAAAGCGTGGTTGATAAACTCAACGTTAAGTTTGCAACGGTAAAAAACGGCAACGGAATATGCATGGCAGTACCCGTTTCCGCATTGATAGGTGTGTACGCTTACAGATTTTTGGCAGATATTCGTATAAAGGAGAAATAAGATGAAAACAAGCGAATTTGAATTGATTGTTGCTATAGTAAATTCGGGATTTGAAGATAACGTAATGGAGACCGCAAAAAACGAAGGTGCAAGCGGCGGTACTGTAATTTCCGCTTCGGGCACGGCAAAAGCCGACGCAGAAGAATTTTTCGGTTTGTCCATTCACCCCGAAAAAAGTATTATGCTTTTACTTGTGAAAAAAGATATCGAAGAAGCCGTACTTAAATCAATTTATAATTATTTTTCGATTACTTCGGTTGCGCAAGGCATTGCGTTTGTCCTGCCCGTAAGCGCGGTTTCGGATAATTTGAAAAAGCAAATAATAAGCGATACGGAAAAAGAAGATAATTAACAATATAAGAAATCGGAAACTTGCTTGCAAGGGTTTTAGTTTCGCATTTTACACACTCGGAAGTGCAAAAACATTGTGTTTTTGCATAAGTCCGCAAGGACTTGAAAGATTTTGACATTAGTCAAAAGATTTACTTCTTATAGTTTATAATATTGCCGTTTTTAAGCGATACGTATCGCTTAAAAACGGCAATTAAACAACCTTATACATAATTTTACGAGACAAAAGAGGAATCTATGGGGAATTTTGTTCATTTACATTTACACACGGAATACAGTTTGTTGGACGGGGCTGCAAGAATTGCACAAGTGACAAAACGCGCCAAATCTTTAGGCATGCCCGCAATTGCAATTACGGACCACGGCAATATGTACGGTGCGGTCGCTTTTTACGACGCATGTGTAAAAAACGGAATTAAGGCGATATTCGGCACGGAGTTTTACGTGTGCGACGATTTGACCGTAAAAAGCGGAAAGACAAAACTCAATCACCTGATTTTACTTGTAAAAAATCAAGAGGGATACAACAATATAAGTTTGTTGAACGCCGTCGCTTTCAGGGACGGTTTTTACTATAAACCGAGGATTGACTTCAAGACGCTTAAAGAGCATCACGAGGGACTTATCTGTACTTCGGCGTGTATCGGCGGAGAAATTCCGCAAGCCATTTTAAACGGCAGATGCGACGAGGCGGAAAGTCTGATTCTTGAATACAGAGAAGTATTCGGCGATGATTTTTATCTCGAAATACAAAATCACGGTCTTAAAGAAGAATTGGCGGTCAATGCGAAACTTCGAGAATTTTCAAAAAAATACGGCATAAAACTCGTCGCGACGAACGACGTGCACTACGTCAAAAAAGAAGACGCAGTCGCTCAGGACGTACTTTTGTGCGTGCAGACCCAGGCCGATTACGACGACCCCAACCGTATGCGTTTCCCCAATGATTCGTTTTATTTTAAAACGTACGAGGAAATGCAAGAGGCGTTCCCCGACGACGAAGAAGCACTTGCAAACACCATTGAAATTGCCGATAAATGCAATTTCGAGTTTGTTTACGGTAAATATATGTTCCCGCACTATTACCCCGAAAACGGCGACGAACCGATTGTGTTTATCCGCAAACTCATCGACGAGGGCATAAAGAAAAAATACAAGACAGAGACACCCGAAATCAGGGAAAGAATCGAAAGCGAACTTGCCGTAATATCGAAACAAGGCTTTATCGAGTACTTCCTTATCGTCTGGGATTATATCAACGCCGCAAGGCAAATGGGCATTTCGGTAGGTCCGGGGCGTGGCAGCGGTGCGGGTTCGGTCGTTGCGTATCTGATAGGCATTACAAACATCGACCCGCTTAAATACGACCTTTATTTCGAAAGATTTTTAAACAGCGAAAGAGTTTCAGCCCCCGATTTCGACGTTGACTTCGAAGATTCGAGGAGACAAGAAGTCATCGAGTACGTAAGACGCAAATATGGTGCGGACAGAGTGTGCAAAATTGTTACTTTCGGTACTATGGCGGCAAAAAACGCCGTCAAGGACGTGGGCAGAGTGCTTAAAATTCCTTATGCCGAAATGGATAGGGTAACAAAGGCGATTCCCGGAAAACTCGTCCGCAAAAACGCAAAAGGCGACGAGTTCGATTTAAAACGCCCCAATATTTTAATGAAGGTGTTCGGGCATTATCACCCGAAAGAGGGCGACAAAGATTACGGTGTGGACTTTTCCGTACCCGAACTTGTCAATATGTACAACGAAAATCCGGACATAAAAAGGGTAATCGACATCGCGGAACAACTCGAGGACAGTCCAAGACAAGCCAGCACGCACGCGTGCGGCGTAATTATCGGCGCGGACATTCTGGACAGGCATATGCCGCTGGGCAGAAACGGCGAAGATATCACGAGCCAATACACGGGCGTCGAACTCGAACATCTCGGGTTTTTGAAAATGGACTTTTTGGGTCTTCGAAACTTGACAGATATAAAAATGTGTATCGAATACGTCAGGGAAAACCACGGTGTAGATATAGACTTCGACGAGTGTACTTACGACGACCCAAAAGTATTCGACTTGCTGTCTACGGGCAACACAAACGCTATTTTCCAAGTGGAATCCATGGGTTTTAAAAACTTCCTGAGAGAACTTAAACCCACATGTATAGAAGATATCGTCGCTGCGGTTTCGCTTTATCGTCCCGGGCCGATGGATTCTATACCTATGTTTGAAAGAAACAAGCACAATCCCCAACTCGTCACTTACGAACACCCGTTGTTAGAGCCTATTTTAAAGCAAACTTACGGTTGCATCGTGTATCAGGAGCAAGTAATGAAAATCGTTCAGGCACTTGCGGGTTACACTTTGGGTCAAGCGGACATGGTGCGAAGAATGATGGGCAAAAAGAAAGTTGACGATATGATAAAAGAAGAAGTCATTTTCATCAATGGCAAACCCGAAACGGTCGACGCACACGGTAAAGTTTCCACTGCGATTGACGGCTGCTTAAAAAGGGGCGTACCCGAAGAAGTCGCGCACAGCGTCTGGAACAAGATGAAGGACTTTGCAAAGTACGCGTTTAACAAATCGCATGCGGCGGCGTATTCTTTGGTTACTTACCAAACGGCGTTTTTAAAATGTTATTACGAGCCGGAATTTTTAACTTCCGTTCTCAATAACAGAATAACAAATATCGAAGAAATTAAAAACTACGTCACTTACGCAAAAGAAGAAAAAATCCCCGTACTTCAACCCGATATAAACGAAAGTATAGAACTTTTCAGCGTAAAAAACGGCAAAATAAGGTTCGGACTCGGCGCGGTAAAGGGCGTGGGTCTCAGCGCGGTGGAAAGTATAGTAAAAGAGAGAGAGACAAACGGCAAATATACATCGTTTGAAGACTTTGCGCAAAGAAGCGAATCTAAAATTTTAAACAAGAGACTTGTCGAAAACCTTATTTATGCGGGTGCATTCGACTGCTTCGGCAAAACGAGAAGTCAACTTATCAACGTGTATGAAGACGTCGTGGACAGGGTTTCGGTCATCGCAAAGCAAAGAGAAAGCAATCAGATGTCGCTGTTCGGTTTGCTTTCGACGGACGAAAATAAAATCGAAGTAAATTATCCCAACCTGAGGGAGTTTGACGTGAAAGTTAAACTCACACACGAAAAAGACGTAATCGGCGTATACGTAACGGGTCACCCGCTCGAGCAGTACGCAAAATATTTCGAGGGTCTCGTTTTCAATACCTCTATGCTTGAAAATGTCGAGACCGACGAGGACGGCAACAGCGTTTATCTCGACGTAAACGACGGCATGAACGTGGCTATGGGCGGCGTAATCACTTCGACTAAAAAAATGACTACCAAAACAGGTTCTACAATGTGTATAATCAACGTCGAAGACTTGTACGGCGATATCGAGTGCGTGCTTTTTTCTAAAGCGTACGAGAGAAACAGAGCCAAGGTAAAAGAAGAGGCTATCGTAAAAATCTTCGGCAAACTGCAACTGCGCGAAGGCAAAGCACCGAGTATTCTGGTGGACAACGTAGAGGTAATCGAAGAAGAAAAGCAAGAATCTTTGCGCATAGACAAAAACGCACAAGAATATATAGGCATAGTCGTAAGAAGCGAAAACGAGCAATATATCGACGATATTCTCGAGATAATTTCTCAGTACCCGGGCGATGCCAACGTGGTGCTTAAAATTCAAGGTAAAAACAGGCGCGCGTCTGTAAAGGCGAGATATTGCAACGGGCTTCTGGCGGAATTGTCGTCCATAATAAGCGAAGACGACGTGACGAATTTTAAAGCATAAAAATGTGTTTACGATATACGTATTGCGTAAAATTGACAAAATTTGTATATAAAGTCGGTTTGCTTAAAGTAAACCGGCTTTTGTCTTATAAAATCGATATGATAAAAATCTGCTTTTAAGGATATAATATATCGAGGTAGATATATGTCGATTATTTGTCAGGTAATATGTTTTTTCGGCGGTCTTTGCGTGTTTATGTTCGCTCTTGAAACGATAAGCGAAAACAGTGTTGTTTTCATGGGTGACAAAACGAGTAAATTGATACATAAATGTGCTGAAAATAAATTTTACGGCGTACTTTGCGGTGCGGCAATATCATCTGTTTGTCAGAGCGGAGCGGCGGCAAACGCGGTTGCGGTGGATTTTGCAAACGCAAAAATTTTATCTTGCGTCGAGGCATGTGCGGTCATCGTCGGGACTAATATCGGTTCTACAATTATAGGGCAGATTTCTGCACTGACGGGGTTTGGCGTAAACGTGACTGTTTTTTCTTCCTTTATTGCGTGCATAGGGTATGCGGCGATGACTTTCGGCAGTAAAAAAATAAAACCTTACGGCGGTTTTTTATTCGGGCTCGGGTTGCTTTTCGTCGGACTGTATCTTATGGATGAAAGAGTCGGTCAAATAAAAAATTGTGTCTTCATAAGAGTATTATTTTGTGTGAAAAACCCATTGCTTTTATTTTTAAACGGCATGTTTTCGACGTTTATAATACAGTCGAGTTCGGCGTTTACCGCAATGATTATAGGATTTTCGGGCGGCGGAGCGATTAATTTTGCGTCGGCTGTATATTTGGTTCTCGGCGCAAACGTAGGCTCGTGTTTTTCGGTGCTGTTTATCTCGCTTAAAAAACAAGACGAAGGGAAAACGGCGGCAATATTCAACCTCGTTTACAATTTCTCGGGCGCGCTGATTGCATTTATTTTAACTTTGATTTTCGGGAAATGGCTGACCGGAATTTTTGAAAGGGCGTTTTCGACGACAGAAATTCAGATAGCGAATTTCCAGACGATTTTCAACGTCGTTTCGGCGGTTGCGGTGTTGCCTGTAATTACGCCGATGGTAAATTTAATACAAAAATTTACGCGCGATAAATTGAACGGCGGGTTAAACGACGGCAAAGCCCGACAGAAGTCCGTTGTTTAGCATTTAAACGCGACTTGTTTAAGATTAAAGCCGTACGGACCACGCTTGATTGTTTTTAAACACGCTTATTTGGCTTAAAATTACATAAAATCCGCTCAACTTACGGTGCAAGTGAGTAAAACCGTGCAAAATCGGTGAAAAAACGCTCCACAAGGGCGGGAAAATTTGTAAAAGAGTTGACAAAACGTTTGGCAAAGTATATTATTATAATGTAATTTAAAATAATAAAAAAGGAGTTTTTATTATGAACAAAAAAACAATTAGAGACGTTGACGTAAAAGGCAAGAGGTGTCTTGTCAGAGTTGACTTTAACGTTCCCATGAAAGACGGCGTTATTACCGACGAAAACAGAATTAAAGGCGCGTTGCCCACCATTAAATATTTGGTTGACCACGGCGCAAAAGTAATACTTTGCTCGCACCTCGGCAAGCCACACAACGTATTGAGCGAAGGTTGGGGTCTCAATAAAAAGGAAAAGGCAAAACTCGAGGCTATGCCCGTAGAAGAGCAGGCAGCCGCAAAAGAGGAAATGATGGCAAAGGCTGCAAAGGATATAACTAAGTTCTCCTTAAAGCCCGTTGCCGTTCGTTTGTCCGAACTTTTGGGACAGGAAGTAAAAATGTCTACCGACTTTGTAGGTCCTTGCTCGGATAAACTCGTTTCAGAAATTAAGGACGGCGAAGTTATTCTTCTCGAAAACACCAGATTCGACAAAGGCGAAGAAAAGAGAGACGAAGCACTTTGCAAAAAACTTGCATCATATTGCGATATTTACGTAAACGACGCTTTCGGTACTGCTCACCGTTCGCACGCAACCACTGCCGCTATCGTTGAATACGGCTTTGTAAAGACTGCTGTTTGCGGTTTCCTTATCGAAAAAGAACTTTCGGTTATGGCTGACGCTTTAGAGCATCCCGTCAAACCGTTCGTTGCTATTTTGGGCGGTGCAAAAATTGCCGACAAACTCAACGTTATCAACAACTTGCTCGACAAATGCGACACGCTTATCATCGGCGGCGGTATGTCTTATACGTTCCTTAAAGCAAAGGGATATGAAGTGGGCACTTCGCTTCTCGACACCGAAAAGATAGACTACTGCAAGGACATGATGGCAAAGGCTGAAAAACTCGGTAAAAAGTTGTACCTTCCCGTTGACTGCGTAACGACTAAGGATTTCCCCGATCCTATCGACGCCGAAATCGAAACTATCGTTTACGATGCGGACAAGATTCCCGCTGACAGAATGAGCATGGATATCGGTCCCAAGACGAGAGAACTTTATGCCGAAGCAATCAAAAACGCAAAGACTGTCATCTGGAACGGACCTATGGGCGTATTTGAAAACCCGACTCTTGCTCAAGGTACGATCGCTGTTGCAAAGGCTTTGGCTGAAGCAAAAGACGCTACTACCATTATCGGCGGCGGCGACAGCGCGGCTGCGGTAACCCAACTCGGTTTTGCAGACAAGATGACCCACATCTCTACGGGTGGCGGCGCATCGCTCGAACTTTTCGAAGGTAAAAAACTTCCCGGTATCGAGTGTCTTAACGATAAAGACTAATAAATAATTTTAAGTCCGCCGAACACGGCGGACTTGTTTTATGTTTTAAGGAAAATGTCGGGAAATATATTGTTTTCGATTATCGCTAAATACGGGACGGCGAAATATTGCGTTTGCGAGTAAATCGAGTAATGATATTTTTCATCGATTGACTTGTTTACAGTGTACGTATTGAGTAAAAACGACAAATGTAATACAAAACGAATTGCGTTTTTGTGTTTAAAAACAGAAAACAATGTTGACGATTCGCTTTGTAAACGGCTGTTTACGTGCTTTAAGTTTACATTTTAAACGTGCGGCGATACAAAATAATTTATGCAGCAAAGTAGTTGGTGAGTTAAACGTTCGACGTAATGGAAAACGGTTAGCACGGCAAACGGTTTAAACGCCGAACAAATAGAAATAAGTAGAAAACAAACAAAAGCGAGTTAAAACAAATAAAACCTTATATCGCTTTTGTAATATGCTTATTTAATTTTGTTATATTTAAATTCGCATTGCGCATTGTTATTTTTGAGAAAATTAATTGCTATTATTAAAAAATAGTGTTATAATAATTATCGTAAAAAACAAAGTTAAAAAAGGAGATACCAACAATGAGAAAAGCAATTATTGCAGGTAACTGGAAAATGAACAAAACTCCTTCGGAAGGGGTTGCACTTATAAACGAATTGAAGCCGCTTGTAAGCGGAGCGGATTGCGACGTAGTCGTTTGCGTTCCGGCAACGGATATTTACGCCGTAGGTCAGGCGGTTAAAGGCAGCAATATCAAACTCGGCGCGCAAAACGTTCACTTTGCGGAAAGCGGAGCATACACGGGCGAAATTTCCGCGGATATGCTTAAAGAACTCGGCGTAGAGTACGTTATTATCGGTCACAGCGAAAGAAGACAATATTTCGGCGAAACCGACGAAACAGTAAACAAGAGAACTTTAAAGGCTCTTGAAAAAGGTCTTATCCCCATCGTTTGCGTAGGCGAAACGTTGGAAGAAAGAGAAAGCGGCAAGACTGAAGAAGTGCTTAAAACTCAAATCGTAAACGGACTTAAAGGCGTCGAAGATATCAGTGCGCTTGTGGTTGCTTACGAGCCGGTTTGGGCAATCGGTACGGGTAAAACGGCAACCAGCGAGCAAGCAAACGAAACAATCGGCTTTATCAGAAAGACCATTGCGGAAAACTTCTGTCCCAAGTGTGCCGAAAAAGTACGTATTCAATACGGCGGTTCTATGAAACCGGGCAATTGTAAAGAACTTATGGCTCAACCCGAAATCGACGGCGGACTTATCGGCGGCGCAGCGTTGAAAGCAGCAGACTTTGCGGCAATCGTAAACTACAATAAATAATTAAATTTTAAAAGCCCTTTCTTTTTGAAAGGGTTTTTGGCACTTTAAGCGATTACAAACAATCATAAATTATAAACAATCATAAATACATTTAAATTCAAGATTATCGAAAAGGAGGTTTTTTATGAAAAATAAACCCGTTTGCCTTATTATTATGGACGGTTATGGTTTGAGAAACACCGTCGAAGGCAATGCAATTCGTCTTGCAAACGCAGGCGTAATAGAAAATTTAGAAAAACAATATCCTTATACACAACTCGGCGCAAGCGGTTTATCCGTCGGACTTCCCGACGGACAAATGGGCAACAGCGAAGTAGGTCACCTCAATATGGGCGCAGGCAGAATAGTTTATCAGGACCTCACGAGAATTACAAAGGAAATTCAAGACGGTGACTTTTTTAAAAATCAGGTTTTGTGCGACGCTATCGACAAGGCCGTAAAAAACGGTAAAAAAATTCATTTTTACGGTTTGACTTCAACGGGCGGAGTACACAGCCACCTGACTCATCTTTTCGGTCTTTTAAATCTCGCTAAACAAAGAGGAGCAAAAGACGTATTCGTTCACTGCTTTATGGACGGAAGGGACGTTTCTCCCACGTCCGGCGCAGGCTTTGTGCAAGACGTTCAAGACGAGATAAATAAAATCGGCGTAGGTCAAATCGCAACCGTTTGCGGCAGATATTACGTAATGGATAGAGACAACAACTGGGACAGGGTCAAAAAAGCGTACGATATGTTTACGCTCGGCAACGGTATTCCAACCGAAAATGCGGTCGAAGCGATTAAAAAGAGTTATGAAAACGGCGTAACGGACGAGTTTATTCTTCCCACCAACGTAATTAAAGACGGAAAGCCCGTCGGTCTTATCGAAAAAGGCGACAGCGTAATTTTCTATAACTTCCGTCCCGACAGAGCAAGGGAAATCACCCGCGCGATAAGCGAGCCGCAATTTGATAAATTTGAAAGAGCGACGGGATTTTTAGACCCCGATTACGTATGTTTCACTCAATACGACGCTACGCTTACAAACGTAAAAATCGCTTTTGAAAAACAAAAACTCGACAACACTCTCGGAAAATATTTATCTAAAAAGGGTTATACTCAATTACGTATTGCCGAAACCGAAAAGTACGCCCACGTAACGTTCTTCTTCAACGGAGGCGTAGAAGCACCCGAAGAGGGAGAATACAGAGATTTAATTCCCTCGCCCAAGGTAGCGACTTACGACTTAAAGCCCGAAATGAGCGCGCTCGAGGTGACCGACAAACTCCTTACAGAACTCGATGCGGATAAATTCGACGTGGTTATTTTAAACTTCGCAAACTGCGATATGGTAGGTCACACGGGTGTTGTAGAAGCGGCTGTCAAAGCGGTAAAGACGGTTGAGAGTTGCGTAGGGAAAATCGTGGATAAGGTTTTGGGTAAGGGCGGCAGCGTGCTTATCACGGCAGACCACGGCAACGCCGATTGCATGATCGACGAAAACGGAAAGCCGTTTACCGCGCATACCACAAACCCCGTACCGTTTATTCTGGTGAGCGAAAAATACAAAAACGCAAAATTGCGCAGCGGCGGCGTACTTGCCGATATCGCGCCCACGCTTTTGCAAGTAATGGGCGAAGAAAAGCCTGCCGAAATGACGGGAAAATCTTTAATCGAAGAATAAAAACGGATAATTAAAGCAAATATTGGCATTATTGTTAAGAAAAAATACTAAAAACACTTGAAAAATGCAAATTAGTATGTTATAATAGTTTAGCATTTAGAAAAAAGACGTATCTATGGAGATTCGGTTATGGAAAACATTTTAAACAGTATATTGGCGGTTTCGGGTAACTATTATCCGATATATAAAGCATTGAGCATAATTTGCGTTGTTCTTGCTGCTATTTGCGCATTATTCGTAGTTGTCGTTGTACTTATGCAACAAGGCAATTCAAACGGAGTGAGCGCGTTGGGAGGAAATACCGACACTTTCTACGGTAAAAACAAATCTAAGACACTCGAGCACAAACTTAAAGTGTTGACGGTAATAAGCATTGTTGTTATCGCGGTATTGATGGTTGCGTTCTATCTCTTGGAGTTGATTCCTTACAACGTTGCCGGTTAATTATGTGTTTATCGAGCGGTTTGTATACAAACCGCTCTTTATTTTTGCTCAAATCTGATTTTCGCCTGAATTTAATTCTTGTTTGAATTCGGGCGGCTTTATTTATAATTTTATTTATACAACAAAAACCGTTAAGGGAATAATAAAATAAAGCAGGGGTAAAAGCGGTTTATAAAATAATTGCCGCAATAGTTTAATTTACAGGGTTGTTTATGACGATTTACGAAAATATATACGAAGAGTTCAAAAACGGAAATTTAGAAAACAAAACGGCTAAACAAATTTTCGGTTTTTACGAGGTGAAAACCGCGTTTGATAAAAACGCGATACGTTCGGTGCTCGAAAGGCTCGAAAAAGACGGGAAAATCATTTATTTAAACGGTAAGTTCGTTTTATTCGAAAATGCCGGTTTTATGAAAGGAACGTTAAAGGGAAACGAAAGAGGTTTTGCCTTTTTTATTCCCGACGACAAGACGTTAAACGATTTTTTTATTCCCAATAAATCTTTAAACGGAGCAATGCACGGCGATAAAGTTTACGCCAAAAAATGCATCGGCACGCGCGGAAGCAGCGACGAGGCCGAAGTGGTAAAAATAATCGAAAGGGGAATAAAAAAACTTGTCGGCACTTATATGCCGGAGAAGAATTTTGCATTTGTCCGCCCCGACGATAAAAATTATTTTTGCGATATTTACGTGAGTTTAAGCGACTCGCTTAATGCAAAAAAAGGCGACAAGGTGTACGTCGAAATACTTCGCTACGAAAAGGGTATGCGTCCCGAAGGCAGAGTAACAGAGGTGCTCGGCAAGCGATTCGATATATCGACCGAAGAGTTGTCGGTTGTAAGAAATTTGTCGATTCCGTACGAGTTTACGAAAGACGTATTGCGTGAAACCGACAAAATTCCCGACAAAGTAAGTCAAGAAGATATAATCGGCAGAGAAGATTTCAGAGAGGTTTATACAATCACGATAGACGGCGACGACTCGAGAGATTTCGACGATGCAATTTCTATAAAGAAAAACGGAGACAAATTTACGCTCGGAGTGCATATAGCCGACGTTTCGCATTATGTAAAGGAAGGGAGCAATATCGATAAAGAGGCTTTTGAAAGAGGCAACAGCGTTTATTTCCCCGACAGCGTAATACCGATGCTTCCCGAAAAGTTATCAAACGGCATTTGTTCGCTCAACGAGGGTGTTGACAGACTTACTTTATCGTGCGTAATGGAAATAGATTCTTCGGGCAACGTTGTTGATAAACGTATAGCAAAGTCTGTTATAAACTCAAACCGCAGAATGACTTACAAAAAGGTGCAGGCGATACTCGACGGCGACGAAAAAGTCAAAAGCGAGTACAGCGACGTCGTACCCCTTGTGCTAAACGCAAAAGAGTTGCGTGATATATTAAATGCAAAGCGCAAGGCGCGCGGCAGCGTCAATTTAGACGTCAAAGATGCGCACATTACGATAAACGGTTGCGGTGAAATTGACATAGAACCCTCCCGAGAAGAGGTTTCATACAGCATTATCGAAGAGTTTATGCTGGCGGCAAACGAGACGGTTGCCGAGTATGTTTTTTATCTCGATTTGCCGTTTGTGTACAGAATACACGAAAAACCCAGCGCGGATAAATTGAGGTCGTTCGCTTCGTTTTTGGCATTGCTCGGTATAAGAGTGAAGTGGAACGAAGAAACTTGTCATCCGAGAGATTTTCAAGTGTTACTCGACCAACTCAACGGCACGCCTTATTTCGGGCTGGTCAATAAAGTTATGCTCAGGAGCATGCAAAAGGCAAAATACAGCGAAACAGACGTCGGACATTTCGGTTTGTCGGCAAAACATTATTGTCATTTTACTTCGCCGATAAGAAGATATGCCGATTTGACTGTGCACAGGGTGTTAAAAAGCGTGCTTGACGGCACGGTGTGTTCGCTATACGACGGCAAAGAAGAAAAAATGCGGGCGATTGCCGAGCATACTTCGATTACCGAGAAAAAGGCGGACGAGGCGGAAAGAGATATCGATGATTTTTTCATCGCAAAATATATGAAAAAATTTATCGGGTACGAGGCGGAGGGTATTATCAGCGGGGTGACCGGGTTCGGGGTATTTGTCGAACTTGAAAACACTGTCGAGGGACTTATTAAACTCGAAGATTTGCCGCGCGGAGAATATTCGTTCGACGAAAAAACATATACTTTGAAAAGTAAAAAACATTCTTTCAGTCTCGGTGAAAAGGTGCATATAGTCGTGCTCCGCTCCGATTTGGCTACAAGAAGGGTGGAGTTTGGCTATTTGGGAAAAGAAGTCGTTTCTTAAAATGACAAAAGGAACGCCATTTCTTTAAAAACGTATTGCATAAAAGAGAAAAAAGTGATATAATGTAATCGGTGAAAGAAAAAATAAACACGGGAGGGAGAAATGAAACTTATTCAAGACAACAAATATGCAAGATTTGAATATTACGTGGAAAACACTTACGAAGCGGGCATTTCTCTCGACGGCGGCGAGGTTAAGTCCGTAAGGGCTGGCAACGTCAATTTAAAGGACAGTTTTTGTCTTATTGCAAACGGCGAGGTTTTTATCAAAAATATGCACATTGCCGTATACGATAAGGCGGGTTCGTTTAACGTAAAAGACAGCAAACGAGACAGGCGACTGCTTCTTCACAAAAGCGAAATCAACAGACTTATCGGCAAAGTAAACGAAAAGGGGTATACTCTTGTTCCGCTTAAGATATACTTTAAAGATTCGCTTATAAAAGTGGAAATCGGACTTTGTAAAGGTAAGCACACTTACGACAAAAAGCAAGTGATTAAAGATAGAGATTTAGAGAGAAACGCCAAGCGCGAAATTAAAAATTACGTATAGTTTACAGCGTACGTATTGTGTAAAAACGACAATTCGGGGGTGCAACGGTTTCGACTGGATGCAGACCGACGGGCATAAGCATACCGCAGTTCCGTGCTGCGTAATAAACGGAAAACTTTTAAAATTAAATGCTAATAATAACAATTACGCATACGCTGCTTAATTAAAAGCGGCTGTCCTTTTATAGCATCTCACGGGCAATAAAAAGGGCATTATTTACGTGAGGAACGTTTGGTAAGAGAATCCGCGGCTTACCGATGACAGTTGCGGAATACGGCTTTTTAGCGCGTTTGCGTGCGAAAAGAGCAAGAGATTTATCGCAAACTAAGTATGTAGAAGGCTTATCGGGTTGTATGCAACACGGGAGTTCGACTCTCCCCACTTCCACCAACGAACAAAAAAAGACAGGTTTTCGCCTGTCTTTTTTTGTTTTATGTAGAGCAGAAAGGGGAGAAGAGAACTGAGAGCGACGGCGCAAAGCGGCGGAAAAAGTTGCCGGCGGCAAGTTTTTAGCGATTGACCGAAGTATTTATCGAGCAAAAAGTTAGGGAAAGTGTGTAGTCAGATGTATTTTTTGCAAAAATCAAGGACAAATTCTTTACACATCGCCAAACAAAACTCAAATCGGACACGAGATTATTAGATTTGAGTTTTCTTTTACAAAATTCGGGTTTTATATGCTTTTCGGTTGTCGGCGTGCCGTAATTTATGTCTTTGCAGTGTTTTTTACAGGTGTGTTTATGTCGCTTTGTCAATATCTGTTGCGAGGGGTTTGTGTCGCCGTTTTTAAAACATGAGCAGGGCTTGATTTTTTACAGATTGACAAAGACTTTGTTTTGTGCTATCATAATTATAGAAAAATTTGTGCTACTACAGATTTAAAAAATCGAACCGCAATGCGGAAGGGTTTTTAAAGTTATCAGGAGGATTATTATGTTTTACTGTGAAAAATGCAAATTATTAAACAACGATACAATTTGCGGAAATTGCGGAAAATCACACCTTCCGACCGTGCAGCCGAATGATATTTGCTTTGTTGTCCGGTTGTGGCTTACTTATGCGTCAATGTATGAAGAAGCCTTGAAAGAGCAAAAAACCCCTGTTTTTTCGGTGCCTTGCGGATTTTCGGTTCGTACGAGAGCGAGTGACGACAGAAATATTTACGTTCCGTATGAATTTTACGATAAGGCTGTCGATATTTACGAAGATATTTTTTTCGCTGATGAGTCGGACGACTCTGAAAATTCGGAGCAAGCGGACTATGCCGACCCCGGAACGGAAACAGACTAATGTGACGATAACAGACACGGCGCGATTTGCGGACAGAACGTTTTTTACGTTGGCAATTACGGCAAACGGCAAGTTTTGGAAGCGTTGTATAAAATTCGCTTTAAGTTAGGGGAATAACGCTCAAAATTCGCTTTATGGAAGTTTCGTTGCAGAAATATATTCTTTACAAAACATTAATCTATTGAATAGTTTTGCCGACTGTAAAACAATATCCTGATTTAAGCAGTTATATATGCTTGGAGCAATCAATCAAGCCTGAATCGAATACGAAAGTTTTGTTTCAGGCTTTTTTTACATAAATATCCTGACTTTTCCTGTTTTTTCTTTTTCGCTATAAACTTAAATATTAAACTATATAAGAAATTATTGTTAACACGCTTTACTTTTTTTATATTCTCGTTTAAAATAAGATTAACTGAATTTGAAAAATACGGTTTGAAAAGTTGTATTGCTGAGTAGATTTAATGATATCGGGTTCAAATCCCGAACAACCGCCATTACTGTATTGGATTTTTGCCCGAATATTACCGCCAAAAGATATCATCGGTTTTTCGGGGTATAGTCTTAAGTCAGAAATCTGCCGTGTTTAAAGTTTTCGTTGTGGTGAGAAACGTACTGTTTTTTAGCGTACGTTTTTTATTTTTCGCTGAAACTAATCGGATTGAAAAGCGCGAATTCGGTAATAAACAAACGAGGAGTTCGATATGAAAAAATTATTATCTCTGGCACTATGTATTGCCGCAATGGCGACAATTACGCTTTTTACTTCTTGCATAAAGGAAAACGGAACCGTTTATACCGTATCGTTTGATTTAAACGGCGGCACGAGCGAAGGATTGGCAAATCTCGAATGTAACGACGGCACGGTTGTAGACCTTACCAAATACGTTCCGACCCGTGAAGATTATTTATTCAACGGCTGGACTTTGGATGACGTTGTCGTCACGGAGGCTACCGTAAAAAGCAACCTTACGCTTAAAGCGCAATGGGAATACGTTTATGATTTAGAAGAAATCAACGACGGCGCGGCTTATGCGTTTAAAGGCATAAAAGCCGATTATTCAAAAACAGAACTTGTTTTGCCCGAAGAGTATGAAGGCAAAAAAATAACGACGCTTAAAGCGGGTGCGCTTGACCGCGCCTCTGGCATAACTTCGCTTGTTATAGGCGGCGGATATACCGAAATTGAAGCGGGCGTTTTTGCTCCGCTTACGGCGATAGAAAGTATAACCGTTCCGTTTTACGGCACGGCAGACGACGAAAATTATTTCATTACTTTATTTAAAGCCGATATAGCGGCAGACGATTTGCATTACGCTGTGACAAACAACGAAAATTCTTATCTTATTCCGACGAGTTTTAAGACGCTTGAAGTGACTGGCGGAGATATAGTTCCCGATATCAAAAAGTTAAAATTGGAAAATTTTACGCTTTCGTCTCTTGAAATAACCGAAATCGACGCAAGAACGTTCAATAACAATCCGACTATAAAAAGCATCGATTTAAGCGGGTGTAAAAATATAGTAAAAATAGGCGACGGCAATTTCAGCGAATGCGAAAACCTTAAAAACGTCAATCTCGGCGGACTTGAAAAACTCACGGTAATCGGTGCGCACGCGTTTTATTTTTACGTTCCCGGAACGGATGAAAAACATGTGCTTGATACCGTAAATTTATCGGGTTTGACATCGCTTGAAACGATAGGGCAAATGAGTTTTTGGTATATCTCTGTTGCCGAACTCGACTTTTCTCAAACGTCGATAAACGCATTCGGTCGCCAAAACGTTTTCCACTGTCACGTAGGGAAAATAGCATTGCCCGCAACGTTTAATCCATTGATTTCAGAAGAGGAAAGCAGTTTTCTCGAAGAAAAATACAATCTTACATATCTCAATAATTCCGAATTTCTCGGGTCGTGTGAGGGACTTGCCCAAATAACAGTGGATAAATTGTCATTATACGCGACGGTAGACAACGGAGCGTTGTACGACGCTGACAAAACCGTTGTGTTTAAATACGCCGGCGAAAACGATGCGGAAACTTACGTTGCGCCCGAAACATTGTTGAAAATCGCGCCGACGGCATTTGAAAATTCGACAAAATTAAAAAATATCGATCTCGGCACATGTATGGTCAATACGATAGGTTACAATGCTTTCGACGGCTGTACCGCAGACCTGAAAGTGGGATTTGACAAATATTCTTATTACAAAAAAGACGGCAGCAAAGTTTCTCTTGCAAATAATTGGAAAGGCGATTGCAAAGTCACGTACGGCGAAAGATATTTGTATTTTGCATTTACCGAGACTAAAATTTCCGACGGACTCGACGTTGTAAACGCCGGATTCACCTTCGACATAACCGCTAAATACGGCGACGACGACGCTACCGTAACCGTAACGCTCAACGGCGAAATCGTCGAAAGGGCAACCGACGGTTATACCGTAACCCTTAAAACAGGCAAAAACGAAATAACGGCAGTGGCTTCGTTCGACGGAAAAACGAGCGAAACTAAAGTTTATACCATAAATCTCAATGAAGAGTGGAAAATCGAAACAAACTTTAAAGACGGACAAAAAATGGCATGGGCAGGCAACGATAATCTCGTCATCAACGTGACAGCCGTAAACTTGGCGGGCGAAAAGCAAAAAATCACAAGCACTTCGCTTAAAGTCGATTGCGGTTATTCTGCTTCGTTTGTCGCTCCGTTTACGGGAATAACAATCGTTTACAACGACGACGGCAGCGCGACGATAACTCTCGATGCTCAAACGTTGCTTATGTGGGATTACGACGTTACCAAATCGCACCATATACTCATAGAAGTAAATCAAAGCGAAAACATAACGGTAAGCAAAACTTATGATGCTCAATATTATGAAGACTCCCCCGAAATCTCGAGTGAAACGCCCATTTCGGGCAACGTGGCAAGCGGCAACGAATGGAATATTGTCGTGGGAGTTAAATCGGGCAATACTTCTTTTACAATCACGGGCGTAAAAATCGAAGCGGCAACCGACGGAGCGTTCTTTGAAAATTCAATGATACTTTCTTACGAATTGTCGTCAGGCGGTTTATCCGCGACGATTAAAGTCGACCTTTCCGTTTTCGGAGGTTGGGGATACGTTTACGACGGCGACAGTTTTAAAATCAGAATTACGGTTACTACAAAAGAAGGTTTTACTTTAACGCAGGTTTTCAATGCAGAATACAGTGAATAATTTAAGAAAAAACTTAATTGTAAAAATATTAATTCCGGTAATGCTTTTTGCCGCGGTATTTTTTACCGCGGCTTGTAAAAGCGAAGATTTTTTGTTTTCATGCCCGATTACCGACGGGGCGGTTTACGACGTTAAAAATATGGCAGTGGACGTAGACGTTTATTATGGAGATAAAAAATGCGCCGTTTCTTTGACAAACAACGGTAAAGAAGTTGTGCGTGACGACGAAGGTAAATTTTTAATCGAATTAAACGACGGCGCAAACATAATAACTGTTACCGCTTCTTATAAGGGAAAAACCGAAGTAAGGACTTATACCGTAACTTACAAGCAAAAAGTTTTTGAAATAAATACCGATATAACCGAAAGAAAAATCAAAAACGGACAAATCGAATTTTCCGCGCAAGCCTTGTGCGACGGCGAAAAATGCCCTATAGCGGTGCTTTACGGCGGCGAGAGAATTTCCGAAAATAACGGCGTGTACGCTTGCGTTTTAAAAGAGGGTGACAACGAGTTCGAGTTTGTCGCCGGCAGCGGGGCATTGACGTACGTTAAAAAAGAAAGTGTATATCTCGGCAAATTCAGACTCAACACAAACCTTAAAAGCATGCAGACGGACAGAAATGTCGCAGAATTTAAAGCGATTGCGTCTTACGACGACGATATCTGCGAAATTAAAGCGACGGTGGGCGGCGAAATTATACAACCCGTCGGCAATAAATATACTTATACTTTCCCGCAAGGCGGCGAATACGAGTTTTGCCTTACGGCCGTTAGTCCGGCGGCAGAATATTCTCAATATTTCACCATAACTTATTGCGCCGAACCTCCTTATTTCGACATCCTTACAATCGAAGACGGAAAAATCTGCAAGGGCAGCGTATATACTTTCGATATTTCGGTTAAAAACGGTTTGGGACAAAAATTACCGTCATCGGCAATTTCGTTTGCAGTAGATTTCGATGCGGACGACGGAATTGAAAATTTCGAGTCTTTAAACGACGGCGAAATTTCTCAGGTGTGGAACGACAGTGTAAAAACGAGTTATTCTCTGCGTTTTGACAAAGGAAAATATAAAAATTCGCTCGGCAAAAGGACGATTTTAAAAATTACAGCCGTTTACGGCGAAAAGAGCGTGTCTGAATGTTTTAATATAACTTACGCAGGGGCAGACTCCGACGGGAAAACAGGCAAAGTCACGTTGTCGATAGAGGCGTTTACAATAAGTTCGGGTTATATTTTAAAGCCGACGTCTATAGATGTTTACGAGGGCGAAAATTTTGCGACGTATTTATGCCGTGCAATTAAGGACAACGGCTGGGACTATTCGTATACGGGCAAAATAGAAAGCGGTTTTTATCTCGCGCGCATAGAAGGAATCGATTTAAAAGGAAACAAAATCGACGAAAATCTTTACGCAAAAATGATTTCGGCAAAAGATACGATATATAAAACGAGCATTTCGCCGCGTGATGACGGGAAATATAATTTAGGCGAGTTCGATTATACTTCCGGTTCGGGCTGGATGTACAGCGTAAACGGGGTTTTTCCCAATTACGGTTTTTCAGATTATTACCCTCAGGACGGCGACGTGGTAAGGGTGCAGTTTACTTTATGTCTCGGTAAAGACCTCGGCGGCAACGACGCGGTGGGTTTCGGTTCGGGCAGTTACGTAGATAAAATAATCGATTACGGCAAAATCGAGACTTTGGCTGCCGAAATAAGCAGAAACGATTATTTCGGAAAAGGCAAAGAATTGCTCGAGTCGATTTTAAACGAAATAGGGGTATGGAACGCCGACGAAAAGGCCATACAAACGGCGTTTTTAAGGCTGAAAGAATACTATGCGGGAGAATAACATGAAAAGAAAATTGTTTTCGTTTGTCATTGCGATAGTGTTGATTACAACCTGCGTTGTTACGGTTTTTTCGCCTTGTTTATCTGTTGCCGGACAAGCCTTGACAGTGCCGACGATAAGCGAAATAAGGGGCGTTGCCGACGGCATAATAAAGTGGAAAAAGAACGACGTAGGCAGTCAACCCGACGGATTTTTAATCAACGACGAATTTTTGTCTCTTGCGGGTACGACACCGGGCGATTGGTATCCCGTAGGGCTCGGAAGACTCGGAGTAAAGGATAATTCCGACGGGTATATGGCAGTGATAAACGACGAAATCGACAAACGTTACGCTACCGCGGAAAAACTCGATAAGGCAAAGGCAACCGAGTGGCACAGAATTTCTCTGGCTATTTTATCTTGCGGCGGCAATCCCCGGAAAGCGGGATTAAACGGCGATATAGATTTGATTGCGGACGGAACTTACAACCGCGCCGACGAAAACGGCGGAATTCTCGGCAAACAAGGAATAAACGGCTTTATCTGGGGACTTATCGCGCTCGACAGTATGTTTTACGCCGTTCCAAGCGATGCCGTATATACCCGAGACGATATAATTTTAAATATTTTAAGTCGTGAAATAAAAGGCGGCGGCTGGGCATTGACGGGCGACGAGCCCGACCCCGATATCACAGCCATGGCGATACAGTCGCTCGCTCCTTATTACAACAGCGAAAAAGAATATTCTTGCAAAAACGGCGATACCGTATCGCTTAAAAAGGTCAGGGATACGGTCAAAAGGGCACTCGATAAATTATCTTCCGTTCAACAGACGGACGGCGGGTTTATAAGTTGGGGAATGCCCAACAGCGAAAGTGCGGTACAAGTGCTTACGGCATTGTGTTCGCTCGGCAAAAACCCGTTTAAAACGCAAGAGTTTATAAAGAACGGCAAAACCGTTTACGACGGCATAATAAAATACCGCAACAGCGACGGCGGATTTTTACATTCGTTTGTTTACGACGAAGAAAACCCCTCGTCATCGCCCGACGCTTCCAACACCATGGCGGGCGAGCAAGCGCTTTACGGTATGGCGGCTTTGATACGCTTTTTAAACGCTGAACGAAGACTTTACGATTTTCGACCCGAGCAGAGCGAAGAGGTCAAAAAAGCGATAAGAGACGTCACCGCCGAAATTGAAAATCTTTCATACGTTTCCGACTGTACCGAGGTAGAAAGAGTGTATGAAAAATATCTCGATATAGACTTTGCCGAGCGCAGTTACGTATACAATTACGAAAATCTTTCCGATATACTTTGGTTTAAAGAAATACCATATGCCGAAGAAATAACAGATTACAACAGCGGCGACGCGGGCGACAACGGACCGATGTACGAGTTTACTTCAACCGACGTAGCGCGTACCGACGCATTGCCGCAAAAACTCACTATGGCAAACCGCGCCGAAGTGCTTAAATTATTTGCGAAAATCAAAAATTCGTTCGATTTTCCCGAGAAAAGCAAATATTATGCAAAACTCGAAAAGGCGAAAAACGAAATAGACGGACTCGATGAAGAAATTGCGTCGATAAAGAGACTTATCAAAGAAAAACTATATCCGTTTAATAAAATAACCTTAAAAGATAAAAAGACGATATACGATTTATACGACAGGTATACCGCGCTTTCCGAATACGACAGAACGCTGTTTGAAAAATCCGATATAGAGGGGCTTATTAAATGTAAAACCCAAGTAGACAATTTACAAACCGCCGTGATAATTTCGGTGGCGGCGGGCGTAACGGTAATTGCGCTTATCGCATTTATAATCGTGCGCATACGCAAGAGAAAGATAGCGAAACTTAAAAAAGCAATGCCCGAAAGCGAGGAATGATGAAAAAAGATTTAATAGCCGCCGCTATAGTAATATTTTTAATAATAGTCATTGCAAGCGGCACAAAAATTCAATCCGTCGACGATTATTATCTTACCCACATCGACGACATCAGAGAGGACAGCGAAACCGTAACGATTTCCATAAGGTGCGATACGGTTTTGGATAATTGGAACAAACTCGACGACGGGCTTAAATTTGAAAAATATGTTCCGCAAAGCGGTGCGATACTCGAAGAATACACCATGGTATTGAGAAAAAACGACACCGTTTACGACGTGCTTAACCGCGCCGTAAGGCACTATAAAATACAAATGGAGTGCGTATATTCGGTAAATTACGGCAGCGTTTACGTGCGCGGAATAAACCAGTTATACGAGTTTTCGTGCGGGGAATTGTCGGGTTGGATGTATAAGGTAAACGGCACGTTTCCCAATTACGGCTGTTCTAAATACGTGCTTGAAAACGGCGACAAAATCGAGTGGGTGTACACTTGCGATTTAGGACGGGACGTCGGCGGTTATATGGGGGCAAAATAATGAGAATTTTCGATAAACTTCATCCTTTGGCAGAGTTTGTATATTTTGTCATAGTAATAATCGTAACGGCGTTTACAAACAACCCCGTCGTTATCGGTTTGTCGTTTTTTTTCGCGTTGACGTTCTGCCTTATATATCTCGGCGCGAAAAAATTGATTATAAGTCTTTTATACGCACTTCCGTTAATGATAATAATGGCACTTATAAATCCGCTTTTCGTGCATAAAGGCGAAACGATTTTGTTTTTTTTAAACAACAATCCCGTCACGAAAGAGGCTATACTTTACGGCGTTTCTTCGTCGGTCACCATTACCGCGGTTTATTATTGGTGTAAGGCGTACAACGAAATAGTTACGTCGGACAAATTTATTTATCTTTTCGGCAGAATTTCGCCGAAACTGTCAATGGTTCTTGCTTTAATCATCGGTTTCGTGCCAAAATTCAAGCGAAAATATAAAGAAATCGACGAGGCGCAAAAAACTTTAGGGGTGTATTCTTCGGGGAGTTACGTCGACAGGCTTGCGGGCAAATTCAGGGTTTTGTCAATACTTCTTACCGATTCGCTCGAAACCTCGGTAAACACTGCCGACGGTATGCAGGTGAGGGGATACGGACTGCGCGGAAGGACGGCTTATTCGCCGTTTACGTTTACTTTTTTTGATTTTGCGGTTATGTTTATAATTTGCGTTTCAGGTATAGCCGCAATTACGTTTTGCGCTTTAAAAACGGGGTATTTCCGTTATTATCCGCAAATGAGCGCAATTAATTTCGGCGTTAAAGAGTGCGTTTTGTACGCTTGCGCATTGACGGTGTTTGCCGTTCCGACAATACTCGAGATAAAGGAAGAAATCAAATGGAATTATTTGAAATCGAAAATTTAAGTTTTGCCTATAACGGCGCAGCCGAAAACGCATTGAACGGCGTTTCGCTCACAATAAACGAAGGCGATTTCGTACTTATATGCGGGAAGTCGGGTTGCGGCAAAACCACGCTTTTGAAATTGCTTAAAAAAAATCTCGCTCCGTCGGGCAAACTTTCGGGTAAAGTCTTGTATAAGGGCGAAAAAATTTCAGACCTCGACGACAGAATCGCCGTATCGGAAATAGGTTTCGTCATGCAAAATCCCGACGAGCAAACCGTGACCGACAAGGTCTGGCACGAACTTGCTTTCGGATTGGAAAGTCTCGGCGAAAAAAGCGAAGTTATCCGCCGAAAAGTCGCCGAAATATGCGGATTTTTCGGCTTGGGCGACATATACGACAAAAAAGTTTGCGAACTGTCTGGCGGACAAAAACAACTGTTAAATCTCGCGTCGGTACTCGTAATGAGTCCTGCGGTTATACTTCTCGACGAGCCTACGGCTCAACTCGACCCGGTTGCCGCTTCGGCGTTTTTGACTTCGCTGAAAAAACTCAACGACGAATTGGGTATCACCGTGGTTTTGGTGGAGCACCGACTTGAAGAGGTCTTTTCGATGGCCGATAAAGTGGTTCTTATGGACGAAGGTAAAGCGGTAGTCGTGTCATCGCCCGAAGACGTTTGTTCTATGTATAAAGACAACGTCGATTACGACGTTTTCGAGGGGTTACCCACCTCGGTAAGGCTGTTTAAAGCGACGGGCGGAAAGGGTAAATGCCCGCTCACGGTAAAAGACGGAAAAAATTACGTCAAACAACGTTTCAAAAAGGATTTTTCTCCGTTTTGCACCGAAAATACCGGGTCGCAAAACAAAGAAACGGCAATCGAGATCGACGGCGGATTTTTCAGATACGAAAAAGATTTGCCCGATATACTCGATAATTTAAACTTAAAAGTGTATAAAAACGAGATATTGTGCGTTTTCGGGGCTAACGGAGCGGGTAAAACCACGCTGCTGCGCGTTTTGTCGGGTACAAGAAGACTTTATAAGGGCAAATACAGATTGTGGGGTAAAAAAATAAAGGAATACGGCACGAATTCTTTATACAGGAAAAACTTGACCGCAATGCCGCAAAATCCGCACAATTTGTTTTTAAAAAGTACCGTTCAAGCCGACCTTGAAGAACTTGCTAAACTGATTTATTCCGCTAAAGAAGAAAGGGCTGCCGCAGTCGATTCGGTAATTAAAAGGACGGGGATTTCTCAACTGACGGGCAGGCATCCTTACGATTTAAGCGGGGGAGAAACGCAAAAAGTAGCCCTTGCAAAAGTGCTTCTGACTCAACCTGAAATAGTGCTTTTGGACGAGCCGACAAAAGGTCTGGACGCTTATTCCAAAAAACAATTCGCTCAACTGCTGTTTTCTTTGAAACAAGAGGGAAGGACAATCGTTGCGGTCACTCACGACGTGGAGTTTGCTGCGGAAATAGCGGACAGATGCGCAATGTATTTCGACGGTAAAATAGTGTCGGTTGCCGATAAATACGAGTTTTTCTCGGAAAATAAATATTACACTACGGCGGCGGCGAGAATTACGCGCGATAATTTTTACGGCGCGGTGACGTTTGAAAGGGCGGTGCAAAGATGCAACGAAAACAGGGTGGGCGAAAATGAACGGTAAATCGAAAATAAAAACGGCAATCGATTTGTCGATTGCTTTCATCGTCGTGCCGGCAGTGATTTTTATTGGAGTAACGCTGTTTAACGACAGAAAATATATGCTTGTTTCGGTGTGTATCGCGTTTTTGTCGTGTTTGCCGTTTTTCGTTGCGTTTGAAAAAGGCAGACGTACGGGCAGAGAACTTGTGGTAATTGCCGTAATGAGCGCGATATCTATAGTAGGTCGCATAATTTTTGCGCCGATACCGGGGTTTAAACCCGTTTCGGCTATCGTGATTATCACGGGCATGGCGTTGGGCGCGGAAGCGGGTTTTATCACGGGGTCGATGACCGCGCTTGCGTCAAACGTGTTTTTCGGGCAAGGACCGTGGACGCCTTTTCAAATGTTTTCCTGGGGAATAATAGGTTTTCTTTCGGGTTTGATATTTTTCGGAAGAAAAAAGAAGAGTATAATCGGTCTTGTAGCGGCGGGCGTGTTGAGCGGCGTGTTGTTTTCGCTTATTATGGACGTGTGGACTACCGTTTCTATAAGCGGAGAATTTATAATAGGCGAGTATATTTTAAACATAACCGCCGCAATTCCCGTGACGATAGAATATGCCGTGTCAAACGTGATTTTTCTCATTGTTTTAAGCAAGCCGTTTAACGAAAAAATTGAAAGGATAAAACTTAAATACGGCATATTTCAGAGTGCCGGAACCAACAATCCGATTGCCGAAATAACAGAAAGTAGCAACGATAAAGAAAATCAACGCGCCGGGGAAATCGGACAGAATGACGAAACGTGCGATTAATGACGCCGATGAATTCAATATAAAAAACAACGTGTAAAAACAGCCGGGCACAATATCGCGCCCGGCTGTTTAAATTTTGCTTTAAATACAATCAAAAACGAATCAGTCTTTAATCGATTTACGTTTTAAATTGAATATGATTACTCCGAAAGCCATGGCAAACAAAGTAAATATAAGGGTAGAGCCGTCGATTTTTCCTGCGCAACCCGTTGTTTCTTCGCCCGAAGTATCCGATTGGTCGGAACCTGAAGCGGTGCTTTCGTAAATTATTTCGATTGAAGTATCATTTTCGATAACTACGGTATATTTGCTGTTTTCGCCTTGAATTTCCTGACCGCCGACAAGCACTTTTACATTGACGTTTTCAAGTTGAGCCGCGGTGAAGACAAAAGTCTGACCGAGAGTTGCGGTAAAAGCAGTAGTTGTTGCGGTTTTGTCCGTACCGGTAATCGAAAGAGTAACGGTAAATTCCGTAATGGGTTTTACTTCGATCTTTTTAAACGGAGCGAGAGGAAGACCGGCTTCGTTTGTCGCAAACACAAGACTGTCGTCGAAAATGTTTTCGTAAAGATATCTTACCGCGGTTATTTTTTGCGAATTGCCTTTGATTAAAAGGTTGCCGTAGACCCATTCGGCTTCGGCTTTTTTCCATTCTCTGTCGGCATAAGTCCAGAAACCTTGATATTTATCCGCTTTCTTGATTATCGGCGCGCTTGTTTTAATCAGAATGCCGTCCTTTGTTTCTTCTGCGCTTACGGCATAGGGGGATACGTCGTAGGGAATATCGAATGGCGATTCGCTTTGATTAATGCCGTATACTTTTACGGCGGCAAGCCCTGTTGTTCTCAATGCAAGAGCCCATTTATCGGATGGGTGAATACAATCGTTGTCATAAGCGGTCTGGTGGGGAGAAGTGTTGTCTCCGAGGTCTATTGCGCAAACGACGTAAAGGTTTTCGATTTCGTTTTGTAAATTCCATTGAGTTTCTCTGAAATCAGTCCAGGTTGTCCAGTCGCAGTATTGCGGAAGTTGAACGGTAATTATCGGCAACGAAGAATCGTTGAAAATATTGCGATATTTCTTTACGTAAGCGTTGAATTGTTTAACGTAATCGTCGCAGTGCAAAACGTTGGCTTCGCCCTGATACCACAAAATACCTTTGATTCCGTATCCCGATAACGGGTTTATCATTCCGTTGTAAAGATAACTGTCGTTTTTGTTCATCGATTGAGCGTTGGACGGCAAAGTTTTCATGCTGTCGGCGTCTATCCATTCTTCGATACAACTTCCGCCCACGGCAGATACGATTATACCCACGGGCACGTCCTTTAAAACGGACTGAAGTTGTACGGCATAAGCGGTTGCAAGCGCGCTTACGGTTTTCGCATCGTCGAGAGAAGTCGGCGTTTTCCAAGCCGCCGCAACCGAGTTTGCCGGAGTAGCAGCGGGCGCGTAGGGGACGTTAAAAACAGAAACGTTTTGCCAGTTGGTTGCGGTAGAATACAAGCCGTTTACCGTGTCGACTTTATTAGCGATATATTCTATAGTGATAGCCATGTTGGATTGGCCCGAACACAACCAGACCTCGCCCACGCGTACGTTTGAATATTCATTTACCGCAACGAAGTTTTCGCTGTCGGCGGCATATTCGACCTTTAAAGTTTTGCCTTCAGAAACGGCGTCGTTTATTCCAAGGTCAACAGACCATGCGTAATTGCTTATTGTAGTTTGCTTTACGGTTTCGCCGTAAGTTACTTTTACTATGCCCGTGTTGTCGTCCGCTGTTCCGTAAACGACGGCTTTTCCGCGTTGTAAAACCGCATTATCCGTGAATATACCGTTGGTTTTTATTCCGCCTTTTAAAATTACGTCCATATATACTTTAGTGTTTAAAGCGTTTGCCGCGCCGTCGCAAGATACGACGCCGCTTACCGTCGCTTTATTTTTTTCAAAAGAAACTTTATTCCAGAAAACATTTGCCTTGCTTGTGCTTCCGTCGCTTAAAACCACGTTTATTTCCGTGTTGTTAGCGGAGGTAAGTATAGATTGTTCGTCTCTGTTTTCCGCGGTAATCGGGGCGGGCGTTTCTACGCTTTTAATATACAATCCTTCCGTTTCAACCTGCGTTTGCGAATTGACGCCTGCATCGGCAAGTTTTTTAAGTTGAGCGTCGTCTATTGCAGCGGCATAAATTCTCATATCCGCGATTTTGCCGTCGAAACCGTTTGCAAACGAAGTGCCGTTATTGAAAATGATTCCGCCGATAGTAAACGTCTGCACGAGGTTGGCGATTTTCGCGCCGGCTTCCGCTCCGTTGATTTTATAAACGTAACCGTTTATCGAATAGTAAATTTCGGTGGGACTTACGTATTTAAACGCGTAAAAATTCCATTCTTCGCTCGTGGGATACTTGTCCGCATAAGGTCCGAATCCGTCAAGAGAAGACGTCCTGAAGTTTGCGGCGTAATCGCTGTTGTTTCCCACGTTGCCCACGGGAACCATAAACGCGTGATTGCCCATATAAAAACCTTGACCGAAACCCTCTTGCGTGTACGCAACGCCCGTGCCTACGGTAAATGACATAGTAGATTGAAGAGCGTCGTGTTTAGCCCAGTAAGTTACGGTAAAGTTGGGGAATATGTCCGTAAAATCTTTGTCGCCCACGGGTTTAAACCAAAGCCCCGAATTTCCGTCGAAATCGACGCACGCGCCTTTTTCGGATTGTTGAGCGAGCGGGGTATTGTAAGCAGTAAGGTCATAATTGCCCGCACTGTCTTTACCGACGTTGCTTTCGTCGTCGAATTTGTAGTGCGCAACGGGTAAAATTTCGTTCGACTGAACGGTCTCGTTATCTGCGGCATAAACCGTGTTAAACGAACAAATCGCCGTCAACGAGCAAAACAATACAGCCACCGCGCAAACGATGCTTAAAAAAGTGTTTTTTCTCATAATTAACCTCCTGATTAGTATCCGTGATATTTTTTCACTAAACACAATTATACCTTTACAAAAGCGTTCAGTCAATAAAGAAAATTTTGATACTTATAAAAAAACGAGAGGCAAAACAAAAACAAAGACGGAAATATTTTATACTTTGTGTAAATTTTCTTTACAGCAACGATTTTTATGTATAAAAATCGTTTTATCATATTGTAAAAAATTATCGAAATTTTTTTGATATCCGTAAAAATTTTTTTGATTGACAAGACATTGCGCTATGATATAATTGAGTAAGATATCCGGGCGAAAATCACGCGTTCGGTATGATATAAATATTTGGACAGGTGAAGCAATGCTCGACGTAAGATTAATTGCAAAAACAGCAGGAAAAGCAGATGACGGCAACGTCGTTTTCTGGAAAGATTATCGCGTTACGGTTTTATTCGACCGTTTATTCAGAATAGAGAAAAGCGCGGCGAAAAAATACAGAGATTCCGCCACGCAGACGGTTTGGTTCCGCAATATGCCAAAGTGTAAATTTACAGTTTCGTTGTTTGAAGACAAAGCGGAAATTTCCACCGATAAATGCACTTTGATTCTCGACGAAGACAGAGAAAAGTGTGCGATTATTTCAGACGGAAAAAGGGTAAAATTAAATAACGATAAAAACCTTAAAGGCACATGCCGGACGCTCGATAAGTGCGACGGCGACGATTGTTACGTGGGGCTTTTCGACGGAGACAGAAAAACCAAAGTGAAAGTACAACTCGACGACGGCGTGTGTTCTTTAAACGGGGTGGCTGTTTTAAACGACGGCGAATCGCTTACTTTGTCCGATAGCGGCGTTGTGTTGCCCGAAAAAGCCGACGGCAGCGACGAATACGTGTTTGCTTACGGCGACGATTACCGCGGGGCGGTAAAGGCGTTTTTGAAAATCAGCGGAAATATACCAATGATTCCGCGTTATGCCCTGGGCAACTGGTGGAGTCGTTATCACGCATATACCGATAAAGAGTATATTGCTTTAATGAATAAATTTAAAGACGAAAATATTCCGTTGACCGTTGCTACCGTCGATATGGACTGGCATTATTCGGACAACGTGGTAAAAGAAAAAAATATAGATTTAAAATACAACAATTCGTTCAACAGTCATTATCCCATTGGTTGGACGGGATATTCGTGGAACGTGAATTTATTTCCCGACCACAAAAAGTTTTTACAGACCTTGCACGAGATGAATTTGCACGTGTCTTTAAACGAGCATCCCGCCGACGGTGTGAGATATTGGGAAGACGCATATGAAGAAATGGCTACGGCGATGGGAATCGACCCCAAAACCAAACAAGCCGTGCTTTTCGATATCGCCGACGAGAAATTCATCGATAATTATTTCGATATTTTGCACACGCCCGAAGAAAAAGACGGCGTGGATTTCTGGTGGATAGACTGGCAGCAGGGTACCAACACGAAAATGGAGAATCTCGACCCGTTGTGGTCGCTAAACCACTATCATTATTTGCATGCAAGCCAAAATAAAGGAAATGCGCTTATTTTGTCGAGATATGCGGGCATAGGTTCGCACAGATATCCTCTCGGGTTTTCGGGCGATACGTTCGTTTCGTGGAAAACGTTGCAGTTTTTGCCTTACTTTACGGCAACGGCGAGCAATATAGCATATTCGTGGTGGAGTCACGACATAGGCGGACACTTGCTCGGCGAGCAGGACGGCGAACTTTATTTAAGACATATCCAATTCGGCGTGTTCAGTCCGATAAACAGATTGCACTGTTGCAACAGTCCTTCGACAACCAAAGAACCGTGCGTTTATAAAAACGGAGTAGGAGGTATAGTCGCCGATTGGTTGAGATTGCGTCATAAAATGATTCCGTTTTTATATTCTGCCGATTACAGGTGCTATTCAAACGCAGAACAACTTATCGAGCCGCTTTATTACGAGTATAAAACTTCCGCGGCGTATAAAATGAAAAACGAATACATATTCGGTAAAAATCTTTTGGTTGCGCCCGTGACCGAACACACCAAAAACGACGGATATGCAAGGGTAAAAGTCTGGCTTCCTCAAGGGGTGTGGACTGACGTGTTTACGCAAGACGTATACTCTGTAAGTGACAAAAACGGCAAAGTTATGACTATGCTCAGGAATCTTGATTCTATTCCCGTTCTGGCAAAGAGCGGGACGATTTTCCCGCTTTCTTTGGATGAGGGCAACTCTGTAAGCAATCCCGAAAAAATGCAGATAAACGTTTACTTCGGCAACGGAGAGTTCAGTCTTTACGAGGGCGACGAAGATGCAAGTTGCATTACCGGATTTAATTTAAGTTATGCCGAGGAAAACGGCAGATGCACGCAAAATTTAACAATCAAACCGAGCGGAGATTTGTCGGTTTTACCCCAAAAGCGCAGTTTTACTTTTAACTTTATAAATATTTTTGACCCTGCCGCCGTGGTTTACGTAAACGACAAAGCGGTAGAAGATTTCGATTCTGCCGACGACTTAACGTTTACTTCATCGATAAATGCGGGCGATTCTTTATCGATAAAAGTTGAATATAAAAAGGCGGATGAAGTGTCTTTCTGCATTAAAAAAGCGTTAAAGATTTTGCAGCAGTCAAACGGCAATTACGAGCAAAAAGACTTGTTGTATTTCGCTATGGAGAAAGCAAAAGACAAAAAGGAAATAATTGACCTTATCGAGTCTTCGGGCGTGAGAGCGGAAGTAAAAACAAAACTTAAAGAAATTTTATAAATAACTTAAAAGAGACAAAACCGATTTGCAAAATTACGATAAAAATTGTAAAACGGTAAATTGGCGAAATTGTCGTTATTTAAATTCAAGAGCGGTAAATTATGGATTACGAAACCTTAAGAGACTTTCAGGAATACGTAGGATACGGTAAAAACATCGCGTTTGTGCATTTTCACAAGGCGATTGAAATTATTTACGTCGAAAAAGGGGCGTTAAAGTGTACCGTAGGTCAAAAATCATACGAAATTAAAGAGGGCGAACTGTTATTTGTTCCGCCCATCGTTTCGCACTCTATCGACGTAAACAATACTGCGATTTCGCAAATCAACATTATTGCGCCTGTGTTTTCGGACTTCTATTTAAAAGTGCTGTCAAAACAAGACATAGTCGACCCGATCATAAGGGACAAGGCTGTGGTGGACGATATCGTCACGCACTTGAGAAAGATAGATAAAGACACTTCGCAACTGTTTAAAAACGCCATATATCAATATTGCGTGGTAGAATATCTCGAACACGTAGAGAAAAAAGAAGTTTCCGCTCGCAGAGATATACTTGTTTTTTACAACGTAATGAATTATATTTCAGACCATTACAGCGAAGACCTGACAATAGGCTCGCTTGCAAAACAGTTTAATTATTCCAAGTGCTATTTTTCGGGACTTTTCAAACAGAATATAAAGACGAGTTTTAAAAAATATCTCAACACGCTTAGGATACAAAAATCTTTGGAATACTTAAAGGTCAATACGGTGGCGAACGTAGCGTATATGGTGGGATATAAAAGCACGCAGGCGTATTATTCAAACTTTTATCAATACATGCATTGTACGCCAAGCGAATATTTAAGCAAAGTAAGCGACATGGAGATATACGGCGAAGGAGTAAAGCACAATGAATAAAAAGAAAAACTTGACCAAAAAGAAATTTATCGAATATATGGACGTCTATCTGATGCTTATACCCGTAGTCGCTTTTTTCCTGGTGTTTTCGTACTTTCCGATGTACGGAATAGTTATATCGTTTAAAGATTTTTATGCGTCAAAGGGTATTTTGGGCAGCGAGTGGTTGCATCCGTTTTATAAAAACTTCACATGGTTGTTTTCGCAGGAGTATTTTTCGCGTGCACTTTTAAACACCTTGAAAATCAGCGTTTTAAAATTGATATTCTGCTTTCCCGTGCCTATCATACTTTCGTTGTTTTTGGCTGAAATGCAAAACCAGAAAGTAAAAAGAGGCGTCCAGGTATGTTTATACTTGCCGTTCTTTATTTCATGGGCATCGATTGCCGGCATAATTTACAGTTTGCTTGCCGTCAACGGCGGTCTCGTCAACAACATAATTTTCGCTTTCGGCGGAGAACGGGTGAGTTTTTTGACCGAGGAAAAATACTTTTACACGGTTTTGATTATAGCCGAACTATGGAAAAACGCAGGCTGGGGCACGGTTACTTACATAGCGGCGATAACAAACGTCAATCCCGAACTGTACGAAGTCGCTAAAATCGACGGTTGCACGAGAATAAAAACTATGTGGTATATCACGTTGCCGTGTATTTCGCCGATAATCGTGGTAATGTTCATCATGGCTGTGGGCGGACTGTTAAACGCGGGCTTCGACCCGATATTCAACTTGTATAATCCGTCTGTTTATTCGGTGGCTGATATTTTGGACACTTACGTATACAGATTGGGTATTTCGTCGGGTCAATACGAAAAAGCGGCTGCGCTTGGACTTTTCAAATCGGTAATAAACGTATTTATGCTTGTCGGGTGCGACAGAGTTATCAAAAAAATTACCGGTCAGGGGATGTACGAATAATGGAATCGAACGTCGTTAATTTACAATTAAAATCAAAAGAGAAAAAACTGAACAGAACCACGGCTTTTGATGTGATAGTCCTGATAGTATTCGTATTTTTTGCCGCTATATGCGTATATCCGTTTTTGCATATGCTGTTGATATCGTTTGCGAGCGAAGGAGACTACTACCGCGCCGATATTTTGGTTTTGCCGAGACATTTCAATTTAAAATCATACGAATTTATCCTTTTGCAAGGAAGAATAGGTTTTGCGTTTTTAGAAAGTATATTTATTTCGGCGGTTTATATAGTGTATACGCTGACTCTCACTTCGTTCGGAGCATATGCGCTTTCAAAGAAAAACATGCCCGGCAACAGAATATTTTTCATATTCGTGCTTATTACCATGTTTTTCGGCGGAGGATTGATTCCGTTTTATCTCACGGTAAGAAGTCTGGGGCTTATCAACTCGTATTTTTCGGTAATAATTCCTTTCGGTATAAACGTGTTTTACATGATAATTTTAAGAAATTTTTTCCGGCAAGTACCCGAGGCTTTAATCGAATCGTGCAAACTGGACGGGGCGAGAGAGTTCGTTATATTCTGGTATATGGTAATGCCGCTTTCAAAAGCGGGACTTATCACGATAGGCTTGTTTTACTTTGTGGATAAATGGAACGACTGGTATTGGCCGTTGATGTTTATAATGAGCGAAGAAAAAAGCCCGCTCGCTTTGGAGATCCGCAACTTATTGACGGGAAATTCAAGCATAGATTACAGCGCGATAGACAAAACTTACCAAAAAGGCAAAGAAGCCGCAATGATAGTAATTTCGATATTGCCGATGCTCGGCATTATTCCGTTTTGTCAGAAGTTTTTGACAAAGGGCATAATGGTCGGTTCGGTTAAAGAATAAATTTATTTAAAAATAAATGAAAAGGAGTAGAAACGATGAAACACTTCAGTAAAATTATGGCACTTATTTTGTCCGTAATAATTTGTCTTTCCGTTACCGCTTGCGGTAAAAACGAAAAAGAAGACACGGGCGACCTTGTCGTCGCGCGTTGGGATATGTCGCAGGTAAACACTGCGAGAAAACGCCAGACGCCGCTTTACAAGGCGATTAAAGAGGCAACAGGTACCGACGTTACCGTAATGAGCATAAGCAACAACGCTTACGAAGACAAGTTGAATATGCTTTATGCGGCAAACGAATTGCCCGACATTTTCGTCTCCACAGTATGGGACACTCCGTCCGTTTACAGAAAGTGGATTAAAGACGGAGCGGTTGCAAACCTTTCAAAATACGTGACCGAAAAGGATTATCCCAATATTTACGCAAAACTTAAGCAATTCGAGTTTTTAAGCAAAACCATTACTTATGCGGGCGGAAGTCACTACGCTATACCGCTTACCAACATACCCATGCACGGCATGTATATAAGGACGGACTGGATTGAAAATCTCAACAACAAACTCGGCAGTATTTTGCAGGCTGAGGGAATAACCACCAAAGCAGAATACGAGGCAAATCCGTCGGCTTTTGAAGAATATAAATTCAAAACACCTCAGACGCTTACCGAGTTTTATCGTTTGGCTTATGCGTTTACCAATTACGACCCGGACGGCAACGGCAGCGACGATACTTACGGCTATTCGTGCTGTTCGAGGACGATGTGGTACAACAACTGGATTTTCGAGGCGATGAGCACAGGTACCGGCAAATACCACGATTCAACTTATTGGGGATTTGTCGACGACGGCAACGGCGGCGTTACCGCAAGTTGGGTAACCGAGGGCAACAAACAAGCGGTTGCGTTTTTAAACAAACTTTATCAAGAAAAAATACTCGATCCCGACTATATAGTAAATTCCGAAAGCGATTGCAGAACTTCGTTTATAAAGGGTAAAGTAGGAATGTATCTCGAAAACAACTACTACAATACCATTTTAGGGAATTTCATGGATACTTACGGCGTATCCATGGAAGAAGGTAAAAAGATGTTTACAATCATTTCCACGCCCGCCGGCGAATACGGTCAAAGCGGAACGAGAACCGACCCGGGATTCTGGCGCGGAGTTTGCATAAGCGGCAAAATGAGCAAAAAGAGAATTCAACGCGCTCTTAAATATCTTGATTACCTGATGAGTCCCGAGGCAGCCGAATTGTTTACTTACGGCATCGAAGGAGTACATTATAAAGTCGAAAACGGAGAAAGAGTAAGCCTTATGGGTAAAAATTCAAACGGATTTAATTATACGTTGGAAACTTACGATTACGCTTTCCCCTTGTCGTCTCTCGCTACGTGGAATTTCGCTTACAACAGCCCGTACGAATCGAACAGAGAAGAAATAGACGAGATATTCGCGGCGATTAAAAGCACGGCAAAACGCGATATGTTCTGCATTTTGCAAACCGAAAACTATATGGAGTACGATTTAAGCGCGTCCAACAACGCTTGCGAGTATTTCGTAGGAATGATAAAAGACGGCAGTTTGTACAATTCTTCGTTGAAAAAAGGATTTAAAGTAGGTTTGAACGATTTTGACCAACTCACTTCCAAAAACGCTTACAACGCAAAATACAATTCGGAGTGGAACGATTTCTGCAACAAGTACAGAAAAAATTGGAAAGGGGATTTGATCGTATCCGAACTTGCCGCAAAATATCCTTCGGTAAGCAGTTATTACGACAAATTATACGAAGAATTGAATAAATAACAACGGCGGGGGTAAAAATGAAAAAATTATTGAAAATTTTACTTGCAACCATAATTACTTTGGGAATGTTCGGTATGCCGGCAAAGTTTGTCGGCGCAGCCGAAACGCCGACCTCAACGGTTGATTTAAGGTCGCAAGGACAAGGTGCAAACAACTGGTTTTATTGTTACGGTTCTCCCGATAAATACTCTTTGATGCAGTACGGTGCGCAAGATTATATACCTACGGCTCACTGGTACGGCGCGGAAATAAATCAATATATAACCGACGTGGTGGTAAACCCCGGCATGAGAACGGGTACGCTGCTTATCTGGGTGGCTGAATTCGACGGCGAAATAGAGATTACAGGCTCGGTAAGAAAATGCTGGGCGGGCGGCGACGGATTCGACGTTGATATTTCGATAGCAAACAAAAGCGTTTTTAAATATACTTTCGGGTATAACGAAGAAGAGCAAACCCTTTCCGACGCTACGTCAACAGTGAAAAAGGGCGATAAAGTAATGTTTTACGTCGAAAGCGGCAAATGTTTCAACAACGGCTACGACGGAGTAGTTTATGACGTAAACATAAACTGGCTTTCTTATACGGGTACAAAACTCGGTAAACAAGAGATAAAAAACAGTCTTGACAACCTTACCGACAGTTATATCGAAGTACTCGGTGTAAACATTGTCAAGCAAGATAATTTCGACGGCAAGTTCACTACAAGTTACGTTGACCCGTCCAAAGAAAAAGGTTCGTCAAAAGGTGAAAAAATTCTGTCCGAATACGATTTTAAAAGAGATTTTTCAAACAAACAAGGTTATCGCGGCTGGTATTATTTATACGGCGACACATCGGGCAAACTTTACCCGATGACTTACAACGAAACCGTGGGTATGTACAGGGGAGCGGACTTCTGGTCGAGAATTTCAATTCACGACAATATCCCCGGACTAAATACCGAAACGGTTATCGGTTTTAAAGCACCTGAAAAATGCAAAGCGAAAGTAAGCGTTTCCATTTTTCGCAATCCGCCCGACGGATATAAAAGCGGACAGGACGGCGTGTGGTTTTTCGGATTTAAAAACAAATTCGGCAGCGGAGATTCGCTTTTGTTTTCAGAGCAGGTTGTAGACAGTGAATATACTTTGCATACGTTTGAGTTTACCGCGCAAGTAAACGGCGGGGATATGTTGTATTTTGCATTAAACGCAAACAACAATCAAAACAACGACAACTGCGTAATAAGTATTAACATAAAACTTTCTTAAGAGGTAAAAATGAAGAGAATTATATCGATTATGTTGACGGCAATTTTTGCGCTCGGCTGTTTTTCCGGGTGCGGTAAAAAAACTACAAGCGAAAAAATCACTGTGAGTTTTGCCGAAAAAGACGGCAAAAGCGTACAAAATTTAAAGAAAATAGATTTGTTTACTTCCGACTGGACGTGGGTGGGTACAGCCCCCGGTACAATCGACGAGGATATTTTGTCCATCGTACCCGCAATGAAAGATTTAAACACCGAAAGTCACCGTTTCGGCATGGGAATAGGCACGGGATACAACAGTTTAGGCTATTATATCGGCCACGAGTCGGACGGCTCTGACGAAAGAGAATATTCGTCCACGTTGAGACTTGTAAACGAATTTAAAAAGAACGACGTTCAACCTTATTTCGCAATATGCTATTGTCCGGATTACGCCCGTGTGCAAGGCACGTGGAAAAGCGTGCCCGACGCGACAAAATACGAAACGTTTTGTCGTAATCTCGTAAACGTAATGAAAAACAACGACATAAACGGCATTTACGAAATCGGCAACGAGCCCGACAATGCACAATTTTTCAGCGGAGACTGGGCGGATTACGTAAAGACTTATATTGCGGGCAGCAAAGGCGTGCGCGCAGCCGATGAAGATGCGGTTCTGGTCGGTATGTCTGCCGCATGGATGAAAAATCTGGGTTCTAAACAAAGAACGTACACGGTAAACGGAAACACAAAAACCATGACCGACCTTGCGTATTTTATCGAAAGAACTTATGATAATTATCTTCCCGACGCGCTTTCATGGCACTATTACGGTCAGAACGGCGAACTCGAAAACCTGGGAGAAGATAGTTTTTCGTCTTACTTAAAGGTGTACAGAGACGAACTCAACAAATACACTAAAAACGGTTATACAAATCTCGAAACGGTGCAGACTCACTTAAACGAATTCAACGTATTTATCGCTTTTTCAACCGAAAAATATATGTATTCGGCACTTGTGCCCGAGGTGTATCGTTCTATACAAAGTTTGTTAAGCGCAACCGACGTTACAAGCGTAAACTGGGCTGCTTTGGCAGGCGAAAAGAGCGACGGTCTTTCTTATGAACTTATCAATTCGCTTTCTTACGAGCGTTATCCCGCGTTTTACGCATTGTGGAGTTTCGGCAGATTGCCGGTCGATAAAGTAAAAACCGACATCAAGGCAAAAGACATTATCTCTTATGCAGGCGTTGACGACGGTCGCGCGGGTGTTATTCTTTGCAACAATTCAGATAAGTCGAGGGTTTTAAGCGTTCAACTTAAAGATATTCCTTTTGCAAAAGCAAACGCCACGGCTTATTTAATCGACGATACGCACAAAACGTATTCTTCGTCAAACGTGCCTTACGTTTTCGCTAAAAACGACAATGTAGATACTAAAAAAGGCTTGTATTTAAACGTTGAATTGCAACCCGACGCAACGGTTTACGTTGAACTCAATAATGCCGACGGAACAAAAACCGACACCGAATATATGCAAGATTTCGGCGAATACGTAAGGGCGGATTACTGGTATGCACAAAGGTCGGACAATGCGCCTTATGCCGACGTTCATCAAAGAAGTTTAGCGACGTATCTCGGCATGTGCGACAATGCGGAAGGTAAAACTGCGGCAAGTGTACTTTTAAAGAACTTAAAGAAAGATTCTTTTAAAATGAATTACGAAGTTTACGGTAATCCCGTCTCATCAAAAGACGCGGCTTTGGGCTTCAGAATCGACTATAAAACCGCAAGCGGAGAATGGAGTAATTCCACATTCTATTACATCGACGGATTCAGTAAAAACATAGGATTGCCTTTCTTCGACGGAAAAGAGGCGATGAATAAAAGAAGCATCGGTTACAACCTTAAAGGCGAGTATACGCTTGACGTAAAAACCGCCGCACCGCAAGATTGGACGGGCGAAATAAGAATAAGTTACGTAATGCAAAATTGCGGAAACGGAGCGACTGCGAAATTTATGGTAAAGTAAAATTTGCCTAAAAATAAAAAAAAGGAAGAGGGAAAAAATGAAAAGGAAAATCAGTTTTTTTGTAACTTTTGTACTGGCGGTTTGTTTAATCGCCACATCGCTTTGCATTGTTTCGGATAAAACGGTAAAAGCCGCCGAACAAGAGCAAACAAACGCATTTTTTACTCAAACGGCGGCAGAGGGCGATTATTCGTCATTAAAAACCGTACCCGCTTATCAGGGTGAAAATTCGTTTTTCGTAAAAAACGGTAAGTATAACGGCGCGTATTTATTGACCGACGGCAAAGGTAATTGGTCGGCTGACGGAGTAAGTACGGAAGTCAAGGCGCAAGCAGGTAATAAATTTATCCCGGGCGCAAAAGGCGTAACTCTCGAGTGGAGAGCCGCTAAATCGGGCACGGTATCGTTTAAAGGACTCGTTTACAACGGTTTGGCGTATGAAAACGCAGATATGAGCGCATACGGAGTGCAAAACCGCGAACAAACCGAAAGTCAACGCGCAAGCCTTACTTTAAGCGTATATTTGTACACGGCAAACAAGAAGTTGACGCTTTTGTATAAAAACGCTTTCAATAACGATTTCGCGCTTTTTGCCGACGGAAACGAGTATTGCGTATCCGAGGGAGATAGTTTTGTGTTTACGGTTGAAAGCGAAAATGCCGACGAATACGTTTATATGTATCTCGGCGCGCAAACGGGCGATTCTCTCGCAAAATACGATTTTATAAGCGAATCGACTTATGTCGACGGAAATATCGCCGACATCTCGGCAAACGGAAATTATTTGAGATTCAGCAACGAATTTCCGCAAAGACAAGCAGATGGTGAAAAGGGCTTGTATTTCGAGGGTTGGTCCAATGCCAACGGCAACAACATTTCAAAAAGTTTCTTATACAGCCCCATGTACGTTACCGAAGATTTTACAGACAGGCTCACCGACTTCTCGGTAATAATGAACTTCACGCTCGACGCGGGCGAAAGTTGGCAATATCTGTTGTCTACCACTTCGGATATAAAAAATAAAGACGGTTTTGCCATAAGAACGGAATCTATGGGCGCGACCGATGACGGAAGAAGCAAATACGCTTTAAAACTTTGCTTGTATGACAGCAGAGAATTGGGCGGCGACAGTTTCTATTTTACCGATAACGCATGGGTGTTGGATTTGGTTTCGGGCAGTAAGTACGAAATGATTTTAAACGTTTCCACGACCGAGCGCAAAGCCGAAATGTTTGTTTACGGCGAGTATGCAAACGGTTGGGTAGGCAGAAATAAATGTACGGTTTCGATAAGCGAAAGTTGGTCCATGAACAACAGCGGCAACGGCGTCGACACGTACGGAAACGGCATGACCGTGGGTGCGGAAGACGAAGCGGGTAAAGAAGGCTTTAAAGGATGGATTTCCAGCTTGTCCGTTTATAATTATTTGCAAACGGTCACCGAATGTACTTCGACTCCGGTTTTATCCACGACGACGGTGACGGAATTGCCCGCCGATTTAAAAGCGGCATACAAAGACACTCAAACCGGAATTTTGGCAAATCTCAACGAAAGCGGCAATCAAATCGAATTGGTTACCGATAAATCTACCGTTGTGTACGCTACCGCAAACTGGAAAGAAGTAATTTACGACGGAGCGGCTTATTACGCTTTGGGTACTATAAAAGCAGACGGAGTGAAATATTCTTCTTGCTTTATAAAGGCTGAAATAAACGCATATTGCGTAAAACTCATTCACGACGGCGCATATGTCGGATATCTCACTTGCGCAAACAACGGCGAAGGTAAGATTGCAAAACCGCAGTCGGTCGACGGAATCAGCGACGATTACGATTTGTCTTTCTATGCCGACGAAGCACTTAACACAGAGTTCGATTTCGATACGGCAATAACTGAAAATAAGAGCATATACGTAGGTACGACGCTTAAACAATATACCATTACTTACGTACTCGACGGCGGTGTAAACAGCGACGCAAACCCCGCAACTTACAACAAGGACAGCGGCGAAATCGAGTTTGCAGACCCCGCAAAAGAGGGTTATACTTTTGACGGCTGGTATCTTGACGATACCGTTAAAATCACGTTCCTCGATTCGTCCAAAAAGGAAAACGTAACTCTTTACGCGAGATGGACTAAAAACGCAGACTCCGAAGATTCGGGCGATTCGGGCAAAAGCGGTTGCTTCTCGGGCATATCGGGAGTAAGCGGCGGAATATTGCTTATCTGTGCCGCAGGTATCGCATTTGCATTTAAGAAAAGACGCGAAGAAAACTAATTGCGTATTATAAAAGAAGAATAAATTACAGGTGCTTTATAAAAGCAAAAAACTTGTCGGCAAAACCTGATTTTGCCGAAATCTGAACAATAAAATCGAAGGCTTATGCTGCCCGCATTGTTAAAAATTATTCAACTGCGGGAAAAGCATAGGCTTTCCTTTTAGAAAAACAACGAAAAGGAAGAAAAAAATGAACAAAAAGGCAAATATTTACGTCGATTACGACGAAAAAATCGGCAGCGCGGACAACAGATTGTTTTCGTCGTTTATCGAGCATATGGGCAGGGCGGTTTACGGCGGCATTTACGACCCGCAAAACGCACTGTCCGACGAAAACGGTTTCAGAACGGACGTTGCGGAATATATTAAAGAGTTAAACGTGAAATACGTAAGATACCCGGGAGGGAATTTCGTATCGGGTTACGACTGGAAAAACGGCATAGGCAAAAAAGAAAACCGCCCGCTTTTACCCGACCTTGCATGGTCGCTTATGGAGCCCAACGAGGTCGGTATAGACGAGTTTTTCGCATGGGCTGAAAAATTGGGTTCAGAGCCGATTATGGCGGTCAATCTCGGCACGGGTACGCCGCAGTCCGCATTCGAACTTATACAGTATTGCAACGGAACGCAGGGTTATTGGGCGGATTTGCGCCGTAAAAACGGCAGAGAAAAGCCTTACGGAGTAAAATATTGGTGTCTCGGCAACGAAATGGACGGCGAGTGGCAAATTTGTGCGCGCACCGCCGAAAATTACGCCCAGATAGCCAAAATGACTGCTAAAATGTTAAAGGATTACGACCCGACTATAAAATTGATTTTTTGCGGCAGCAGTTCCTCGGACATGAAGACTTTCCCCGATTGGGAAAAGACGGTGCTTTATCAATGTTACGACTACGTCGATTTAGTCTCGAGTCACAAATATTTTTCTTATGACAAAAAAAGCGAGCAGGCTAAAAACGAATTTTTCGGTTCGAGCGACGGTTTCGATAAAAACATCGAGTATCTGACCGAAATAATCGACGAAGTTCATAAAAACCGCCTTAAAGATTTTCCCGGGACAAAAAAGAGAAATATCGGCATCGCCTTGGACGAATGGAATATCTGGTATTATCACGAAGGCAGTGATTTGGACAAAGTCTGGGTAGTGGGCGCGGCTCGTGAAGAAAACGTTTACACGGCTCGCGACGCGGTTGTATTTGCTTCGCTTATCAATTCGATAGTAAACCATTGCGACAGCATAGAAATTGCGTGTTATGCTCAACTTGTCAACGTAATCGCCCCGATATTGACTCAAACCGGCGGCAAGGCGATTAAACAAACCATTTTTTACCCGTTGAAATATGCGGCTAACAATTTGAGCGGCGACGTCTATAAATGCAAAACCGATTGCGGCGATTTTAAAGCGGGTAAGTACGGAAAAGTCCCGTCAGTAAGCGTTTCTTTTGTACAAAACGAAAATAAAGCATATTTTTGGGTGTGCAATTTAAGCGAAGAAACAATAGACGCGTCTTTTACGGCGGGAGAAAAAATACACTTTAAAAAGGCAATGTTTATGACCGAAAGCGATGAAGTAAATTCGTTTGAAAAACCGTTTAACGTAGTCCCGTGCGAGACAGAAGTCAAAAACGATGAATTGACTCTTTTGCCGCGTACGTGGTACTTTATCGAAGGAGAAGTAAAGTAAAACTCTGTTTGAAAACTATTCCGAAGCCGGAATTGTAAATCGGTAAACTATAAAAAGCGATTGCTATGCGACAATATCGGCGCAAACGAAAAAAGTTTTCACAAAAAAATTAAACGATTAAAAAAGTTCGGTAAAATGAAATGAATCCCAAAAGTCGGACAGGAAAGAAAAACTTTCTGAGATGCATTTTAAAAAGCCGGACTTTTTTAATCTGAAAATTATGTTTTATTGCAGAAAACTCATTGCCGCAAAGTCTGCCTATAAAAGTAAAAGTGACGAAAAGATTGAGTTGAGGCGGGTTGTTGATTTTGCAATATTTACAGCATACGTATTGCGCAAAAACGGCAAAATAACGTTTTAAATCGCAATTAAACGGCATAAAAACCAAACAAACTAATTAAAAATAATGTTTGTTTTTATATGTTAAGGTGTGAAAAAATAAAGAAATATATTTTATCGGTATTGACAAAACAAAAACTAAAATTTAAAATGAAATGGCGACTTAAAAAGGTTTGCATATTAAACCCTCTGACGATAAAATCGTTGAGGTAAATTAAGAGACAAAAAGTGAAGTTGAGTTGTTTTAATAATTGCAAATTAATTTATTTAAAGGCGGAAAAATAATGAGATGGCAAATAGAAGAGAATAAAAGAAAAATATGCACCACCGATTTCGAGGGGCACACCGACGATATCGAAATGAGCGGCGAAAGGGTCTCTTGCATTGTAAAATACGGAGTAAGCGGCGGCGTTTTAAGCAGTTCGCTCACACTCGTTTATCCCATGATAAGGGTTCAACCTAACGACACTTTCGGCTCGTATATCACAAATTGCGACGGCGTAAAAATTGCAATCGGCAAGGCAAATTTGCAAAACGGCGGTTTATCCGGAACGTGCATGCAAGGCGGCGTGAATAGCGAGACTTTTGAAAAGTTCGATAAAGTCGAAATAGACGGCACGTTAAAAATTCGCACTCACTATGGAAACGTAAAAATCGAAAGGGTGTATTTTCCGTCGACAAAGCAAGCGTCTTTTTACGAAAAAGTAATTGTTGTCAACAACGAAAATTTTGATATTCAAATTGATTATTCTGCGGTAGATAAAATCGACGCACGCATAGGGTGCAAGGGTTATATAGTGTGCGAAAGGTTGGCGGACAAAACCGTAACGACGGTTAAGGCTGGCGGTAAAGAAGAGATTCTGTTCGCTTATGCGGCGCATTATGCAAACGAGAAATTCTTTTTTGAAAAACAACCGCTAAAAGACAGGCAAAACAGAGTAAATCAACTTTTAAACGAGTGCGATTTGACTACAGGCAACGACGTTGTCGACACGATGTTTGCTTTTGCCAAAATCCGCGCCGGCGAAAGTGTGTTCAACACCGCAAACGGCAAAATTCATTCACCAGGCGGCGGAAAATATTATGCGGCTATTTGGTGTAACGATCAATGCGAATATTCAACCCCATGGTTTGCCTTTACCGGCGATGAAACTTTAAACGAGGCGGCGCGCACCGCAATGGCATGGTACGAGCCGTTTATGAACGACGATTTTTACCCAATACCCAGCAGCATAATCAGCGAAGGCAACGATTATTGGAACGGCGTCGGCGACAGGGGCGATGCGGCGATGTATTTGTACGGTGGCAGCAGATATTTTTTAATGTCGGGCAATAAGCCGACCGAAAAAGAATATAAAATGCTCGCTTGGTGCGCAGAGTATATTAAAAGTCAAATGCGTCCCGACGGCGTAGTGATATCAAATACCGACGAGTTGGAAAACAGAATATCGTCGGGCGTGAATTTGTCGACTTCTTCGCTTGCGTACGGCGGCTATAAAAATTATTCTTATATGCTTAAACAAAAGGGCGATATCGAGGGCAGTAAACGTTATTTCGACCTTGCGGAAAAGATTAAGGGTGGCATAGAAAGCCATTTCGGGCATAACGTAAAGGGATATGAGGCTTACCGCTATCACGAAGGGTGTGAAGATATAAGGGCGTGGATATGTTTGCCCGTGTATATGAAAATTTTAAACCGCAAAGACGGAGTAATCAAGGCGATAACCGACAAGTTGTGGTTAAACGGCGGCTTATCGTCGACCGAGGGCGAAAAAATAACGTGGGACAGAAGCACGCTTTACTTTATTTCGTCGCTTTTCAGAGCGGGTTATATAGAAGAAGGATGGAAAAGGCTTGTCGAATTCAGCGAAAACCGCTTACTCGGCGAAAGAGTGCCTTACGCAATAGAGGCGTATCCCGAAAACGGAATGAGACATTTAAGCGCGGAAAGCGCATTGTTTTGCCGAATAATTACCGACGGATTAATGAATATAGACTGTTATGACGACGGCATAAGGGCAAATGCAATACTGCCGGACGAAGTGCGACAACTTACTTTAAACAACGTTTGTTTAAACGGAAAAACGACCGATATTGAAGTAAAAAGATAATATAAAACCGCCGGGCATAAAATATGTGTGCTCGACGGTTTTTAATGTTTAAATGAATTGTTTTGTTAAGTTTAAAAACACAAAAATATGCGATATTTAAACATATTTTTAAAATGCAAATTAAATATATTACTATTAAATACCGGCAGAAAATTTATATTTAAATAAAATTATATTAAAAAGATGATTTTGCGGTCGCATTTTTAAACAGTGTTTTAAAATTGGAATATTCGTAAAATTTAAAGAAACAAAAATTTGTGAAGATATAACATAATTTTAAAATAGTGCAGTAAAATTTATTGCAATTAAAACGCCGTATTAAAAGCAGCCGCGGTAAAAATTTCGCAGTCGAGGCTGCTGCTGTAAAATCGTTGTGATTTCAACAATAAAAATCAAGTGATAGGTCTGCCGTTTATGTCGACCGATTGATAGTTTATGGTGTTGTTTGTGCGGTAGATTCGGTTGAGATACATATTTCTGTAATCGGTGGGTGTAGTGCCGGTCACTGCTTTAAATTCGTAAATAAGTTGGTGGCGGTTAGAATACCCCACGTGTTCGCAAATGTCGTCGAGAGTAAGGGTAGTGTCGATGAGCATTTTTTTGCATTTGTCTATGCGAATTTTGTTTATCGACTTCATTATAGAAGTGCCGTAAGCGTCCTTATAAAGTCGCTGCAAATACACCTTGTGCGTACCCGCGTATTCGGCGATTTCGTCCACGGTAATGTGTTTTGCGAAGTTTGCCGAAATATATTCTTTGGCTTTTTTAATATAAACCACACATTCGGGTTTTGAATTTATCAGGCAGGCGTTTATCTCGGTCAGCACTTGAATAAGACCCGCGGCGGACTTACATTGTTTTGTTATTAAATCATTGTCGGTATCGTGCAAAACGTCGATATATCTCGACAAATAATAATCGAGATTTTCGGTGTCGGAAGAGGTGGCGTATGGCGTCTGAGACTTGGCAAACGCCCTTAAACCGTTCATTTGGTCGAAAAATTCGCACGCATTGATTTTCACCAAAGAATCGCTTTCTCTCGATGGACAAATCAGCCATTCCACGTTGTAAATCACGGTTTTATCGTCGCAAACTATCCCGTGAACCACGCCGGAATCCAAAAGAATAAATTGGTTTGCCATAATGGGTATTTTTTTGTAGGAGGGGTCTTGTTTGTTGTTATTTACGGGGATAGACACGGTAAATTTGCCCGTTTTGCAAAACATTATTTCTATATACGGGTGAGAGTGCAAATCCATTGCGAATTTTGCGTCGAAGGCGTCTTTATAATAAGATACGGGATAAATGGTAAATTGATTGTTTTTCTTGTCCGCATTTAAATAATTGCCTATTCGGGTAAATTCCATAACGACCTCCTTTTTTTTGACTGTGTCCGATTGTAATATACTACAAAAATTTTCATTTGTCAATGGCAAAAAAGCATATTTCCGCGTTTAAAACCGCCCGCGCAAATTTAAAACAAATATTAAAAATTACTATAAAAATAAATTTAAAACCGCCTGGGAAACCAATTGTTTTTATAAAAAACAAGATTGTTTAAATATCGCGTTCGGCGGTAAAACGAATTGTTTTCAAAAACTCAATATTTTTTATAAAGCCACGGATTAAAAAAATTTTTTCAACCTGAGCCGACTTTTGTGTTTAAGTAAAATTCAAACGATAAGTTGCGGCAAAAGGCGCAAGTCCGGTCACGTTTATTTTTAAAGGAATTACCTGAAAAAACGGCTGATATCATGCTGAAAAACGACAAAAACTAAACCGGATAGTGTGAAAAAGTAATGGTTTAAAATAGCAAATAAACCCTCCGCATAGGTAAAATTTGGCATTAAAAAATGCTGTTTTTAATAAAAATGGGTCAAATTTTGCACATTTTTTTATCTTTTCTTATTTCAAGTGCGAAAAAGTAACCTATGTTTTTAAAGAGATATTGACATTGCGGCGGCTTGTGTTATTATGTAAGCACCAAAATATTTTTGATGATAGGAGGATAAGTATGAAAAATTATGCAACAAAAACTCGTAAGATACTTTCTTACGTACTTGGCGTGCTTATGACGTTGTGCCTGACGGCAAGTGCCGTTTGCGCAGTGCCGACGGCAGCCGAAGAAGGCAATCAACCCGCTTTTACCAAAGTTGCCTGGTACGAATTCGACGATGCAGACAATCTTGGTAAAGACACTACGGGAGTCAACAACCTTGTGCCAAAGGGCGTAAGCCTCGATGCGATCAACGGCGGCGTAGCCCTTAAAGACAACGGCTTATTGTATGCTCCCGCTCTCGGCGAAGTTGACGGAGATAATAATTACGTCGACTTTTCGGACAATCTGACGGGCAGTTTCTCAATAAGCATGCGCCTTTATTTGCGCAGCGCGGGCGGTGGCGGCAACTATATCGTTTCCACCGGTAGTTACGGTTCTAACTTCCATATGAGTTGGGGATACGACATAATAGGACTCAATATGGGAAACAATCAATCGAAAGACTTTAAAATTGGTCTTACCTCCGAATTTGCGTGGTTCAGATTAAACGTAATCTATAATGAAAGCGATTTAAGCGTAAAAGTCGTTTCTTATAAAGAAGGCACGACAGACAAATTCGAGGAAACATGGACGCTTACAAGTCCCGCATTGTTCGGCGGAAACCCGAGATACAGTTTCACGGTAGGTGCGCAATCTCACCTTGGCGGCTGGGACGATTGTCATGCTTCTTGCGACGACGATAAAAGCATTTATCCCAACGTTTCGGATTTAAGAGTATACAGCGGAGCAATCGACGAAGCGGAAATTGCGAATATTCTTCAATACGACCAGGACAAACTCAATCAGCAAGAAAAGCCGACTTTTGAAGTTAAGCCAATATCCGCATGGAATTTTGCCGACTCGCTCGAAGACGTGTACGGTCACAACGATTTAACGGCAGATGGCAATTACACGCTCGAAAACGGAACGATTAAACTTGAAGAAGGCGCATATTTATACGCAAACAAACTCGCTAAAAACGGCGAAAACTTCACCGACGTTTCCGATTATTTAAGTGCGATGACAATTTCTTTGAAAATCAAAACCTCAAAAGGCGCGGCAAACGAATTGCACACGATATTCTCGACCGGTTCCTGGGGCGGTGCGTTCTCGGCGTTTAAAAACGGCTCGTTGCTTCAACTTTATTACGGTGGAAACCACATGGATTTCAACGTGTTCGGTGACGCAGAAGAGTGGTACACTTTCATTTTTACAGCCGACACCGAAACTAATACCGCAAAAGCGTATATGGCTAAAGGCGACGCCGAAGAAGCAACTTTACTCGGCAACAGCACGACAACCGAAAACGCAAGCGGCAACGTGGTAATCAAAGCCGACAATTACGGTTTGACTTTCGGCGCATGGACGAATTTCGGTCAGGCGACGGACAAACTTTTCGGCGCAACTACTTTGGCTGACGTTAAAATGTACGACTTTGCGTTTACTCAGGAGCAAGCAAACCAACTTATAAACGAAAGCGAGACTGTTAAAGTAGTAGGATACGAAAGCGAAATTATCAAAGTAGGCGACGTTAGTTACGGCGGAGAAATTCTTTCTACCGCCACCGAAAACGACATTTTAGGCGCAGGCTTACCCGAAACGGTACAAGTAACCAACGCCAACAACAACGTTATTACCGCCAACATTGTTTGGACAAAAGTAGAAAAAGGCGATTATTCGGCGGTTGTAAAAGGATTTTTGACGGGTAAAGCGATAAACAACAACAAAAATTTAAGCGTTTCCATTGAAATTCCTTACGTCGCTACCGAAGAAGACCAAATGGATATCAAGCCGCTTGTCTGGTACGAGTTTAACGACGGAAACAACCTCGGTAAAGACAGCATGGGCAACTTCGATTTAAAACTCGGCGGAAACAACAACGTCGATTGGAACGAGGACGGTTACGTTACGTTTACGAGGGCAAACGAATCCTATTTATATGCCCCCGCATTGAGTGAAAACAGCACGTTAAACTTCAGCCAATTAATGAAAGGCGGTTATACGGTATCTATTAAGGTAAACGCCGACAATACGATAGGCGACGGAAGTTATTATTTATTGAGCACGGGCGCATATGGCGAAGCGTTTTTGATTTACGGTTGTTATAATCAATACGAATTACGTTATACCACAGGCGAAGGCGACAGAAGTGCGACTATAAAGACGGGTTCGCTGAAAGACACGTGGGCTACGCTTACAATCACTATGGATCAAAATACGGGTATACTCGCTTATTATTTAAACGGCGAAATGCTCGGCAGCAAAAAAGTAGACAATTATAAGTCGTTTGCGGGCGACGGGTTGTACACATTTACGCTCGGCGGTCAGGCGGCAAGCAACAACACTTGCGGTACGCAATACTTCGAGGGTTCGGTAGCCGACCTTAAAGTTTACGACTTCGCGCTTTCCTCGCGCAACGTTGCAGACCTTTACGCAAACGAAAACACAGACACTCCGCTTGCATCTTCCGTTTCTTACCGTACGGTAAAAGAAATTAACGTCGATCTCACCGACGTAGACGTAGTAATGAGCGCGGACAACACCGCGGACGACGTTTTGGCGCAATTACCCGCAACGGTTACGGTTGTAGATAACTTCGACGACACTCAGGAATGTTCGGTAGAGTGGCTCGGCAGAAAAGGCGGCAAAATACTCGGTTATGTCAAGGGCAGCAAGGTAGCAAACGCAAAAGGTTTGATGGCTGAAGTAAACCTTAAATACAAAATCGACTTGTTAAGTATCGAAAACGGCAACCTGACCGAATTTACGGTTGACGGAGAGTCGTACGACAAAGCCGCAACTTACGCCGTAGGCGAAGATAAAACAGTGCGCTTTAAAGCGAACGCAAACGATTATTACAAATTGAATTACGTTACGGTAAACAACGAAAAACTCGTTGCCGACGAAAACGGAGTATTCACTTTCACCGCAAGCGATTACAGCGTGATAAACGCGGTATTCTCGGCGAAGAAATACACAATTACTTACGTGCTTAACAACGGCGAAGACAACGAAGTGGTCGAATACACTTACGGCGAAGAAAAGCAACTCGACACTTACTTCACTAAAGATGGTTATACTTTCGACGGTTGGTATTTAAACGAAGATTTAAGCGGCGAAAAAGTAACCGAAATCGACAGTCAAAACCCCGCAAATATCGTTCTTTATGCTAAATGGAAAGAGGCGCAACAAACTCCCGACACCGATTCTGGCAGCACTTCCGGTTCTACGACGGTTAAACCCGCAAAGGGCTGCAAGAGTAGTCTGGGCGGCGGTTCTGTCCTTGCATTGGGCGCAATCGCGGCGGTAATTATGGCGGTAAGGAAAAAACGCGAAGACTGATAAAAAAATCGCATATGCGATAAAACTTATTAAAGATTTACGATTTTAAATCGACACAAAAACCGATATTCATATTTCAAAAAAACAAATTTACAGGTAAAAACGATATGAAATTAAAAATCAAATCGATATTGATTGCCACTATAGTGGCGGCAATGTTATTAATGTCGGTTGACGTCCCTCCCTTGACGGGGAGGGCTGCCTCCGGCTTGACTTTAGACCCGCTTTACACCGACAACATGGTTTTGCAACGCGACCGGGAGGTTAAAATAAGCGGCACGGCTTCGGCAAACGAAGAAATAACCGTGGAATTTAAAGGTCAGAAAAAAACTTGCGTTGCGGACGAAACCGGTAAATTTTCGGTAAAATTAGACCCGATGTCCGCCGACAAAACGGGTGCAAAACTTTACCTTTCAAACGGCGTGCAACGCGTTACGTATAACAACGTTTTGGTGGGCGAGGTATATTACGGCTCGGGTCAGTCAAATATGGCATACCCAATAGACGAATTCAAATACGCTTACAATCTTATTAAAAGCGATAAAAGTTACGGCGAAGACTACACGAAGTACAACAATCAGGAATATTTCCTTAAAAAGTTGCAAGAATTTAAGGATTACAACATTTTAAGGTTCTTCACGGTAAAAATGTTGCCCGAAACAAACGGCGTAGTCAACAAAGGCGTTCAGGACAAATGGATTGCCCCCAACGGTTTAAGCGAATTAGACTACGTTAGTTTTACCGCAGTCGCTTTTGCGGTCAATCTTTCTCAGAAGTTGGACGTGCCGGTCGGTGTAATAATTTCGGCGGTGGGCGGCTCGCAGGTGCACGAATGGATAAGCAGAGACGCAGTGAAGCAAATTTTCCCCGGTAACGGAGATTCTTCGCTTTGCAGAAGATATGAAAACATGGTTCTTCCCATGGGAAGTTACACGGTTAAAGCCGTGCTTTGGTATCAGGGAGAGTCGGACGTTTATAGCACGATAAGCACTTATAAAGATTGTTTTAAGGCATGGCTTAAAGAGACGAGAGAGTTTTTCGGCGACGAAAACCTGCCCGTAATCACTTATTTGCTCCCTCAATTCGAGGACCAATATTGCAAAGGTTTGTGGCCGGCGTTCAGACAAGTGCAGACAGAAATCGCAGAAGAGTGTGAAAACGTTTATTACGTAAACGGTATCGACCTCGGCGATCACACAAACATTCACCCGCTCGATAAATACGAGTTTAACGACAGGGCGACGGGACTTGCGCTTAAATATATTTACAATCAGGCGTACGGCGGCAGCGGCGCATACGGCAAAAATCCCGAAGTTGCGACTTTGTATAAAAAGAGCGGCTCTAAAACCGTGTACGCAACCTTTACCGACGCAAACGAAATTCACATAAGCGAGGGTGTAAGGCGAGGCTTAATCGGTACTTCAAACAAGCAGGCATACACAAATATAGACAATTTTGAAAAAGCAGGAATAAAGACGGTAAGTTTCGAGACGAAACTTAAATTCGTAAGTTATTTGCAAAACAATATTTTCGATTACGACACCGCTTTTATTTATAACGAATACGGTTTGCCCGTTGCGCCGTTCGTGCTTAAAGACATAACCGCTTACGACTACGACGTAATCGTAAATTTCAGCGGTTGCACGGTGGACAACGACAGATTTTTCGTAAGCAGCGGCGACGGAATAAGGGTAAAAGTAACGCCCGACGAAAACGCGACGCTTAAAAGTCTGACGGTTGACGGACAAAGCGTAAACTTAAACGAAAACGACGAAATAGTGGTTGAAAATATCACGAAAGACACGGTAATTTCGGTAGTTTACGAAAAAGATAATTCGCAAAACCCCGACGACAGTTCAAGCGATTCTTCTTCCGATACGGATAGTTCGCAAGATACCGACAGTTCTTCCGACAGTAGCGAGCCGATAGATTCGGGCAGCGACAGTTTGAGCGAAAGCGGCTCTTCGTCAAGCGATAATTCTCAAGTAAAACCCGACAAAAAAGGTTCGTGCAAGGGCAGTATTTGCGCGGGCGAAGGCATTGCTTTTATAGGTATTCTTTCGGCAATGTTCGTAATTAAAAAGAGAAAAGAATAATTTTTTCGATAATCGATTTTTAAAGATATGGCGATATAGCGGTTAAAAAATATGTTATGACCGCTATATCGGGCATATTAAAACGTGTTCATATGAGCCAATGAGGAGAATAATGACGAATAACACACAAACACCCAATGGGGCGCAATTAAATTATCAAAACAAAAAAGCACGGTTATGGAGAAAAATCAAGGAATACAGACTTGTGTATTTAATGTTGTTGCCCGTAGTCGTTTTTTATATAGTATTTTCCTACATACCCATGTACGGAGTTGTGCTTTCGGTAAAAAAATACAGACCGTCGCTCGGAATTCTCGGCAGCGATTGGTCAGACCCGCTTTTTATCAATTTCACAAAGGTTTTTGCAAGTCCGTACTTTTTACGTTCGATTAAAAATACGCTTGTAATCAGCGTATTGAAAATAATATTTTGTTTCCCCGCACCCATAATTCTCGCTTTGTTTATGAATGAGATCAGGGTCGAGGGCTACAAAAAATCCATTCAGACAATAGTATATTTGCCCAATTTTATTTCGTGGGTAATATTCGGCGCGCTTGTTTATGACATATTCGGTTATGACGGCGTAATCAACAGCATAAGAAAACTTGCGGGACACACACACCGGTCGTTTATGTCGAGCACTGTGTGGTATTATCCCATACTTATATTTTTCACGATAATTAAAGATGCGGGCTGGGGTTCTATAATTTACATGGCGGCAATATCGGCTGTTTCGCCCAATTTATACGAAGCGGCGAAAATCGACGGTTGCGGACGGTTTAAACTGATGACGCACGTCACGTTGCCGTGTATTCAACCCATAATTATAATTCAGTTTTTGCTTGCTATCGGAAATATAATGAATGCAGGATTCGACGCGATATTCAATACTTATCAAAAGCAAACTTACCCCGTTGCTGATATACTCGACACTTATTTATACAGAACCGCTCTCGACGACGGAGACTTCAGCATGGCTACGGCGATAGGTCTTTTTAAATCGCTTATCAACTTCGCGCTTTTGCTTTCGGCAAACTTCCTTGTGAAAAGAATAAACGGAACGGGAATTTACGATATAGGAGATTAAAATTATGGAAAACAATGCGGTTTTATCTTCAATAAACGTCAAAAAGAAGAAAAAAACAGGAGTATTCGACTGTATAAATGCGATAATTCTTGGCATTTTCGCTTTGTGTTGCGTTTTTCCGTTTTTAAACGTGCTTTTGACTTCGTTTTCAACCGAAACGGACTATATCCACTCGGTTATACTCGTAATACCCCGTCATTTTACGTTTGAAGCGTACAGATATATTTTTTTGGAAGGCGGCGTATTCCGCGCGTTTTTGGTATCGGTGGGCGTAACAGCCGTGGGCGTGACTTACAGCATGCTTATGACTTCGCTCGGCGCATACGCAATGACGAAAAAAGACATGCCGGGCATAAAGATTTTCTTTGTGATGATACTCATCACAATGTTTTTCGGCGGCGGCGTAGTTCCGTTTTACATTCTTTTAAAAGATTTGGGAATGTACAATCAGTTGATAGGTCTTATAATTCCGTTCGGCGTAAACACGTTTAACATGATAGTTTTAAGAAACTTCTTTGCAAGCGTGCCTTACGAAATAGTGGAGTCGGCAAAAATCGACGGAGCAAACGAAATGCAGATACTTTTCAGATTTATTTTGCCTTTGTCGGGCGCGGGCGTAGCCACGATTGCGTTGTTTTATTTCGTCGGACAGTGGAACGAGTGGTATTGGCCCATGCTTCTTTTAAAAGACGAGGAAATTTACCCGTTGTCGTTGTTGCTCAGAAATATTCTTTCCGACATGCAGGCGGCGGACTATTACAAGTCGATAAACGTAGACGTGACAAAACTTTACGCAAAAGGGCAAGACGCGGCGTCGATTGTCGTGTCTATACTTCCCATGCTTATGATTTACCCTTACGTGCAAAAATACTTTGTAAAAGGCGTAATGCTCGGCTCGGTAAAGACATAAAAACTTAGGCGAACAATCAAACAAAAAATGGCTTTTAATGGAAAATTTAAAGTTAAATTAAAAATTTTTAAATCACGTTTAAAACTTAAAATTAAAAATTCAGAATAAAAAACAATTATCAATTTTATATAAGGAGGCAACAATGAAAAAGAGGATTACAAAAATTTTATGCCTTATACTTGCCGTAATGCTCACGCTGACGGGCTTTACCGGTTGCAAAAAGAAGCATACGGCTGAAGGCAGAGACGTTTATCAGGGCGGCGACGGAATGTTCGACAACAAACTCACCATTTTCCGTTGGAATTTCTCCGGCTTAAACTCGGCGAGAAAGAAAAACAGTCCCGTTTATAAACTGCTTAAAGAGAAAGCGGGCATGCACTTATATGCGTCAACTGCGGGCGGTTCGGATTGGAAAACCAAACTCAACGTTATGTTCAATACGCAAATGCTCCCCGATATTTTCGTGAGCATGGGACCCGAAAACCCCAAGCAATACAGCGATATGATTGACGACGGAGTGTTGATTCCCGTTTCCGATTTCGTAAGCGAGACGAAATACCCCAACATCAACAATCACCTTAAAAAATTCGATTATTTAAAGACAAATCTTTCTTACGCAAAAGGAAAACATTGGTCTATACCCGTCGATTGGACGCTTGAACACACGATGTATATTCGTCTCGATTGGCTTGAAAACTTAAACAAACCCGAGAAATTGAGAAAAATCATTGCCGACGAACAAGGCAAAGCCGAAGCGGAAGTCACGGCGGAAGAAATGGAACAATACAAATTTGCCGAGCCTAAGAATTTGCTCGAATTTTACCGCGTATGCCGTGCGTTCACTTTATACGACCCCGACGAAAACGGTAAAAACGACACTTACGGCTATACTTCGGCGGGCGGCGACGATTTGTTTGCCGACAGTTGGATGTTTATTGCGTTCGACGCCGGATATAAAAGCATGAAAGACTATTCGGGCGACGGAAATTACACTTCGAGTTATACCAACGAAGGAACTAAAAAAGCCATTGCTTATTTCAACGACTTATATAAAGCGGGTTATATAGACCCTTCGTGGTACGAAAACAGCACCGACGACAAGCAACAAGCGTTTACCAAAGGCAAAGTAGGTATGATGGAAGGTCACGCTTGGTTTAACACGATTGTCAGAGGTTATATCGCCGCAAACACAACGGCAAATTACAAACCGAGTATAGAAGAGGCTTCTTCGATTATAGGCATGTTTGATCCGCCGGCGGGCGAAAAAGGTACTTACGGCATAAGCGGCAACCCCAATTTCTGGACGGTTACTTGTTTAAACAACGGTATGAGCGACGCCGAACTCACCGCCGCGCTTTCACTCATCGATTATATGCTCAGCGACGAAGGTAAAGATTTGCTTATTTACGGCATAGAGGGTCAACATTTTGATTACGTTGACGGTAAAAGAGTAAGCAAAATGGGCAAGGCTGCCGACGGATTTAACAGAACGCTCAGCGAAGTAGACCCGTGTTTTGAGATTTCTTCGGTTACTAACTGGAGTACCGGTTATTTAGAGCCTTATCAAACAAATGCAGACAAAATCAATGCCGTAATGGAAAGAGCACCCAAGTACGTCACTTACCCCGATTATCCCTTCTTGTCGACAAAGGCGTACGTTGATCATTGGGACATTTTGTGCGACTTTGCCGAAACCGAAGTGTTTAATATGATATGCTCTTCAAGCAATTACGTCGAAAGGAAAACTTTTGAGGACGGCAGAAAGATACCTCTTTTGTACAGCGAAATAGGTATTCCGTCGGCAAATCTAAACACTGCGTTTGCGAATTTCGTCAAAAAATACAACAATCAGGGCGGTTCGCAAATCAATAAAGAATACAACACAGCCAAGACAAACGCTACAAAAGTTTCGTTGTTGACGCATTAACTTTATTAATGGATTATAGGAGAAACAATGACAAAGATAAATTATTTAAAACGTGTGGTGGCGGTACTCGCGCTTTTCATGTTGCTGTTGTGCGCAAGTTTTCCCGTTTACGCAAGCGCAGAAGAAACAACTTATAAAACGAGCGTAACCATAACAAAACAAGGCGAAAACGGTTTTTATTACGCATGGGGCACTCCCGACAACTGCGTATTGATGGAATACGGTTATGGTTACAGCGAAAGTATATTGTGGCACGGACTTGAATTATATTCTCACATAGAAGGCGGCAATTCGGTACACCCGGGCGGTTTCTGGGGAGTAATGATTATCTGGGTCGCAAAAGAGGGCGGTACGGTCGCCCTTACCGGTAAAATGGAAAAAGGCTCGAATTCCGGCGACGGAGTAAATCTCGGAATTTATCATTACAGCGGCGAAAATAAAACTGTCGTTTTTGAAAAATTCGTGGACGGACAAGGCGAACGTACTTTCCCCATCGACACTACGTTAAACTTGAAAAAAGGCGACAACATAGTGTTTTATTGTGACAGCGGAAATGCAAAAGACAACAGTGCGGACAGTTGCGGATTTCCTTGTGAAATAAAGTATACGCAAAGAGACGGAGATATAGAAACGGGAGATTTGGCTAAATATCTCAACGTTGGCAGACCCGGCGACGTGGGCGGTTTTAAACATATCGACAAACCTTACGGCGCGGAAGTTACCGACGGAACGTTGACTAAAAAAGAAACGACGACTTCAAGCGGTTGCGGAGCGAACGCAATGGCAAACGGTCCGGCTATGTTGACCCTGATTGCGGCGTTTGCCGCGGGCGTTACGCTTTATAAAAGGAGGAAGGCTAAATGAGAAAACTTAAAAGTTTGATTTGCGCCGTCCTTGCGGCGATAAGCGTGGTTTGCGCGGTTTCGTGCGGCGGCGGAACGAATACTACTTTTTCTCCCGCATTGCCCGCTCAACCCAAAGACGATTACAGGTTATATTTAAACGAGCAGTGGTCGAGCGTAAACGATATGTCCGACATGCAAGGGTACAGAAATTGGTATTATTATTGCGGCGACCCCGACGATAAATCGCTTGATTTAATGGTTTTCAATGATTATTACGGTCGTTGGAGCAGTAAATATCAGCAATTATATTACGACACTTATATGTGGAGCAACGTTTGGCTTCCCGAAGACCAGCAAGGTTACGGCATAGGCATGGGATTTAAAGCCCCCGCAAGCGGTAAATTGCAAATCGTTGCGGAAATGACCCTTCTTGCCGAAGAAAAATACAACAGCGGCGACGGCGTGGTATTTTCCGTTTCAGATAAAACGGGACTTCCTCACGACGCAATGTCCGTCGATGCAAGTCAAGGCGGACAAAAGCAAGTGATGAATTTAACGATAGATATTAAAATGGACGAAGAAGTTTTATTTATGCTTTTCCCCAACACCAACAATAAAAACGATTTTACCGAAGTGAACATTACAATAAAATACGCAAAATAAAAGGTTTATATGAAAATACAGCATTTTAACGGAATCGACGCAATTTTTGCCACAGACGACAAATACGGTCTTACGGCATTTACCATCGTCCCTTCCAGACTGATTGAAAAGGTAATAGAAAGAAAAGTGCTTTCTTCTTCCGATACGTACGGACATTTACGCCCCGAACCGATGATTCAGATTGCGCTTTCGGGCGATTCTCCAACGAGAGATTTTTCTTCGGGCGTATCTCTCCGCAACACCTCTACGGCTCTCGATTTGCGTTTTGCAGAGCAGAACAGAGAAGAAACCGAATCTCAAATAAAAGTAGTCACAGTTTTTAAAGGAGAAAAAAGCGGAATTACCGTTTATCACACGCTTTGCCAAAACAAGGGCTATTTTGCGCTCGAGTGTAGCGTAAAAGCGGTAAATACGAGCGACAAACCGATTACGCTTGAATACCTTGCTTCGTTTACGGTCGATTGCTTATCTCCCTTCGTTTCGGAAAACGACGCCGACGAATTGTATATTCACAGAATAAACAATTATTGGGCGGGAGAAGGCAGACTTCAAAGCGCGCCTGCGTCTTTTTATGCAATGGAAGACTCGCAAACGAGGTTCGGTTATCGAATGGAAAGGTTCGGACAAAACGGTACTATGCCCGCAAGGGGATATCTTCCGTTTGTGGCAATCGAGGATAAGGTAAACGGCGTAACATGGGCGTGCAACATGCAAGCCCCCGAGTCGTGGCTTATAGAAGTCGGGCATCACAATTCGGCTTTACACATGTCCGGCGGCATTGCCGATTTTACTTCGGGTCATTGGAGAAAACGTCTCGATATAGGTCAAAGTTTTTGCACGAGACCTGCGTACATAACGGTTGCCGAAGGCGATTTGCTGGCGGCGTGCAACAACCTTACCGAGTACAGAAAACCGCTTATTTCCCGCAGCGCAAGCGATTGCGACATGCCGATTATTTACAATGAATTTTTATATACTCACGGCGAGCCTACGCTTGAAAAAGAAGTAAAACAACTCCCGTTTTTAAAGGACTTGGGAGTAAAATATTTCGTGATAGACGACGGTTGGTATTGCGATTTGCAAAAAAAGCGCAACTTTCTGGGCGATTGGGAAACGGATAAACGGCGTTTTCCGTCGGGACTTAAAGGTTTTTCTGAGGAATGTAAAAAATTCGGTATAAAATCGGGCATTTGGTATGAATTTGAAAACGTGACCGATGGTGCGCCGATTTGCGGAAACAAGAACTTATTTCTCACTTTCGACGGCAATATAATTAAGCACGAAAACAGAATGTTTCTGGATTTCAGAAAGAAAGAGACGATAGATTTTGTCAAAGAAAAAGTAATCGATTTACTTAAAAAAGACGATATCGGTTATGTAAAAATAGACTACAACGAAAATATCGGTTTGGGCGTCGACGGAGCGGAATCGTACTGTCAGGGCTTGCGCGAGCATATGGATTGCGTCATAGAATTTTACCGCGAAATACGCAAAGAGTTGCCCGATTTAATCATCGAGACTTGCTCTTCGGGCGGTATGAGACACGAGCCGCTATTCCTGACTTTGGGCGATATGGTTTCGTTTTCGGACTTCTGCGAAAACCCCATGGGCGCGGTTTGCGCGTGCGATTTGCACAGAGTTTTACTCCCGTCTCAAATGCAGGTCTGGGCGTACCTTGATAAGTCGTTTTCAGCCGAAAGAGTATATTTTTCTCTGGCTGAGGGCTTGTTGGGTAGATTATGTTTGTCGGGCGATATCGCCGAACTTTCTTCCGAAGCGAAAAGTATTGTAAAAGCGGGCTGTGAGTTTTACGAAAAGATTAAATTTATAATTAAAGACGGAAAAACTATACATATCGACACAAGCGAAATAACTTCGTTCCGCAAGGACAAGGGCGCGTTTTCGCTTGCAAGGCTGTCAAACGACGAAAAGTATGCGCTCGTGTATGCGTTTGCGATAAACGAAAACGTTTGTCGGGAGATTGCTTTACCTGTAAGTTATGAAATAATCGACGTATACGGCACGGCAAAAGCGACTACTAAAAACGAAAAAGTAATTATTTCGCACTGCGGAGAAAAATATTCTTCTGCGGTGGTTCTCTTAAAATTGGATAAGGAGATTTAAAAGATGAACAACAAATTTAAAAAATTAGCGTGCATTTGCATGAGCGCAATCACGCTTTGCGGCTGTACGGGCGGAACGAGTGTGACCGACGTCGAGTGGATAAACCCGTATTCGGATACTTACGCCGTTAGATACGACACTGATTCTTCGGCGGACATTACCGTAGATTTTTCAAAAAGAGACGGAAGTATTTCGCAAAACGTCAAAAAAATCGACATGTTTTCGCCCACGTGGAATTTCTTAAAGGGCGCGGGACTCGATTACGGCTCGCTCGATTCTTTAAAATACATGAAAGAACTTAAAAGCGAAGCGATGAGGGTCGACATGATGTTCGGCAACGGCGGTATAGGACAAAACTCTTACACGCAAAACGGCATCGTCGACACCGATAACGCCTGGTATAAAGTAAACACGTTGACCGATTATTTAGGCAGGGGCGGCGCGTTGCCGTACTTTATCATGGTAGGCATACCGAGTTATGCTCAGGCTGACGGAGGAAACGCCAAATCTTATCCCGATATGGCAAAGTACACCGAATTTTGCCGCAACACCGCAAAATATTTCAAAGACAACAACAGAAGAATTATTTACGAGACGTGGAACGAACCCGACTTAAACGCGACTTCTTATTGGACGAGCGGTATGCCGTTGTTTGTCGACACGAGCGTAGCCGCAACGAAAGCATTTAAAGAGGGCGACCCGGACGCATACGTTGCCGAACTCGGTCTTTGCTGGCCGGTCACGTTCTGCAAAGATTACGTATCTTCTATTGAAGGCACGTTGTGGGATTATTACATGCAAAAGAGCGCGGAAGCGGGCAACCATATCGACGCTTTCACCTGGCACTATTACGGCGATTCTTCGGCGAATATGGAAGGTTGTCAAAAGCACAGAGAAGATTTTTCTTATTATAAAGAAGCAGTGCGCGAGGCAATTAACAAAGACAACGAAAAATACGACCTTTATACGATGACTCAACACTGCACGGAGTTTTCTCCCGCGGCGACGGGTTCTGGTATAGTCGTTCAAACGGGACTTATACCCAAACTTTACAAGGCAATCGATTACGTATTGGAAACGACGGATATCTCACGTTTTTCGTGGGCGTCGTATTTGATGAGCGAATTTTATTTAATCGACCCGTATTCATGGAAAAAATCCCCCGTATTTTACGTGCTTTGGTCTTACGGCAGACTTCCGCTTTCACCCGTAGAAGTCGTTGCGGGCGACGGAATTAAAGACACGTTCGGTTGGGAAACGGGCGTTGACTCTAAAAGAGCGGGCGCGGTAATTTACAACAAGACGTTAAACGACACTTATACCGTTTCCGGCTCGACTTACAAACAAAACGCAAAAGACAGCAGAAACGTAAGCGTAAAACTTACGGGTGTGCCGTTTACCGCCAAAAACGCTAAAATTTATTTAATCGACAACGAACACGTAAGTTACAATACCGAGACTTCCGAGCCGTATCTTGTAATGGATTTAAGCGGAGATAAAGTGAAAAACGACGTTGTCATCGACCTTAAAATTCCCGGCAACGCAGCGATGTATATCGAACTCGACGATGGCGACGGACTAAGCGAAACCGACTTTGAAAACGAGTTGAAAAAACATATCGTAAGAAAAGACTATTATTATGAGCAGCGTGCCGACTTGATGCCGTATTCCGATATTCATGAAAACTCTTTCGAGGTGTCTTTGGGTATGCTCGGTCACGAAACGGGCAAAACGGCAATCACGGTTACGCTCGACGACATGAAAGACTTTGAAAAACTTGCGTTCGATTATAATATCTACGGCGATATGAGCGGCGCGGCAAAAACAAAAGCCTTGGGCGTAAGGGTAGATTACCATACGAGCAGCGGTTATATTACTTCTGCGGATTATTATTGGAGAAACTTTAAAGACGGATTTTTATACAAAGGCTGGGGAACGGGCGAAAAAGCCGCTTATTCCACGGGCTTCGGTTCTGATTTAAACGGCACATTCAATATACCGCTTATGGAAAAATCTCCGGTAGGCTGGGACGGAAGAATTATGCTTACTTTCTATATGAAAGATTGCGGCAAAAACGCTTCCGTCGTAATTCGAGCCAATGGAATTCAGTAAATAAAAATAAAGAGTGCGCGGTCATTTAACCGTGTACTCTTTGTAAATTTAAAAACGAATTTATAAAACGTACAATCGAGAGTATAAACTCCGCAGTTTGGCGGCACAAGAGGATAAAATGTTTAACGAAACGACAAACGGCATAATTGCATACGACAAACAATTTAAGCCGATTTTAAACGGCGGCGGCATTTCTTGTGAGATAAGCAAAAGTCGCATAAACGAATATATCGAACAAATCACGCTTAAATACGTCAACAACACCGAGGGGAAAACGGAATATTTGCCTTTTTATCAAGCGGAAAGAAAGGGTAGTCTTGATTTTTATATCATTCCGTGCGTAAACTATAACGGCAACAAATTCGGCGACGGCAAAGAGCCCGAAGGGCTCGATACAGACGGCGAACCCTGGATTTTTTCTTCGGACAGAACGGGTACACCCGGTTGCGGAATTGTTTTAAGCGGCGGCGTGTGCCATGCCTTGTTCGGGCAGATAAGCGGAGAGGATATACATTGTTCGGCGAGTATTTTTAAAGAAGGACGAAGTGTGTATCAAAGGATATATTTTACTCATATCGAATACCCGAAGTGCTATTTAAGAAAATTCGATTACGGCGACCCGATAATTAAGTTTTTGACAATAAACGCGGGCGAAACGCAAACGTTTGAGTGTTTCGGGTACACAAAAAAGGCGTCTGGCGGCGGGGTGTATTCATATGATAAACTGTTTGACTATCTTACGCAGACCGCGCCTAAACTTTCTCCGCGGTTTTGCGCCGACGAAGTGAAAAAACAGTGTTTTTCCGTGATTGAAAACATGGTTGAAAAAACACCTTTCGGCACGCTGTCAAACATGGGTTTACTCCCCGACGGAGAGCATAAAACCGGCGACGAAAACTGCAAGTTTATTTATAGAAAACACGGCAAGTATGAGATAGGTTGGTGCGGACAAAATATCACCGTTGCCGAAATGCTTTTGCGTAAATTTCTCGATTCGGGCGATACGTATTGCGTAAAAACGGCAATAGATATAGTGGAAACATGGCTGAAACTGCGCCATAAATCGGGGCTTGTAAGCGTAAATTACGACGTGCCGCACAATAACAGCGAGCGTATCGACACGTGCAACGAGGGCTGGTTCGTGTATAAACTTTGTATTATCATCGAATTATTGCGAGACAATAAACAAATGGTAATAAATGCGACAAGCGGAGAGAAAAACATAGACGGGTTTTTGTCTCAAGCGGAGAATTGTGTTGACGGCATTTGCGAAGTGTTTTTCAAAAATTATCCGCAAAAATTGCCGCAGGCGGTTTATCCCGACGGCTCTTTGGCAATTGAAAAAGGCTGTGCGGGCGCGATACTTGCTGTGGGAATAGCGCACGCTTATAAAACCTTTAAACAAGAAAAATATTTAAATTTTGCGATAAAATATTTTGACGCTTATTATGACGAGTATTTAAAAAATTCGTTGTGTGCGGGCGGCGCGCTCGATACTTATTGCGTCGATAAAGAAAGCGCAGGACCGATTTTGCGGACGGCACTACTGCTTTACGAGTATACAAACGATAAAAATTACTTGCAAAAAGCGGAAAATATAGCGCATTATTTAATGACGTGGACGTTTTATTTCAACGTGCCGTTCGATAAAAACAGCGATTGCGGCAAACTTGATATAAAAACCGTTGGCGGCACTGCGGTGTCGGTTGCGCATCATCACATCGACTGCTGGGGAATTTTTTACGTTCCCGATATGATCAGACTTTACAATCTTACGGGTAACGTTGCATACTTATCGCAAGCCGAGATGTTGTGGAATTTCACCTTGCAGTATCCCAGCGACGGGAATTTGGTTTTGCACGGAATGAAACGACCTTACGGTACTCAGAATGAAGCGGTTATTCAATGTAATTGGCACGGCGAAAAAGAGAATAAAGGTTTGTTAAACGACTGGCTCGTCACCTGGGTAAAGACTTTTCAGTTAGACGTGCTATATTCAAAAGAATTTATAAATTCGCCTGTTTCAAAATAAAATATTTCAATTTTAAAGCGATGCCTTGTTGTTTAAACGACGTCGCTTTTTATATGTAATTTAAAGGCGCATATCTCGTCGTAAGCGGGCAATTCAATTGGCGGCATAAAAGCCTACAAAACACTGAAATTGTCTATTTTACGGCATACGTATCGCATAAAAGAGTAATAATATATAAAATTTAATAAGTTTTTAGCCCTCTTGTATTAAGGAAGTGATTTATTATGTTTTTACTCGTTATATTTGATTCGTTTACCATGCCCTCCTTGTGTAAAGGAGGGTGGCGCGCAGTATGCGTGACGGAAGGATTGTAAAAGTAAATTTTACTGAAATAAATCGTTTTTTAAGTCAAAAAACAATCCCTCAGTCAGCCTTGCTGACAGCCCCCTTTGCACAAAGGGGCCGATATATTACGTTGTAAAATTCCGTTTTTTATAAAAAAATCGATAAAATCTTTTGCTGTAAAAAACAAAAAAAGATAGTTTTAAAGATTAGTATAACTTAATTCTTGTTCGGCTCACAAATAAGACTAAAAAAGCAGACTTGCAAAAGGTAAGTCCGCTTTAAGTTTTATTAAGTTTAATAAGTCGGTCGATTAAAACAAACTTGTCTGAGTAGTAAGCGATTTTGCTTCGCCGTCGACAGACGAAACGAGGTAAATGTTGAATTTGCCTTTTGCCGTTACTCCCGTTACGTTAAGCAAAGTAATATCGCCGTACAAAGACGACAAATCGGAATTATCGTCGTGGTCGATATGCACTACCGCGTCGCCCAGAACGTCGTCAATCGCGTTTAAATTCAAAGTAAGATTGTACGTCGGCGAAGAGTAAGAGTAGCCAACGAGCACGTCGTCAAAGCCGAAAGCCTTTTTGTCTTCGCTGTTGATTGCGTCGGTAATAGTGCTGTTGATCGTTTGAGTAAAGTTTATCATTTGCAAAATGTAATCAATGGCGTTTTCTTTAAATTGCTGTTCGGTTACAGTCGTGTCATAACTGCATTTACCGTAGAAATCCATATCGGAAATCATTTTGTTACTGCGGAAACCTGCATGCCAGAAAGTGTTGCTGCATTCAAAACCGTTACATTTACTGCACCATTTTTGTCCGGTAAGCGAGTTGCGTTTTATTGTCATGGTGTTATTTTTTCCGTTGTAATAAAGGTAAGAATCTCCGCCCATATCCGCAAAAGCGAGTTTTGTTACGCCGGAAAGTTCTCCGCGGGACAATTTAGCGGCGATATAAACTACATCTTTGCCGTGTTCGTCCTTTTCAACGTCGATGCGGATATCGATGCCGAGTTCTATATCGGCTTTTACGATAGACAATGCGTTGAGATTTACGGGGATTTTGCCCGTAAGGCGGAAACTTGTGCGTTTTGCCGTGTTTATAAGCGATTGCAAAAGTGTGTCTATGCTGTCGAGATTGATATGCGTTGCGGTTACGTCGTAAACGGCGTCTACAATTTGTTTTGTGGGTACGTCCGCGTCGACTTGCACGCTTAAAGAAAGGTTGCGTAAAGTAATCGCCGTATCGTCTGTTTGATTAATAGTCAGCGTAACCTTATTTTCCTGCGGTTGAGATAAAGAAACGTTCAGATTGCCGAGTCCTTCAAAAAGCGGAGCGGCGTTTATCGAAAGAGATAAAGTTTTGTCGTTGTCTCTGTCGTAATCGAGTTTTGAAAGAAGAGCGGAGAAATCGAGTAAACTTGCTTTATCAAATTTGAAATCGAGCAAATCTTTAAGTTGAGGTATAGCCTCGGTGAGTTCGGGCAAACGTTTTTTAAAGCAATCGACAATCGCCTTTGCCCCGATAGAAATTTTTATATCGCTGTCGGGATTTGTAAGGTCGTTTATCGTGAGATAGAGTTTACCTTCGGTTTCGTCGGTCGGCAGCATATATGCGCCGCTGAAAGACAATTGCGTTTTTGTCGCCGTGCCGTCGGCTGCGGTAACAGTCAAGTCGAGTTTGTCGGCAGTGAGAGCGATTTTGTCTTGCGAAGTGTAAAGTCGCAAATTCATCGCTTGCGTCTGATAGGTTGTTCCGTTTATTTTAAGGTCAAGCGGCTGAATTTCAAAAGTCCAGGACTTTTCAATGAACTTGTCGTCGTTTGCAGAAGATTTCGCGTCGGTCAACGAATTTATCGTGTCGATATAATCAAATAATACCGCGCATGCGTCCACATAAGTTTCGTCGGTCACGTCAAGCAAAGGTACTGTTTTATCCTGCGCCGTGAGCGAGAGTACAACGCCGTTTATTTCGACCGTCGCATTCGTAAATACGTAACTGTCGTTTTCGGTTTGTTTTCCGCTTAAATTCACTTCGGCAACGATATCTCCGATTGAAAGGGGAATATGCACGGTAGCCATATCATCGTCAATTTCAAGCGTCATGCTTTCCAGAATTTCCGATGGGTCGATGTCGAGCGAAGAGAAGTTTAAAGAGGGAATTTCCGTCTTTTTAAAACGTTTTACTGCCTCGAGTATATCTTCGACGGAAGAGCGCAATTTTACTCCGTTTACCGCCGCATAAATCCGGTTGTTTGAATAAGTGCATTTAAGCCCGCCCTCGGTAATGGCTGCAAACGTTATGTTTTTCAAGTTCTCTAAATCGATATTTACGGTGAGGTCGGCTTTTATAGGTAAACCACCCGCTTTTGTATCGAGTTTTACGTTTAACGGTGCGCCGTTTAAATAACTTTCAAACATACTCATAAGTACGTCGGTCGGTTGCGGTTCGGCGGGTACGTCGGGTACGGTCGGCAACGGATTTAGGTTTCCGCCGTCGTCCCTGTCGTCGCTTATCGGAGGAGTCGTGCTGAAATCGATGTAATTGCCGAAGTAATCGTATTCAGGAAGTTGGGTATAGTCGGTAATTTTACCTATATCGCTGAAAATCTCGGTCATGCTTTCTTTGCAAGGCGTGTTACCGGCAATAGGGACATTGTAAGCACAGTCGGTTTTTATAGAATAAACAACCCAATTTTCGTCCATGCTGACCGTTATTACGGCTTTTTTAAATTCAGCAAAGTTTTTCGAACCGCTGTTGGTGCGCATTTCATATAAAAGATATGCGGGCGATTTGTCGTTGTCCAAAGTGTAAGTAAAGGTGTAAAGACCGCTTTGCTCGTCATAACCGTCGTAAGAGGAGGAGAGTATAGTTTCGTCGTTTAAAATATAACCCGTAAGACCGTTTCCTCTTTGTCCGTAACGATTTAAAAAAGCCTCTTTAGTGAGTGTATTGGGTGCGGAGTCGGACCATTCGACGTTGTTTACCGAATTGACCTTGGTTGCCGAGCGGTAAAGATAAGTGTTGCCGTGAACGAGTCTCTCGTCGCCCATTTTTACAAGACCGTAACTTGTAGAAAGTTTGTATACCGTGTCGCCTTTAACCACGCGGTAAGCCAGAATGTCCTGTGTAACCGAAAAGCCGATTTTAGTCGAAACGGTAGTGCCTTTCGATATGCTGCTGAAACTTCCCGCTTCCATAAGTACGCCGTTTGCTATATATAAATTTTGTTTGGGATCGTCCAAAAAGTCCGCAACGGTTTTTCCTGCCGGGCGTGCCGAAGTCCCGTCGTCAACGTTGCTCGGCGGGGTAACGTCGGTTGCCCCTCCGGGAGAACCTAAAAACGTACATGCGCCGAAAACTGCCGTACCGGAAAAAATCAGGACCAGCAAACTTATTATTACTTTCTTTTTTGTCCAATGCATCAAAAAATTTCTCATATTTTTTCTTAAATGCAAATGCGTATAAATCGCCTTTGCAAAACTTATTCTTTTATTCGGAGAACGGTAGATTATGTAGATTTCGTCAAAATTTACACGCTGCCGTTTTGTCCCGGTTAAAGCACGCCGAGCAAAATTTTTTGCTTTGCCGCTCGGCTTACTTTAAGTCGTTATTTTTCATCCGTCGTGCTTATTTTACAATTTTTTATAAAAAAATACAATTCAAAACCCCTTTAAAGCGGTCTCCTGATATAAAAACGCGGTCTATGTGTTTGATACTACTACTCTCCGAATAAGAGAATTGCCGTTTTTTGCCTTGACAAGCGAGGTAAAAATGCTATATTATATAAATATGGAAGAAATTTTAGAGCAAAACAAAGACAACAATATAGAACAAAACATTGCAAACAACATTAAGACGCTAAGACAGCAATTCGGACTAAAACAGTCGGAATTGGGCGAAAAAATCGCTTACAGCGACAAAACCGTAAGCAAGTGGGAAAACGGAACTTCCGTACCCGACATAAGAGCACTGTATGCGATAGCCGAGGTATTCGGGCTTAAAGTAGACGATTTAATCAATCCTGACGCGGCGGAAAAATCGGTTACGCTTACAAAGCAAGAAGTAAAAGAAAACCACGCCAACGAAATAGCGATGGTATGTTTAAGCGTGTTGTCGGCGTGGATGGTGGCGACGTTTATTTATTTTACCGTTTGGTTTATAAAGGGTATAAGCATATGGCAACTTTTCGTGTGGGCGGTTTGCCCCAGCGCGCTTATGTTATACCGGTTCAATAGAATAAATGCCAATATAAAGTGGGTAAATACGCTTACTTTAAGCATATTTTTGTGGTCGCTCATAGTTGCTCTTTATCTTCAACTGTTGAAGTTTCATTTGTGGCCGTTGTTTTTCATCGGCATCCCCACGCAAGCGATGATTGTTATTTCAACGTTGTTTCGTAAAAGGAAAAAACGTTGAAATAACGTGCCGTTTTGTTATGTTTACAGCGTACGTATTGTGCAAAAACGGCAAAATATAACGAAATTGAAGTGAACATTTGCTTAAAAACCGCAAACGTTCGGTGCATATTGGGCTTATGTAAATGCGGATAAAGGTTATTTTTATTCGCAGTGATAAAATAAAACTTATCGATATTAATTTAAGCCCTCCTTGTGTTATCTTTGTTTTTTTGAATGGAAGTGGATTTTACAAGTAAAGCGAGTAAAAAATGAGAGAGGATATGAATATATTTTTTCTACTTACAATTTAATGTTGTTTTTTAGCCCTCCTTGTGCGAGCCGAGCGAGAATTGAACAAATTAAGTTTTAGCCCTCCTTGTGCAAAGGATGGTGGCACGCGGTACGCGTGACGGAAGGATTGTAAAGCAAATTCAAGTAAAGTAAGCCGATTTTCATTAAAACAAACCGATTTTTAACTCAAAGCAGACAATCCCTCAGTCAGTCTTGCTGACAGCCCCCAAGCCGAGCGAGAATTGAATAGATTAAGTTTTAACGGCGCAAAATTTGTAGCGCACGCAAAATAACGAAACGTGCGTGTGCGTACGTTTATTATATAAATAAATATAAAAATATAATTTTACGGTGATAAAATGGCATAAAAAGGCAATTTTATAATTAAAAACTGCTAAAAATTTAAAATTTTCACACAATTTTCACAATAGACACTTGACATTAGGCATTATTTGCCATATAATAAAAAAGCAATAGGCTAAACGCTTATCTGCGAAACGAATATCGGCAAAACCATCGTGAGATGGCGACGCAAAGCCAAGGAACTTTATTTTAAGAAAGTGCGCCCGGTTGCAATCAGTACATAAAAGTACTTATTGCAACCTTTTTTATTTTCTTTTTAAAGTCCGCCCGGTTGCAATTATCTTAAATGCGGGTATATACGCAAGGCAATTATTTGTTTTGCAATATATACAAGCGCGAAAGACGATTGCAATTTTTTTTGTTTCGTGGGGGAAGAGATAAGCCTTAAGCATAAAAAAGAAAATTTTTAATGGAGGTTCTCGAAAATGAGACAACAAAACACACAAAAGAAAAACAACAGAAGATCGATTTTTGTAATCGGACTTTTACTTATGCTTGTAGCAGTAATCGGCTTCGGCGGATACACTTTGTCTAAGTACGTTACAAAGAAAAGCACAGACGCAAATGCAACCGTTGCTAAATGGGGATTCACCGTTGATGCAGACGCAAGCGGATTGTTTGGTAAAGATTATGCGTATGACACAACTAAAGCGAATAGCATAGTAAACGATGGCACGGGTACGCTTACTGTTAGCGCAAGTGCTAACCGTGTTGCTCCCGGTACTACCGGTTCGATGACCTTCAGCATTCAAGGTAAAGCAGAAGTTCTTGCTTCTATTAACCTTCAAATGACTAATACAAAAGATGTTGTTCTTAACTATACAAATGATAATGTTGCTGGTACGGCGTATGCTCCCGTAAAGTGGACTCTTACTGAATCTGTAAACGGACAAACTGCAACAACCGTAATTGAAAACACAACTCTTGCAGATCTTGCTGTAGAATTGAATAAGAAATTTAACAATAAAGAGCAAGCAATCGGGACTGAAGTTAACGTAACTTACACGCTTACCTGGGCATGGGCGTTTACTTCCGGAGATGAAAATGATACTCTTGACACTCTTCTCGGTATGGTTGCTAACGGAACTGCCGATGCGACAATCGATAAATATGCAGTTGTTTCCGCTACAACGACTACCGAAGTTGGTTTTAACCTTGCAATCAGCATCACTCAACTTCAACAAGCCGCTTAATTTTAAGCAACAATTTTCAAAGAACTTAACTCCTTAAAATATTATATCGAAATTAAGTTTTCGATAGCGACGATTAATTCGGCGGGGAAAATCCCCGCCGATGAAAATCATCAAACAAAATAAGGAGCAAACAAAAACAAAACGGAAAAACAAAATCCGTTGGAGTCGGAATATGAGAATAAACGCAAAATTTACAACCGAGCCTATTTTAGAGGACGTAACGCCTATGTCGGGTGCGCAACAAGTTGTCGACGCCGACGGCGCGGTAATTTGTTTTTTGCGTTCGGGAGAGTTATACGACTTAAACCAGGTTTATTTCGCTTCGTGCAAACGCGTCGACAAAGCCACAGTACAAGATGCTGTCGACGCGTTTGCAACGGACGGAAAATATTTGTATCACTACGGGATAATAGAGGGCAAAATAAAAAAAGACCACGCGGTGTTTTTAATAGTTTTGCTCACCGCATTGCTTGTAATGGCGAGTACTTCGCTCGGAGTTTTCGCTTGTAACATACAAAAGCCGATAAAACCGGAGTTTACGGTAGTTGACGTCAACGGGGCATGGGAAACCTCGGCAAACGTCGATATATTCGGCAAAAATGCAATCAAACCCGGCGATAAAGGGTCTTACATGTTTATGATAAACAACCCGCACGCCGTAAAACTTAATTGCACGATAAAATTTAAATTTAAATACGAAAACAGCACGTTGTTGCCGCCCATAAAATATTCGCTTGCATCTGAAGGGCAAATGCTTACTTCATACAAGTTTGAAGACGGGTTTATGGTTTACGACGTGATTATAAATAAAAAGAATTCAAGGTCGTTTCGCCTTGAATGGAATTGGGTATTTGAAAACGGAAACGACGATACCGACACGATTGTCGGCATAATCGGCGACAAATACACCGTTTCGATAGAAATTTCCGCCGAAGAGGCTTAAAAGGGATTGAATGTAAATGCGTAAATTCATTACGCAATAGTTATTGGAAAAAACGAACAGCAACAAACAGTACAGTAAAAGACAAGCAAAAAGCAAAACAAAACGTAAAGGAGGAAATTTGTTATGCGCACAAACGAAAACGCAAAGAAAACCGCATTGAAGATTTTTTCCGTTTGCTCAAGGGTTTTGCTTTATGCAATAGTTGCCATACTTGTGTTTACGGCATCGATGCTTGCTTACGATAAATACGTAAAAAAATCGGCAATACCGTCGTTTTTCGGTAAATCGGTATTGGTGATAGCGACTCCGTCGATGACGGGTGCGGTAGATGCCGGCGACGTGATAATAATAGAAAAACAATCGTCGTATAAAGTGGGCGATATAATCACTTATCTCCCCGCCGCCGAAGCGACCTCGGTTACGCACAGAATAGTCCGCATCGAAGGCGAAAAGTTTTATGCAAAGGGCGACGCCAACAACAGCGAAGACCCCGACCCGATTTTTGAGAGTCAAATTGTGGGCAAAATGGTAAAACGTATACCTAAAGTAGGTATAATAATCGAGTGGTTGCGCACCTGGCAGGGGGTTGCGTTTGTAATCGCAATAGGCGTTGTGGTAGTTGTGCTCGTGATGGTGGCTGACGGTTATGCCGACGGCGAAGAGGACGACTCTGAAGACTTAAACGGCTTAGACGTTTCCATAACGACAGAGGCGAACAGCGAAAAGTAAAAAGGGAAAATCAAGTTATGTTTCGCTTATTTTTGCTTTGATTTCAATTGTGGTTTCAATCGGCGTTTACGCTTCACAGGCATGACCCGGGAAAAAATCACACCGGCGCGATATTGTTTTTCGATATTCAAGCCGTTGCCGGACAATTTTAAAAGTGAAATATAAAATCTTAAAATTTAAAACAAAACCGACCTTTTGACTTTGTCGGTAAAGCAAAAAAGAGACGAAAGGGAAATAAAAAAACATAAACGGTCAAAAAATCAGACTAAAATCAATAAAAAATTAACACGAAGGTAATTAAATGCGTAAAAGAGTCGGCAAAAAGTTAATAGTTCTTTTTGCGGCGTTGTGCGGTTTGATTACCTTCGCTTGCGTTTCGGCGACTTAATCGTGCTTAAAGATAAAAAACAACTCATAGGGGTATACGCCGACTTCGTTATGTCTCACGACGGAAAATGGCAAACCGCCGTATGATGCGCTATAAATAGGCTTACGGCGTTGCTACCGGATACGACGCCTTAAATGATACGTATATTCACTATATGCGCGTGGGCTGACGTAAACTTATATTCCTATTACTTCTATGCGACGGGTAGTTGTTTCGTTGAGATATCGGCGACGATATACGACGGGTCAACGCAGAAGAATGGTAGAAGAGAATTTCCGGCGCAGGCAACGACAAAATAGTATTTCAAAGGAAAAAAAGAACGACAAAATGAAAAAGTACAACGTTAAAAAATTTTTAATAACAAGTTTACTCGTCGCGGTAGTATGTGCGTCCTTCCTTGCAATACTTTTCGGAACGGACAAAACTTACTCGGCAACGGAAAAAGCAATATTTCCGCAAGGTAAAGAAATAAGCGTGTATATAAACGGCAACGACGCAACCACATCGCAAGACGGAAATTCCCGATAAGACGAATAGTCTTGCGGAAGTCGAATTTACTTTGTATCCCGCAGTGATAAGGACGATGACTGTAAGCGGACAAACGTTTGTATTTGCCGAAAGCGGCAGCCTTGACGAAAATATTAGCGACCAACGACGCAACGGCGTGCGTTATATGTGGAGAGTTGAAAAAATTGGCGGCGGATATATCGGCAGCGACACGTTTGCAAACTTCGGCAGCGAAGTAGTGCGCACCACCGACGCGATTTATTACTCGGCTACGCCCGGCAGCGTGACTATCGATGAAGATTTAAGCGGTTATAGGGTTTCGCTTATCGAAGTGAGAAACATTCAACAACCCGCCGAGTCGCTTATAATCGGTTCAGCAATGTTTTAATTTAGCGGCGCATATCGGCATTTTTCACGGCGTAATAAAGCGACCGAATATAAGTCATTATTAAAGTATTGCAAAATTTTATAAATATTGTTATAATAACGGTAGACGTGTTAAGTATTTTACGGCGTTTACCGTTTTTTATTTTCAAGAGAGGGGAAACATGACTGAAGATTTCAGAAAAGTAACCGAAAAAAAAATTCAAACCGAAATTAAGGTTTTAAAAAACGTTTTTTCCACGGTAAGGCTGTTGTCCGCGGGAGATGTCGGAGTAAAAACGGCAAATTGCGAAAAGCGTTCAGACGGTAATTGTTATGACGTATGGAAAAGAAAATCTATGTGTCGTAACTGTATAAGTTATCGCGCGCTTACCGAAAAACAGCAGTTTTCAAAGATTGAAAAAATTGACGACGGCATTTATCAGGTAATTGCCGATTACCGCGAGGTGGACGGCAAGCCGTGCGTAATAGAAATGATAAGGAAAATGGAAAAAGATATCGCCGTGGATTTCGGTAACGAAGACAGAAACGTCGAGACTTTAAACGAGTATTTTGAAAAAACTTATACCGACGTTCTTACCGAAACTTACAACCGCCGTTATTACGAGGAATATATCAGCAATCAAACGATGACCGGCGGCGTTGCCATGGTAGATCTGGACGATTTCAAAATTTACAACGACCTTTTCGGTCACGACGTAGGCGATAAGGTGATTAACCTTGTGGCAGCAGCAATAAAAAGTTGCGTGAGATATAGCGATAAAGTAGTCCGTTACGGCGGCGACGAATTTTTAATAATAATTCCGGAAGTAAAAAAAGCCGCTTTTGAAAGGTTTATCAAAGACATAAAAGAAACCGTCAAAAAAATAGAAGTAGAAGGCTATCCCGCAATAAAACCGTCGGTAAGCGTGGGGTATAAATTATGCTATGAAGACGTTGTAAAAACTGCCGTAAGTCAAGCGGACGAATTTATGTATCTTGCAAAAAAGAAGAAAAATTCGGCAATCGATTACGACGTAAATGGCGGAGTTTTAAGAAACCGTTTACAAAAAAAAGAACTTGTGCTTATAGTTGACGATTCCGCTTTAAATCGCGAAATTTTGTCGAGCATACTTAAAAACGAATATGAAATCATCGAGGCGGAAGAAGGTATGCAAGCCATCGAGCAAATCGGCAAGTACGGGTCGGATATTTCGGTTGTTTTGCTCGATTTGATAATGCCCGGAATGAGCGGATTCGACGTGCTTGACCAAATGGAATCTCACGGTTTGCTGTCGGAAATACCGGTAATAGCCATAACCGGCGACGAATCGAGCAATTCGATGCGAATAGCATATGAAAAGGGCGTTTCTGACTATATAATTCGTCCGTTCGACGCAAAAATAGTATACAGGCGGGTGTCGAATACGATAAAAGTATATTCAAAACAAAAACGATTGATTTCCGAAATTACAGGCGAAGTACAAAACAGAGAAAAAAATCGTTCGATGTTAGTTGAATTTTTGAGCCAGGTCGTCGAGCAGCCCGACGGAGATTGCGACGGCAATCACGCCGAACACATGATGAAGTTTACGAGATTTATTCTTGAAAAACTTATTCAAAAGGGTTATTGTTACGAATATATCGACGATATATACGCCATTTCGACAGCGGCGGCTTTGCACGATATAGGCAAGGCGCAAATCGACCGCAAAATATTAAACAAAAAAGGCAAACTTACCGCCGAGGAGTTCGAGATAATAAAAACACACACGGTTTTGGGCGAAAAAATGCTTAAAAACGTAAAGGCGTACGAAAAAGAGCCGATTGTAAAATACGCCAAAGAAATTTGCCGTCACCACCACGAAAGGTACGACGGAAACGGTTATCCCGACGGGCTTAAGGGGGACGAAATACCGTATTCGGCGCAGGCGGTATCGATTTGCGACGTTTACGACGCGCTTATTTCAAAACGCCCGTATAAACCCGCTTATACCCACGAAGAGACTGTGCGAATGATAAAAAACGGCATGTGCGGACAATTCAATCCGCTTATACTCGAGTGCTTTGAAGAGTGTGCCGACAAATTTAAAGAAATAGCCGATAAAAAAAATAAGGAGAAAAATTACGATGAATAAATCGTTGAAACAAAGAATTTCCGCACTTGTCGCCGCAATTTTTTTAAGCGTGATTTTTCTTTGTTCCTGTAGTAGCGACGACGGCTCTTCGGATAAAAACATCTTGCCGGAACTGATTATCGGGTCAGACTATTATCACCCGTTTATTTATCGCGCCGATAACGGCGACTTTGCCGGCATCGACGTAGAACTTGCGACGGAAATATGCAGACATATAGGATATAAACCCAAATTCGTGCAGATAGAGTGGAGTGATAAAAAAGCGTATCTTGCTCGCGGAGAAGTGGATTGTTTGTGGGGTAGTTTTACGTTGACCGGCAGAGAAAACGATTATGCTTGGACGTTGCCTTATATGAACAGCCGTCAAGTCGTGGCAGTGCAGGAAAACAGCGGAATTGAAAAAATTTCCGATCTTGAAAACAAAAGGGTGGCGGTACAGTCCACTACAAAACCAGACGAAATATTTTCCGGTGTGTCGGGCATGCAGAATTTGCAAATTCCAAAACTTAAAGAACTCAACTGTTTTCCAAATATGACTTATACTTTTGCCGCTATAAACAACGGTTACGTCGATGCGATTGCGGGACACGAAGTCGCTTTAAAGGAATATATGAAAACAAGTTTTGTAAAACTCAGAATTTTGGACGAGTCTTTATTGGACGTGCAAATCGGGGTCGCGTTTTTAAAAAATACACATTCCGACCTTATCGAAAAAATTAACAATACGTTTTTATTGTTGAAAAATAACGGATATCTTGCGTCGTTGGTTTTAAGTTATGGACTTAACCCCGACGTTTACGTGATTGATTATAAATTTTTGCGGTGAGTTATGAACAAGAAAAACAACAATGAAAATGGAATAGGGATTATTCAGTTAGCCGTATTTATTTTGATAAGCATAATAATAGAGGTGTTCGTCGCGCTGCTTACCACCGCTTCCGATAAAAACGCCGCAGAAAAGCAAATGAATGCCGTTTCGCGGTACGTAAAGGAGCAATGCATACGTTGTGACGAACTCGTCAACGAAGATACTTCGCGCAGTTTGTACGAAGTATCGGATAAGTCTTTTTCGATCAGAAGTATGCTCGATTATACCTCGGAAACCCTTGAAGAAGAAATTAAATCTTTTGCGGAAGCCAACAGGTTGAACGGCATTTTCGTCACGGTCAACGTGGAAGGTTCGACGGTAGGGCAAATAATATCGTATTATTCCGACGGTAACGAAGACGAACAGACGTGGTATCCGTATTTTGAAGAATTCGACGCGTTGACGGACGGAATTTTATATAAAAGTTATAGTGAACGAATCAACAAAAACGGTTATTATTACGATTGCGCTATGGTTTCGCGCGGCGATCAAAACGGAGTGGTGTTGTGTTATAGAAAGCAGCGCATAGAAGACGTCGAAGACGAAAGAATTTCCATTTCCAACGTTCTTAAAAGTTTTATATTCGGTTCTGACGGAATAGTGTACGTTACCGACGGACACACAGTGCTGGCTTCAAACGTGGAAGGTAAAGTCGGCATGCTTGCTTCCGATACAGAAGTCGTGCGCGAATTAAGACAAAGCGATACGGAAAACTCTTTAATCAGAGTGAAAGACGAAGGCATATATTACGGTATGAGGTCAAAGTGCAGAAATTGGTACATTTATACTTACATGCCCGATGGCAGCATATTTAATCGACGCTCGATAATTATGTTGTATACGTTTTTGATTTATTTAATTGCGCTTATGGTTATCGTTGTGATAAGACATACGGTATTTAAGAAAAAGCAAGCCGAGCAAGAGAAAAAAGACGAAGCATATAGAGCAGAAAAGGAAAAACTCGCACAAAAAGCCATACGCGCCAACGAGGCGAAAGCCGACTTTTTGCGCAGAATGAGTCATGATATACGCACGCCCATCAACGGCATAAGGGGATTGGTTGAAATAGGCGAATATTATTATGACGACCCCGAAAGGCAAAAAGATTGCAGAGAGAAAATATGGAACGTGTCCGAATATCTCCTCGACCTCGTCAACGATATGCTCGACATGAACAAACTTTCCACCGAAGACCCCGAGTGGAAAGACGAACAATTCAGCATTACCGAATTGTTTGAAGAAGTCGTGGCGTTTACTTGCGTTCAAGCCAAAGAGTTGGGAATTACGTTTACTTCGGAGACAAAAAATATCGAGCACGATTATTTAATCGGCGGCAAAATCCAGTTGAAGCGTATATTTACAAATTTAATAAGCAATGCGATAAAATATAACAAACCAAGCGGCAGCGTCGACGTTTGTTGCAGAGAAACGGGATCGGAGGACGGCGTCGCTCATTTCGAGTTTAAGTGTGCCGATACGGGCATCGGTATGGACGAAGAGTTTATCAAAAAGATGTACGAGCCGTTTGAACGAGAAAACCAGACCGACGGAAAAACTTTGGAAGGTGTGGGCTTGGGGCTTTCTATCGTAAAAAAATTTATCGACAAAGCGGGATGGACCATTTCGGTTGACAGCAAGAAGGGAGAAGGAACGACCTTTATAGTAAATATCACGCTTAAAGTAGCCGAACAAAAGACAAAGCCCGTCGAAGTTTCTTTGATAAACGATAAAGAAAAACTCCTCGGATACAATATTTTAGTCGCAGAAGACAACGAACTTAACTACGAAATAGTCGAATTTATGCTTAAGGTGGCGGGGGCAAACGTAATTCGCGCCGTCGACGGAAAACAAGCGATAGATATTTTCAAAAACAGCAAAGAATTTGAAATCGATGCCATATTGATGGACGTAATGATGCCAGAAACAGACGGATTGACCGCGACCAAAGAAATACGCAATATGGATAGGGCAGACGCGAAAACCGTGCCGATTATAGCGATGACCGCAAGCGCATTTGCCGATGACGTCGAAAATGCCCGCGTTGCCGGTATGAACGCGCACATAGCAAAACCGATAGACAGAGAAAAACTTATAAAAAACATAACACGCTTGAAAAATTCGGGGGGGGGGTGCTCTAAATGACGATTAAAGAGGTTTACGACGCGCTCGGCGAAAATTATGCCGACTGCGTCGAAAGATTGCTTACAGAGGAAAACGTAGCCCGATTTGCTGTAAAGTTTTTGTCCGACGAAAATTTTTCGACGCTCGCCCGGGCGATGAAAACGAGAGATGCAGAAAAGGCGTTTATTGCCGCGCACACCTTAAAGGGGTTGGCGCAAAACCTGGGTTTTTCGGCTTTGGGTAAATCCGCTTCAAATTTGACCGAGGTATTGCGCGGTCGTACTTTTGACGGCGCAGACGAACTTTTTAAAGAAGTCGAAATAAATTATAATTCGGTCTCTTTTGAAGTGAAAAAGTTTGCCGGGCAGTAAAGTTTTTACTTGAAGCGGTTTTGACTTTTGCGGTGTTTTATTTTAGCGTCGGCTTTTTGGCTTTATGCTTTAACGGAGTGCAATTTAAGTTTTGTTTATGTCGTTAAATTTTGTTTGACTTAACCGATTTACGCGATACGTATTGCGCAAAAACGACAAAAACGAGCAAATTTATAAAAAGTTTTTAGATGAAACGCAACGAAATTTTAGTGTTTTAAACAAAATTCAATTAGCGAGTTTTACGAAATATTCGTTGTGGAGTTTAAATACAATTTAATATTCAAACCGAAATTAAGGCAATCTGCAAGGATTGTCTTTTTTTATACGTTTAGCGGGGCTTTAAAAGTAATTTCGGCTATGTAATTTGTTAGGACGGGTTTAAGCAAAACAAAAGAATATTAAATAATATATAAAAATAATGATTTGGCAAATTATAAATGAGGAACAAAAAAGCGCGGTGCAAACTATAAGTAAAAGACAAAAACGATGCTCGAATAATTTATGAATAAGCAACCGAAAAAATCGAACAAACTATATGATAGTAATCGAAAACGGCACTCAATTAAACCGTATACAACTTTAAAAAATTTGCTTAACGGTAATTGCGATTTTTATTTAATTGCCGCAATTTACTTGATTTTATTTTGCTTTGTGATATAATGGTTGTATGTACAACATTGTATATACAACTATTATAAAATAAAACAGAGGGGGCGTTTTAAATGGACGTTACTGAAAGAAAAATATCAAAAATAGCGCGCGAGGCGGAAAAGTTGGTTTTGATTGCTTTGCGTTTTGACGGCGTAGGTACTGCCGAAATAGATTTAATTCACGCTTTGCGGCACAACCCCGGTTGTACGCAGGCAAAACTCGCCGAAATTTTGCATGCCGATAAAGCCGCCGTGGCGAGAAGGACCAAAAATCTCGAAATTAAAGGTTATCTCACGAGAAAAAACGACCCGTCCGATAAGCGCAGTCAATTTTTATATCCCACACAAAAAGCGGAAGAGTTGAAGTCGTCGAAAGCCGAAATCGAAGGGGCGTTTTACGAGTATTTGACGAGTGCGCTCACAACCGACGAAGCGCATACGTTTGCGGCGTTGCTCGACAAAATTTATACCGCATCGAAAACAGAAAGCAGGGCGGGATTTCCTCATTTCATCAAATAAAGGGATAAACAATGAAAAAGAAAAAAACTTTTCAACCGGACAAAATCAAGTCGTACTTCGGCATAGAGTGGCTGTCGCTGACTTTGGTTACTGTTTCGGGTTTGATTTACAACGTGGGCTTAATTTCAACGCCGTGGTTTGAAGGCAAGCTCGCCCAGTGCCTTGCAGATATTTTAAGCGGCAACGAAACGGCGGCAAAAATGATTACGCTTGTGATTTTATACATATGCGTTACGCTTGCGGTGCAGTCGGCGAGGTTTGTCAAGCGTTTTTACGTGCGCCGTTTTGCCAATGACGTCAATAAAAAGATGAAAGGCGTGCTTTATGCTAATCTGGTAAGGCAAAGCAAAGCCGCATTGCAAGAAGAAGGCGTGGGTGAAATTATGACGAAAGCCCTGTCCGACGTGGACGATTGCGTCGAGGGTATGCGCAAATTCACTACCGAAATTTTCGATACGGGCGTTGCGCTCGTCGGTTATGCGGTTATGCTTTTTATTTACGATTGGCGGTTAGCACTTTGCAGTCTTGCTTTTACGCCGATATCTTATTTTTGCGCGGCGAAGATGAAAAAACCCGTGCAGCGCGCGGGTGCGGCTTACAAAAAAGCGGCGGCGAAATTGGGTGCGGCAACGCTTGACAGGGCGGAAAACGCAGTGACTTACAGAGTATACGGCTGTGAAGAAGTGCGTGAAAAGAAATATGAAAAAGCCCTTGAAAATTACGAAAAAACAGCGATAAAAAACAACGTCTGGCAGTCGGCGTTGCCTCCGCTTTATCTGGCGGTTTCGTGCGCAGGCGTGCTGTTTAGTTTGTGGTTCGGCGCAAAAAACGTGCTTGGTACGGGTTGGAGCGTCTGGAATATCGCGGCGTTTACCACTTTTACGTCTTGCTTTACAAAGTTGACTGTTAAATCGTCAAAAGTCGCAAAACTTTTCAATTCGGTGCAAAAAGCCGAGGTTTCGTGGAAAAGAATAAAACCGCTGCTTACTTTACCGCAACCGCCTGAGCGGTTAAACGTGGCAAAACCCGCAGATTTAACTATCGAAAATCTCTCGTTTGCGTACGGAAAAGAACCTGTTTTTTCAGGACTTTCGGTGACCGTCCATCCGGGCGAAATCGTGGGAATAACTGGCTCTGTCGCTTGCGGAAAATCCACTTTGGGGCGGACATTTTTATGTGAAACGCCGTACGGCGGCTCGATTAAATTCGGCGATAAAGAATTGTCGGAATTATCCCCGCGGCAACTTGCGGGCGTAGTAGGTTATTTGGGGCACGACCCCGAACTCAGCGCGGATTCGATAAAAAACAACGTGCTTTACGGCAGCGATTTTAGTGGAGAAGAATATCTTTCTTTGACGGCGTTAAAAGACGAAACGGTTGCTATGGAAGACGGCGTAAACACCGTGATTGGCAGTAACGGTACAAGACTTTCGGGAGGACAGGCACAAAGGCTCGCGCTTGCGCGCACGCTTGCTCACCCGCGCCCTATAATGATTCTGGACGACCCTTTTTCCGCTCTCGACCGCAAAACCGAGGAGGTTATATTTAAAAAATTGCAAGACTACGCAAAAGACAAAATCGTGTTTTTAATTTCGCACAGACTTTATCATTTCCCGCAAATGCAAAAAATTATATTTATGGAAGACGGAAAAACTTTCGTCGGTACGCATGAAAGTTTGATGACGTCGGTTGCGGCTTACCGGAGACTTTACGAAAGCCAAACGGGAGGTGAAAAACATGAAGACCGAAAATAAAAACAGAGTTTTTACCGCTTTAAAAACGGCAATCAAATATCATCGGTTCTTAAGTATTTGTACGGTTTTGTGTGTGGCGGCTTCGGTCGTTGCGTCGCTTGTGCCGCCGCTGCTGCTCGCCAAAGTAATCGACAAATTGGCGGCGGGCGTTTATCCGTCGTTTGTTGCGGTGCTTGCATATTTTTTGAGCCTTTTAGCCGAGGGTGTGCTTACTTCCGCACAAGAGACTCTGCTTACGATTTTGGGACAAAAAACGACCCATGCACTCAGGTCGGAAATGTCTAAAAAACTCACTGAATTGCCCGCAAGCACCTTGTCGGAACAAAACCCAGGCGAGGTGGTCGCCCGTTTTTCGGGAGATGTGGACACGGTCGAGGCGTTGTTTACTTCGGGTATAATCGGTATGATTGCCGACGCATGCCGCATCGTTTCCATTCTGGGCGTTATCGCAGTGAAAAACACGGGACTTGCGCTTGTGCTTTTGTTGATACTTCCCGTGTTTGCGATTTTCACGCGCAAAATACAAAAAAAGACGCTTTCGGCTCAACTTGAAAACCGCCGCGCGGTAGCCGCCGTGGCGGGGCAAGTGCCCGAAACTTTACATAATATCCGCACAATCCGACTGCTCGGGGCGGAAGATTATATGGAAGAGCGTTACGACAAGCGTATTAGCGAAAGTTATTCCGCAGTGGAAAAGACCAATTTTTACGACGCGGTTTATTCGCCTGTGGTGTTGCTTTTAAATGCGGCGGTCGTAGGCATAGTAATGCTTTTATCGGCATCGGGCAAAGCGGAGATTTTAAAACTGTTCGGCATGTCGGTAGGTACTTCGGTCGCCGTAATCAATTACATATCGCGTATTTTTTCGCCCATCGAAAGTCTCGGCATGGAAATTCAAACTATTCAGTCGGCAATGGCGGGAATAAAGCGAATAGATGCGTTTTTAGGTCAGCCAGAGCGTGAAATTCCGAAAGAAAACAATTTTATCGTCAGCGGCGACGTCGTGTTTTCGCACGTGACGTTCGGCTATGACGAAAAGTCCGTACTTTGCGATTTTTCAATGACGGTAAAAGAGGGCGAACAAATTACTTTAATCGGCAGAACGGGTGCGGGCAAAAGCACGGTGTTTCGACTTTTGTCAGGTTTATATCGTCCGCAGGAAGGGACTATAACTATAGGAGGCATTGACGTAAACGAAATTACCGACAGCCAACGGCGTTTTTGCATGGGTTGCGTAGAGCAGCATTTTTCACACGTGACGGGCACGGTGCTCGAACAAATAACGCTGAGCGACCCGCGCATTACCGAAGAAATGGCTAAAGAAGCGGCGAAACTTGCGGGTATCGACTTAGTAATCGAGGCTCTTCCCGACGGTTATGACACGATTTGCGACGAGGACGGATTGTTTTCGCAAGGAGAATGGCAACTTTTATCCATCGCCCGTGCGGCGGCTGCAAATCCCGCAATACTGTTGCTTGACGAAATCACAGCAAATTTAGATGCCGAAACCGAGGCAAAAGTACTCGAAGCGTTGCGTCGAGCGTCAAAAGGACGTACCGTTCTTTCAATTTCGCACCGCATTTATAAAAATTTCGGCGGCAAAATCGTTGAAATAAAACCGCTGTCGTAAATAATTTTATAAAACAGACTAAATCTTCAAAATCGAAATTATAAAAAACGCTTGACGCGTCGCATTGGTTTCGCATATAATAAAATTGACTTTTGGGGAGTAGTCGGCGGCTAAAACCGCGGTGAAATCGTCAATCCCGGGTAAAAATGCCCCGGTTTCATTGTTTGCGACAAGACCATACCGTTTTTTCGGTGTGGTCTTTTTTATATGTCAAACGATTTTTTTTGTGTTTTAAACTATTTTTTCGGTTTATGTTGCGAGTGTTTTTACAAAGGAAGATCGGGTGATAATAAAAAGGCAAAGATAAGTCCCCGCAAAAATTTTTACAATTTAAAGGAGAAGTATGGATTTTTTATTGCAAACGCTTAAAGCAGTAACGTACAAAGACGTTATCATGTGGGTAATAGGACTCGTGCTTATTTATCTCGCAATCAAAAAGGAAATGGAACCCGCACTTTTGCTTCCGATAGGTTTCGGGGTTATTTTGGTAAATATTCCGTTTTCCAACGTAATCGATTCCGCAGAGGGAGCGGGAATAATTCAATGGCTGTTTGAAGTAGGTATCGAGGCGTCGGAGGCATTGCCGATTTTGTTATTTATCGGCATTGGTGCGATGATCGACTTCGAGCCGCTTATAATCAACCCGAAACTTATGATAATGGGCGCGTTCGCGCAAATTGGCATATTCCTCACGTTGATATTGGCGGTGCTTTTGGGATTTCCGCTTAAAGATGCGGCATCGGTCGGTATAATCGGTGCGGCGGACGGACCGACTTCAATACTCGTAGCAATGCGGCTTCAAAGCAGTTATTTAGGACCTATTATGGTCGTGGCATATTCTTATATGGCTCTCGTGCCGATGATTCAACCCGCGGTAATCAAATGCGTAACGACTAAAAAAGAACGTTTAATTCGCATGCAATACAGCAATCGTCACGCTTCAAAAACCGTAAAGATCTTGTTTCCCATAGTCATTACGTTGGTTGCGGGCATAATCGCTCCGAAAAGTCTTGCTTTGATCGGCTTTTTGATGTTCGGCAACCTGATAAAAGAGTGCGGAGTACTTAACGGACTTGCCGAGACCGCGCAAAATGCGCTTGCAAATTTAATAACGCTTATACTCGGCATTACGATTGCTTTCCAGATGCGTGCCGAAGAGTTTTTACAACTTAAAACTCTGATGATAATGGGGCTGGGGTTGTTTGCTTTTATTTTCGACACGATAGGCGGCGTAATGTGCGCAAAAGTCATCAATATTTTCGCAAAAGAAAAAATCAACCCCATGATAGGTGCGGCGGGCATTTCGGCATTCCCCATGTCGGCGCGCGTAATACACAAAATGGGTCTTAAAGAGGACAAGAGCAACTATTTATTGATGCACGCGGTAGGCACGAACGTGTCCGGTCAAGTGGCTTCGGCAATAGTCGGCGGCTTGATTTTAGGACTTATAGGATAAGGAGGAAATATATATGAATTGGCTTTTACTCGCAATTAGCGCACAACAAAAAACCGACTTAAAAAAGGCTTTTGAAATATTCTGGAAGGGCATGGTAGCCGTAGTGCTCACCGTGTTAATCATTATGACTATCACTTATATAATGCAAGCGATATCTAAAAAGGCGCAAAGCAAAAAGATTGACAAAACGGCAGACAATGACGACGAAAAACAAGAATAAATAAAGACAAATTGTCCGCTTTAACGCATACGTATTGCGTAAAAGCGGTAGAGAAATTTAATTGCGCCCGTGCTTTTCAACAAAGCGCGGGCGTTTTTATGTGTTTTTATGCGGTGAGAAATCAGAATAAAATCGCCGATTGATTATGCGAGTAGATAGTAAAAGAAATGCGTTTTTAAATAATGATATAGCGGCTAAATTTTAATAAACGGCGGGGTTTACTTTTTGTTTGAGATATGTTAAAATATTATCAGCCGTTATTAAGATAACGAAAAAGGTTGTATAAATTTATGGAAATTTTGTTTTGGATATTGTTTCCGTTGACAATGGCTATAGTTTTAGCCGTGCTGTTTAAAGGGAAAGAAAAAGAAGAGCAGAGGCTCGATAAAAACGGTTTGTTTAAAATTAAAACGGGGTCGAGTTTTAAGTGCTTCTTTTTAATCTGTATGGCGTTGACTTTGATTGCCGCCGTAATTGCATTGATTTTTTGCATTATCGATAAAAACGGAATAGCGTTTTCCGGTAAAGTTGCGTTGATTGCGGTAATTTTGTTTTTCTTTTTGGTGGGGCTAACCGGCTATGTTTACGTTAAATATTTTTACTTGATAATCACCGATAATTCGATAATACAAGTAAAAGGTTTTACGAAAATAGAAATACCTTATGAAAAGGTTAAGTTTATGTCTCTGCCTAAGGCGAGTATTGACGCGCTGATTGCATATGACGGCAATTACGTGCCGTTGTTTTCTGCCGATTGTTCTTTTGTAGGCGTTGATAAATTAATAAAAACGCTTAAAGACAAACGTGTCGAAGAGATTGAAAAAGTAACCAAAAAAGATATCTCCCCCGACAATTTTGCGTATAAAAAATACGCTAAAAACGTCAAAATCAACAATTTAAAGTATGTTTTATTGGGTTTCGGGTTTATGCTTTTGGCAATATTCGCAATTACAACTCCTCAAATCAAACATATTGATTTTTCGGATAGACAAATGACGGCGACTTTGCAGTCTTATAGAAAAGTAGGCGAAGACGTGCTGTTCTTGAAATTTGAAGAGCACGACGAAGAATACAGGGTAAACAACGTGGTTTATAAAGCCTTGGACGAAAAAGTATATTCCGTGATTAACGAAGGAAAAATTGTCGAACTTGTTTTGTACAACGCAAAATCTAAAGATATTTCTCAAATAAAAATCGACGGCAAAATTTATTTAAATAAAGAAGACGTAATGAAATTGGAAAACAAAAACGCCAAAATCGGCGATATAATCATGAAAGTAATTTTGTGTTTGTCGCTTTGCTTGATAGTAGGCGGCGTTGCGCTGCAAAGTTATCAAATTATAGACAAAAAATCCGCTAAAAACGAGGTTTAAAGTAAAAATCGCGCGACAAATTATTTAAAACATACAAACGGCGTTAAGTTTTAAACGCGAAATTTAATTTACGGTAAAAGGTCGGCGAGGTTTTAAAAAGGAAATTATGAAAAAGAGAGATAAAATTTATTTTTATGAATATCCACACGATAAAAAGCGGTTGTTTGAAAAGTTGCCGCACGGCGTTTCGACTTTCGGCGATATGTATGTACAAAAAGAAAACGACGATATGTTTTTTGTCGGCGTTGAAAAAAGCGGTCATTCCGACGGCATATGGTACGTTGCTAAAACCGAGGAGGTCGAGGGTAAGACGATAGTTCACGGCAAATTCGTGTATTCTCCCGACAACAGCGGCAACCCGAAAGCAAAAGAAATGACGAAATTTACCGATATATTGATGCATATTGTGCTATTTCCGCTTATAATTCTTGCGGCGATTATTAGTTTTGTCGATTTAATATATAGGTTTATTACCAAAAAGCCGAACAAAAATCAAATTATGGAAATGCGTTTGAATAATTTTATGACGCAAAATCTCGGTTGCAAAAAGGGTGTTCCGCCCAAAAGCGCACTCAACAAGCGTTTTGATTTTCTCGACGAACAAATAAATGAATACAGCCGCATCGAAGAGGGAAATACTAAACAAAAATACGATAAATTTAGTGAGATATACTCGTATTTGCTTGGACTCGACGAAAAAGAAAATTTGTCGGTCGAGGGCAAAAAGCCGCTTAAATATCTTCAAAGCATTTTAAGTGACGACGGAAAAGATTATTTTTATAAAATGAAGTTTAGTCCCGCTTGGGATAACGATAGAAAATACGAGATAGGCGTTTGCGTAAAGGGCGACCCTTTAATCAAAAAACTTTAACATTGTAAAATGAAAAAAATGTCGTTTTTACGCGATACGTTTGTTGTAAAATCGACAAAATTTGCGAGCAATCGACGCCAAAACAAACAAACTACGACTAAAACAATGCCGCCGAGCATGGAAAAACACTAAGGCGGATTATAATTTATATATAAAAATTAATTATACTGATAGAAGTAAAAAACCGTTGTAAAAGATTTAATTTTGTGATATAATAAACTTGCAACGTAAAATAAAACGTGACGACAACATTTTACAATGAGCGGTCTGAATGCGTTTATCGTTTAATCGCGGCAAAGGGGAAAGTGGCAGAAATGAAAGTGGAAATGACGGGATACAACGACGAAAAAGCAGTGGCTTTATACTCGGTTATAAAGACTTTTCATCCCTTTATGGTATCGCTGGTTGTCGCTTTGATTTGCGCTGTTTTTGCAATTATTTTTAAATTGCCGCAACTGACGTTGGTTTTTGTTTTGCCGGGGGTTTTATTGTTGTTTATGGCTTTAAGTTACGTCATCAACAGTAACTATAAAGAGTTTTTAAAGGGGCAAAAGACCAGGCATGATTTTCGCCTCGAAAACGGAATTTTATATAAAGACAACAAAGAAGTTAAATCTGTTGACAACATAAGACTGTACAAATTTAATAATTTTTTGTTTTTAGAACTTAAAAAATCTTATTACCGTATACCCGATGACGAGTATACAACGGGTAGCAGAACCGAATTTTTGTCGCAAGTAAAAAAAGTAAAAGGTTTTCGCATTGCCTTTATAAAGCACGCTTTTAAAAGCGAAGAAAATTCAACAAAAGTTTAAAAAATCGAAGCGTTTTAAACGGTGTATATAGCGGTTATTTAAAAAAAGATAGCGAAACGCCAAGATTAAAAACGTTAAACAAAATAAAAAATGTTAATAAGTAAAAAGCGTTAAAAAAGTAAAAAACGCCCCGCAAGGGAATTAAACAAAAATATGATAAAAGACGAGGAGGCATCGGCATGAATCTTGACAGAATTATTGCGGTGAGAAACCATAAAACAATTTACCGTGACGGCGATAAATGTATAAAATTATTTGATCACGGTTATTCAAAATCGGACATTTTAAACGAGGCTTTAAACCATGCAAGGGTTGAAGAAACGGGTCTTAATGTGCCTGAAATTATCGAAGTAACGACAATCGACGGCAAGTGGGCTATTGTTTCGGAGTATATTAAGGGCAAAACTTTAGACAGACTTATGAAGGAAGATCCCGATAAATACGACGAATATCTCGAGCAATTCGTCAATTTGCAACTTGAAGTTTTGTCCAAAAGAAACCCTCTTTTAACAAAATTAAAGGATAAAATGCACCGCAAAATCAACCTTGCGGAACTCGACGAAACGACTAAATATGACCTTCAGACAAGGCTTGAAAGTATGCCTGTGTACAGCGAGTTGTGTCACGGCGATTTCAACCCGTCCAATATAATCATCGACGAAAACGGCACGCCGTATATAATCGACTGGTCTCATGCAACGCAAGGTAACGGCTGCGCCGACGCTTCCCGTACGTATTTGTTGTTCTGTTTAAACGGCGAGCACGAAAACGGAAAGAAATATTTGGATTTATATTGCAAAAAGACGGGCACTTCAAAGCGCGATATTCAAAAGTGGATGCCTATAGTTGCCGCTTCTCAATCGGTAAAAGGCAACAAGAAAGAAAGAGAATTCTTGCTTTTGTGGGCGGGCGTAGTCGATTATCAATAATTTTCGCAGATTACGGCAGTCGGCTGAAAGCAGTTTTCAAGGCAGATAATTTTGTCTGTCGGCAGAAATCAAAAACCGATTATAAAAATGTATTTACGCTTACGGTTAAGCGGTATTTACAAATCGTTTAAAACGATAAAAAGTCGACCGATATGTTTTTATTTAATTTTCAAATTTTGCCTGTTATCGGTCGGCTCAAAATTTTTCCCGCACTTTAGTTGCGGGAAATTTTTATATATAATGACGCTAAAAAATTTTTACTGAAAATTTCGATAAAATAACAACGTTTGATAAACGGACGTTTTATTGTTTTATTTGGAAAAAATAATGATTTTTTATTGACCGACGGCGTTAAAAAGAGTAAAATATTGCAGTAATCGCAAAGTATGCATGTTGTAATTACGGCAGATGTTTTTACGAATTTATAACATGTGAATAAAAGTGGATAATTTATCAAAAAACAAGAAATTTTTATTCGTATCAGTTGCTTTACATTTAAAAGGATTGCGGGAATTTTGTTTTTTCGGCGACGGTTGACGGATTATATGTCGTTGCCGAATATTTCGGCACATCATTAAGTTTAAGGCAAAACAAGATTAAATTATTACAATAGCGTGTGACGGGGCGTGCGTTTGCAGGCGCAAATATTGCCGGGATTGTAGCAGTGCACGCCGGCGCATTTATTTAGGAGATAAAATGGATTTAAAAGATATAAAAAACAAAAAAATAGATTGTCACACACATATAATACGTAAAGAGTTTGCCGATGAATATTTTTCAAAAACTATGGGCTATGCGCTTGTAATGCAAATGCCGTCGAGTATTATGCAAAACGACGATTGTATACAAACGGTGCAAAACGATGACAGGCTTTTTTTAAATGCTTGCATAGATATAAAAAATCCTATTCGGCCGCAACTTGATAAAATAGAAAAAAATCTCGACAATTGGAAGGTCGTGGGGCTTAAAATTTATCTGACTTATCAAAAAGGCAAAGCAAACGATGAAAAACTTTTTCCGATTTACGATTTTGCGCAAAATCATGGTTTAAGCGTAACTTATCATACAGGGTATGGGTCGCTTGTGTTGCCGTCGGACAACGACGTTGATGGGTCAAATGCAAAATACGTCGAAGAAGTCGCAAAAAAATATCCTTCGGTTAATTTTATTGTGGCGCATATGGACGATCCCAGATATGACGAGTGTATAAAAATCGTGTGTGCAAACGAAAATATGTTTACCGATTTCAGCGGGGCTTACGAAACCGGCACAAAAGAAGGTAACGACATAGAAGGTGCGGTTAAAGTATTCAAAAAGGCGATTAAATCGGTTGAAGGAAGCGAAAACAGCATTTTATACGGTACTGATTTTTGTCCGTCGCTTAATATGCCGCAAGTAGAAGAGTACGATTATACAATTTCAAAAATATTTGACGAAAAAGATTACGAAAAAATTTATTATCGGAATTGTCTTAAAGCATTTCCAAGGCTTAAAAAATTTTTAGAAAAATTACAAAGGAATAAAAATGAATAAAATTAAAAACTTTTTGAAGACTTTCACTCTTTATCAGATTGTTTATATTTCGGTTGTATACGTAATTACGTTGTTGTTTACTATATTGATGCCGGAAAATATGCTTGAAGACACAAGCGATAAATTTGTCGTGACTTGTTCGGTAATAGCGGTGCTTGCAAACCCCATGTGCGAACTTTTCATTTCAAAACAAAGCAAATATAATTTCGTAATCGACGCATTGTTTATCGAATTGCCGGAATTTGTGCTTTGTATCGCGCTGGGTTGGTATACAATCGCAATAGTAACAATGGTGTTCTGGGTGCCTATAGATATAGTTAGTTTTATTTTCTGGTCAAAGCATCCGGATAAAAAAGAAGAAGAATTGACCAAGGTCAAAAGGTTAAGTTTTAAACAAGATGTTTTTGTCGTACTTGCAATCGCCGCTTTCGGTTTTGGCGTTGGGTATCTGATAAAATTGATACCCGGAGCAGCCGACAGTTATTTAGATGCGTTTTCGGCCGCATTCGGTATGGCAAACGGAATATTGCTTTTGTTGAGATATGAAGAGCAATGGTATGCCTGGTTTGTCACGCTTGTTTTATATGCCGTAATGTATATTGTTTCTCACTCGTATATTATGCTTATTACGGTTGCGGCAATGTTTGTAAATACGTGTTACGGATTTATCAAGTGGTATTTATATACAAAAACACATCAAGAAATTCAACCAGAAGAGCAATAAAACGATATTTAAAAGAAAAACAAATAAGATAGTTTTATGCAATACGTTTTGAGTAAAACCGACAAAAAAACAAATCTCCCGCCACAAAAAAGCGAGAGATTTGTTTTTTATAAATACTATTTAAATTAAATTTTGCTTTTGCCGCATTTTTACTTTCTCTTTTTTTGATTGGAGTTTGTAAAGGCGAGAATTTCTTCGGTGTTGCCGAACACGACGATGTGGTCGCCGGGCTTAAATACGTAATCCGCACTGGGGCTTTCGATTACTTGTTTGTCTCTTTTAATTGTAAGAATGTTAAGTCCGTACTTTTTACGCGGGTTTACGTCGATAAGGCGTTTTTTAATCCATTCCTTTGGAATGTCGATTGTAAAAATAGAGTACACGCTGTCGATTTCGATATAGTCGAATACCGCCGTAGAATTAAGTTTTATCGCAACTTTTTCGGCAATATCGAGGTCGGGATATATTACTTCGTCCGCACCGCTACGCAACAGGAATTTCTTTTGAATTTCTGTGGTTGCTTTTGAAATAATATATTTCGCACCCAAATCTTTAAGGTGAGAAGTGATTTCGAGTGACGATTGAAAGTCGTCGCCGATTGCAACTATACACACGTCGAAAGCGGGTATATCCATTGATTTCAGCGTGTCGGCGTTCATGCAGTTTGCAATGAGCGCATTTGAATATTTTGGTGCTAAAGTATTGATCACATCTTCGTTTTTATCGACTATCATTACTTCGTCGCCCATATTTATTAATTTATTTCCGAGTGTCTGACCGAATTTTCCAAGTCCTATAAGTAAAACAGATTTCAAAATAATTCTCCTTTAAATCAACCGATAATCAAAGAGTCGAGGGGTTTTCTTACGTTTGAAACGACTCGCCTTTCAAGTAATGCAAGCGCAAGCGTAAGTATGCCGACCCTTCCCGTAAACATAAGCAGCATTAAAATTATTTTCGACGCCGAGCACAAAAGCGGCGTAAGCGACATAGATAAACCCACCGTGCCGAGAGCCGAAACCGTTTCTAAAGTGATTTGTTTAATCGAAGTGGTGGTGTCCGGTTCTATCGCGCAAATGGTAAGAGTGGCTATTATTATGAGTATTAAGAAAGATACGAATATCGCAAGTGCCTGGTTCAATATCGAAAAATCGATACGTTTGTTTGAAATGTCGATATCTCTTTTCCCTCTGAATACCGAGTAAATACCCATTATAATTACTGCCATGGTGGTGGTTTTTATACCGCCGGCGGTAGACGCGGGGCTTCCGCCGATAAACATAAGTATCAAAGTAAGTAAGTACGAACTGTCCGAAAGGCTGTCAAGGCTTATTGTCGAAAAGCCCGCCGTTCTCGGAGTGGTAGAACTGAAAAACGCAACGAGCCATTTCTGACCTCCGTTTAAAGAGGAGAAAAATTCGCTGTTTCTTTCAAAAATCACAAACAAACTCGTCGGCACGACAATTAAAAATGCGTTTACGAAAAGCACTACTTTAGTGTGCAGACGCAATTTTTTATAATTACCCCTTGCGTTGATAAGGTCGTTCCAGACGCAAAAGCCCATGCCGCCGATTAATATAAGCGAACAAATTGTAATCATCACGAGCGGGTCGGTGGTGTATTGCGAAAATGACACGAAACCTTGTCCCGCTTCGCCGCCGAGCAAATCGAACCCTGCGTTGCAAAAAGCCGAAATAGAGTGCCAAAAAGCAAAATACATGCCTTTCAATGGTCCGAAGTCATCTACAAACCTGAATGAAAGAAGAATCGCACCCGCAAGTTCAAACAAAAACGTACCCACGATAATTTTACGGAAGAAATCTCTTACGCCCGTAAGGTTGGATTCTCCTGCGGATTGCATAAGGATTTTTCTTTGGTATAAGTCCATATTTTTGCCCATTAAATCGTGGAGCATAGACACGATACTCATAAAACCGAGCCCGCCGACTTGTATAAGAATAATTATTACGATTTGTCCGAACAGCGTCCAGTGCAGCCCCGTGTCGTACGGAACAAGTCCTGTTACGCACGTTGCCGATACCGAAGTAAATAAAGCGTTTATATAAGTTGTCGATTGTCCGCTTTTCGTCGCAAACGGCAACATCAAAAGCAAACTTCCTATTAAAATAACCGCAAGGTAGCCCAATGCGAGAAACTGCCAAATGGTTAGTTTAAGTTTTGATTTAATATTCATCGTCAATCCGCAATATAAAACCGGGAAGTAAACCTATTGCCGTCTGACGTAAATGATTTACTCCTTATTTTAATGTTTAAAATTTTAATTTATTATATTTTTAAACCTATTAAAAATATTTTTAATTATTGTAACACTAACAAGAGTTTTTGTCAAACTAATTGCTTTAAAATAAAGCGGCGGTTTCGGGATTAAAAATCGGAGGTGTCGCCTTGTGCCGAAGATTTGTTTTCGTAGTTTTTGAATTTGTTTTTTCTATTAAATGGGGAGATTTGCAATTTGAATGCTTTACGCTTTAAGTGATGATGTTTGGGTAAACTTAATAAAAGTTGCGGCAAAATGGGATTAATGATAAAAATTTCAGTCTATATCGATTGATTCGATTTGTTCTGCAAATTTTACCGTTGAACGAATTTCCTGATTTCTCTCCATAAACGCAATGCCTATACCTTCCCACACGAAAAGAGTGCCGCTTATGTTCATTACGTCCTGAAAGATATAAGGGATAGAGGTTTTTTGCATAAAATAAGAAACAAGCAATAAAACCACGCCTGTGGCAACGGCTAAAAGACCGTTGCGCTTTTTTCTTTTTGCGTCTTGCAGTACGCCGTAAAAATACAACTCAAAATTTTCGCGTATTATTTTCAACGCCTCTTTTGAGGTGTATGCTCCGAAGTCGTTTACGTGGATTTTTATTTTCAGTTTATAGTCCGACGGCAGTAATTTTACGGTTTCTTCTATTTCGTCAAACAACACCGAATTGAGTTTTTCTATTTTGTCGTTGCCGAAATTGTTGTCGATAAGTTCAGAAAACGTATCGTAATACAAGTCGAGCGTGGCGTGTTTGCCTTCTATATAAAAATATTTTTCAAGAATATTGTTTGTTTCGCTTAATGTGTTGTCGCCGATTTTATTGTCTGTATTTTTAGCCATTTTATTATCGTCCTTTTATACCGTTGTCCTTTTCGCAGTTTTAATATTTTTGATTCAGGTGTTATTAATTGCGTTGAATTATATGTTTATTTACTCGACTTGCAATAAAAATTAATTTTTTTGCGATTTAATTGCAGTATGCATAACTAAAAAACTTTTGCAAGCAGGTTTACGCTTTATTCTATTATATAACCGTGTTGTAAAAAAGTAAAGAGTAAAGCAATTGAAAATAAATTTTACCGCAACCGAAGAGTCGTCGTTTTTGAAAATCAAAAAGGCGTTTTTATAAAATCGTAAAAATTCAACGATGTTGTTTTTGTCTTGTTTATGGTATACGTTTCGTGTAAAAATGACAAAATTATAAGGTTTTAAAGCAAAAAAATTTTTTGAGAGCAAAAAAATACAAGTAGTATAGTCTGCATAAAATTGACATATCCAAGATAATGATATATAATTAAAGACAATCAGAACAAAAAGGAGGCAGTAATATGTGGGACGTGATTTCAGATGCGTTTTTAGATTCGGTTAAAATATTGCCTTTTATTTTTATTGTATACGTACTCATCGAATTTGCCGAAAGAAAAGTTAAATTTTTCCATAGCGGAAAATTTCTCACGGGTAAGGCCGCGCCTTTGTGCGGCGCGCTTGCCGGAGCGTTTCCGCAGTGCGGTTTTTCTGTAATGGCGGCAAAACTTTTTGAAAAGAACATAATAGGACCCGGCACGTTGATTTCGGTGTTTTTGGCGACAAGCGACGAAGGTTTGGTACTGCTGTTGTCGTCGGGCAATTTTAAATCGTTGGGATTGTTACTTGTCTCAAAAATAGTCGTTGCGTGTATTGCCGGGTATTTAATCAATTTGATTTTTGTAAAAAAGGTAAAATTACAAACGGGTGCAACGTCGTTCGAGCATGAAGATATTTGCGTGCACTGTCATCACGATATCGAGGACGAAGACGACCATGACGAGCATCACGATGAACACGGGCACGAACATACCGATTGGGTGCATGATTATTGCCTTGTGCCGCTTAAACACAGTTTGTCTACGTTTTTATTTGTTCTGGCGGTAAACGTAGTATTTGCATTGATAGTTTATAAAATAGGCGAAGATAATATTACTGCTTTTATGCAAGGTGCTCATTTTTATCAGCCGTTTATAGTTGCGCTTGTGGGGCTCATACCAAACTGCGCATCGTCGGTGCTTATCACTCAATTATATATAAACGGAGGCATCACTTTCGGTAGTTTGTTTGCGGGGCTTTCGGTAAATGCGGGCATGGGCTTTGCGATATTGCTTAAAAACGGCAAGGATATAAAACGCAATCTTGTGCTACTTGTCATGCTTTATTTAATAAGCGTGCTTGTAGGTATTTTATTTACCTTAATAATGTAATATTTTCCGTTTTACGTAATACGTATTTAGTAAAAATGACAGTTTCAGAGATAATTTGACGCTGTTTATAAACATAAACCGCATTAAATTTTGGTATAAACGATATAAAAGTTTTAAAACCGCCATTGTTATGTGGCGGTTTTTGTATAATTTTTTCATTTCGGCATTTTGACCATATAGAATAAGATGCAATTTTTATGCGTTTATGTAAAGAATATAGCGAAGAAAGAGCAAAATTCGAGTTTTTACCACAAATATTTCACATTTTATTTTTATCTGAAGTGTTGCAAAATGCACGAAAATGTTATAATATATATATTGAATATGGCAAAATGCACAAACGGAGGAATATATGGAAAGCGAATTAATTACCGCATTGAAATATATCAAGTCAAAGACCGATATTGATATCGACGTGTTTGCGGAAACTAAAAAGTTTTTTGTATCAACGAGGGAAAATCACGAAATAACGCTTCCGTGCGATTTATCGTTCGACGAGTATTATTGCGATAAAGACGCAGACAAAACTTACTTTAAAATTAAATATAAAAACGCTAACCTTATCGGTATGATAGACGGCTGTGAAGACACGCAGAGAAATTATGCGATATTTATCACTTCGTATATAGAAAGTCTTTCTGCCCCGGGTAACAACATGCAAAAAAACGAGTATCTGAAAAACATTGTTCTCGGCGATTGCACAAGACTTCAGATTCAGAAATATATGCGCAAGTTTATGATTGCGGACATTGCTTGTTATGTGCTTGTTTTGACTTCGCCGAGTGGTAAGGCAGAAGAGATTATCGATTTTTTGGAAAACTACACGACAAATCAACTCGATTGCGCGGTAGTCGCCGACGATATGAGTTGCGTTTTCGTGCGTTTTGTGGACAACAATCTTGAAAACGAGTATCAATCGTCCAACGATTATGCCGTTATGCTCGCCGATTCTATAAAAGACGAACTCAACATAGTGGTAAACATAGGCGTGGGCGGTACTGTCAAAAATTTGCTCGACGTCAATATAAGTTATCAACAGGCGGCGGCGGTACTAAGAATGAGCACCGTGTTCGAGTCGAAAGGCAACGTGCATACTTATAAGGAATATATTCTTGTAAAAATGCTTGAGGATATACCAAAGTTTAAGTTGACGGAATATCTCGATATTCTTTTAGACCCCGAGGCAAAGACGATTTTCCAGGATGAAGATATGGTGAACACCGCCGAGGAGTTTTTCAATAATAATTTAAACGTTTCCGAAACGTCGCGGACGTTGTTTATGCACCGCAACACGCTTATGTACAGACTCGACAAAATCGACAGGGCAACGGGACTTAATTTGCGGAAATTTCCCGACGCCATTACTTTCAGAATAATTACAATTTTATATAAAATTCTCGGCTGACGTAAAAACGTGCCTGTATAGGCGGTTGAATGTTAGTCGGGTGTGGTTTCGGCGGCAACTCAACGCGGCTGTGTATCAGGTGATTATGCGCGGATTGAACGCACATGCGCCAAGCAAAAATATATAGGATGATTTAATTTCAAAGCAGAAAATTTCGGTAAAAATATGGAAGAAAAAACTCAAAATAAAAATAAAACGGTAAAAAGAATCATATCCGCGGTCGTTGCCGTGTTTGTGGTGGCATTGTCGTTTACGGGCGGCTATTTTACGCGGTACGCCACCGAAGATAAAGACATACGCAGTATACGATACATTCTCGACTGCTACAAAAAATATTATTATTTCGAGCAAGACGACGTCGTCGACATAATCGCCGGCGCGCTTTTAGATCAATATTCGGCTTATTATACCAAAGAAGAGTACGAACTTGTCCAAAAAGCGTCTAAAGGTCAACGCGAAGGAATAGGGGTGTCCGTCAGCAAAGCCACGACCGAAATTGTAGAAGTTTCGGGCAATTCTCCGGCGGAAAAAGCGGGAGTAAAAGCGGGCGGTATAATCGTGTCGGTTGACGGCAACACTGTTGAAAATTATGAAGATTTCGATAAATTGCTGGGCGCAATCGAGCCGTACGCAGATTTGGTTTTAGGGGTCGATTACGGCGGCGAAACGAAGTGTTTTACTCTTCAGAAACAAGAGTACACGCAGACGTACGTGTTTTACCATGACGATACTGTTTATAGCCATTTTACGACAAACGGTAGCGGTAAAGTCGTCCAAACCGATGAAAATTTAACTGCCGATACCGACATAATCGACGATGAAGATACGGGTTATTTAAAGTTGAGTATGTTTTACGGTTTTACGGGAGAAACTTATGTAAATCAATGGAAAAACAATGTTGCGGGTGCAGCGGGGCAATTTTACAGTGCGCTTCAAACGTTTAAGCAAAACGGCAAGCATAATCTGATTGTGGATTTAAGAGGTAACGGCGGCGGGTACGTTATTATCGCGCAAAGCATTGCGGCTCATCTTCTTGAAAGTCAAGGCAATAAAACTCCGTTGTTTTCGGTGCAAAGTTATAAGGACGGCAAAAAAGAAAAATATTATACCGCCAACACCGATTATTCAGGTTACGGCTTTAAAAAAATAATTTTCCTCGCCGATGAAAACAGCGCGTCGGCATCGGAAATGCTTATGGGTGCGGTGCTCGATTACGACGCAAAAAACGGTACGAATATCGTAAACGTGGTGCTTGAACAAAGCCTTGACAAAAACGGCAATCCCGTGTACAAATCGTACGGAAAGGGTATTATGCAAGAGCATATCACAAATTATCTCACGGGCGAGGTCGTTGTAATGACGGTTGCAAAACTTTTCTGGCCGATTTCGGGCGTATGTATTCACGGTGTGGGACTCACGCACGAACTTGACGAAAGAATTATCGAGTCCAAAGACGGAGCGGGTAATCCGGTTGATGCGCTTGTCACGGCAAAAAATTTAATCGCCGCTTAAAAAGGCGATTAAATTTTGACTATATGTTAAATTAACAAGATAAAAATTTTCCGAGCGAAAGTAAAAGTCGATATAAAATTATGAAAGTAATTCTTTAAGATTTGATTTAATTTTGTCGTCGGCGAGGTTTTCTATCGGCTTAAAAAAATCACAATTTACGGGAGACGGTTTTGTATCGTCTCCTTTTTTGTCGTTTTGCGCCGCAAACTTACTCACGAGCGGCATAACAAGAGGCAAAAGGGTATTCAGGTCAAAATTTCCATCGATTAAACGCCGGAATTCCTCGCTTGCAACAAACTTCGTCACGTCGGTGCTTAGTCCGCACGCCTCTAAAATAGGGGTCAACGAATCGACTTCTATCGAAGAAAGCACGCTTTTTAGTGACGAACCTTTAAGATTTTTAAGCAATAAAATCAAAAGTACTATTGGAAGATAATTCATAGTCGTTCCTTGTAAACTATTTCAATATTTGTTCATATGTATATACAAGACAAATTATCGGGAGGTTAATATGAAAGATTTTATGAGTTATTCCGAAAAGGAAAACCAAAACACGCAAAACGCCGACAACGTGAAAGACACGATAAACGATTTTGCCAGACAATACGAGGGTAAAAGCGAAAACGAACTTATCTCCGCCATTTTAAAGGAAGCCAACCGTCGGCGCAAAAACGGCACGCTTACCAACGCCGATATAGACAAGTTTTACTCTATGTTATATCCTATGCTAAACGACTCGCAAAGAAAACAACTTGACAAAATAGTGCAAAAATTAAAGACCTGAAATTTTTATAACGAGTGATATTTTGTCTCGTGAGAGGTAATTTGAGTTTTATAGAGTATTAGGTCTTGTAAAAGGGATTTTAAGTTACGGCAAATGATAAAAAATTTTAATTTATGCACTGAAATCCCTTTTTAATAAAAAACAAACCAATTAATTTTAAGCGTCGCAAAAATTTGCTAAATTTTATAATTTTTTTGGGTAAATTTTAATATTGTTTTCAGCCTTCCTTGTGCAAAGGAAGGTGGCGCGCGGTACGCGTGACGGAAGGATTGTAAAAGTATATTATAATAAAATAAGCCGTATTTTAACTCAAAGAAAACAATCCCTCAGTCACTTCGTGACAGCCCCCTTTGCACAAAGGGACCGATGATTTACATTGCATATTTGTACTGATTATTGCAATTTGATAATATCGAATAGAAATGCAAAGTGTCAACTTTGCAAGCGCGTCGTCGCAAAAATTTGAAAATGAGCATTTAAAACCCCTCTTCTTTAAGGGCGTAAAACAGTTTGTTTATTTCGTTTTCGGTGTTAAACTGACTTAAACTTACTCGCACGAGTCCGCTTTCTTCAGTGCCTAAAAATTTATGTATAAGCGGGGCGCAATGAAATCCCCCGCGCACGGCAATGTCGTATTTTTGAGAGAGAATCTGGCTTATCTGCATAGACGAAACACCATCGGTTTCAAACGAAACTATGCCGCAAACGTTTGCTTCGCTGTATATCTTTATACCGTTTAAACTGTCAAGTTTGGAGATAACGTATTGCGTCAAAGCGGTCAAACGCCGTTTATTTTGTTCTAATCGTTCGGTTGCGAAATACACGCCTTCGTTAAGCGCGCATATGCCGGGGAGATTGACCGTGCCGCTTTCGAGTTTTTCGGGATAACACTCGGGTTGAGAAGAAAAAGTCTCCGTGCCCGTACCGCCGAACATTATCGGCGACGGGTTTACGTTGCCGTTGAAAATCAACGCACCCGTACCCATAATTCCGCACAAAGATTTATGCCCCGCAACGGCAAGCATGTCGATATGCGATTTTTTCATATCAATGGTTTCGTGACCGGCAAGTTGCGCTCCGTCCACAAGGTAAATTATTCCTTTGCCGTTTAAGGCGTTGCCTATGCCGTCGATGTCGTTTATCGCCCCCGTCACGTTTGACGCACCGTTTACAATCACCATAGACGTATTGTCTTTTATAAGAGGAAGGATATCTTCGGCGGTGATAAATTTGCCGTTTTCGGGCTCGGCGACGGAGTAGGTTATTTTGCCGTTTGTAAAAAGGTAAGAAAGGGGGCGCAGCACGCTGTTGTGTTCGGTTGCGGTGGTAACGACGTGGTCGCCTTGTTTCAGTGTGCCGAGTATGGCGATATTCAACGCCTCGGTGCAGTTTTTGGTAAAAACAACCCTTTGCGGCTCGTCGGAATGAAACGTCGAAGATAAATTCCGGCGGGTTTCATATAAAATTTGTTCCGCTTTTATAGATAATTTGTGTCCGCTTCTCCCCGGGTTTGCGGAAAGGTAAGAAAGGGCGGAAAGGTAGGCTTCTTTCACTATTGCGGGTTTAAAACCGCCCGTGGCGGCATTATCGAGATAAATCAATATATATCCTCACATATTTTTCAGTTATTAAATATATATATAATGGCTTACCTTTTTATGCTACCAAGGAGAAAAATAATGAAACAATATATTGCAGTGTTTAAATCGAAGACCGACGTTTTCGGTTTTATAGAAAGAATGAAAAGTTACGGCTTTTACACCACGGCGGTATCAACCCCTAAAGAAGCCCACCAAGGCTGCGGGCTTTCCGCGCTGTTTCCCGCAAACGGGATTTATTATGCCAGAAACCTGATAAACGGCGGCGCATTTAAAAGTTTTTACGGTATTTTCGTGATAGAAAGCGATTTTACAAGGCGCACGACGAGACGAATATATTAAAAACGTTTGTATAAATGAAAAATTTATGCTAAAATATAATACACGCGGGTTGCATTAAAATATGTGCAACCCTTTTTACAGGAGACGCAATGGACAAGCAGTCGGCGGACAAAATAATAGATATACTCGCAAGCACTTATCCCGACGCAAAACCCGCGCTTGTTTACCGCAGCGAATACGAATTGCTGGTTTGCGTGATTTTATCCGCGCAATGTACCGACGAGAGAGTGAATAAGGTGACCGAAGTGCTTTTTCAAGGGTATAACACTCCGCAGAAAATGCTGACTTTGGATAAAGAAACTTTAGGTAAAATGATTTACTCTTGCGGACTTTACAACGCCAAAGCCGAGCATATTTTATCCGCAAGTAAAGACATTGTGGAAAAATTCGGCGGCAAAGTTCCGTCCGATTTAAAAAATCTGCAGTCGCTTTCGGGCGTAGGAAGAAAGACGGCTAACGTCGTTTACAGCGTAGCGTTCGGCGGCGACGCCATAGCGGTCGATACTCACGTTTTTCGGGTGTCAAACAGAATCGGGCTTGCGAAAGCAAAGGACGTTTTGACTACAGAAAAGCAACTTATGGACATTATTGATAAACACGTATGGTCCAAAGCGCACCATTATCTCATTTGGCACGGCAGAAAAATTTGTACGGCGCAAAGCCCCAAGTGCAATATTTGCCCCATTGAAAGTTTATGTGAAAAAAATAATTTAAAGACAAAATCAAACAATAAAGTAAAGGCGGATAAAAAATGAAAATATTAATAAGTCATTGTTTTTTGGGAGAGAATTGCAAGTATAACGGCGGCAACAACTACAACGCCGAACTTTTAAACGTTCTGAAAAATCACGAGTTGATTCCCGTTTGTCCCGAGACGTTCGGCGGACTTAAATCACCGAGACTTCCCGCCGAAATCGTGGGAGACAAAGTGCTTTTCAGCGACGGCAGCGACGTGACTCAGGCGTTTGTAAATGGTGCGGAAAAGGCTTTTGAAATTGCGAAAGAACAAGGGGTGAAAGTCGCGGTTTTAAAGGCGAACAGTCCTTCGTGCGGCAGCGGAATTATTTACGACGGAACGTTTACGGGTAAAAAAGTAAGCGGTTACGGCGTTGCGGCAAAACTGCTTAAAGAAAACGGAATTAAAGTTTATTCCGAGCAAGATATTGAAGAAATTAAAAAGTTGTAAAAAGGAAATATTATATTTAGCCGATTTCAAATCGGTCGGGAAGTTGAAATTATGTTTATAGATAAAGAGAATATTAAAATTAAAGCGGGCAACGGCGGCGACGGCGCAACCTCGTTTATACGTTATAAGGGCGTGGCAAACGGCGGACCGGACGGCGGCGACGGAGGAAAAGGCGGCGACGTCTATTTCGTCGGCGACAGAAGAAAATCAAGCCTTATCGACTTTATGTACGTAAAAAAATACGTTGCCGAGGACGGGGGCAAGGGCGACACCAAAAAGTGCCACGGCAAAGACGGAGAAGACCTTGTGATAAACGTGCCGCTCGGTACGGTTATCAAAGATAAAGAAACAGGCAACATCTTTGCCGACGTGTTTTACGAGGGACAAAAGGTAAAAGTGCTCGAGGGCGGCAACGGCGGAAAAGGCAACGTGCATTTCTGTACGAGCAGAAGGCATTGTCCGCATTTTTCGCAAAAAGGTCAACAAACCGATTTCCACGTGGTCACTTTGGAATTGAAAGTAATTGCCGACGTGGGTTTGGTCGGGTTCCCCAACGTGGGGAAATCCACCATTTTGTCAAAAATTTCCGGAGCAAGACCCAAAATCGCAAATTATCATTTTACCACGCTTTCGCCAAATCTCGGTGTGGCAAAATATTACGACGAGAGTTTCACGGTTGCCGATATTCCCGGTATTATCGAGGGTGCGGCGCAAGGTCAAGGACTTGGTCTCGACTTTTTAAGACACATTGAACGAACACGCATGATTGTCCACGTGGTGGATATTTCGGGTGTTGAGGGCAGAGACCCGTACGAGGATTTTAAGCAAATAAATAAAGAATTAAAGGCATACAGTAAAGTGCTTGCTTCTCGTCCGCAAATCGTCGTTGCAAACAAATGCGACATTTACGGTGCGGAAGAAAACTTGAAAGCGTTTAAGAAGAAATTAAAAAATAAATATCCTCTTGTTTGCGCAAGCGCGATAAGCGGAGAAAACCTCAAAGAATTACTCGCTGAAATTTGCGAGACTTTAAAAGATATACCGCCTCTTGCGCCTATCGAACACGAAGAGTTTACTTATGTAAAACCCGACGAAAAATCGTTTGAAATCGAAAGAGACGAGGACGGAGCATACGTCGTTATGGGGCCGTTTGTGGATTTGCTTATCAGAAACGTAGTGTTAAACGATATGGATTCGCTTGCGTACATGCAAAAAATGCTTCGTGAAAACGGGGTAATTAAAAAACTTCGCGCTATGGGGGCAAAGGACGGAGACGTCGTTGTCATAGGCGAAGTAGAGTTTGACTTTATTGATTAAGGAGATAAAAATGTTTACGTCTAAAGAAAGGAGCAATTTAAGGAGTATGGCGCAAACGCTCGAACCTATCGGTCAGGTGGGTAAAGGCGGCATAAGCGACAATTCGGTCGAATTTATTTCCGAAGCACTCGACAAACGAGAACTTGTAAAAATTTCGGTTTTAAACAACACCGACGACGATGCGAAAACAATTGCGGAAGAACTATCCCGCCTTTTAAAAGCCGAGGTCGTTTGCGTGATAGGGCATAAAATCGTTTTGTACAGAAGAAGCAATAAAAAGGGCGTCGTTCATATAAAATATTAATAAAATTTTATTTCTGGCGTTCAGGAAATTTGTCAGGCACATAAAACGTAACGTCGTTGCGGTTATTTATAAAAAATGTTGACGCTTTCTTTTTCGGTGGGGTTTTTACCGAAGAAAAACGCCAATACCGCCAGCGCGACGAGCAAACACCCAGCCACGATATAATAGACGGGATAAAATACGATTAAAGACATAAAGAGTAAAGCGCAACCAGTAAGGGCAAAGCGTTTTGCTCTTTTTTTCGTGAAAGAAGCCTTTATGGTTTTTATAAATTTTTTTTGCGGTTTTTCGTCTTCAAACACGCTCTTCGGGTAAAAATCGTTGTTTTTCATAAGCATATAAACCGCCTTGGCGTCGATAAGTAAAATCCTGCCCATAAGTCTTGATTCAAGGTCAATACAACTTTGCGAAAAACGGTTGCCAAGAACTGCGCAAATATACTCTTTAGGGGTATTGATAAACGCTTTTGCGACAACCGTTTGCTCCAATTCGTCCAACGTAAAGTGTAAATGCAACAAATATTTGCCCTTGATAAGTATTTTATTTTGCATAACCGAGTAGTCGACGTCGGCTTTTTGTAGCAGTTGTTTAAAGTAGTCGTTCAGTTGTTTATCGGTCAAAAAACACAGCGATGCGATATGTTTTTCGCACTCTTTTTCGTCTTTTTTGAAATAATAATTTTTTGCGTCTTTATACTGCTTTACAAGGTATACGCCGATTAAAAAGGGAAGTGAAACGATAAAGGCGATTAAAAGACGAAGACCAATCGGGCGTATACTTCTGCCTATCGTTGTTAAAAACAAGCAAAACACGATAAACGAGTACAATAATGCGTCAGACACCGTTGACAGGCGCGGTTTATTTTTAAATAAAGGTTTAATACTAACAAATTTTTTCATACGTGTATTGTTGACACAAAATTTGCAGAATAAACTTGAAAAATGTATTAAAGTATGTTAAAATATAAATATGAAAAGGATAGCGATTTTCGGCGGCACGTTCAATCCCGTGCAAAACGCGCACGTCAGCATTGCGATTGACAGCATAAAAAAGGGCAATCTCGACAAACTTATCGTCATGCCCGACTATATTCCGCCACACAAACAAACGGGTAATTTTTTGGCGAGTTCAAGCGATAGAATCAATATGCTTAAAATTGCGTTTGCGGGAGAAGAAAACATCGAAATAGGCACTTACGAAACCGAGAACAAAACGAAAAGTTATACCTATTTAACGATGGAGCATTTTAAACAAGTTTATCAAAACGACGAGTTGTTTTTTATCGTCGGCAGCGATATGCTTGAAAATTTTCCTAAGTGGAAATACCCCGAAAGAATACTTAATTGTTGCAACCTTTTGTATTGCGAACGCGCCGACGAGGATAAAGACGACGCAATTTTCAACTCGTTTATAGCCCGTTACGGAGAAAAGGCGGTTGTAAAACTGCCTGTAAAAGGCGAGGACGTTTCGTCCACCAAAGTAAGGCTGTATGCGGCGTTGGGGCTTGATATAAGCGGTTTTGTGCCGAGCGGCGTAAATGACTACATTACAGCAAACGGTTTGTATAAAGATGACAGATTTTGCGAATATCTGAAAAAAGTTTTGCCCGAAAAAAGGCGTATTCACACGGCGGGCGTAGTGCTTACTTCAATCAAAATTTGTAAGCAACTCGGCATCGATAATGAAAAAGTCGCGCTTGCGGCATTACTTCACGACTGCGCTAAATACCAAAAGGCGGAAGACTATAAAGATTTCGTTCTTCCCGAAGGTATACCCGAAAGTTGCATACATCAGTACCTTGGCGCATACGTCGCCGAAAAGGTGCTTAAAGTGACCGATAAAGAGGTGCTCGATGCAATACGTTATCACACGACCGGCAGGGCAAATATGACTTTGACCGAAAAAATCGTTTACGTTGCCGATGTAATCGAGCCGTCGAGAAATTTCGACGGAGTGGACGAGTTGCGCGAAATCGTTTTTAGCGACTTTGAAAAAGGGTTTAAAGTCGTTTTAAGCGAAATATTAAAATTTTTAAACAGAGACTGTCTTGAAGTAGACAAACTTACCGAAGAGGCAGTAAAATATTATTGTAAAGGAGATACTTTATGAACAGCGAACAATTGGTAAAAGTGGTACTCGACGTACTTAAAGAACACAAAGCACTCGATATTGTAAAAATCAATATCGGCGAAAAATCGTCTATTGCCGACTATTTTGTTGTTTGCAGCGGTAGAGCGACAACGCAAGTAAAGGCACTTGCGGAATACGTTGAAGAAGCGGTCGAGAAAAACGGCGGCGAAATCAAACGTAAAGAAGGCGTGAGAGAAGGCAGATGGGCGGCACTCGATTGCGGTGACGTGATTGTGCACATTTTCAATGACGAAACAAGACTTTTTTATCACCTTGAAAGACTTTGGGGGGATGAAAACAACATCGAAAAAATTGCTTCCAAAGATTAATTCCGATGTTATAATTGCGTTTTTATATAAAACGTGAAACAAAATACAACGCATTAAATTAAATATAAGTTTGGCGTCGCCGCATTTTTGCGGCGGCGTTTTTATATAAGGAGAACGCGTGGTGTTTTTATGTAAAAAAGAGTGCTGGGGGTTTTTACGTTAAATAACGGGTTGTATCGGTGACTTTTTAAGGTTTTGATGCATAAACAGCCCAACACGGGCAAAAAGGATAAATAAAAATTAATTGTTTCCGTTGGGATAAAGCGGGTTAATAATCGGTCAAACTGTCGATAATCAAACAAAAAGATAAAAACGGAGGCTGTTATGATATACGATTTACATCAAAAAACCATTATTTCCGACGGAGATTTGCCGCCGAGAAATTATTACATTCCTTTTTCAAGTCCCGACACGTTTGACGAAAAGGTTAAGTCCGGCCTTTTAAAGTCGATATATGATTGGAAAATCAGTAAAGTAAAAAAGTTTTCACAGTCGATTTTTTCGCAAAAGGCGCACATTAAAAAAAGTTTGCCGGCTGCTTGCAAACAGTTGTGTAAAATTACAAGCAGCGATATTTTTCCCTTTGAATACACCCCGCCCGAGATAAGCGGAGATATTGCTGCCGTCGTGTATGAGAGCAAAGTTAAATTAAACATTTTGCATGACAAATATTACATGGTGTTTGAAAGCGTGTCGGCTTGTTTTTATTTGTTTATAAACGGCAAATATGTGGGTTATAGCGCGCGCGGGCAGTGCATGACCGAGTTTGATATAACGCCGTATATGAAAATCGAAAACGATATTAAAGTTGTGGTGCTGGATAGGTGCGCCTTGTCTTATATAAGTGCGATAAAACCCGTTCGACCGTTCGGAATTACGGGCGATGTGTATATTTTAAATCGTCAATCGGGGCATTTGACAAACTATTCGGTTGTACCTGAATGTATCGACGGTATGTGGAAAATTTATTTCAACGGCGACGAAGAGACGGAAGTCAGACTCTTTGACGATAAGCGTGAAATAGACAAAAAAACTGGCAAAAAATTAACTTTTGAAATAGAAAAACCCAAAACATGGAGTAGCGAACAGCCATATTTATACAAAGTTTTACTACACTGCAAAAGCGAATATATTGAAGAAAAAATCGGGCTGACAGACGTAAAGACCGAGGGTCAGGACCTGATTGTAAACGGTAAAAAAATCTTTTTAAAAGGGGTTGTGCGTACCCCGTTTACAGCATACGGTTGCTTTGAAAATGACAAAACGCTATGTAAAGACGTGATAAGAATTAAACAGTGCGGCATAAACGCGGTATATTCGCCCTATTATCCCGCAAATCCCGGATTGAGTAAACTTTGCGATAAATACGGGCTTTATCTAATCGAGTCGGTTGAAGTCAATTATGCCAACGGCGATTGTCTTACAAGAGTGCCTTACGGCGGAATAAAATCGCTGATTAACTGTAAAGATTTTGAAAAAGCCTCTTTATCACGTATCGAATACGCAAAGGAAAGAGATAAAAACAGGACGAGTGTAATTATGTGGTCGTTGGGTGGAATGATGCAATCGTCAAACGCAAAAGCAATTAAATTAAATAGCGAAACGGCGTTTACACTCGACGAAAAATTGATGATTGAAGGCGAAAAAACAAACAATTTTGTTCCGTATGAAAATTATTTTCACGACGGTGGCAAAGACGTAAATAAAATAACAAACGTCGACACAAGCGAAATTATAAATAAAAATTCTGAAAATTTAAGCGAAGTAAACGAAATATACAAAGCAGAGAAGAAGCGACTTTTTATGTCGTTTAATTATTGTTTTGATATCGATAACGACAAAGAAAACTGCGCCGTGATTGCGACTCGGGATGAGTCTTATATTGCCGGAAACAAGCCGACGATTTTGTTTACCGACGTGTTTTCGATGAGCGGAATACATTGTTTAAACGAGGACGGAAATAATTTGGCGGGCGTTTTTCCGTGTGAATTTATATATTTAAAAAACAAGACAAACACGTTTTACGGACTGTACGATAAGGAAGCAAAACGTTATTCGTCGATGCTTAAAAATATGCTGAATGTCTATTTTCCGATAGACGTATTGCGTAAAGATGACAGGTTTATAGTAAAAAACAACAATAAATTTGTCGATGGAAAAAATTATAGAGGCAAATGTTATATAAAAGTCGACGGCAAACAAGTCGACGGAATTAACATCGACGTTTCAAGTTTAAGTAGCGGCGAAAGTAAAGAAGTAAAAATCGACCTTGAAAAATACAAAGGCAATTTCGTGTGTGCCGATTTCGTTTTGAAAGAATTGACTTACGGCACAAGTGTGGTAAAACAGTTTATTTTAAGCGACAGCATTACAATCTACAAGCCGTTGTCTTATACCTCGGTGCAGTTGTACGGGAACGTGATGAATTGTAATCGTTGCAGCGTAAAATTTTCAGACAACGGTTTGATTTCGGGTATTTCTTCCGGGAACAAAAAATATGTTGTGGGCGAAATGTCTTTTTGCGTTGCTCGTCCGCCTATAAATAAAACCGAAGAATATATTTCAGATAGCGAAAAATTAAGCGACGTAAAATTTGTTGCAAAAAAAATCAAAAGCGAAGCCAATGTTCTTTACGTAAACGGGGTATTATTTCGTCAAAGCATGGCAGCACTTTTAAAAGTGGATTTAGAGTATTCGTTTTTCGACAATGGCACGATAATAATAAAAGTCAAGCCGACTCTACCCGATTATATCGACGGGTTGTATAGATTCGGTTTAATTATTCCGCTGTGCGGGAAATTTAAAAAAGTCGCTTATTTTGGGAGGGGTAAAGACGAGTGTTATTTCGGCGAAGAGGGTTTTAATTCGCTCGGCGAGTACGAGTGCGACATAAAAAACCTAAACGAGAAAATGCCGATATTCAAAGAGAGCGGAAGCCGGACCGACGTGAGAAAAATTACGTTTTTCAAAAAGCGTGACAAGATAAACTTTTACGTCGACTATCCGATTTCGTTTAAAGCGCAACTCGGCGTGATTAAGACTAAAAAATGTCTTTTTGTCCGCAAGAAAAAAGTGTGTTATTTAAATTTGGATTTTTGCATGTCGGGCAGAATAGGCAAATACGTCGAAGAGGGCAAAATGGAAAATAAAACCTCTTGCTACACTCTCACAATAGAAGTGTAAAATTTTTATATCGGAGGCGTGGGGAATGTAAAACAGGGAAAAGTTTTAATAAAGCGGCATAACAACGCAAAACTTGCCGTACAATGTAAAAGTTAGGACAAATTCAAAGTAAGACTAAACAGTTTTTGCAACAAGAGAGGCAAAATTAGTTAGTAATAACTGCATACAGGTTGACAATAATTTTATACAATGGTAAACTTATAGAAAAAACGGAAACACAAAATGGCAAATTATTTAATAACGGGCGGTGCGGGTTTTATCGGCAGTAATTTTTTAAACGCGTGCGTAAAAAAATACAAAGAGGACAATTATATTTGTCTCGACGCGCTGACTTATGCGGCTAATCTCAACTCGTTGCAAACGATAAAAAGTTGTGACAATTTTAAATTTATCCATGGCAATATTTGCGATAAGCGGCTTGTCGAAGAGATTTTTTTCAGCGAAAAAATCGACTATGTGATAAATTTTGCCGCCGAATCGCACGTGGATAACAGCATAAAAAATCCTTCGGTTTTCATCGAAAGCAATGTGGTCGGTACGCAAGTTTTACTTGACGCGTCGAAAAAATATGGTATAAAAAGGTTTCATCAGGTAAGCACAGACGAAGTATATGGCAGTGGGGAAGTTGCCGCTAAAGAAGATGCGGCGTTAAATCCATCGTCGCCGTATGCTGCGTCTAAAGCGGGTGCGGATTTGCTTGTGCTTTCATATAAAAAGACTTTCGGTTTACCGATAACGATATCGAGAAGTTGCAACAACTACGGCAAAAATCAACACTGTGAAAAATTTATTCCGCATATGATTATGCTTGCAGAAGAAAACAAGCCGCTCACGGTGTACGGCGATGGAAGCAACAAAAGAAACTATTTGCATGTCGACGACAACGTAAGGGCGATTGATTTAATTGTGAGAAAAGGCGCGACGGGCGAGGTGTACAACGTGGGTTCGCATGACCGATATTCAAATATCGACGTTGCAAAAAAAATACTTAAACTTATGGGAAAAAATCAGGATTCGATAAGTTTTGTAAAAGACAGGGCCGGGCACGATTATATGTATACAATGGACGATAACAAAATTAAAAATCAACTCGGTTTTTGTCCCGAAGCCGATTTTAACGACGGTTTAATTCAAACGGTAAATTGGTATTTATCTAACAAAAATCAATGCTTTACAAAATAAGGATAAACGCATTTTAAAAGCGGGCGGCAACGGTTTGTTGTCGCTTATTTTTTATTTTTAAGGGTGGTGATTTTGGGTCGATTGTCGGCTTTGCAAAATACGTATTATGTAAAAACGGCAAAAAGTATAAAAATTGAGTCTTTAAAGGTATAATTTTCCGCAATTTACAAATAAATACTATTAGCATTTATATAGTCGAGGACGGATTAGTTTACGTCATGCAGTCATTCGCGTTTTCGCGGCATGACAGAGGTTTCGTTCGGCTAAAAACAGTAAAGGAGTAAATATGAAAGCAACGGGAATTGTAAGAAGAATTGACGAGTTAGGCAGGGTAGTAATACCCAAAGAAATCAGAAAAACTTTAAGAATTAAAGAGGGCGACCCATTGGAGATATATACCGACAGAGACGAATTACTATTTAAAAAATATTCGCCGATAGCAAGTTTTGAAAATTATTCCGAGGGTTTTACTAAAAGTTTAAATGCAGTGTCGGAAAAAGCCGCCGTCATTTGCGATACCGACACGGTTGTCAGCGCGACCGGCAACGGTTGTAAAGATTTAATAGGTAAAACCATATCGGACGAACTTGAAAAAATCATTCGTCAACGCAAAAGCGTGTTGATAAATTCCGGAGATAGCGAAGAGGGTGTAAAGATAGTTAAAGGTGACGAAAATATTTATTTCGGGCAGGTTATCGTGCCAATACTGAGCGGCGGCGATTGTCTCGGCGTGGTTGTTTTGGCGGATAAAAAGAAAGACGAAAAAATCACGGGAGAGGATTTAAAACTTGCTCAAATGAGCGCAGAACTTATTGCTAATTTGATTTACGGTTGATAAGATTTGCCGACAAAAATTATATATTTAATCAATTATAAAATGCCGTTTTTGCTCAATACGTATTGAGTAAAAACGGCAATACATATGAAAAACGATAAGAATTTACTGTTAAAAAACGCCATTACGGTGTCGATTGGCGGCTTTATGGCAAAGGTGCTCGGTGCGGTGTACAGAATACCGCTTACAAACATACTCGGCAGCGAAGGTATGGGGCTTTATCAAATGGTGTTTCCTTTGTATTGCGTGCTTCTCACGATTTCGTCTACGGGGTTGCCGTCGAGCATATCTAAAATAATTTCCGAAGGTAATTCCGCCGAAACGGTATTGAAAAAATCAAAAAAGTTTTTCGGATTGATAGGTTTTTTCGGTACGCTTTTTATGTGTTTGTTTTCTGGTTTTATCTCACGGATTCAAGGCAATGTAAATGCGTGGGGCGGGTACGTCGCACTTGCTCCCGCCGTTTTTTTTGTTTCGTTGATTTCTTGTCTGCGCGGTTTTTTTCAGGGGATCGAAAATATGCGCCCGACGGCAACTTCGCAGATTGTCGAGCAAGTAGTAAAACTTGTTTTGGGGCTTGCATTTTCGCTACTGTTTAAGGAAAACATATTTTTGTCGGTGACGATGAGTGTTGCGGCGGTAAGCGTGAGCGAGGCGGTTGCGTTTATGTATCTGACAATTGAAAAAAATAAATTTGTCGCGCGCAATTCGGGTAAAAATAAATTGACCGCTTCCCTCAATAATGATGGGTTTGCCGAAAGTGTTTATACGACAAACGAAAAAACAATAAACTGTGTAATGGGAACAAGAGAAGACGTGGCAACCGTTGGTGAAATAATGGAAACTGTCGACGACGCAATCGATAACAAAATTATGTCAACAAAAAAAGGAAATGCAATATCGGTAAAAAGGTTGATTGCCGTTGTTTTTCCCGTAACGCTGACTTCGGTTTTAATACCGTTGTCGAGAGTGCTTGACAGTTTTTTAAGTATCAACATAATTTCAACTTACTCGAGTCGGGCAACAAAATTGTACGGTTTGTATTCCGGCGGGATCGAGTCGATTATAGGCGTACCCGTCTCGATTTGTTACGGCATACCTGTTGCGCTTATACCCATAATGTCGTCTGCGGTTAAAAAAGGAGACATTGAGAGAAGTAAAAAAATAGCGAAATCGGCAATATTATACACTTTAATTTTATCGTGCGCCTTTGCGGCGGGCGTTGCGGTATTTTCTCATGTGGCTGTAAAAATTTTATATTTTGCGCTTGATTCACAAAGCAAAAGCATACTTGAGCGCTTATTAAAATTTTCGTCGCTTTCAATCGTTTTTTTGTCGTGTGTACAAACTTTCAACGCTATCAAAATAAGCGAAAACAAACTTTATTTGCCGTCGATATTTTTGTTCGTCGGCATAGCGGTAAAGACTGTTGCACTGTTAGTTTTGTTGCCTGACCCCGAAATTAACATTTTTGCAGTGGCTATTTCGGATATTTTGTGCTATTTTGTTGCTTGTTTTTGCAATTTGGGGTATTATATTACCGAAAACGTAAGAAGAAAACGAAAAATTATACCTTTAAAAACAAAAATCGAAACGCTGTAAAATGCGTTAATTGCAAGGCGACCGATTGATAGATTTAAGTTTTTAACGAAATTATTTTTAATTGAAGGAGCATGCCGTATGAAAATTACTCTTGTGGGTCTCGGATGTAATAAGGGAGACCTGAGTGTGAGGGCAAAAGAGGCGATTACGTCCGGAGCGAAAACTATTTTACGCACTGCGCTTGCGCAAAGCGCGCAGTCGGTGAAAGATTGCGGCGTGGAATATTCGTCGCTCGATTACATATACGAGAAATCGAGAAACTTCGATACTTTAAATAAAAATCTCGCCCAAGCGGTTTTGAAAGAAAGCGCGACAAGCGACGTCGTTTACTGTGTGGACGGCGACGTAAACGATGACAATTCTTGCCGGATTATAATGTCGAAACACAAAAATTTCGAGATAATTCACGGCATAAGTAAAAGCGAGTACGCTGTGGGAAAAAGCGGCAACGGAATGCTTTTTTCGGTTTCGGCTTATTCGGTTGATTCAATAAAAACAGCCGCTTATCCGCTCGTTGTTTACGATATAGACAGCAAAATTCTGGCGAGCGAAGTAAAACTGAAATTGTTTGAATTTTACGGCGAAGAGGCTATGATTACGTTGTACGTATGCGGTAAAACCGTCAAGACTCAACTTTATACGCTCGATATGTACGACGGATACGACTATATGACGATGATAAGAATCGACGAGCCGCCGCTTACACAAAAGCACAGATATTCGTTTACCGATTTAATGGAAGTAATAAAATATTTGCGCACCGAAAACGGTTGTCCGTGGGATAAAGTACAAACTAAAGAAAGTTTGCGTCCCGCATTAATCGAAGAATGTTACGAACTTATCGACGCAATAAATAAAAACGACGAAGATGCAATGCAAGAAGAAATCGGCGACGTGTTGATGCAGGTTGTTTTTCATTCGGTATTGGCTGAAGAGAGAAGGTCGTTTACCGTTGACGACGTAATTACCGGAATATGCGAAAAATTAATTTCACGGCACACGCACGTGTTTGGTACGGACACCGCAAATAGCCCCGACGAAGTGCTTAAATTATGGGACGAAAACAAGAGTAAAGAAAAGAAATATTCTTCCGCAACCGAATATTTACAAGCCGTTCCGCAGTGTTTCCCCGCGGCTTTAAGGGCTCAAAAAGTGGGTAAACGTGCGGCTAAATATAACTTTGATTTCGAAAATGTCGAGCAAATTTTTTCTAAAATAACGGAAGAGATAAACGAAGTGCGTTCGGAAATCAATAAAGGCGATGAAAATTCTTTAAAAGAAGAGTGTGGCGATTTGCTGTTCAGTTGCGTCAATGCGGTTAGGTTTCTGGGAGTAGATTGCGAGGAGTCTCTCAATATTTCTACGCAAAAATTTATCGACAGATTCGGCAAAATAGAGCAAGCGGCAAAACGCGACGGGAAGGAATTGAAAGACTTATCCGCAAAACAATGGGACGATTATTACAATGAAACTAAAAAGCATTAAAATAGGTGACGTGATTACAAGTAACAACGTGTTTGTCGCGCCGCTTGCGGGTTACAGCGATTTTGCGTTCAGAAGTATTTGTTATTCGATGGGTGCGGCTGTGTGCTATACCGAAATGGTGAGCGCGAAAGGGCTGTGTTATAACAACGAAAATACCGTTGACCTATTGTATACGACTGATGCCGAAAAGGTAAAAGCGGTGCAGATTTTCGGCAGCGAACCCGAATTTATGCGCATGGCATGCGAAAGCGAACAACTTGAAAAATTTGATATCGTCGATATAAATATGGGTTGTCCGGTGGATAAAATATATTCTTCGGGCGAGGGCAGCGCGTTGCTTAAAAACGTCAATCTTGCCGCAAATATAATAAACGTATGCTGTAAAACGGGCAAAACGATAACCGTTAAGATAAGAATAGGTGTTAAAAAAGAAGACAATGTGGCTGTCGAATTTGCCAGGATGGCAGAAGACAACGGGGCGCAAGCGATTACAGTTCACGGCAGAACGAGGGAAGATTTTTATCAGGGCGAAGTCGATTTCGATACCATTGCGAAAGTAAAGCAATCGGTAAAAATACCCGTCATAGCAAACGGCGGAATTTTCAGCGTAAATGACGCGGAAAACATGTTTGACAAAACGGGTTGCGACGGTATTATGCTTGCGCGCGGAGCGATATACGACCCGAGACTTATTCAAAAAATACTTTACGGCAAAACGGACGCAGATATGTATTCGATGATAATAAAACATATCGATTTGCTTAAAAGCAGGTATGACGATAAATTCGTAGCGGTGACCATGCGTAAACAACTTGCGGCGTATTTACGCGGAGTGCGCGGAGGTAAAGAAGCCAAAATGAAAATTTTTGCCGCAACAGACACAAACACAATAAAAGAAATTTTAAAAGAAGTACAGTTTAATTAATTTGTTTCGTGTTGTTTAGTTGAGTTGTATACTCGGTTTCAGGGCTCTTGAAAGTTGCGGCTTCGGCTTTTAAATTAAGATTAATTTTACTAAATATTTAGTTAATTTAAAATATAAGAAAGTGAAAGAATGTCTTTGTTTGCACTTTTTCGACGTTGAATACATACTTATACTTTAGGGCTTTGTGCGGTATGAGAATTGCATTGAAAAGGGAAGTAAGCGCAGACAAATTGAACGACGACACGTCTAACGTAGACGTAATCTTTTGCGGGTTTAACGGAGAGACAATCGATTTTAGGAAAGAACTTAAAGGCGACTCTGAAAAACTGCTTGCGATAGGCAGATTGTCAAGAGACAAAAAGAGCGTTGTTATCGGCGGGTACGTCACCGAAAATTACGGACTTACACGACTTTCCGCAGTGGTAGCGGATAAGGGTAGAATTTTAGGCATAAGCGATATGAGCGTCAGCGTGCATAATACGGTTTATTCGCTTGGCAGCGGGTTTAAGGTTTACAACATAACGGGAGCAAAAATCGGTGTGCTTATAGGCGACGATATTCTTTTCCCGGAAAGTATCAGGTCGTTGACCGATTGCGACGCAGATGTCATCTTTGTAATAAACGGTTCGTGTAAACAAGGTATTTTTTTATCGGTTTTGCGCTCGCAAGCGTATTTATACGGCGTTCCGCTTATAAGTATAGGCAGTAAAATTACCGCCGTCGACGGCGATGGAAATATAATTATCGATAGTCAGAGTTTAAGCGAAGTTATCGACGTCGATACTAAAAAACGCTTTTCCGAAGTGTACTTAAAACGGCGCGGATTTAAGAAGAACGAAGGAAAATAACAAGGGTTTTTAATAAAATTTAAAGGCGAAACGCGGTAAAGTTCGTCGCAAAGGAATAAAAAACAAAATAAACAGATAAAAGAAAAATAAACGAAAGAGGAAAATTTTTTATGGCGTTTAACATAGTATTGGTGGAGCCCGAGATACCCCAGAACACGGGCAATATTTCAAGGACGTGCGCGGCAACGGGCAGCAGTTTGCACCTTGTAAAACCATTCGGTTTTGAGATTAACGACAAGCATTTAAAGCGTGCGGGGCTCGATTATTGGCAGTATCTCGACGTGCATTATTACGACAGTTTTCAAGAGGTGTTTGAGAAATATTTTACCGGTGATAATTTTTATTTTTTATCGACCAAGGGTAAAATCAGGCACAGTGACGCAAAGTTTAAAGACGGAGATTTTCTTGTGTTCGGCAAAGAAAGCCACGGTCTTCCCGAGCCGCTTTTAAAGCAGCATTACGATAAGACTTTGCGCATACCGATGTGGGGAAATTTGCGCTCGTTGAATCTTTCGAATTCGGTTGCGATTACGCTTTACGAGGCGTTAAGGCAAAACGACTATTTCGGGCTTAATCCCATAGGAAATTTAACGGGCAGAAAAGATTGATTATTTAAGTTGTTGTGTTTTTTGTTTGGTCCGGCGGTTTTTTATCGCGAGAAAATAAAAGTTTTATTTCGGACGAGGTATTAATTTGAGTAAAATAAAAGTTTTTTATTCGCAGTAAAAATCTTTTTGCCGTCGACATAAATTTGATTTGCAAAAGATATAGCATACAATAAAATATTATATTCATAAATTTCATCTTTGCGTTTATCGTCGCAAAGGTGTTTTTTAATACAGTTTTTCATAAGTCGAAAATTTTTTATAAAAACAAAAAACGTTTTATTGATTACGTTTCAAAAAAAGATTTACACGAGACGATAAAAACGATTAAAAAAGCGCAAAGTAAGCAAAAAGCGACTTAAAAACGCAATTAATAAACGCAAAACCTTTGCTATGATTGACTTAATTTGGCAACAATGGTATTATATATATAATTTAAATTTAATAATAACAAATGTTTTACAAACGGAGAAAAATATGATTGACAGTTTAAAAAAATTTATCGACAATTCGCAAACCGCCTATCAGGCGGTGCAAACGCTTAAAAACAGACTTCTCGGCGACGGATATGTCATGTTAAACGAGGGCGACGAATTTAAAATCGAGCAAGGAAAAAAGTATTTCGTCGTGAGAGACGGGAGTAGTCTGATTGCTTTTAAAGTGGGAAATATCGATAATTATTATTACAAAATTATTGCGTCGCACACCGATTCGCCTGCGCTTAAAATCAAGTTCGACGGCGAAAACGTAAACCTCGATTGCAGAAAACTCGAGACCGAAGTTTACGGCGGACCTATTTTATACAGTTTCTTTGACAGACCGCTTAAAGTGGCTGGCAGGGTCGTTGTAGAAAGAGACGGAAAAATCGTTTCCGTGCCCGTTGTCGCAAAGACAAACGTGGTGCTTCCTTCGGTTGCAGTACACCTTCAAAGACAAGTGAATTCGTCATTCGCGCCCAATGCTCAAACCGACATGCAACCGCTTTGCGGATTAGGCGTAGACAAGACCTATATTGACGACATTACAAAAGACGTTCTTTGTAAAAATGACAGAATTTACGATTACGACTTGTTTGTCACGTGTGCTCAGGAAGGGTTTTTCAGCGGTGCAAACGACGAGTTTTTCTCTTCTCCCAGAATTGACAATCTGGCGAGTGTTATATCTTCTATAGAGGCCTTGGAGAAATCCGACGGCGACGGAATATCGGTTGCGTGCTTGTATGACAACGAAGAGGTCGGTTCCGGCACGAAACAAGGCGCGGCAGGCGACTTTTTATACGAAACGCTTAAAAGGGTAAACAGGTCGCTTAAAAAATCGGACGACGAATTTTCGGCGGCGGTATTTAAATCGTTTATGCTTTCTTGCGACGGGGCGCACGCAACTCATCCCAACCACGCAGAACTATCTTGTCAGCCGGGCAAAGTTTATCTCGGTAAAGGCGTAGTGATAAAGCATCACGCAAATCAAAATTATACAACCGACGCCGTATCGTCATCGGTGATTAAAAAGATTTTGCAAAACGGAAAAATAAGTTGTCAGGATTTCTTTATGCGTTCGGACATGCCGTGCGGAAGCACTCTCGGGGCAATCAGTTCGAGACATTTGTCTTTGCGTTCGGTTGACGTGGGTATCGCTCAACTTTCCATGCACTCTCAAGTGGAAACGATTGCGACAAGCGATTACGGTAACCTCGTTGAGGCTTTGACGGCGTTTTTAAATGCGAAAATCAACCAAACCGCTTACGACGAAATTACCGTCGAAACAAAGTAAAAATATATCAGCAATTCAAAAAACGTTCAGGAGGCAATACTGACAATGAAAAATTATCTCAACGAATATGCCGAATTAATTATAAATCACGGTTTAAATTTGCAAAAAGACGAAATTTTACATATAAATTCACCCGTAAACGCCGCACCGCTTGTCGAAGAAGTGGCAAAGGTCGCTTATCAAAAGGGAGCGAAAAAAATAATCAACCATTGGTCGGACGGCAAAATTTCCGCGCTTAAATACGAATACGAAAGCGTAGAGGACCTTGAAGACGTACCCGATTACGTAGCCGAAGCGCGAAATTGCATCGTCGAGCAAAAAGGCGTGTATCTCGGAATTTTATCCGAAGACCCCGCCGGTTTTGCGGGACTCGATTCGCAAAAAATTGCAAGGGCACGCCGCGCCATGAACAAGGCTTTAAGACCCATGCGCGAGGCTACTTCTTCAAACAGAGTGCGCTGGTGTCTCGTTGCTTATCCGCAAACGGAGTGGGCTGAAAAAATGTTTCCCGACCTTTCCAAAGACAAGGCATACGAAAAGCAGTGGGAATACATTTTAAAGACGATGCGTCTCGATGCCGAAGACCCGCTTAAAGCATGGGAAGAGCATCAGGAAAAACTCACCAAAAGGTGCGATATTTTAAACAATGCGAATGTCAGATATTTCAGATACAAAAATTCGCTCGGCACAGATTTTAAAATCGGCATGCCCAAAGGTTATATTTTCTGCGGCGGAGCGGAAAAAGGCTTAAACGACGGCGTTTATTTCACCGCCAACATGCCCACCGAAGAGGTGTTTTCCAGCCCCGACAGGCTGACCGCCGAAGGTAAACTCGTCAGCGCAATGCCGCTTTGCAGAAACGGCGCGATTATAGAAAATTTTTCCATTACTTTTAAAGGCGGCAGAATCGTGGATTATTCCGCAGAGAAAGGCTATGACGTTTTGAAGGGTATAATCGACACGGACGAAGGCTCGCATTATCTCGGCGAAATTGCCTTGATAGGTAAAAATTCTCCCATTCACAAACTCGGCGTTTTATTCTATGAAACCTTATTCGACGAAAACGCAAGTTGCCATTTTGCAATCGGAGATTCGTACGTCGGCTGCTTGAAAGGCGGCGAAAACATGGACGAAGAAACTTTGCACAAACACGGTTTAAACACCTCGTTGGAGCACGTAGATTTCATGGTCGGTACGGACGATTTGAGTATCGAGGCGGAATGTGAAGACGGTACTATAATGCAAATTTTTGCAGACGGCGATTGGGTAATTTAATGGGGCGGTTTTGGGTATTTCGGTAAAATAAAAATCGAGTAATACAATAAAAATAAAGGTTTGGCGGCGGTGAGCGCGTAAATTTAACATATGATTTAAAGTAAACATAAAGCGGGTAAAATTTCCGCGTTTACATAATACGTATTGCATAAAACCGACAAAACAGGAGATAAAAAATGACGGTAGAAGAAAGATTTTTAAAATATGTGTCATACGATACGCAAAGTATGGACGATCAGGAAAGATTTCCCAGCACGCAAAAACAAGAAGTGCTTTTAAAAGAATTGAAAGACGAATTGAAGGCTTTGGGACTCGATGTAATTCAAGACGAAAACAAATACGTTTACGCAAAACTTCCGTCAAATATCGACGGGTATAAAGGTAAAAAATTGTGCTTTATTTCTCACGTTGATACATCGCCTGCGGTAAGCGGAGCAAACGTAAAAGCCAAAACCGTTTTATATAAAGGCGGAGAAATTGTTTTAAACGAAGAGACAGGTATGCGCCTGACTCTTGACGAAAACCCCGACTTAAACGATTATATAGGCAACAGATTAATCGTTACCGACGGAACGACCCTTTTGGGCGCAGACGATAAAGCGGGCGTTGCCGAAATTATGCAAGCGGTCGAATATCTTGTCAATCACCCCGAGATAAAACACGGCGATTTGCGTGTCGCATTCACTCCCGACGAAGAGGTTGGCAGGGGTGTGGATTTTTTCAATGTAAAATTGTTTGACGCCGATTTCGGCTATACAATCGACGGCGGCAAATTGGGGGAAATCGAGTACGAAAATTTCAACGCAGCGGCGGCTGTTTTAAAAATTCACGGCACATCCATTCACCCCGGCAGCGCGAAAGGAATAATGAAAAACGCAATCGATATGTTTTGCGAGTTTCATGCGCAACTTCCCGAAAGTCAACGCCCGGTAAACACCGAAAATTACGAGGGCTTTTATATGGTCAACGACGTAAGCGGAGACGTCGAAAACCTCACGGCAAAGTATATTATAAGAGATCACTATATGCAGAAATTCGAGCAAAAGAAGAAACTTTTTGCGCAAGCAGCCGAAAAATTAAACGAAAAGTACGGCGCGGGCGTTTTTGAAACGATAATAAAAGACAGTTATTACAATATGAGCGAAATAATAAAGAAAAATATGTTTTTGATCGACAACGCGGTAAAGGCGATGAATGCTCCGGGCGTAAAAGAAAACATAGTGCCTATTCGCGGCGGAACTGACGGAGCAAGATTGTCTTTTATGGGTTTACCTTGCCCCAATTTGTCTACGGGCGGACATAATTTCCACGGCAGAAAGGAATACGTGCCAATCGAAAGTATGGAAAAAATGGTACAAGTTATTTTGAATTTGGTTGACATTTATTCAAAAGACTAAAAAATGAAACTGTATTTAAGTTGAATAATTTTGGCAGTAATTAAATCAATAGGCTGAAAATATATAAAAAGACGAGTTTCGGTTGGTGCATAAAGCGTACAAATCGAGATAAACTATTAAACTGAAAGGAGCAAAAAATGACTTACGTAAAAATTAAAGACATGCAATATAAAAGAATAGACAGGGACGAGGCGATTGATAAAATCAAAAAAATTACGGACAAAATTAAAAATGCGTCTTCGGCTGCCGACGTCGTCGAGGCGAGGAAGGAATATTGTCACCTTTCCGACGAGATAAGCACGATGAGTAATCTCGCCCACACGAGATTCAACCTCAACACTTTGGACGAATATTACAACGGTGAAGTAGAGTATTACGACAATGTGCTTCCCGAATTGCAAATTTACTTTATCGAATATGAAAAGGCGTTTTTAAACAGCAAATATCTGGAAGAGGTAAAAAAGCAAATCAACCCGCTTGTCATTACCATGTATCAACTTTCTTTAAAGTGTGCCGACAAAAAAATTCTTGAAGAAATGCAAGAGGAAATGCGCCTTACCACAAAGTATTCAAAGTTTGTTTCAGAGCAACTTTATCTTTTCAGGGGCAGAGAAGTTACGCTTGGCGAACTTAGAAAATATATGCAGGACAGCGACAGAAAAACGAGAGAAGAAGCATACAACGCTCTCGGCGCGACTTTGGAGAAAAATGCCGACTTTATAGATACCGTATTCGATGAAATGGTCAAGGTGCGTACAAAAATGGCACAAAAACTCGGCTATAAAAACTTTATAGAGTTGGGTTACAACAGAATGGCGCGTACTTGTTACGACCAGGATACGGTCAAAATTTTCCGTGAAAACGTGTTAAACGATATCGTGCCGGTAGTTTGCAGATTAAAGAAAAAAATTGCCGACAAACTCGGCATTAAAGAGATGAAACTTTACGACAACGACACGTATTTCAAGGAAGACCCCAAGCCGATTTCAAACGCGCAAGGCATACTTGAAAGCGGTAAAGAAATGTACCACGAAATGAGCAAAGAAACGGCGGGATTTATCGATATGATGTTCGAGTCGGACGCTTTCGACGTTCTTCCAAGAAAGGGCAAATGGACGGGCGGATATATGACTTCGTTCCCCCTTTACAAACAGCCGTTTATCTTTGCAAACTTCAACGGCACGACAGCAGACGTAGACGTAATCACGCACGAGGCGGGACACGCTTTCGCTTACTATTTGGGAGCGGACGATTTCACGACCGAACTCGACCTCGGCGGCATGGAAACTGCCGAAACTCACTCGATGAGTATGGAATTTTTCGCCTGGAAGTATATGGATAAATTCTTCGGTAAAGACGAGGCGAAATACCGCTATAAACATTTGGCTGACGCATTGACTTTTATACCTTACGGCACGATTGTCGACTATTTCCAACATATCGTTTACGAAAATCCCGACCTTACGCCCGCGCAGAGAAAAGCGGAATGGAAAAAACTCGAGCAAAAATTCCGTCCTTATATGAATGCCGACGGAATAACGTATCTCGAACTCGGCACGCGTTGGCAATATCAAAATCACATTTTTGAAAGTCCGTTCTATTATATCGATTATTGTCTCGCGCAAACGGTTGCAATTGAATTTTTGGAAGAAAGTTTAAAAGATTACGACGGCGCGCTTAAAAGATATTTCGATTTTGCAAGAAAAACGGGCAATTATAAGTTTACCGACCTTGTAAAGGCGGCGGGTTTGAAGTCTCCGTTTGAAGAGGGCGCGCTTAAAGAAGTTGCGGCAACTTGCGAAAAATTGCTCGATGACCTTTCGACTCGGATTAAAGATTGATTTTGACTGTTTTACAATGCACGTATTGCGTAAAACTTGCAAAACAGGCACATAACAGCGGTAAATCGACAATAATAAAGCCGATTATAATATATTTATAAAATTAAAATTTTAATGATAAAAGCCAAAATGCTCGTTAAGGTGAATGCACCTTAACGAGCATTTTATATCTATATAGTTTTAATGTGATTATAAGTTTTATATCGTCCGACAATCGAGCAAATCGCATCTGCATTAAAGCCGTAATTTAGCCGAAACGACATTTTGTAATTTAGTCGAAAACCGCCTTGTCTTACCGGACGGTCGGGGTTGTTGTTTCGTGCCTGAGTTTTTTCATCAGATACAAAAAGAATTTTTCAAACGGGAAGTCGAATTGTATTATACAAATTATTATAAGTATGTATTGCCAATTATCTTTAAACGGCAAAATGCTTTCGAGTCTGAAGAACGCCGAATCCAAAAAGAATAAAGCCCACACGATGGTTATCGTGAAAATAAACGCCATCATAATGCCGCGGTAGGTGTTAAACGGTTCGCACATCCTGAACAAGAAAACAACTCCTCCGAAAGTCAGCACGAGTACCGACAAAGTTTGTGCGAATTCGGGAGAAATCTGCATGTGCAGATACTTTGTTATTATTTGCATCAAATACACATTAAGCACGAGAATTACTGCGCCGGGTAGGGCGTTGGTAAGCACTGTCGCCGTAAAATTTCCCGATATTCGTTTTGCGTTGGGTTGAATGGATAAAATTATCGACGGCAAACCGATTACGCAACTTTCAAGCATAAGCATCATACTCGGGTTAAACGGATAAGTCGATTTTCTGAGTATTGTGATTATTGCGAAAATCGCCGTAAACAACGTTTTCATAAGGTACAGCGACGAAGAAGACTGAATGTTGTTTACTACGCGTCTTCCCTCGTTTACCACGCTCGGCAGAGATGAAAAGTCGTTGTTCATAAGCACAAGGTGGGCGATATGTCTCGTCGCTTCCGAGCCCGACGCAACCGTAACAGAGCAGTCCGATTCTTTCATGGCGAGTATGTCGTTTACGCCGTCGCCCGTCATTGCCACGGTGTGTCCGTGAGCCTTTAACGATTTGATGAGTATAGCCTTTTGCTCGGGGGAAACTCTGCCGAATACCGTATATTCAGAAGCGACGTTAAACACCTCTTTTTCGTTGAGTCCGTCGAGGTTGATATATTTGTCGGAATTATTTACGCCTGCGCGCCTTGCTATTTCCGACACGGTTACGGGGTCGTCGCCAGAGATGATTTTTATTTGTACGTCGTTGTCTTTAAACCATTTAATAGTGCTGATCGCGTCTTCCCTTATGTTGTCTTCAAAATAAATAAGGGCATATGGTAGCAGTTCAGAGGGGAGTTTTTCGTTTTCGATATAGCCGTCGGAGCGGGCGATTAAAATGACCCTTCTTCCTTTAGTCGTTTGCGCTTTGATTTTTACCTCTATATTTTTTGGAATTTTTTTAAGCACGAAATCGGGTGCGCCCATCACGAAAGTGCCGTTATCGACAAAACTTACAGCCGAATATTTCCTTTCCGAAGAAAACGGAATAGTCGCTTTTGGTATATATTTCGCGCTTACGCCGTAACGGTCGTTTAATGCGATTGCCGTTTGGTTGTTGTCGCTAAGTGCTCCCAGCATGCTCGAAATTACGTCTTCTATTAAATAATTCGTCTCGTCTTTATCTATGTTTTCCTGACCGCATACTTTCATTCTGCCGTCGGTTATCGTGCCCGTTTTGTCGAGACACAACACGTCGACGCGCGCAAGCATTTCAAGCGAGTACATGTCTTGTACAAGCGTTTTTTTCTTGGTAAGTCTCAACACGCCCACCGCAAGAGCGATAGAAGTAAGCAAAAACATACCCGACGGAATAAGTCCTATTACCACGGTGGAGGTTTTTAATACCGTTTCCTGAATAAGTTCGGCATGGGTAGAGAAGTTTGCTCCAAGTTTAATCGATTTGTAGTTGTTGATTGCCATTAAAATCGAAATAGGAATAATGAAAGCGCAAATTGCCTTTATCATCGCGTTCATTGCCGCGGTAAGTTTTGACGGTGCTTTTTTAAATTTTTTCGCCCTTGCGGAGAGTTTTTGAATATAACTGTCTTCGCCTATTCTTATTGCTCTTATGTATGCGTTGCCGCTCGAAACGAAACTGCCTGCATAAAGTTTGTCTCCCACGTTCTTTTTAATGTTATTGGATTCGCCCGTCAAAAGCGATTCGTTTATATCTACGTTGCCTTTTACAAGCACGCTGTCGGTGGGAATCTGATTGCCCATTGAAATTTTGATTATATCGCCGAGCACTATTTCCGATGCGGGCAATTCACATTCCTTTCCACCGCGCACGACTTGTACGGTAGGGGCTTTTACAAGCATAAGTTTTTCAACGGCTCGTTTAGAGCGTATTTCCTGAATTATGCCTATAACCATGTTCAACATAAATATTACGGCAAAAACCATGTCCGAAAGTTTTGCATGGACAATCAGCAGGGCGATTACGCAAGTGATACACAAAAGGTTGAAAAACGTAAATAAGTTGTTGCAAATAATGCTTAAATAAGATTTAGAGTTTTTGTTCTTAATCACGTTGACGAGGTTTTGCGCCTTGCGTTTTTCCACTTGCTCTAAAGTAAGACCGTAGTCCGGCTCGGGGGTAAATTCTTCAAGCGATGAATATTTTTCCTCGGTTTTTTCGTCGTTTGAAAACTCGTCCAAATCAAGCGACGGAGTCCTTACGATATCTTCGGTGGCGGTTGTTTCGTCGTTTTTTTGCTCGTTATTTTTATTTAAATGTAATTTGTCTTTTAATTTCTCAAACATTTTCGACCTCGAATTACGTCTTCTTAATTGCGTTGATTTTAAAAATTTTGTCTGTATATTTGCTTGATTTATAAGTTCGTATTTGAATTGTTGCGTTTTTACCGCGCTGTTTCCATTATAAGCGGTAAATATGTCTTAACGTTCGTTTTGGGGATTATGCGCAAATAGACGTTGTTTCGATATATTTTATCATAAAACGAGTTTTTTTTCAAGTAGTTATGACGGAGAGAGGAAATTTCACGAGATATTCGTCGTTTTGGGACGAATTTTGTCTCAAACAAAAGCAAAAGTCGCAGTTTTTGTATAACTATTGACTTATATTTCGTTTTGGTGTATCATTATATATTGTAAGATAAAAACGCAGGGCGTTAAATCAAAACGCCTTAAATTGTTTAGTAAAATCGTTTAATCAAAAATTATCGGAGAAAATTAATGCAAACCAAACATTTTTATATGGTAGAAAAGTTGGATTCGTCGAAATATCCCGCTCTTGCGACCGAACTTAAAAAAATCAAAGGCGTAGTAAATCTCGAAATAGACGAAAGCGGCAATCTTTGTTATACGGTCGACGAGTGGACCGATGAATACGACGTAATGGTAAGCGTGATGAATAAAATTGCGGACGAGGGAGGCGAACTCGGCTTTATCGACGAGCAGCCTCAAGCCGAAATCGAAGCCGAAATCGAAGCCGAAACCGTCGAAGTAAGCATAGACGGTGAAGAAGATTATTCTCAAGCCGAAAGCGGGCAAAAAGAAGACAAACAAGAAAACAAAGATAAAAAAGGTAAAAAGGATAAAAAACCCATTACCGAAAGTATGCAAAGGGTAATAGAGTTGTGTTTTGCACTCGCACTTTTTGTCGTTTACGCTTTTGTAGACCACGGCGGAAATTTTGCAAACGTGCTTTTGCTGTTGGCTTTTGCGGTGTCTGGCTACGAAATCCTTTACGACGCCATTTGCGAAATAGCCAATAAAAACATATTAAATACGCATTTGCTGGTTGCGCTGTCGGCGTTGATTTCGCTGTTTGTAGGACAAACGCTCGTGGGCGCACTGACCGCATTTATTTATTCGGCGGCATACGTAGTGTGCAAACTTTTCGGTGAAAAATTTTCCTTTAAAGAAACGTTGGGAGAAAAGTATAAAAACGCGGTATGTTATGCGCTTGTTGACGGCAAGGAAAAACGCACGCCCGCCGCTGAAGTTGCAGTAAACGACGAAATTGTTTTACACAGAGACGAAACGGCTTATTTCGACTGTAAAATCAGGCAAGGCGACGCAAAAGTCGAGCGCGTAAAAAACGGTAAAACCGAGTACGTGACGGTTAAAAAGGGCGATAGCATATATTGCGGCGAAAAAATTTACGACGGAGACGTTACGGTAACCGTGACTAAACTTTTTGCCGATACGAATAAGGGGAAAGAAAACAATATCGGCGAAATAAAAGGCGTGAAAAAAGAGAAAAAACTCAACTTGATTTTCAATATAATCGTGCTTGTCGCCGGACTTTTAATCACGTTTATATTGCCGATTTTCGATGAGTACGGCTATGCTTACGGTTTGACTTTAAGTGCGGCAAAAGGCGCGGCGGTTATTGCGCTTGCGGGCATAAATTATTTGACAGATTGCTTTAAAGACGTCATGTTTAACGCATACGTATGTCTCAAAACCAACAGTATAGAGATAACAAATTTCGACGTTATCGAAAAAACGGCAAAGGCAAAAAGCATTGTTTTCGATAAAAACGGCACGCTTACAAGCGGAAACTATAAAGCCGAAGAAAAAGTTTTCGTAAAAGAATACAAAGGCAAACTTATAGAATTGTTGCAATCGGTTTCGGGTGACGCTCTTCACGAAAATTATCCCTTAAATAAAGGCGATATTACCGTCGGATATTTTGCCGACTTTGAGGACAAGCCGCCCGTTATAGAGCAAGAAGGCATAAAAATTTATATAAAAAAAGCAGGCGAATTTATCGGCGCGGTAATATATAAAGAAGAAGTGTTCCCCGACAGCGTGGGCGCATGCAGAGAACTTCGCGATTTGGGTGTAGAAAAAGAATATTTGCTTTCGTCCGAAAGTAAGGAGTATACGTCATACCTGCGCACTAAATTCGGTATGTACAATTCGTTCGGACAACTCGACGATGCAAAAAAGGCTGAAAAATTGCAAGCAATAAAGGACGAAGCCGACGGTACCGTTATTTATGTCGGAAATACCGGCAAGCAGGGCGATTTCGTCACCGTATCCATGGGCAACGGTGCGGCGGACATAGTGGTAAAAAACAGTGAAATTTCTTATCTTCCCATGGCGGTCAAGGTTTCTGAAAGGGCGCGGTTCTGGCGCAAAACTTGTTTAATTGCCGTTTCGGCATTAAAAGTTTTGTCGCTTGCGGCTATTTTCTTTTTAAATATGGACGCGGCAATCACGGTAAGCATTGCTTCGGCAGGTATGCTTTTGTGCATGCTTGCGGGAGTGTTTGTCAGAAAGACGGCGTAAAATCAAGTGGTATGAAAATCGAGACGGTTTAAAATTTAATTGTCGTAATAAAATACGGAGTAAAAGCATAAAGCGAAAAAAATCGGTTTGACCGATAAACTTTTTAAATTAAGTCGATACGTTTTAAATTAAGTCGATACGTTGCGAGGGGTAAAAATTTGCCCCTCGCTTTTAAAATGAAATCAATTTGTAAACATTGCAATCACGTATACAAAAAAAGTTGTTAAAAAGGGCAGTTTTTTGGTTGAAATCGATGTGGTGAGGGCAAAAAACATTCGATTTTGAGTAAAAAAAGCAACTTTTTTAATAAATTTTTAAAATTTGTCTTGAAAAAAATTTTTTAATGTGTTATCATATATGCATTGCGGCTAATAAAGTAAACTTTGCGGCAAATAAAGAATGATAAAGGCAAACAAATGCCGATTAAGCGGAATTTCGGTTGTTAATAAAGAATTGAAGTTTCGCCGATATTAAAAAACATTTGCCATTATTAAAAAACATTTCAGGAGACTTATTTATGAGAAACGAATACCCGAGACCGGAACTTGTCAGGTCAAATTGGCTCAACCTTAACGGAGAATGGGATTTTGAATTCGACTTTGGCAACAGCGGAATTACCATATGGGATTTTTACATAGAAAGCAACAAACTTTTCAGATTCGAGGAAATGCAGAAAAAGCAATTTTCCAAAAAAATCAACGTGCCGTTCTGCCCCGAAAGCAAGTTGTCGGGTATTGAATATAAAGATTTTATAAACGGCTGTTGGTACAAAAAAGAAGTTGATATTCCCGATGGTTGGAAAGGCAGGGTGCTTTTGCATTTCGAAGCGGCTTATTATGAAACTTACGTCGTTGTAAACGGCAAAGTTTTAGGTAACCACAAGGGCGGTTACACTCCGTTTACTTTCGATATTACCGACTGCATCGAAAACGGCAAAGCGCAAATTCTCGTGCATTGCTCGGGTGACCCGAGAGACAGGTTGCAACCTTCGGGTAAGCAATCCATCACCTACGAATCGCACGGCTGTTTTTATACTCGTTCGACGGGCATCTGGCAAACGGTCTGGATTGAAAACGTACCCGATACTTATCTCACGGCAATCAAAACCGACAGCGACACAGACAATAAAAAACTCAACGCAAAACTCACTTTCAATGCTCTCGGAGACAAAAAAGTCACGCTTAAAGCGTCGTTCGGGGGTAAGCCGATGGGAGAAGTCACGGCTGTCACCACGATGAAAGAAGTATACGTTCAACTTCCCGTTCGTTCGCTTAAACTTTGGGACGTAAAAACCCCCAATTTGTACGATTTGACGATAACCGTTGAGAGTGAAAGCGGCAAAGACGAGATTACTTCTTACTTCGGTATGAGAAAAATCGAACTCGACGAAACCTGTCTTAAACTCAACGGAAAGAAAATTATGCAAAGACTCGTGCTTGACCAGGGTTATTATCCGGACGGCATTTATACCGCTCCTACCGACGAGGATTTGAAGAAAGACATTTTGATTTCGCAAAGACTCGGTTTTAACGGCGCAAGACTCCACCAGAAAGTATTTGAAAGAAGATTTTTATATTACTGTGACAAACTCGGCTATATAGTTTGGGGCGAATATCCAAGTTGGAATTTCGACCACACAACGGACAGGGCATTGCAATATTATTTGCCCGAATGGCTGGAATCTGTTGAAAGAGACTACAATCACCCCGCGATTATAGGCTGGTGTCCCACAAACGAAAACTGGAAAATCAACAAGTCCGACCAATGCGACGCATTTATTAAGCAACTTTATCTCGAGACAAAAAGATACGACACATACAGACCCGTCATCGACGTAAGTTGGAATTACCACGTACAAACGGATATTTTCGATACTCACGATTACGTTCAGGATACGGCTGAATTCCGCAAGAGATACGGCAAATGGGAGGACGGAAAGTGCTTCGAGCAGTTCAACCAAAAATACGACGGTCAACCTTACTTCCTCAGCGAGTACGGCGGAATTAAGTGGTCGCTTAAAGACGACGGCTGGGGTTACGGCGACGGACCTAAGACGGTCGAAGAGTTTGTAAAGAGATACAACAGTTTCACAAAAACGTTGCTTTCAAACCCGAGAATGTGTGCGCTTTGCTATACTCAACTTTACGACGTAGAGCAAGAGCAAAACGGTCTTTACAACTATGACAGAACGCCCAAGTTCAGCGAAGAAATCATGGACGATTTCAAAAAGAACATGACAAAAAAAGCGGCAATCGAAAAAGAATAAAAAAATTCAATAGTAAAATAATAAATGATAGCAGGGGATGAAATATTTTCCTGCTATTACTTTATTTTGCTTTTTTATTTTAAAGTCAAGCGGCGGACGAAGTGGACGGTAAAGAAGATAAACGATAAAACAGATACGCCGGTAAAATAACGAACGAAGTTAAACATTAAAGCATATTATTTTATTACAAATATATTACGATAAACGGAGAGGAAAATGTTCGGAAAAAAGAAAAAGAAATCAGGCTTGGCTCTCGGCAGCGGCGGAACGAAAGGCATGGCTCATCTCGGCGTGCTTAAAGCCTTTGAAGAAGAGGGTATTAAATTCGACATGGTGGCGGGTACGAGTATCGGCAGCATTGTCGGCGGATTATATGCGTGCGGCGTAAGTGTGAGAGAAATGCTTGAAATGTTGCGCTTGTTTGATTTTACAGACCCGCAAATGCTGTTTATGATGACTTTGGGCGGCACTCCCGTCGAAAGCGTACTTTATAAAATCACCGGCGGTAAGGAATTCGACGAAACCAAAATACCGTTTAAGGCGGTGGCGGTCGATAAAGATTCCGGCGAGGTTGTGATAATCGACAGCGGAAGATTGAGTAAGGCTATGGCGGCGTCGAGTGCGATTCTTCCGGTATTCAGACCGGTCGACGTAAACGGCAGGCAGTGTATTGACGGGGCTTATCTCAACGCAGTTCCCGCCGACGTGTGCAAAAATATGGGTGCGGATTTTGTGTTGAGCGTAAATTTGTCGGGCGAACAAAGAATGAACAGCGCAACGAAACCCACTTTAGATAAACTTTATCCCGACAATAAAGTGCCGCTTTTCGACAGGCTGAAATATATGTACGACAATTCCGACTACATTTTGTCTCCCGATTTATCGGCGTACAGAAGCATGAACATAAAGGGTATGGACGATATGTACGATATAGGGTACAATATTGCAAAAGAAAAAATGCCCGAAATTGTTTCGGCTTTAAACAAAAACGGCTTTAAATTTTAGCGATTTTACTGCAATTTTACATTTTTAAAATTTATGTTTATATCAGAATGGTTCAATAAAAAACACACTGCGGCAGAGTATTTGCTTTGCGGTGTGTTTTTTATTGGCGATAAACTATGCGACCGCATAATTTTATACAATGCCATTATATGTGGAAATATATAGCATTTTGGCGATTATGGTGTCAAAAACGGACGAAATTGTGGATAAATAGGCTAAAAAAAGGCGAGTTATCCACAATGGAGTCGAGTTGTCCACAATTTTATGCATAAAAATCGGTTTATAGAACAAACGTTTTGACAGCCTTTTGACGAATTATTACGTTTAAACAATCGACTGAGATATTAATGTGCTGAAAATCGACAAATTACGACATTTGACCTGAATATTTTATGCGTTTATTCATTATGCATAAAATTTTTAAAGCCAAATTGTTTTGGTATTATTTGCGGTGTATACTCAATAAAATAATATCGGAGAAAAATCCGACGGTGGGTTACCCGTACAAGGGTAAAAACAAAACGGCAAAAACATTTAATATGCATATTAAATTGATCCGCTTATCGTCGGCGTAACAAATTATGAATTCGATAATAATCAATACCGCTCGTAAGATAAGCAACACAAGCGAAATAAACGGAGTAAAAGCAGGCGCATTAAAAGAGCAAAGAAAAGTAAACAAAACAAGCCCAAAAGGCGGGCATAGCGAAAAAAGAGAAACAAAAAAATCAAAACAAAATATAATCAGTCGCAAGGCAAATTTTATTAAAAAATTTTTTGCGTTGACGGCAATGATTATGACTGCGGTTACTTCTGGTTGCGGCGGCGCGGTTGCGGTCGGTTCGCCAAAGCCGATTTACACTATCGTGCTCGACGCGGGGCATGGCGGAATCGACGGCGGAGTAAAGGGCATATGCGGCAGCGTCGAGGCGGATATCAACCTCGAAATGGCGTTCAGTCTTAAAAAATCGTTTGAATCGGCAGGGTTTAAAGTCGTTATGACGAGAAATAGTCAAGCGGGTTTGTACGGCGTGTACACTGCGGGATTTAAAAAACGCGACATGAATAAGCGCAGAGAAATTATAGAAAAAGCAAAGCCGCATCTTGTAATATCCGTACATATGAACAGTTTTCCGGTCGATAAAACTCGCCGCGGCGCACAGGTCTTTTATAAAACAGGCAGCGACGAAAGTAAAAATTTATCAAACGTAATTCAAAACAGACTCAATAAAATGGAAGAAAGTACGCGCGAGTGTATAAATTTGTCGGGCGATTTTTACATGTTAAACTGCACCGATTACACCTCCGTGCTTATAGAATGCGGCTTTTTATCCAATGCGGAAGACGAGAGGTTGCTTTTGACCGAGGATTACAGGGACAAATTTTCGCAAGTAGTCACCATGGCGGTGGTGGAGTATTATGCGACTTTAAGCGTATGACAAGGGAAATAACCTGTCTCTTGATTTTTTTGCTTGTCTGGATTTTAACCGTTTAATTTCGCAGTAAATATTCTTTACTAAAATTTATAAATAATGTATAATAAATTTACTTATGAAAAACAAAAACGACAAAACGAACGCGCTATATGCCGAAAATAAAGGCGTAAACGAAATAAACGCCGATAATAAAGAGATAAAAAGCGGGTGCGCGTTAAAAAAAACAGATATAAATTTCGGCGGTTGGTTTTTTACGAGTTGCATTTGCGCATATATGCTTCTTCAACTCGTTTATGCCGTTGCGGTGACCGTAGTCGCGCAAAAAACGGGATCGTCGGTTGAAACTACAAGCGGAAAACCCGCTTTTAAGTTTTTGGCGTATTGCGTGTGCGGTACGGCAATTTTCGCATGCGCTTTATTTTATTCTTTAAAGGAAAAAACCAACCTTTTATCTTACGTAAAAGTAAAAAAATTCTCGATAAAATATGCCTTAATTGCAGTTGTGTGTCTGTTCGGACTGCTGCTTGGGTTGGGCAAGGCGAACGATTTGTTTGTATATTTTTTAAACAAACTCGGTTATAATCCCCCTCAGGTTACGCTTCCGCCTGCAAGCGTGGGCAATTATTTACTCGGTTTGTTGTGTATATGTCTTTTGCCTGCGGTGGTAGAAGAATTTTTATTCCGAGGGGTAATTCTGACCGCTTTCGACGATTTTTCCACGGTGTCAGCGGTAATTTTAAACGGCGTGTTGTTTTCACTGTTTCATATGTCGCCCGCCCAAACCGTGTACCAGTTTCTCGTGGGCGCGACGTACGCATTGATTGCGAGAAAAAGCGGTTCGGTCATTCCCACGACGATTATGCACTTTTTAAACAATGCATTGGTGCTTACTTTGGCTTATTTTTTCCCGCAAGTAGATTTATATTCGGGTATAAAAGGCATTGTTTTAATGGTAGTCGGGCTTATTGCGCTTGCAATTTCGTGCGTGTGGCTTTTTAAACAAAAACAAAACGATTTGCCCGAAAACAATAAAAAACTTAAAATAAAAGATTTTTACGCTTATTCGGGCGGCGTTGCGGTTTGCGTTTTTATGTGGTTTGTAACTCTTTTCGCATGAGAATAAACAAAAAAACTACTAGCCGACGCTTTTTAACGGCGTTTGCCAATGCGCGATAATATGCGGAGCGATAAACAAGGAGCGGTAGCGTGCGGAACGATAAACAAGGCGCGGTAGTGTGCTAGTAATAAACAAAGTGCGGTAGCGTGCGGAACGATAAACAAGGCGCGGAGCGCGCGAAATATAAAAATATAATTAAAAACGGTAAAAAGGGGATAAAATGATAAAGATAAACGTAGTTTGCGTGGGCAAAGTAAAGGAAAATTATTATAAAGAGTCTATTGCGGAATATTTAAAAAGGCTTAAAAGGTTTTGCGAAGTTTCTTTTACGGAATGTAAAGACGAAACTTTTTCAAAAGAGCCGTCGCCCGCCGACATAGTTCGCCTGTTAAAAAAAGAAGGCGAGGGCATAGAGAAAAATTTAAAAGGATATGTAATCGCCCTTGCCGTCGAGGGTAAAAAAATGTCTTCTGAAACGCTTGCGAAAAAAATCGAGGGTTTAGTTGACGCAGGTGAGGGAATAATTACTTTTGTAATAGGCGGGTCTTACGGAATAGACGCAAGCATAAAGCAAAAAGCGGACGAAAAAATTTCGTTTTCGGACATGACTTTTCCGCACACGCTTATGCGGGTGCTGCTTTTAGAACAAATATACAGGGCTTTTATGATAAACGCCGACAGCGATTATCACAAGTGAGAGAGTTTTTATGGAAGACAAAGAAAAATTCATGAAAGAGGCGTTGAGGCAAGCCGCAAAAGCCGAAAAAAACGAGGAAATCCCCATAGGAGCGGTAATTGTAAAAGACGGAAAAATCATTGCGCGCGCCTATAATAAAAGGGAAAAATCGCAGATAGCCACCCACCACGCCGAAATACTCGCTATAGAAAAGGCGTGCAAAAAACTGAAAAGTTGGAGACTCGATGATTGCGAAATGTACGTCACGTTAGAGCCTTGCCCCATGTGCGCGGGCGCAATATGCAACGCGCGGCTTAAAGGAATATATTTCGGCGCATACGAAAAAAAGAGCGGCTCGGTTTCGTCGAAGTTTAATATTTTAAAGGACAGCGGATTAAATTACAACGGACAAGCCGAGGGGGGATTGCTTGAAGAACAATGTTCGTTCGTTTTAAAAGACTTTTTTAAAAAACGTAGAAAATAACTTTAAAAACCTGTTTAATTGTGTTGACTTATTTTTTTTAATTATATAAAATAATAAAAAGTACGACTCGTGCGCGGATTGTATATGCCGCAGGATTTTGATTTTGTTGCTTTATAAAAACGCCGCTGAAAAAAGCGACGCAAGACAAAAAACAAGACAAAAAGACATATAAAATCGTCAATATACGGGTATACGCCGAATACGCGCGTCGGCTAAAATTTAAAATATTTTCGGAGGGCAGCGGAACACAACATGATTACCAATCATAACGAGATTAAAATTTTTGCCGGAAATTCAAACAGACCTCTTGCAGAGGCAGTAGTAAAAGAGTTGGGACTTACACTCGGAGACATTGAAGTAGGTCATTTCAGCGACGGAGAAACAAGCGTACACATAGGAGAAACTGTAAGAGGCAGAGACGTATTCATCATTCAATCGACCTCTGCGCCGGTAAACGAAAATCTTATGGAACTTCTTGTAATGATCGACGCGGCACGCCGCGCATCGGCAGGAAGAATTACGGCTGTTATTCCTTATTTCGGTTATGCTCGTCAGGATAGAAAGGCAAAACCGAGAGACCCCATTACGGCAAAACTCGTTGCGGATATCATCACTTCCGCAGGTGCCGACAGAATACTTACGGTAGACCTTCACGCGGCGCAAATTCAAGGCTTTTTCGATATCCCCGTTGACCACCTTGTCGGCGGACCCCTTCTTTATAAATATTTCGCAAAATTCGCAGACGACAATTTCGTCGTTGTTTCGCCCGATATCGGCTCGGTTGCAAGGGCGAGAAACGTTGCGGCAAAACTCAACTGCCCGATAGCCATCATCGATAAAAGAAGACCCAAGGCTAATCAGGTTGAAATAATGAACATAATCGGCGACATAAAGGGCAAGAAGTGCCTTATGGTCGACGATATGATAGATACCGCCGGTACTATATGCCAGGGTGCTGACGCTCTCGAGAATAACGGCGCAGCCGAAATTTACGCTTGCTGCACTCATGCAGTATTGAGCGGACCCGCAATAGACAGAATTCAGAATTCCGCCATTAAAGAACTCGTTATTTTAGATACCATTCAATTACCCGAAGAAAAGAAAATAAGCAAAATAAAAGTGCTTACGATTGCACCGGTAATCGCGCACGCAATTCAAAACGTATATCTCGACAAAAAAATGTCCGAAATATACAAAGACGACAACGTAAAAGCATTGTTTTAATCGGTGCGTCGTCACATTAAGCGTAACGCTTAAATGAAAATCGAATTTATGCCGTCCGCAATTTTGCGGGCGGCTGTTTTATCCGTAGAACTTGTTTATAGCGTCGGCAAAAAACGATTTATTCAAGGGGTTTTAATTGTCCGCAATTCTTCGCCCGGCTAAAATTTAGTTGCATTAATTTACGGCTTGTTGTATAATTTCATCGGAGATAAAAATTATGTACGTAATAGTAGGGCTTGGCAATCCCGAGCCGAAATATTTAATGACTTTTCACAATATGGGATTTATGGCGGTAGACAGTTTCGCTTTAAAACATTCGGTCAACTTTACAAAGGACAGAAAACTTAAAGCGGAAGTGGGGCAAACGATTATAAACGGCAATAAAGTTATTCTGGTAAAGCCGCTCACTTATATGAATTTGTCGGGAGAAAGCGTAAGGGCGGTCGTCGATTATTATAAACTCCCGCTCGAAAATTTAATGGTCGTGTACGATGATCTCGATTTAGGTGTAGGCTGTTTAAGAATAAGAAAAAGCGGACAATCGGGCACGCACAACGGAATGAGAAACATTACCGCACTGCTTTCAAGCACCGCTTTTCCCCGCATGAGAATAGGCACGCAAAAACCTCCAAAACTTTCCGCCGTGCCGATTATAGATTACGTGCTTATGAATATACCCGTCGATTTGCAACCCGTGTATAAAGAAGTGTTCAAAAAAACCACGCTCGCGCTTGAAGATTTTGCAAGCGGACAAGACGTCGAAAAAATTATGTGCAAATACAACGGCGAGGCGGTTGCAACAGAATAAAACCCGTGCAGTGCGATTTTTCGCCGGCAAACGAAACGACGGCGAATTAAACTGAAAATTACATATAAATCCTGCAATTTTACACTTTATTTCATGCGGAAATCAATATAAGATTTCAATGATTTCCGAATAAAACAAAATATGTTAAAAGATTATATACAACTTGAAGATCTCGGCGGAGAATACCGGGAAATATTTGATTTGAACCGCAGCGGAGTGCCGACTGCGGTCTTTGGCGTTACGCAAGGGGAGAAATATCACATAGGCGGAAGTCTTCGCCGCCCCGTTTTATATATCGCGAAAGACGCCGTGTACGCAAGAAAAGCGCAAACCGAACTTGAGGCGATAAGCGGCGAAAAAGTCGTTTATTTATCCGCAAAAGACGACGTTTTACTGTATAAAAAAGCCTTTAACAAAGAGAGTATGTACAGGAGAATTACCGCCTTGTACGATATAAAACAAGGGGTAAAAACCGTCGTCACTACTTTCGATTCGCTGCTTCAATTATTTCCTATGGACGTAAAAAGCGCAGACATAGAAAAAGGCAAAGAATATTCGCTTGAAAAACTGTGTCTCTCGCTCGTCGATATGGGTTATACGAGAAAAGAATTAATCGAAGGCAAAGGCGATTTTACTTTGCACGGAGACATGCTCGAAGTTTTCCCGATAAACGCCGACTGCATTTTCAGGTGCGACTTTTTCGGCGACGAAGTCGAAAAAATACGCAAAAGAGACCCCGACAGCGGAGAGTTTATCGAAGAAACGGACATGTTTACCGTCGTAATGGCTTACGATTTTTATATCGAAGAGGGCGAACGGGAAAAATTAATCAAAAAAGTAAACGATTCGGTCAAAAAAGTCACTTCTATAATAGCGAAAACCAAAGCGCGACAAATAGGCGACGACCTTATTTCGGCTTTGTCTTCGGGTACGCTTAAAGACTGTCTGTCGTTTATCATGCCTGTTTCAGAGTGTTCGACGAGCAATATTTTCAATTATCTTCCCGATGACGTCGCAATAGTTTACGACGAAAGCAAACTCATTAAAGAAAGCGCGTTAAACGTGCTTAAAGAACACGAAGAAAGGTTTAAAACGCTTTACCGCTCGGGCGAAGTGCTTGATTTTTCGGTAAGGCAGTACGCCGATATCGACGACGTAAGCGAAATGCTTAAAGACCAACCGCAGTTGGCACTACAGAACATCACTTCCAGCATAGGTTTTTTCAATCCGGTAAGGACGATAAGGCTGAACGCGACGCCGATTGACAGATACACCGCAAACCGCGACGAATTGTTTTCCGATTTAAAAAATTGGAAATTTTCGGGTTATAGGGTGATAATCTGTTGCGGCAATTCTTCTCGTGCGCAAAAACTTTTCGACACGCTTGAAAACGAAAACGTATTTTGTCATCTTTCGGACAATTTCGAGAAGAATTTTTCGGGTGTAAAAGTCACGTCGTTTTATCTCGGCACGGGCTTTGTTTGTCACGAGGCAAAACTTGCGGTTATAGGCACGGGCGATTTGTATTTACAGGCAGAACCCGTCAAAAAAATCAAAAAACGCCGCAACGATTTGTTCCAGGCTCCGTCTGTCGGAGATTTCGCCGTTCACGAGACTTACGGTATAGGTAAAATCGTCGGTACAAAAAAGATTTCCACTCAGGACGGCACAAAAGATTATATCGAAGTCGAGTACAGAGACGGCGACAGGCTTTATATTCCCGTCGAGCAAATGGACAAACTCACCAAATATCTCGGCGGTGACAAAAGTCCTCAACTGAGCAAAATCGGCGGTATGGAATTCGAGAGAATAAAGCAGCGCGTAAGAGAGTGCATTTCCCGAATGACCATAAACCTTAAAAAACTTTATTCCGAAAGGCAAAAGCAAACGGGATTTCGTTTTTCTCCCGACAACGAACTTATGGAGGAGTTTGAAGAATCTTTCGAGTTTACCCCCACCGAAGACCAATTGCAGTCTATAAAAGAAATTAAAGAGGACATGGAGAGCGGGAAAGTTATGGACAGGCTTTTATGCGGAGACGTGGGATATGGCAAAACCGAAGTTGCGATCCGCGCCGCGTTCAAGGCTATACTCGACGGAAAACAAGTCGCGCTCGTTTGCCCCACAACCATTTTATCTCAACAGCATTATAATACTTGCAAAAAACGATTTAAAGACTTCGGCGTAAGGCTCGATGTAATCAACAGATTCCGCAATGCCTCCGAAAAAAACGCCATTGTCGAAAAACTCGCTTCCGGCGATATCGATATGATTGTAGGTACGCACGCGCTTTTCTCAAAAAATATCAAATTTAACGATTTAGGACTTTTGATTCTGGACGAAGAACAGCGTTTCGGCGTAGAACATAAAGAAAAACTCAAAGAAATGAAAACCACGGTCGATACCCTTACTATGACCGCCACCCCCATACCGAGAACTTTGCATATGTCGCTTACCGGCATAAGGGATATCAGCACGATAAACACTCCGCCGCAAAGGCGCATCCCCGTGCAGACTTACGTGGTAGAGGAAAGCGACGCAATTATTCAGGACGCAGTCAACAAAGAATGTGCAAGGGGCGGTCAGACTTTCATTTTGTACAACAGAGTAGAGTCTATTTATTCTTTCGCCGACCGAATCAAAGGTATTTTACCCGACGTAAAAATTTCGGTCGCTCACGGACAAATGCCCGAAAAGCAACTCGAAGACACCGTTACCGACTTTTATGAAGGCAAGGCTGACGTGCTTATTTCCACCACCATTATAGAAAACGGCATCGATTTACCCAACGCCAACACGATTATAGTAATCGACGCCGATAAATTGGGTCTTTCCACCCTTTATCAACTTAAAGGCAGGGTGGGCAGAAGCGACAGAATGGCGCACGCATATTTTACCTATTCGCCCAATAAAGTGCTGACCGGCGAGGCTTACAGCAGATTAAACGCGCTTATGGAATTTACCGAAATGGGCAGCGGGTACAAAATTGCCCTTCGGGATCTCGAAATAAGGGGCGCGGGCAACGTGCTCGGAAGAGAACAGCACGGACATATGGATAAAATCGGTTACGAACTTTATTCAAAACTCTTGAAAGAACAACTCGGCGAAGTGGTGAAAAATTACGAGATAGAACTCGATATAAGGCTTACCGCGTTTATTCCCGAGGGGTATATAAGCAATTCGGCGATGAGAATGGAATGTTATAAGCAAATTGCCGAAATCAGAAACGAGGCGGACAAAAACAGAGTAGTGGGGTCGATGACCGAAAACTACGGCGAACTCCCGCTCGAAGCGGAAAACTTAATTTCAATCGCGCTTTTAAAGGTGGCGGCTGCCGACTACGGTATAATTAAAATTTTCGTCTCTAAAAATGCCGCCGAAATTACCCTTAAAGACATAAATTCGTTAAACAACGAAAAACTCAATAAGTCGCTTTCGGACTATAAAGATAAGTGCAAACTCACGTTTGAGGCAAATCCCGTAATAGTGTTTACCGATAAAGCGGATTGTCCCGAAGACAGACTTGACGAAGTGTATTCGTTTCTTATCGGCTGAAAAACGCGGTAATTAAAAGGGACCGCTAAACGGAGGAAATAAAACCTTTCGGGTTTGGTGTGGCGCATAAGGTTTGGGAAGCCGCAAAATTTACTCTGTCCGAAAAGACCAAACCGTGTAAAAAAGACGAAAACAGGGTAAAATAAAATTATTTATTGCAAAACTTTACGAAAAAGTATTGCATTAAATTAAAATTTTTAGTATAATAATTAAGTAATAGTAAAAGGTGGAATTATACCCCTTTGACGCAATATACAAATTTAAGCAATTTTTCGGAGAATCTTATGAAGAAAATTTTGTCAAAAATAGTTACTCTTGTACTTGCTTGTTCTTTGTTTTTCACGGTGTTTACCGGCTGTTCGTTGATTACGACGGTTCAGGACAAAGATATGGCGCAAGTAGTGGCTAAAGTTAAAATCGAAGACGATGTCGACGCTGTCAACATTTACAAAAGAGACGTGGTTTCCGCGTTCAACTCGTACGGTTATTATTACGTAACCAACTACAATTATACCGTACAACAAGCACTCGATTACTGCGCTAAAACGCTTGTTCAGAACCAAGTCGTTATTCAATATGCCAAGATAGAACTTGCAAAAAGATATACCGAACTTAAAGCAGACTCTTCCAAAGTGTCTACCGATTATGACAACGCGCTTCTTTCTGTCACCGCAAACGGCACGCTTACGGTAAAGTCGAGCGCAGACGATTTCCTTACCGAGTACGAACTTTCTTACGCTTTGTACCAGGTAAAGAAAAACATTACAAGCATAATCGACTCTTATAAAGATAAAGACAAAAAAGAAGAGACCGAGTACGAAAAAGTTTCTATCACGGCAAGAACGACTCCTTCCAAAGAAGAAGAGGACAGGACAAGCCTTTCCGAAAAGGAAATGAAAGAAACTACTCCCACTCAAGAAGAGTACGAAGTAGCGGCACTCACTTTAAAGAAAGAAGTTGACGAGTTGAAGACCGAGTATACTACATTGTACGCCCTCAACAAAGCGGTTTACGATACGTATAACTTTGAAATTGCCGATAAAGAAAGCAAAAAGGCTTTAAACGAGGCTATTACCAACCTTAAAAACAGCGGTATCATTCCGTCGAACGAAACTTATGCAATCGAAGACGTATTGAAATATACTTATTTCAAAAATGCGTTGAAAAATCAAAAAGAAAGTCTTATCGTAAGCAAATACGAAGACTATCTCAACGACGATATCGAAAGAAATCTCGATAAAAACGCGCTTTACGACGATTATAAGTCTATGTACAGTTGGCAAAAGGGTACTTATCAAGGTTCGCTTTCCGATTATGAAACGGCTCTTGACAAAGTAAGCGATAAATCTTTCGTTGTATACAATCCGCTTGCGGGTTACGGTTACGTTTCGCACGTATTGCTTCCTTATTCCGAAGAAATCAAATCCGCAATCACCGCTAAAGAAGGCGAAAAAAACATCACTAAAGAAGAAATCGACGCATATAAAGAAGAAATGCTCGGCAGAATTACCGTAAACGACCAAAGAAAAACCTGGATTCAAAACAATTACGGTACTTACGACGAAACCGCGGGTAAGTTCACTTTCGATGATAAGTACCTTTATTCGGTTGACGTAACCGACGAAACTTTAAAGACAAACGCACTTAATGCGCTTTCCGCTTACAACGGCACGCTTTTGGGTGCTGATTCGAGAGAAGAAGAGCAGGACAACGGTCTTAAAAAGACTCTTTGGAGTTTTGACAGCATTATGCCCACGACTTATGCCTTCAAAGATTTCTATCAAACTTACTTTACCGACCTTCTCGGAATGAACGCCGTATATTACAAAGAAGACGACGCTTCTTCTATCAATAAATTGACATACAGCGAAGATTATTACAAAGTGTTTAAAGACGTAATGTTTGCGTTCAGCGATTCAAATGCGGGTGGTTTCGATACCACATACGGATTCGTTTATTCTCCCTCGTCAAGCGGGACGAAGTACGTTAAAAACTTTGCAAACGCCGCAAGAGACCTTGTTTCTCAAGGAGCGGGCGCATATACAATCGTTCCTACCGAATACGGTTATCACGTAATGGTATGCACAAAAGCGATTACCGATCTTGACGACAGGTATGTAAACGATAAGGCTCTTTTTGAAAGCGAATTAAGCGTAGAAGGTTCTACCGCATACCTTTTCAGAAAGGTTAAACTCGAGGCAATTACTTCAAGCGAAGTAAACGTAAGGGCTTCAAGTTTCATCAACGGATATATGGACAAAATTACAATCAGCAGTAAAGTATATTCCGATTTGGCTAAATAATTATTATGATTAGAGATATGCACCTCGTTGACCAAACGGCAGAGGTGCATATTTTTAAATGTCGGGAATTTTGGCGATGATTACATTGCCGACGTTTAATTAAATAATTGACATCGGGGGCGATTATGACTAAATTTCTCTGTAAATTATTTATAAAAAATTATGACGACGTGGAAAATCCCGTCGTCAGGGAAAAACACGGTTTGCTATCGGGAATAGTGGGGATAATACTCAACGTGTGTTTGTTTACGGGTAAACTCATAGCAGGCATTGTTTCGGGTTCGGTTTCGGTACAGGCAGACGCTTTCAACAACTTGTCCGACGCAGGCTCGTCTGTTCTTACAATGATAGGGTTTAAACTCGCAAACAAACCCGTCGACAAAGACCATCCGTTCGGTCACGGCAGAATGGAATATTTGACAGGATTTATCGTGTCTGTACTTATTATACTCGTCGGCGCGGAACTGCTGAAAACTTCGGTTTCTACATTAATTCACGGCGCGGGAAAAATCGATTTATCGCTTTTGACTTTTATAATGCTCGGCATATCCCTGATTGTAAAATTCTGGATGTATATTTTTAATATCAAACTTTCAAAAAGGATAAATTCGGCGGCGATAAAAGCGACGGCAATGGACAGCATTTCCGATTGCGTATCCACGGGCGTGGTTTTTGCCTCGTCGATACTCACTTATTATACTTCGTGGTATTTTATCGATGCGATAGTGGGCGCGGCGGTTGCGGCGTTTATCTTTTACAGCGGCTTTAAATCTGCAAAAGAAACAACCGATTTGCTTTTGGGTGAAGCACCCGACCCCGAATATACCAAGAGCATTGCCGATTTCATTCTTTCGCAAGACGGAATACTCGGCGTACACGATTTGATGGTACACAATTACGGACCCGGCAGGCAAATGATTTCGGTGCATACCGAAATACCCGACACTATGAACATAAACGACGCGCACGAACTTATCGACAAGATAGAGCAACTGTTGTCGGTAAAATATAATTGCCATGCAGTTATACATATGGACCCGATTGTCGTGGGAAACGAAAAAATCGACGAACTTAAAAAGCAAGTGCGCGAAATTGTAAAATCGCTGGATAAATCATTTGATATTCACGATTTCAGAATGGTTGACGGCACAAACTCTTCAAATCTGATATTCGACATAACGCGCACCTCCGGCAGTAAACTTACCGACAAAGAAATACTCGATTACGTCAAAAACGAAGTCAAGAAAATAGATAAAAAGTATTCGGTAATTGCCGTTGTAGAACAGTCTTATTGCAGACAAGATTAAATTTATTCAAGCGATTAAAATTATCGCACGTTTGCGTTTTTACGGGCATATTTAGCGAGACAGTGCTTGTATTGATTTGCTTTTGCCTGACCGGTATGGGGTAACTTAAATCAGCCGATACAAATAAAAATAAAAAAAATGAAAATAATTGGCCTTAATTGGCGTAAAGTTGTCGTTTACGCCATACGTATTGCGTAAAATCGACAAAATAATAAAATAAAAATAAATACATAGGAGATATAAAATATGAAAATCGATATTTTTTCGGGATTTTTAGGAAGCGGTAAAACCACGCTAATCAAAAAACTTATTGCCGAGGCATATTGCGGCGAAAAAGTAGTTTTAATCGAAAACGAATTCGGCGAAATAGGTATTGACGGAGGATTTTTAAAAGAGTCCGGCATCAATATTACCGAAATGAACAGCGGCTGTATTTGTTGTTCGCTTGTGGGCGATTTTGCCGACGCATTGAAAAAAGTGACGAAACAATATTCGCCCGACAGAATTATAATCGAGCCTTCGGGCGTAGGTAAATTGAGCGATGTAACAAAGGCGGTAATCGGCGCAAACATCGAGGGAGCAACAATCAATTCTTGCACGACCGTCGTTGACGCAAACAAATGCAAAATGTACATGAAAAACTTTGGCGAATTTTTCATCAACCAGGTTGAAAACGCAAGTTGCATAGTTTTAAGCCATACCGACGTGGCGAAAGAAGAAAAAATTGCCGAATCGTTGCAACTTATTCGTTCGTTAAACGAGGGCGCAACCGTCATCAGTACGCCGCTTAACAAAATCACAGGCAAACAAATACTCGACGAAATGGAGCATACCTCCACTTTGGAAAAGGAACTTAAAAAACTTACAGAAGAATTGCATCACCACGACGATGATGACGATGACGAATGTTGCCATGGACATCACCATCACGACCATGACGATGACGAATGTTGCCACGAACACCACCATCATGACGACGACGATGACGAGTGTTGCCATGGACATCACCATCACGACCATGACGATGATGACGATGACGAGTGCTGTCACGAACACCACCATCATGACGATGACGACGATGATGAATGTTGCCACGAACACCACCATCATGACGACGACGATGACGAGTGTTGCCATGGACACCACCATCACCACCATGCCGACGAGGTGTTTACAAGTTGGGGTAGAGAGACCACAAACGTATATACAATGAAACAAATCCAAGACATATTAAATTCATTTGCGGGCGGCGAATACGGCACTATACTCAGGGCTAAAGGCATTGTCGAAGGCGAAGACGGTTGGATTCATTTCGATTATATTCCCGACGGAGTCGACGTAAGACACGGCGCGGCAGGCACTATAGGCAAAATTTGCGTAATCGGTTGCAAAATCGACGAAGAAAAACTTGCAACTTTATTTAACGTCAAATAATAACCACTCGGAACTTTAAAAGGAGCAATTATGGAAGAAATCGAAGTATTTATGTTTTTGGGCTTTTTAGAGGCAGGTAAAACCAGATTTATTCAAGAAACAATGGAAGATCCACGGTTTGAAGACGGCAAAAAGACTTTGATATTATGTTGTGAAGAAGGCGTTGAAGAGTACGACGAAAGCAAGTTTTCCGTAAAGGACTACGCCATAGAATATATTGAAAACGACGAAGATTTGACCGAAGAAAACCTTTTGGCAATCACTAAAAAGACAAAGGCGGAAAGGGTGCTTGTCGAATACAACGGAATGTGGCTTTTGCAAGACTTTTTCAACGCTATGCCGGAAAGTTGGGCTATTTATCAAATGATGACGTTCATGGACAGTAATACAATACTCAATTACAACGCCAACATGCGCCAACTCGTTTACGATAAAATCAATATGACTCAACTTGTCGTGTTTAACAGATGTAAAGAAGGTTTCGATAAAGTTGCTTTACATAAAATGGTAAAGGCAATTTCGGGCAGACCGCAAATTATTTTTGAAGATACGTCCGGCGTGGCGAAAGAAGACGACATTGTCGACCCCCTTCCTTTCGATATCAACGCACCCGTAATTGAAATAGACGACAAGCATTTTGCGTTGTTTTACAGAAATATCAACGAAAACCCCGACGATTACGAGGGTAAAACGGTTAAATTTAAAGGAATCGTCGGTATAAGTAAAAAACTTCCAAAAAACACTTTCGTGCTCGGCAGACACATTATGACTTGTTGCGAGGCGGATATTGCGTATTACGGATTTGTTTGCAACTATGCCGAAACGGACAAATTAAAGCCAAAAGATTGGGTAACCATCGAGGCTACGGTGAAAAATCAACGCCACGTGGTTTACGACAATCAGGTCGGCCCCGTACTTACCGTAAAGAAACTCGAAAAGGCGCAAAAGCCCGAACAAGAAGTCGCTACTTTTTGGTAATGCAAATTAAATTATTAAATATTATATAATATAAGGAATTGGAAACTTGCTTGCAATGGTTTATGATTTCGCATATTGAAAATTGAGTTGCAAGGGAAATTTTCAATTTGCCTTGCCGAGAGCGATAACGAACATAAAATTCAGCGAAGATAAATTTTACAAACGCAAATTATAATAATGATAAAAGCCGCACGCTACTTAAACAGCGCACGGCTTTTTATGTGCAATGAAAATTTTTATACGCAACAAATAAATCAAAACATCAAACACGATTTTTCGTGTAAAAATTTCACATAAAAACGTTTTACCAAATTTTTGCAATAAAAAAACTCAAATTATTTTGCAGTGTCAATATTGTCTCAAAAAGTGTATCGGAAATTACTCGATTTTTTGCGCAAAAGTATCTTTTTTAAAAATTTTATATACAATATATTGTGTATGAAAAAATTTTTATCTACATATTTAGTATGCATAATTTATAAAATTTGTTATATTTTTCTATTTTAAACAATTTTTTTGCCTTATCTGTCGTTTACATTGAAAGTAAGGCGGCGATAAGTGTTTTTTTACGTTTGTATAAAATCCGCATAATAAGCCGCATATACAATATATAGTGTTCTACCAATAAATTACCGTCTAAATATTGTATAAAATCATTGACAATAAATGTTTGATATGTTAATATAATATCACTTCAATATCCATATCAGACAGGGGTATTAAAATAAAAAAAGGAGGAAAAAGTAATGAAAATCATCAAAAGAAGCGGAACGGAAGTGTTGTTCGATATAAACAAAATCATTTCCGCAATTAATTCGGCAAACAACGAAATTGTGGAAAGCGAAAGACTTTCAAACAACGACATACAAGAAATTGCCGATACGGTCGAAAAATATTGTGCTTCGGCGACGAGAGAACTCAATGTTGAGGAAATTCAGGACCTTGTCGAAAATCAATTAATGAAGAAAAACGCTTATGCCGTTGCGAGAAAATATATCACTTACCGTTATCGTAGGGCACTTGTGCGTAAAGCGAATACCACCGACGAGCAAATTCTTTCGATCATCGATATGAGCAACGAAGAGGTCAAGCAAGAAAACAGCAACAAAAATCCCGTTATCGTAAGCACGCAAAGAGATTATATGGCGGGCACGGTAAGCAAAGACCTCACAAACAGAGTTCTTCTTCCGGAGGACGTCGTTCAAGCGCATAAAGATGGACTTATCCATTTCCACGACGCCGATTATTTCGCTCAACACATGCATAACTGCGACCTTGTAAACCTTGAAGATATGCTTCAAAACGGCACAGTCGTGTCGGGTACGCTCATCGAAAAGCCTCACAGTTTTTCAACCGCTTGCAATATAGCGACTCAAATCGTAGCGCAAGTGGCGAGTTCGCAATACGGAGGACAAACAATCAGTCTTACGCATCTTGCGCCGTTTGTTGACGTTTCAAGACAGAGAATAAATGCCGAGGTCAAGGAAGAACTTGACTCTATAGGTGTGTCTTATACCGACGAAGCGGTGGCTAAAATCACCGAAAAACGAGTAAGAGAAGAAGTAAAGAGGGGCGTTCAGACCATTCAATATCAAATCAACACTCTTATGACGACAAACGGTCAAACGCCGTTCGTTACGGTATTTATGTACTTAAACGAAGCGAAAAACGAGCGTGAAAAGAAAGACCTTGCAATGGTAATCGAAGAGACGGTCGAGCAAAGATACGTTGGTACGAAAAATGCCGAGGGCGTATACGTCACGCCGGCTTTCCCAAAACTTATTTACGTGCTCGAACCGGATAATATCGAGGAAGGTCAACCTTATTATTATCTCACCAAACTTTGCGCTAAATGTACGGCAAAAAGGCTTGTTCCGGACTACATTTCAGAGAAGAAAATGCTTGAAATGAAGATAGACAAAAACGGAAACGGCAACTGTTATCCTTGCATGGGCTGCAGAAGTTTCCTCACTCCTTACATAAACGAAGAAGGCAAACCGCAATATTATGGCAGGTTTAATCAAGGCGTCGTTACGATAAACCTTGTCGACGTCGCGCTTTCCGCAAAGGGAAATTTGCAAGAATTCTGGAAGATTTTTGAAGACCGGTTAGAGTTGTGTCACCGTGCGCTTCAATGCAGACACGAAAGACTTACGGGTACTCTTTCCGACGTCGCACCCATTTTATGGCAAAACGGCGCGCTTTTGAGGCTTAAATCGGGCGAAACCATAGACAAATATTTGCACGGCGGATATTCTACTTTGTCGCTCGGTTATGCGGGACTTTGGGAGTGCGTATACGCGCTTATCGGTAAAAAACTCACTCAAAAAGAGGGAGAAGAACTCGGTCTCGAGATAATGAAGTTTTTAAATGCTTTCACAAAGAAGTGGAAAGAAGCGGAAAACATCGATTATTCGTTGTACGGAACGCCGCTTGAAAGCACGACTTATAAATTTGCTCAATGTTTGCAATCGAGATTCGGCATAATCAAGGGCGTTACGGATAAAAACTATATCACAAACAGTTATCACATTCACGTAACCGAGCCTATCGACGCCTTTTCAAAACTCGCGCTTGAGGCGAAATTCCAAGCACTTTCCCCGGGCGGCGCGATAAGTTATGTAGAAGTGCCCAACATGCAAGACAACCTCGATGCAGTGCTTTCTGTAATGAAATTCATTTACGACAATATCATTTATGCCGAACTCAACACCAAATCGGACTATTGTCAGGTTTGCGGATATGACGGCGAAATTAAAATCGTAAACGACGACCACGGCAAACTCGTGTGGGAATGTCCGCATTGCAAAAACAGAGACCAAAGCAAAATGAACGTAGCAAGAAGAACTTGCGGCTATATCGGCTCGCAATTCTGGAATCAAGGCAGAACTCAGGAAATTAAAGAAAGAGTATTGCATTTATAAAAAATATACGGGGTTCGGCGACGAACCCCTTATTCAGCCGAACTCAATTAAAACGCCATAAAACATTCAGATGAAAAATTTGCGATTAAAGATAAAGATTTAAGGCGTTGTGCAATTAAAGTCGCGATTTAGCATTGATTCGGCTGAATATCGGAGTCATTATGTATTACGGAAATATCAAGAAAAACGACATAGCAAACGGACTCGGTGTGAGGGTCTCTTTATTCGTTTCGGGGTGCAGAAACAAATGTAAAAATTGTTTCAACAAAGAAACGTGGGATTTCTGTTACGGAAAACCCTTTACCGAAGAGACCGAAAACGAAATATTTGCCGAACTCGACAAATATTGGATTGCTGGACTTACCGTGCTCGGCGGCGAACCTTTCGAGCCGGAAAATCAAAAAGATTTGTTGCCGTTTTTGAAAAAAGTAAGGCAAAAATACCCCGAAAAAACCATATGGATGTACTCGGGGTATCTTTTCGACGAGCATATGCTTAAACAAAGTAAAATCCGCACCGAATACACCGACGAAATTTTATCTTTGATAGACGTGCTTGTCGACGGAAGATTTGTCGAAGAATTACACGATATCACGTTGAAATTCCGCGGTTCGTCAAATCAAAGAGTCATCGACGTAAAGAAGTCTCTTGAAATAGGCAAAGTCGTGCTTTTTATAGAATAAATATTATAAACAGAACGAAATTACGTCATAGAAAAAATTTATTGTGCAGATATTTACTTGTATATTTGCAAAAAAAAATCATAAAAACAAAATTTAGACCGACGTTAAACGGGTTAAAACGACTGAAATATGCCTTTTTATCTCAAAGCGTCGGTTATTTTTTATCTTTTTAGTTTTTTTTATAAAAAAACAATACAAAATCGGTAAAAATTTGATATAATAATATATTATCTAAATTTTGCGTAATTTTTTTACCGGGCGGAGATTAAAAGCAATGCGGATATCGGCAATTTTATCAAATTTGCACCGAAAACCTTAAATGCTCAATTTCCGCTGAACAAATTTTTAAAGGAGGCGAGGATATGTCGGGAAAATTTACCGTAAGTCAACTCAAGGAAATAAAAAATTATCCTTTTGTAAAAGAATATCAGGACGACAAGCAAACGACTATGCTCGCCGTCGATTATTCTTATCAAAATTTCAAATATGCCAGCGACAGGCTTAAAAACGACAAAGAAGTTTGCCTTTTTGCGGCTCAAAAAAGCGGGAATACGTTGTGTTATATGGGCGACGACGCCAAAGAGGATAAAGAAATAGTCAAAGCCGCTGTTTCGGACACGGGCAGCGCGTTGAAATATGCCGATAAAAAATTTTTAAACGACAAGGAAATCGCACTTTTAGCAATACGCACCTGTATTTCGGTGTTAAATCTTCTTGACGAAAATTTGAAAGATGACGAAGAAGTGGTGCTTGCGGCGATAAACAAAAACCCGTTTGAAGTAGAGTATGCATCCGAAAGGTTGCGCGGCAACGTCGGAATAATGACCGCAGCATACAAAAAGGACAGGCGCACCATAGTGTTCGGTGCGGACAAATTGTTTGAAAACGAAGAGTTGCTTATAAGTTTATTAAACGTAAAAAACGGCGTGGTAGGGTCGGGTGCACTATATAATCAACTTCCGCTCGGGATGTTTAAACAAATACAAGCCTTCAATTTTAAAGTCCCGCTCTCGCTGCAAAAGATAAATTTACTCACGATAGAAAGAGATAAACTGTATTATCTTTTAAAGGTGAGCGACTGTATACCGAGTAAAAAGAAAGAACTTTTGCATTGTTACGTAGAAAAGGACGACGGGCAAATCGTGTCGCTAATAATTTCAAAAGGACAAATACCTTTGTCGACGGTGGAAGAGGAATTGAAGTACGCTACCTTAAATCGCAAAATCCGCACTCTGCCTATACTGTTGTCGAGGCAACATTCGGCACGGAAAAACCGCAATAAAAGCGCGCATGAAAAAAGTGAAAGGGATAAACTTATTTCTTCGCTTAAAAGAAAAACAGTATCGTCTATTGTCACGTTTACAAACAACGTATGTCGCTATCTTGACGATAGAGATGTTGTTTTGACTGCCTCTATGGCTGACGGAAAAATTATTTTTTGCATAACGCCGAAGTATAGAGAGGATAAAGAGATAGTAAAAAACTGCATAGAAAATTATATTGTCTGTCTTTCAGATCCGCCCGTATTGTCGGTTATCAGCAAAAATTTGACAAGCGATAAAGAAATTGCGCTTTCGGCGTGCAAAAAGGACATTAGAAATTACGATTATATCGGCGAAAATTTAAAAGAAGACAAAGACGTTCTTTGCGAGTGTAAAAAGCAAAATTATTTAAGCGAGGGCAAGATAAATGATTGACCAAAACGAGATTTTTAAGCAAATAATTTCGCTTGCAAAGCGCAGAGTTTCTCTTGAAATGAAATATTTTGCAATACCGCTCGGGCAGTTGAAAACGAAGGTTGTGACCGATGAATCCGTGTCGACGAGTGCGGTTGACGGAAATTGTTTGTATTACAACGCAAATTGGCTTTTGAAAAAGTTTTGTGACAAAGAAGGCATCGAAAGGCAAATGGTTCATTCGCTTATTCACTGCATCTTCCGACACTATTCAAAGCAATTCGGCGGGCAAGACAAAAGGTTGTGGGATATTGCGTGCGATATATTCACCGAGAATATAATTGACGACTTTACGCAACCCGTTTTTAGTAAACAAGGCAAAAACGACAGAATTAAGGTATACGATACGATTAAAAACGACGTAAAAATACTCACTGCCGAGCGCATATTCGCGCACCTGAAAGAGTTTGACGTTGAAGAAAAAACATTAAAACTTTACGAAGAAATTTTTACCGAAGACAGTCATTTACTATGGAACGACAGTGACTTTTCAGCCGAATTGCCAAACAATGCCGAGCAATTCGACGGATTAAATGCCGACGATTTATGGAAAAACGTCGAGCAGAGTTTGCTTGAAGATTTAAACAGAGATGTCGAGCAGTCGCTTTTGCAAAACGACGAACTATTAAAGCAGTTAAAAGTCGATTTAAGCGAAAAGTACGACTATAAAAAGTTGTTGCAACGCTTTTTTACCCGGCGCGAAGTCGTCAAATCCAGCGATGACGAATTTGACTATATATATTATTGTTACGGTTTGCAAGCGTATAAAAATTTGCCGCTTATAGAATATCTGGAGTATAGAGACAAGCCGGTTGTTGAAGATATCGTGATTGCAATCGACACGTCTATGTCTACCCAAGGCAACCTTGTTTTATCGTTTTTACGACAGACGTATGCCGTAATCGAGCAAATTTATGAAAACGATTCGACTTTCAGACTTGTAATTATGCAGTGCGATTGTGCAGTGAAAGACGAAAAAATAATTGCGTCTCACGAAGAATTTGAAAACCTTATGCAAAACTTTACTTTAATCGGGGGCGGCGGTACGGATTTCCGCCCCGTGTTTGAAAAAGTGGATAAATTATTGAAAGACAAAACGCTTAACAAAATTAAAGGACTATTATATTTTACCGACGGAAAAGGAGTTTTTCCGAAAATCAAGCCGCATTACGAAACAATGTTTGTGTTTATAGACAACGAAAAAAACGATTACGGCGTACCTGTTTGGGCAAATAAAATTATAATCGACGAGGATGAATTGAATGAATATAATTGAAGCGAAAAAGGAAATTGAAAGGACGGTCAGGGCATATTTAAGAAAAGACGAGTACGGTTATTATTGTATGGACGGTTTAAGACAACGCCCCATACTTTTAATTGGTGCGCCCGGTATAGGAAAAACCGCGATAGTCGGGCAGTTGGCGCATGAAATGGGTATTGGTTTTGTCAGTTACACAATTACGCACCACACTCGTCAGTCGGCAATAGGTCTGCCGTATATTCAAAAGAAAACTTACGGCGGCAAAGAATATTCCGTTACCGAATTTACAATGAGCGAAATAATTGCTTCCGTTTACGATGCAATAGAAACACAGGGGAAAAAAGAAGGGATATTGTTTATCGACGAAATCAACTGCGTATCCGAAACTTTAGCCCCCGCCATGCTCGAATTATTGCAAAACAAAAAATTCGGTCCGCATAAAATACCGGAGGGTTGGATACTCGTATCTGCCGGCAATCCTGCCGAATATAATAAATCCGTAAGAGATTTCGACGTGGCGACGCTCGACAGGGTGAGAAAAATCGAGGTCGAACCCGACTTTACCGTGTGGAAAAAGTATGCGACCGATAAAATGCTTTGCCCGTCGGTGCTTTATTATTTATCGCTAAATCCCGAGTGTTTTTTCGTGATTGAAAAGGATGTCGACGGCTATAAATACGTCACCGCGAGAGGGTGGGAAGACTTGTCGGTCACGCTGACGGAATACAAAAATCTCGGCGAAGAAATTACTTTGGATTTTGTAAAACAGTTTGTGAAAACAGATAAAATCGCCGCGGGATTTTACAGATATTATTCGATATACGAAAAGTATAAAACCAAATACAATCTTGAAGAAGTATTAAAAGGAGGAGTGAAATACTCGGCAAAAGACTTTGAAAATTCCACTTTCGACGAAAGGTTTGCCATTGTGGAAATTTTTGTTTCTATGCTTACTTCGATTGCAAAAAATGTTATGATTACACACACCGTTATCGATAAAATAGACAGTTTTTATCAAAATAAAGACAACGAACAGTATTTAAAAACCATTTCAAACGGCATCGAAAACGGCACGCTTGGCGTAAGAGATAAAGAGGTTTATAAAATACTTTTGTCTCAAAAGGACAAGACTATAAGTGAAGTAAAAAGCGGATTGGAAGACAAAATTTTGTCGCTTAAAGGCGAGTTTAATTACAGTGTGGAAAATGCCTTTGCCTTTGTCGAGAATTGTTTTTCGGTCGGGCAGGAAATGACCGCGCTTTTAATCAACCTGATATCCGACGCAGATTTTATTTCTTGCGTTGCGGACTGCGGTTGCGAAATTTTTTATAAATACAACGAGTTGTTGCTTGTGGATGAAAAAAGCGAAACTTTAAAAAGGCAAGCGGCAGAATTGCTGAAACAAAACGCCGATAAGTGATTGCCGGCAAGTAATTATCGGGAATAAATTGTCGTCAAGATGAAAAATGTTTTACCCTTAAAAATTCGCCCCAAAAATTGCCGAGCAGTAATTAAAACGGCGGTAAAATATTAATTTACCTATTTTATTTGATTTATATATAAACTTTGTGGTATACTTAACAATGTTGTTTGCAGCGACCGGAATAAGCAAACGATCAGACTTATCGGCGTTTTAACAACTCATTAAAAAATAAACGGTTTAATTTTAAATAATCAACTTAAAATAAAACGGCTTAACAAAGACGCAAAACGCCGTATATACCACGTTAGGAGCATATTGCAGTTTATATATCGCAGTTAAAAACGTTTATAAAATTCGGGAAGGAGAAAATATGAAAATACTGTCAATGGACGTCGAAAGTTGCACGGGTAAGTTTACCAATGCAAGCATATGCAGTTTCGGTTATTGCATTTCCGACGAAAATTTTAATATAATAGAACAAAAGGACGTCATCATTAACCCCATTCCCAAAAAGTTTTTCAACGGCAGAGCGCAAAAGGCGGGTATTCAACTCGCTTATCCCGAAGAAGTTTTTAGAAAAAGTTACCGTTTTGACCATTATTACAACGAAATAGCCACTCTTTTCGAGGATGCGCTTGTGATTGGTTTTGCCATTGACAACGACGTGAAATATGTAAACGACGCATGCGATTATTTTCATAAAAAAAGAATTAAATACAGGTTCTTGGACGTGCAAATTTTGCACAGAGTAGTCAACGATTTGCCCAACTGCATCGGTCTTGCGGCGGCGGGACAACAACTTCACGAAGATTTTGTGTCTCACAGGTCGGATGAAGACGCACGTATGACGTTGTTACTGCTTAAAAACGTTTGCGAAACGGCGGGACTCGGCATAGAAGAAGTTGCCGAAAAATATTGCGTTACGTTCGGCGAAAACAAGGAAAACGACTTTACGCCATGCATCGCTAAATCGGATGAACTTAAAAAACTCTCTAAAAACAGAACTAAAAACAAAAACATTCTCATACACAATTTTCTTGAAAAAATTGCTCGCTCCAAAAGAGTTTACGGCGGTAAATTCGCACGCAAAAAAATTTGTTTTTCAAAAGAAATTTTAAGCGGAGACGTAGACCTTGTAAGAAAGATGATTAAGCGTATTTATTCTTCAGGCGGCAAGTTTGTGATGAATATGGAAAGCGCAAACATTTTCGTGACTGAAAACAGCGAAAAATTTATCAATGAAACACCGCTCGGAGAAAGAACGAACGACAAAGGAAGCGAAGTTTTTGTGTATGAATACGAAGATTTTTTAAAGGAAATTTTACCGCTCGAAGAGGTTGATTTTTCTTCGGACGAACAAATTATTAAAAGGCATTACAGGCGGCTTGAAAATGCCACACAAAAAAATAATCAAGCGAAAAAGACGCAAAACCGACATACGTATTGAGTAAAGTTGACAGTTTTACGTAAAATATAAAATAACATCGCTGTAAAAGCGGCATTCATGGAGAAACGATATGGGTTTATTGGATATTGTTATTTTATCGGTAGGGCTTGCGATGGACGCATTTGCCGTATCGATATGTAAAGGTTTGTCGGTGGAAAAAGCGGAAGCGAAAGGATATCTTGCGGTCGGTATCTGGTTTGGTTTATTTCAGGCGATAATGCCGCTTATAGGGTATTTTTTGAGTTCGGCATTTGAAAAAACAGTGGATTCCGTTGACCATTGGATAGCGTTTATTTTGCTTGTTTTAATCGGTGCAAACATGATTAAAGAAGCGTTTTCCAAAAGCGAAGAGGCAAAAGACGCAAGTTTTTCGCTTAAAACAATGCTTGTGCTTGCATTTGCGACGAGTATAGACGCGTTGGCTGTAGGTGTTACGCTTGCACTTACACCCCAAAAACTGAATATTTTCGTTTCGGTGGGAATTATCGGTTTAATCACAGCGTTTATATCGATGGCGGGATTTAAAGTCGGCAACTTGTTCGGTTCTAAATACAAATCGAAAGCGGAATTTGTCGGCGGCGTAATTTTAATTCTTTTAGGTATAAAAATTCTTATCGAAGGACTTACCGGCATAACGCTGTTTTAGGAAATATGTCGGCTTTTCGATAAAAATTAATTTCGCACATAAAAATCAAGGCAATGAAAATAATCGTTGCCTTTTTCTTTTACTCAAAAAATTTGATAACAAGTAAAATCTCATTGCAAAATACGTCAAAATACCGTAAAATACAAAACCGCCGAAAAATCACCAACTACCGTATAAAATTCAACGAAAAAAATAATAAAAACCCGCCGCATCCATAAAAAATGCGACGGGTAATAATATTATAGAATTTTCTATAAAGACAAAACCCTTTACAAAAATCCGGTAAATAGTTTTAGCAAATTATATTGATAAGTCTGCCTTTAATTATTATAAATTTCTTTACGGGTTTGTCGGCAACGTTCTTTTTGACGATATCGTCGTTTAAAACGAGTTGTTTAATGGCTTCCTCGTCCGCGTCGGACGGAATTTCCATTTTCGTTTTGATTTTGCTGTTTACCTGAATAGCGTATTCAACACAGTCCTTTACAAGGGCGTTTTCATTGAATTCGGGGTATTTTTCAAGGAATATCGACTTTTTATGTCCTCTTGAAGACCACAATTCTTCCGAGAAGTGAGGGGCGAGCGGCGCAAGCAATTTAAGAAGGTCGTCTACGCACTCGTTCAGGAATTTCAAGTTTTTCGTTTCGAGGTCGTCGTATCTGATGATTGCTTTTACGTATTCCATAATTCTTGCAATCGCCGAGTTGAAACCGAAGTTATTCATGTTGTTGTCGACGTTTTTAATAGTATAGTTGCGCACGTAATCGAGATCTTTCTCGTTTGTTCCGTAAGCCGTTACGTCGTTGTTTGTTTCGGCATTGATTTTGAGAACGGTTCTTTCGACTCTGTCCAAAAATCTTGCAACGGCGACTATACCGTCGTCGCTCCATGCGCCGCCTTCGGTATAAGCAAAGCCGAACATAAGGTACATTCTGAACACGTCCGAACCGTATTGTTCTATATAAGAGTCGGGTGAAATTACGTTTCCCTTGGACTTGCTCATTCTGTTGCCGTCAGGTCCTAAAATGATACCCTGGTGGGTGAGCGACTTAAACGGCTCGTCAAAGTTGAGATATCCCATATCCCTGAGTGCCTTCGTGAAGAAACGAGCATACAAAAGGTGCATACAAGCGTGTTCGGGTCCGCCGACGTATTTGTCGACGGGCAACATTTTGTTGATAATATCGGGATTAAACGGCATTTCGCTGTTTTTACTGTCGGGATAACGGAGATAATACCAACTCGAACAAACGAAAGTATCCAAAGTGTCGGGGTCTCTCCTTGCGTCTTTGCCGCACTTGGGGCACTTGCAGTTCATAAATTCTTCGCATTTTTCAAGCGGGGATTTTCCGTCGGGTTTAAATTCTACGTTGTACGGAAGTTCTACCGGCAAATCTTTATAAGGTACGGGTACGACGCCGCATTCGGGACAGTGTATCACGGGAATCGGCGCACCCCAATATCTTTGTCTCGATACAAGCCAGTCTCTCAATCTGTAATTTACTTTAAAGTTTGCTTTATCTTTCGCATTGAGGTCGGCGATAATTGCGCGCCTTGCCTCTTCGCTGGTGAGTCCGTCGTGTTTCAGACTGCCTACAAGCACGCCGTCTTCGCAGTAAGGAAGGGTGTCGTCGCCGTTTATGTTGTGAATAACTTGCACTACGGGTATGCCGTACTTTTTAGCAAAGGCGAAATCTCTCTCGTCGTGAGCGGGTACGCCCATGACGCAACCTGAGCCGTAAGTAGCCAAAACGTAGTCTGCGGCATAAATGGGCACTTTTTTGTTGTTTATAGGGTTGATTGCATATGCGCCCGTAAAGACGCCCGTCTTTTCTCTTGTGGAAGAAAGCCTGTCTATTTCGGTAATTTTAGCCGTCTCTTCGATGTATTTATCGACAGCCTCTTTTTGTTCGGGTGTGACGATTTGTTTTACAAGTTCGTGTTCGGGGGCGATTGCCACGTATGTCACGCCGTAAAGCGTGTCGGCACGGGTGGTAAAGCACACGAAGGGAAGTCCGCTTTCGGTGGTAAATTTAATTTCGCCGCCCGTGGATTTGCCTATCCAGTGCCTTTGCATCGCCTTTGTTCTTTCGGGCCAATCCAGATTGTCGAGACCTTGTAAAAGTTCTTCTGCGTATTGAGTGATTTTAAAAAACCATTGAGTGAGGTTTTTCTTATAAACGACCGTGCCGCATCTTTCGCAAACTCCGTCAACTACCTGTTCGTTGGCGAGGACGGTGTTGCAACTCGGACACCAGTTGACTGGGGCTTGTTTTCTGTATGCAAGTCCGTTTTCGTAAAGTTTTAAAAACATCCATTGCGTCCACTTGTAATAATCGGGCATACAAGTCTTGATTTCCGCACTCCAATCGAACATTGCGCCCATGGCTTTAAGTTGTTGTTCCATTGTTTCGATGTTTTTAAGAGTGCTGTCCTTTGGGTGAACGCCTGTTTTTATAGCATAGTTTTCTGCGGGCAAACCGAAAGCGTCAAAGCCCATCGGCTGAAACACCTCATATCCTTTCATCTTTTTATATCTTGCATAACTGTCGGTGGGTCCGTAATTATACCAGTGTCCCACGTGAAGTTTTGCTCCCGAAGGGTACGAAAACATTTCAAGACAGTAAAACTTTTTATCAATATTTTTACGATTAAAATAATTGATTTTATCTTTTTCCCATTTAGCCTGCCATTTCTTTTCTATTTGCTTCATGTCCATAAAAGGAAACCTCCTTTTGTTGCTGTGAATATTATTTTCCGTATAATTATATCATTATTTTCGTATTTTTGCTACTGTTTTGAGACAAACAAAAAATAAAATTACATTTTTAAATAATCTTGACAAATTTACGTGTATTAATTATAATATAAACTACAAGAAGTAAATTTTGAAACGAGTTCAAAATTTTGCGCTGACGCGCTCGCAAAGTTGGCACTTTGCACTTCTAAGTTTGAAAAAACATCGGTTTTGCTTGAAAATACGCTCGCTGTTTCTCGCGTGCTTTCAGACAAAACTTTAGTTATTATAAACTACAAGAAGTAAATTTTGAAACGAGTTCAAAATTTTGCGCTAACGCGCTCGCAAAGTTGGCACTTTGCACTTCTAAGTTTGAAAAAACATCGGTTTTGCTTGAAAATACGCTCGATGTTTCTCGCGTGCTTTCAGACAAAACTTCTGTTATTATAAGAAATTGAAAACTTGCTTGCAATGGTTTACAATTTCGCATATTGCAAACAAAGTTGCAGTTATTGCAAAATGTGTAAAAACTAAGTGCATTCACAATAAAAAATAAAATCTTATTGCGACTTGTGTTTAATAAATTTAATAAAACCGTCAGGAGGGCTTTAATTATGAAAAAAGTTTGTAAATTATTATGCTCGATACTTATTATGGTAACGGTGTTTGTTATGACTTCGTGTACAAACACGATAAGTATCGACTTCAGCAACAAATTGGCAAATACCAACGAATATTCGTTTAACATTGTGTATACCGACTCACAACAAGAAACGCCTATTTATATTTCTTGTTATGCAAAAGACGGCAGTTATGCTTACAGATTTTCCAAAAACAGTTTTGACGACGGAAAACTTGCATACAGACAAATATTTTCCGACAAAACGTTTTATGAAATAAGCGAATCGAAAACGCTCGGCGTGTGGACCGGAGAATATAAAAAGACCGAAGAAGTAGACGTGACTTATGAAGGAAACTTTATGTACAAATATACCACGAGCATCACTTCGGGCAGTTTTCTCACTCTTTTCCAAAAGGGCAAAGAAGTGGAGTACAACGGCGTAACTTGCAGACAGTTTGACTTTGCTTACGACGGAAAGGCTTACACTTACGTGTTTGAAAACGAAACCTCGAATTTGTTAAAATTTGTACTCACGACCGAAGATAACGTAAAAACTTTGGAATATTCCGATTATAAATTTGAGAATATCGATACCGATTGTTTGGAAATCCCTTCCACAAGCATAGGTAGCGACGGAGTACAGTTGTACAGAGAAGTAGAGCAACTTACTTATGAATTCCGCATAGCGTAATTTTGCAAAAACTAAAATTTAAAACAAATAAAATAAGAGTTCGACTTTTTGTCGGACTCTTTTACTGTCTATATATAAAATGCAGTGCGACTGTCGGGTTTACACGATACGGTTGTCGCAAAAACGACAATTTTGTTTATTTAAAAATCAAGGTACACCGAGAAACAACAGTATGACAATACAAAGTTTTTATAATTAGTAAATAGCGCGCCTTATATTTATAATCTTAATTGACAAAAATAATAAAATATAGTATTATTTTATATATAAAAATATAAACGAGGAAGTTATGAATAAGGAAAAAGCCATAGACAAAAAGAAAATTATTTTATTGTCGGGGATTGCCGCATATATCGTTTTAATGATTATCGCCACGTTTTTCGATTTACAAATAAACAACGTTGTTGCCGACCTTAATGCGGGAGAGTATTATTCGCGCAACATATTCGGCAGAATTTTCGATGATTTGGGCGCGTTGCCTGTATATATGCTTGTGGCGATTGCCTTCGGTGTGATTTTTTTCTATAGCGATAAAATTAAAGATAAGGCGTATAGATATATCGTCAAATTCGTTTGCGCTTTGATGGCGTTTATTTTCTGGTTTTTGCTTGTGCGCAAGTTTGTTTCGTATATTGCCGCACACTATAATTACGAGGATAAATTGGACTCTGCGGCTACGTTCGCTTTTTCGGTCGCAGGGCTCATTTTGTGTCTTTTGACGCTATACGTATTGAGTAAACAGGACAAAGAGACCATTGCAAGGCTGTACGTTTGGTCGCTGATAATTATATTTACCGCGGCGATAAGTCAGGCGTTTGCGCAAGGAATTAAAGTTATTGCGTCGCGCCCGAGATATTGCACGATGGCTATACTCGAAGAGAGTGGCGACGGCGGTTTTTCTATGTATAAAAGGTGGTATCAATTCAGCGGGATTAAAAAAGTAAGCGAAAGATGGCTGGAACTCGGCATTGCCGCCGACGGTTTAAAATCGTTTCCCTCCGGGCACGTTGCGTCGACAACAATGCTCGTCACTTTGCTTGCGCTTCCCGATTTGTTGCCCGGATTAAACGAGAAAAAACCAAAAATAATCCTTTGGTGCGTTGCGGTCGCTGCTCCGATAATTGTTGCGATTTCAAGAATGGTAATGGGCGCGCATTTCTTGTCCGACGTTCTGGTTGGCGGCGCGATTACCGTCGTTTCGTATTGGATTGCCAAGGGCATTGTAAAAAATAAAGCAAAAAAACTCGGCATTAAAGAAGAGAAAAACAGAGTAGTGCTTTGCGAAGAACTTATCGAGGATATCACCGAATAATAGAAACATTTCAAGCATAAAAATAAACGGCAAAATGGGGAACGAAGACAAAATGGAAAATTATTTTCAACCTAAGGAAAATTTAAAAACTGAAGAAAACGCAAACGATTTCGCCGAGGAAACCGTTAAAAACAATATGCAGGAAGACGACCAAAACGGCGATATCGAAGAGCAAAAAAATCTTGAAATTAATGCGCAAAACGAAAATACGGAAAACGCGCAAAACGAAAATAACGACGATATTCAAGGCGATATGAAAGAGACCGCCGGAACGGAAAGCGAAAATTCGGCTGAAGGCGGCGTTGGCGAAGAAAATTTTGAGTTGTTAAACGGCGAAAATTTGCAAGAAAAACCCGATAATTTTGTTTTAAGAGATGCCGAAGTGAATAACGTAGACAGTGTCGAAACCGCGGCTGAAAACTTTACTGAAAATCTGGCTGAAAATTCGACTGAAAACACCGACGAAAGCGGAATTAAATTCCAACACGAAAACGAGACGGAAAATTTCGCATATATAATGCCGAGCGGGAACTATTTCAAGCCGCAATCGGCAAACGACACGGCGTTTAATAAAACGCAAAAGCAGCCCGCAATTAAAAAATTGCCCTTTGTTTTTTCGATGCTGGGTTTGCTACTTTCGATATTTTATATAGGTTTGCCGTTTGCGATTGCGGGACTTGTCATGACTATTATACAAAAACACAAAGGCGAAACCGACGAGTTGACGAAAACTTCGTTTGTCTTGAGTTTTGCGGGCATAGCGATAGGCTTGTTTACTTCGATATTATTTGTGTTTTGCCTTATATTTTAGTATTAATATATTAAAAAAGATACATACTTTTTTTAAGGTATGCGGCTTAAGTTAATTTCGACAAAGCCGCTCGGGCTGACTAAAAGCCTTGTAAAGCCGCAAAGTTTACGTGCGGTAAGGAGAAAAGGCGTTGTATCTTGACGATAATAAAATTAACCTTATAAAAAAACTCAAAAAACTTTACCCCGAAAGCGGATACGTTCTGGCTGCGGTAGACGAATTGACTGACGAAAACTATTCCATAGACAATTTGATCAGCGACGTGCGTTTTTTAAACGAAAGCGGTTTTATCGACTTAAAATATTGCGATGCGAAAGAGTTGTGTTTAAGAATAACCGCAAAAAGCATAGATTTTCTCTTGTCGCTCAATATCGAGACGGATTTACCCACTTCAGACGACGTAAAATATTTCAGACAAGCGTTTTTCGGCGCATTTATCGGAGCGATTGCGGCTTTTACTTTGATTGTCGCAATAATAACGGTGATTTATGCTTTCAAATAAAGAGCGTTGCGTGATGGACGTGATTTACGACAAATGTTTAAACGAAAACAGTTGTTTAATCGACGTTGCGGAGATATCCTTTTACGTTTCACACAAAAAGAAAATGTCCGATAAAGAAATCGAGCAAGTAGTCGATTCGCTTGAACGAGAGGATTATTTCGACGTAATAAAGACGGACAGAAAGGGCGTCCCCGTAATGTGTATCACGCTTCACGGTAAAGGGAAAGGGTACAAAAGAGAAAAATTACAGACAAAACGGTCGACCGAATATAAAATTATAATAAGCGTATTGTGTGCCTTACTCACCTCGTTAGTGGGCAGACTGATACTGCTGTTATTTGCTTAAAATTACGTTTTTACGACATACGTATGAGGTAAAGCCGACAGAAATTAAAATTATGGAAGATAAAAAATTTATTTTACATTCAAAATATAAACCCACGGGCGACCAACCGCAAGCGATACAATCGTTGAGCGAGGGTATAATGGACGGTTTGCGCACGCAAGTACTTGTCGGCGTAACGGGCAGCGGAAAAACCTTTACTATGGCAAACGTGATAGAAAAAGTGCAACGCCCCACGCTTGTAATCGCACACAATAAGACGCTCGCCGCTCAACTTTGCAACGAATTAAGGGAATTTTTTCCCGAAAACAGAGTTGAATATTTCGTCTCCTATTACGATTATTATCAACCCGAGTCATATATTCCCACGACAGATACTTACATTGAAAAAGACCTTTCCATAAACGACGAGATAGACAAATTACGCCTTTCGGCAACGAGTTCGCTCGCGGAAAGACGAGACGTAATAGTTGTCGCTTCGGTTTCGTGTATATACGGCTTGGGTGCGCCCGAAGAGTTTTTCTCGCTTGCGATATCTCTCCGTCCGGGCATGGTTATGGACAGAGACGAATTGATGCTTAAACTCGTCGGCATACATTACGACAGAAAAGACGTCGATTTTCAACGCGCTTCGTTCAGAGTAAGGGGCGACGTGGTGGAAATTTTCCCCGCAGACAGGTCTGAAACGGTAATAAGGGTAGAATTTTTCGGCGACGAAATAGATAAATTGTCGGAAGTCGATTACGTTACGGGCGATATAGTGTCCACTTTAAAGCATGTGGCGATTTTCCCCGCCAGCCATTATGCGGTCGGCAGCGATATCATGAACGAGGCTTTAAAAGAAATCGGTTCGGATATGATTACCGAGGTGGAAGACCTTAAAAAAGACGGAAAACTCCTTGAAGCGCAAAGGTTGCTTCAGCGCACGAGTTATGACATAGAAATGATGAAAGAAATAGGGTATTGCAGCGGCGTGGAGAATTATTCACGCTATTTTGACGGTAGAAAACCGGGCGAGCCGCCGTTTACGCTTTTAGACTATTTCCCCGACGATTTCATTATTTTTATCGACGAAAGCCACATGACGATACCCCAGATAAGGGCAATGTACAACGGCGACAGGTCGAGAAAGGAAAATCTTGTCGGTTACGGTTTCAGGCTTAAATCGGCGTACGACAACCGCCCGTTGACTTTTGCTGAGTTCGATAAAAGAATAACTCAACTCGTTTGTATATCTGCTACGCCAGCACCTTACGAAATGGGTATTGCGGACAACGTTGCCGAGCAGATTATCCGCCCCACGGGGCTTTTAGACCCGCCGGTCGAAATCAGACCCACTAAAGGACAAATCGACGATTTGCGCGGTGAAATCAATGCCGTGATAAAAGATAAAGGCAGGGTTCTGGTCACGACTCTCACAAAAAAAATGGCGGAAAGCCTTACCGAATATTTAAAAGAACTCGAATACAAAGTGCGTTATATGCACAGCGACGTCGACACTTTGGAAAGAATAGATATCATCAACGAGTTGCGCCGCGGCGACATAGACGTGCTTGTGGGTATCAATCTATTGCGTGAAGGTCTCGACTTGCCGGAGGTAAAACTCGTCGCCATAATGGACGCAGATAAAGAGGGATTTTTGCGCAGCGATACCGCACTTATTCAAACGATAGGCAGAACGGCCCGAAACAGCGAAGGCAGAGTAATCATGTACGCCGACAACGTTACCGGCAGTATGCAAAGGGCGATAGACGAAACCGACCGCAGAAGAGAAATTCAGCAAAAATACAACGAAGAACATGGCATTGTGCCTAAAACCATTATAAAAGACATAGTCAACACCCTTGAAATTACGGGTAAAGTTGACCGTACGAAGGATATCAAAGCAAAAGATATTCCAGAAGAGATTGAAAAACTCAAGGCTTTAATGAAAGTTGCGAGCAACAATCTCGATTTTGAGAAGTGCATCGAATTGAGAGAGACGATTGCCGCGCTCAAAAAGAAAATGAGAGGATAAAATGAACGATACTTACATCAAAATAGAAGGAGCGAGAGAAAATAACTTAAAAAACGTAAATCTCACGATTCCCAAAAACAAACTCGTCGTTTTTACGGGGCTTTCGGGCAGCGGTAAATCGACGCTTGCGTTCGATACCATTTTTGCCGAGGGGCAAAGGCGGTACGTCGAGAGTTTGTCGAGTTACGCAAGGCAATTTTTAGGACAAATGTCAAAGCCCGACGTCGATAAAATTGAGGGGTTGTCTCCCGCAATTTCAATCGACCAGAAAACTACTTCAAACAATCCGCGCTCAACCGTGGGTACGGTCACCGAAATTTACGATTATTTCAGACTTTTATATGCGAGAATAGGTGTGCCGCACTGTCCTGAATGCGGCAGAGAAATAAAAAGGCAAACTGTAGACGAAATCGCCGACAAAGTCATGGCGATGCCCGCAGGCAGCCGTATTTACGTCAACGCTCCCGTTGTAAGAGGAAGAAAAGGCGAATATACAAAGCAACTCGAATCGTATAAAAAAAGCGGCTACGCAAGGGTGAAAATCGACGGCTTGTTGTACGAACTTACCGAGCAAATCACTCTCGATAAAAACATAAAACACGAAATATCTGTAGTTATAGACAGGCTTATCGTAAAAGAAGGAATACAAAAAAGACTTACCGACAGTCTGGAAACGGCGATAAAGTTGGCAGAAGGACTCGTCGTTATCGAGTGCGACGGTAAAGAACAACTGTTTTCCACAAAATACAGTTGCCCGGTTTGCGATATCAGCATAGAAGAATTAGAGCCGAGGTTGTTCTCCTTCAACAATCCTTACGGCGCATGTCCGTGTTGCCACGGTTTGGGGTTTAACGAGACTATAGACCCCGCGCTTGTAATGGGAGATAAAAACAAATCTCTTTCCGAGGGCGCGTTTACCGTGTCGGGATGGAATCTCGACAGTTCTAAAATGACCCAAATGTACTTCAGGGCACTCGCCGACCATTACGGTTTCAGTATGGACGTACCGGTAAAAGATTTACCCAAGTCCGTCACCGATATGATTTTGTACGGAAACGGCGGCGAGAAGATAAAAATGACATACAGTACGCACACGTTTGCCGGCAGTATGTACTCGTCGTTCGAGGGGGTTATTCCCAATCTCGAAAGGCGTTTCCGCGAGACAACGAGCGACTACACCAAAGCCGAAATACAAAAATATATGGTCACTAAACCGTGCGCCGAGTGCGGAGGTAAAAGGCTTAAAAAAGAAGCGTTGGCAGTAACCGTATGCGGTAAAAACATCAACGAGGTGTGCGAAATCTCCGTAGATAAGGTTTACGATTTCATAAACGGTATTCAACTCGACACTACTCAGACCTTAATCGCAACGCCGATATTAAAAGAAATTTCGGCGCGACTCAATTTCTTGAAAAACGTCGGACTCGGATACTTGTCTTTAAACAGAATGGCGGGTACGCTTTCCGGCGGTGAAGCGCAACGAATCCGTCTTGCGACTCAGATAGGAAGCGGACTTACGGGCGTGCTTTATATACTCGACGAACCGAGCATAGGTCTTCATCAAAGAGACAACGAAAAACTTATAAAAACGCTTACCAATCTTCGTGATCTCGGCAACACGCTTATCGTGGTCGAACACGACGAAGACACGATGCGTGCGGCGGATTATATAGTGGACATAGGTCCTTATGCGGGCGTGCACGGCGGCGAAGTTGTCGCTTGCGGAACTCTGGAAGATATCGAAAACAGCCCACGTTCTATCACGGGCGACTTTCTGGCGGGCAGAAGAAGTATCGACGTGCCGCAAGAAAGGGTTGTTCCGTCGGATAGATGGCTGACGATAAAAGGGGCAAGACAAAACAACTTGAAAAACGTGGACGTGTCTTTCCCCGTAGGGTTGTTTACGGTCGTCACGGGCGTGTCGGGAAGCGGAAAAAGTTCTCTCGTCAACGAAATTTTATATCCTGCGTTGTCGGGTTCGCTCACGTACGGAAAAGCAGTCGAGGGAAATTTCGATTCAATCGAAGGCGTCGAATATTTCGATAAAGTAATACAAATCGACCAATCGCCCATAGGCAGAACGCCGAGGAGTAACCCGGCGACTTATACGGGTGCGTTTACAAGCATAAGAGATTTGTTTGCCGCCACTCAGGACGCAAAGTCAAGGGGGTATAAATCGGGCAGATTTTCCTTTAACGTAAGCGGCGGCAGATGCGAAAACTGTAAAGGCGACGGCATAATTTGCATAGAAATGCACTTCTTGCCCGACGTGTTCGTGCCGTGCGAAGTTTGTAAAGGTAAAAGATACAACAGAGAGACCCTTCAGGTAAAATATAAAGGCAAAAATATCAGCGACGTGCTCGATATGACGGTCGACGAGGCGGTGGAGTTTTTTGAAAATTTCACAAGTATCTACAACAAAGTCAAGTGTTTGCAAGACGTGGGTCTCGGTTATATAAAACTCGGGCAACCCGCAACCACGCTTTCCGGCGGTGAAGCGCAAAGGGTAAAACTTGCGACCGAACTTTCCAAGCGCGCCACGGGCAAAACGCTTTATATACTCGACGAGCCGACGACGGGACTTCACAGTTACGACGTCGAAAAACTCATCAATATTTTAAATCGTCTTCGCGAGGGCGGAAACACCATTATTGTAATCGAGCACAATCTCGACGTAATAAAGGTGGCGGATTATATAATCGATTTAGGTCCCGAAGGCGGCGACGGCGGCGGACAAGTTATCGCCAAGGGAAGCCCCGAAGAGGTCGCTGAAATAAAAGGCAGTTATACGGGATACTTTTTGAATAAAATTTTTAATCGGGAGAAAAACCAATGATAAGAGAAGAGTATGAAAAAACATTGAAAAACTCGGGAGGAAATGAAGTTGACCGCTCGGTCAAAATGAGCAGAAAAGAAGTAAAAATGCGCGCCAAACTCGGCGACAGAGGGTACTGCGGAAAGGAAATCGAAAAGTGCAAAGAATTAAAAAAAGCCACCGATTTTTCCACCACGTTTACTCTTATCGTTGCGGTGTTGTGTTTCGCTTTGTATTTCTGGTTTTACAACCTCGATAAAAAATCGGTAAGCAAAGTGCTTATGATTGTCATTACGGTATTTCTTGTGCTTATGGTTTTGTGGTCGATAGTTTGGTTTTTAGGGTTGAGAATAGGTCTTACAAAAAAGACAAACAGACTTAAAGCGGAAGTCGACGAGTGGTACAAAAAAGACAAAGAAGAACAAATGAAAAAGTACGAAAGGATAAAACGTTTAAGAGAACAAAACGTACTTAAACAAGATAAGAAATGACACTTTTTAATTGACAGAAACGACAAAAACGGTGTTTTTTTAATAGAGTGAAAGATAAAAAATAGCACTTATTAAATGAGCGGTTTTGCGTTTTTATCGTTTCTGAACGATGTAAAAACGACTGTTTCAGTAGTTTACCAATCGACGCCGATGCTGCTTTTTTATGGTTTGGAAACTACTGTGAAAATGATTTTTTTACGGTTGAAAAGTTATTAAAATGTTAATATTTTGTCGTGTTTGTAATATACGTATGCTGTAAAAACAGCAATCTTAATAAAAGAATACAAAAAAAGACCTCGATAATGAGGTCTTTTTTAATGTCGTATTGAAATGTTTGTTGTTTAGTCGCTGTTTCGGTTTATGTATTTTTTCATTCTGTTTGAAATTAAAATAGCGAGCGCGATTTTCGCCAAATCGGGAATAATAAACGGCAACACGCAAGCGGTAAACGCATAAACTATCCCTTGCCAGGTAAATGTAGATTTGACGCCGACAAACCAAAGCGTACCGGTAAAATAACAGACCAAAAGTCCGATAATCATCGCTAAAAATACTGCATAGGGTTTTTCGCCGAAGACTTTAACGAGCGAACCCGAAATTATTGCCGAGAAAATAAACCCTATAATATATCCGCCTGTCGGTCCGAGTATTACGCCCACGCCCGAGCCGAACCCGCTGAATATGGGCACGCCTATCATGCCGAGTAAAATGTAAACAGTCACTGCGACGGTTGCGCGCATCGTGCCAAGTAAACCTACGCATAAAAATACCGCAAAGGTTTGAAGTGTGACGGGTACGCCGCCCGGGAGCGGAATAGTTATTACCGAACAAACTGCCATTATTGCCACGCATACGGCGATATAACATATTTCTTTTGCCGAAGCGTTGATTTTTTGATTGTGCATTTGCGTTTCCTTTTAAATAAAATTTTCGTTGGTTTTGTGTTTGAAAAGCAGTAAATCGTCGACCGATTAATACGCCGGCCAAACGAAGTTTCAAACATATTGTATTATATAATCGAGGTAATAAAAAGTCAAGCAAACGCATAGAGGAAAGGATTATTTTATAAAAATTGAGACTGGCATTGCGGTTGAAAAATATAACCCGATCAAAAAATTAAAAAAATCAAGGCGTATATTGTGCAAGCAATTAAATTAAAAATCAAGGCGAAACTAAAACCCTTGCAAGCAAGTTTACAATTTGAAAAATGATTTTATTACTTATATTATAATTTTCGTTTATAAAATTTATCTTCGTTAAATTTTACGTTTGCTTACGCAAACCGCA
>CAKQKE010000005.1 GCA_934247935.1 uncultured Clostridia bacterium
CCGCTTCGCTCCGCCTTTCGACTTCTCTTCGCTTCATAAATCTATGCTCTCCTATGCAGTTGTCAATCTACTCTTTCACTTAACTACCGTTAAGTATATATATCTTCGCTTTCCGCGTTGATATCTTCAATAGGATAACATTAAATTGCGAAATAGTCAAGCGTTTTTATGCGATATTTACAAAAATTCAGTAAAAATCAATAAAAACGCCGACTAATTCATATCCTTGTATGTCGCCAAACAATACAAAATACTTAATTAAAGTTAAAACACTATCCTACAATTTTTTCAAATGCGTTTATTACGTTTTCCAAAGCCGCCTCTGCGTGGACTTTATCGTTTCCTTTTATAGAATAATAAATTTTAAGTTTCGGCTCTGTTCCGCTGGGTCTCAGACAAACGAAACTACCGTTTTCCAATTCGTAATATAAGCAATTTATATCGGAAAATTCCATTTTTTCGGTTGTTCCGTCGGCAAGCGTGCGTACGCCCGACTTATAATCTCTTACGGCAACAACGTTGAACGCGTCGATTTTGTCTATGTGTTTTTGACGCAAATTTTCAACGACGGCATTCATATCGTCCATTGCGCTTAAACCGCTGAACATTTTGCTTATTGTTTTATCTATAACGTAACCGTATTTTTCGTAAAGTTCGCAAAGTTGCTTGTAAACGTTTGTGCCAATATATTCGTAATAACAAACCATTTCGGCAAACAACATACTTGCGACGACGGCGTCTTTATCTCTCGAATGTGTACCCCTTAAATATCCGCAACTCTCTTCAAAACCGAACAAATACTCGTAAGAACCGTCTTTTTCGAATTGTTTAATTTTTTCGCCGATAAACTTAAAGCCTACGGGCACGTCCATTAAAGTTACGCCGTAGTTATCGGCAATAGACTTTGCCATACCCGTGGAGACGAAACTTTTTACGACTGCGCCGTTTTTAGGCAATTTATCTTCTTTTTTAAGTCTGTAGAGAACATAATTCAACAACAATACGCCGACCTGATTGCCCGTAAGCCCGATAAATTCGCCGCTGTCGTCTCTTATGGCAACGCCGAGTCTGTCGCTGTCGGGATCAGTGCCGAATACGACGTCGGCATTGATTTTATTCGCTAAATCTATACCCATTTTAAGCGCACGCTTATCCTCGGGATTGGGTACTTCTACAGTAGAAAAATCGGGATCGGGCTTGACTTGCTCTTCCACGACCGTAACGTTGATGCCGAGTTTTTTAAGCACCGCCATAACGGGCGAATAACCGCTGCCGTGCAACGGAGTGTATACGATTTTAATGTTCTTGCCGCATTTTTTAACCGCTTTTTTGGAAAGCGACAATTTGCAAAGCGTTTTTATATACTTCTTTTCAAAACGTTTACCGATGTACGAAAGGTTGTTATACGATGCGGACATTGACTTGACGGGTACTTCCTTAATCAAGAAATAATCGGTAATTTCCTTGATGTATTTTACGACCTGAGCAGTTGCTTCGGGAGACATTTGCGCCCCGTCTTCTCCGTAAACTTTATATCCGTTGTATTCCTTTGGATTGTGGCTTGCGGTAATCATAATACCCGCAACCGTCTTGAATTGTCTTACAGCAAAACTCAACATCGGAACCGGAGTCGGTTTTTCAAACAAATAAACTCTTATTCCGTTTTGAAGTAAAACGCCGGCAGCCGTCCTTGCGAACAATTCGCTGTATCTTCTCGTGTCGTAAGAAATAACCACCCCTTTCGACAATGCTTGCAAGCCGAGAGTTTTAATATATTCAGAAAGTCCTTGCGTTGCGCGACGAACGGTATAAACGTTTATCATATTAGTGCCGTAACCGATAAGACCGCGCATGCCCGCAGTACCGAATGCCAAATCCGCGCCGAACCTGTATTCTATTTCTTTATCGTTATCTTTAATCGAACTCAATTCCTCATGCGCCTCCTGAGAGAGCAACGGATTTGAAATCCAATTATCGTATATCATTTTATATTTCATAGTACAACTCCGTTAAACAAAATATTAAACATTATAATTATATATTAATCTTTGAAATTTGTCAAAAATATATGTGCGTTTAATGCGATTTTATAAAAATTATGTCACATTCAGGTAAATTTTATATAAATTTAACGACTGCAAAATCACTTTTTGTTAAATAATTTACGCTTTTAAGTTGTTTTTAATATTAAAATATGCGTTTTTCATACACATTGCATCTTCGGCTTGAGTGCCTGCAGACTCGCAAATAATCACAGGCTCTAAATCAAGTTCGATAAGAGCCTCGGCGAGCGGCTCGAATTCCGGTCCGTATTTTTTATCTTCAAAAGTAAGATGGCGTATTTCGCCCTTTACCGAATATTCGATTTTGGAAAAATGAACGTGAAAATTTTTCATTTTTTCCATGCCGAGATTTTCAATCATGTATTCGAGGCGCGACTTGTAGTCTTCTTTTATTTTGAGCGAGCCGTTTTCCCTTGCGTTTACGTGTCCGAAATCGACGGTAGGTATAAAAATTTTATCGACTTTACAAAATTCGGTCACTTCTTCTATGGTGCCGATTTGCCCGAGTTTTCCCATGGTTTCGGGGCAATATAAAACGTTGTCGAGATTGTTTTCGTAAATTAAATCGCGCAAAATTTTAATTCTGTCGAGCGTGGCTTGTACGGCGACTTCTCTCGTCGCTTTACCTTGAGCCGCGGGATGGAAAATCACCCTGTTGCCACCCATTTTAAGCACTTTATCGGCACTGTTTAAAATATAATTAAACGAATTGATTGCCTTTTCTTCTTCGGGCGTGGCTAAATTGATAAAGTAAGGAGCATGCACGCTTATGCCGATATTCTGCTGTAAAAACGCTTGCTTTATAACTTCTGCTTTTTCGTCGGACATAAGTATTCCTCTGCCGAAAGAATACTCGAAATAATCGAGATTTCTGTCTTTGAGCCATTTTGCCGCTTGTTCGGTCTTTGTATACCCCTCGGCACGGAAACTTTCCGAATTTCCGCTCGGTCCGAATTTAATCATTTGTTTTCTCCTTGTCTTTTATAAGTTGTGCTTTCAATTCGTCTACAGTTGCGAATTTTTTAATTTCTCTTATATAATCATTGAAATACAAAGTAACGATTTTGCCGTATAAATCACCCGAAAAACCAATTAAATTAGTTTCTATAGTCAATTTATTCACATCGAACGTCGGGCAATTACCGTAATTTGTAATGCCTTTATATTTTTTGCCGTCGATTATCGTCTCGGTATAATAAACGCCGTGTTTAAGCGGACATTTCTGATTGTCAATTTGCATGTTTATGGTTGGAAAGCCTATTATTCTACCCACCTTTCTGCCTTCGACCACTTGAGATTTTATAAAATACTTGCCGCCGAGCATTTCGTTTGCTTGTTTGATTTCTCCCGACAATAAGCATTTTTTTATTTGAGAAGAAGAAACCCTTTGCCCGTTATACTCGACATCGCCCACAATATAATAAATTACGTTTTTACCTTTACAGTACTTTTCGAGCGTTATTTGATTGCCGGCAGCGTTTTTGCCGTATGTATAATCTTTACCCGTAACAACCCCCGTTATTTTTGCCATATTAAATAATTCGTCCAAAAATCCATCGGGCGATAAATTGCGGATTTCTTCGGTTAAATCGCAAAAAATGCAATTATCTATACCGTATAAACTCATTTTGTCTTTGCGCTCGTCATACGTGAAGATATCGCCGTTTTTATTGAAATTTGAATTAAATCCGCTTTTGAAAGTAAAAACCGCAACTTCGCTTTGAGTTTTTTTCGCCAAACGTTCAGCCCTTTCAAATATTGCGATATGTCCTGAATGGACGGCGTCGAAATACCCGAGACACAAAACGATTTTTTTATTTATTTTTTCTCCGAAACGATATTCTTTCATAACTTTACCGACAATACGATTTTATTTTAAGTACGCCTTGACAGACTAAACCAATGCCTATAAAAGAATTTTCGGCATAAACGCGATATAATCCGTCTTCGAGGGCATATTTATCGAATACTCCGTCAAGAAGTTTTTTATATTGCTGTGAATTTATATATATTTTCTCATAACTTACGGCGGTATCGGTTGCAATCAGATATTGCGACGGGTCTTCGTTTTGCAAAAATTCGTCGAGCGTAACGCTGTCTTCAATGCAAAAACTGCCGCTTTTTTCTCTGCGCAAATACGTCATAGTTGCATACGTACCGAGTGCGTAAGCAAGGTCGCGACAAATTGAACGTATATACGTTCCGCCGCCGCAAGTAATCGTAAGTTTTACGCTTTTGCCGTCGAACGATATAAGTTTTATATCTCTGATTTCGACTTTTTTAGGTTTTAACGTAAAATCTACACCCCTTCTCGCAAGATCATAACCTCTTTGTCCGTTTACGCATTTTGCCGAATATTTTGGCGGAATTTGCTCGACTATACCCGTAAGACCGCCCAATACCGATTTGATTTCTTCTTCTGCTGGTATTTTTCCGTCGGAGTTTATAATCGTGCCTGTTTTATCGAGAGTGTCGGTTTCGTAACCGAATTCAAAAACGGCGGTATACACCTTTTCTTTATCGAGCAAATAATCGAAAAGCCTCGTCGCTTTGCCCACGGCAACGGGAAGAACCCCCGTGGCTAACGGATCGAGCGTTCCCATATGTCCGCACGGCGTATTGAGTTTTTTCTTGATTTTATTGACGACGTAAGCCGAGGAAACGCCTTCGGGTTTGTCGATATTGATAAATCCTATCATAATTACAAATAAGTGCCTGTTATATAAACAAGTTTTTCAATTACGTCTTCGATATAACCTCTCATCATGCAGCCGCTTGCGAAAACGTGTCCGCCGCCGCCGAAATATGCCGCTATTTCGTTGACGTTTATATTACCTTTGCTCCTGAAACTGATTTTATAGTTTTTATCGCCGAATTCGAGTATGCTTACGCTTACTTCAACCCCGTCGACGGATAATGGATAATCGACAAACCCTTCGGTATCTTCCATTATACAAGAATATTTTTCAAGAGTTTTTATAGGTATGTAAAGCACGGCGAACTTATCGTCTAAAAAATATTGAGTTTTATTTATTGTTTCGGCAAACAACGCCGCCCTGTTTTTGGTTTGCCTCACAAACGTCTGATAATATATTTCGTTGAGATTTGCCCCCGCAAACATAAGTTTCGAAGCGATTGAAAGCGTTTCGCCGGTAACGGACGAATGAGTAAAATTGCCCGTATCGGTACATATGCCGAGCATCAGATAATTTGCGATTTGTTTGTCGATTTGCACGTGTAACGCAACGATTAATTTATAAATAATTTCGCAACAAGACGAACAATCTTCCACGTAATTGTATTTTGCATACCTTCTATTAGATATATGGTGGTCGATACTGAAAGTGTTTTTGTTTTTTAAAAACAAATTCCAATTAGTATCGTGCATACCCTCGATAGGACAGTCCACCGCAATGTGCGCATCGTATTTTTCATCTCCGACAGTTTGGCATACTTCTTTATTGTCGATGATAAAATCGAACTTTTTCGGCAATTTATCGGGGCATATTACAGTCGCCTTTTTGCCCAACGACTCCAAAGCCGTTTTTAAAGAAAAAGCGCAACCCAAAGTATCCCCGTCCGGTCTGACGTGGGAAAAAATGAGCGCACTTTTTAACGTCGATAATTTTTCGGCAATTTCAGTTATTGTCGTCATTATGTTCTCCGTAAGTAAATTTACTTATAATATCGTCGATTTTTTGTCCGTATTCCGATGACCTGTCAAGGTGGAAAGTAAATTCTGGCACAGTCCTTATGTGCATTCTCGAGGAAATTTCTTTCCTTAATTTAGGAGCGGCGGCTTTCATGCTTTCCAAAGTGTTCTGAACGGTTTGTTCGTCCTTTGCGTAAATGCTTACGTACACTTTTGCGGTTTTTAAATCGCCGTCTGTTTCAACGTCGAGAATAGTAAACATATTTTCAAAATTCGGGTCTTTGATTTCGTATTTTAATATTTCGTAAATATAACTTCTGAACTCGCTGTTTAATCTTTTTTCTCTTGTCTGTTTCATATTACACCTCAAATTTGCGCAGAATAACGCAAAATCTTGTTTTTGCAAGAAAAGCCCTTAAAAAGCAAGGGCTTTTCATAATTTTATTATTTGTCTTTTTCTTCTACAATATACGATTCGATAAAGTCACCGACTTTAATGTCGTTGAAGTTTTCGATAGAAATGCCGCATTCGTAGTTTGCCGCAACTTCTTTTACGTCGTCTTTAAAGCGTTTAAGTTGAAGAACGTTTCCTTCGCAAATCATTACGTCGTCCCTATAAATACGCAACTTGCCGTTTCTGACGATTTTACCGTCCGTAACGTAACAACCGGCGACCATACCGACGCCTGTAATTTTAAACGTCTCTCTGACTTCGGCTTTGCCCATATATACGTCCTGGAATTTAGGCGCAAGCATACCCTTCATTGCGTTCTGGATATCCTCGATTGCCTCGTAAATTATTCTGTAAAGTTTGATATCTACTTTTTGCTTTTCGGCAAGTGCTTTTGCTTTTGCGTCGGGTCTTACGTTGAAACCGATGATGATTGCGTTTGCGCTGTCGGCAAGCATAACGTCCGTTTCGCTGATTGCGCCTACGCCCGAGTGAAGAACGCTGACTTGCACTTCTTCATTGGAAAGTTTTGCAAGCGATTGCTTTACCGCTTCGGCAGATCCTTGTACGTCCGCTTTTATAATTATGTTGAGAGTTTTTAAATCTCCCTCGGAAATTTTGCTGAATAAATCGTCGAGGCTGACCTTTTGAGATTGCTTGATAAGTTCTTCTCTTTCTTTGTTCTTTCTCTCTTCGGCAACAAGTTTTGTAAGTTTGTCCTGGTCTACCGCAAAAATATTATCTCCGGCATTTGGCACCGATTCGAGACCGAGTATGGAAACAGCCATAGAAGGACCTGCTTCTTTTACGGTTCTGCCCTTGTCGTCGATCATCGCCCTTACTCTGCCCGTAACCGTTCCCGCAATGATATTGTCGCCTTGACGCAACGTTCCGTTTTGAACCAGTACGGTAGCGACGGGACCTTTACCCTTGTCGAGTTTTGCCTCGATAATAGTACCTTTTGCCTTCCTATTGGGGTTGGCTTTAAGTTCTTTCATTTCCGCAACGAGTAAAATCGTTTCAAGCAAAGCGTCTATTCCCTCGCCCGTCTTTGCCGAAACGGGACACAACGCGACGTCGCCGCCCCATTCTTCGACGAGAATATCGTGCTCGGAAAGTTCTTGACGGACTCTGTCGAGATTTGCCGTGGGTTTATCTATTTTATTAGCCGCAACTACAATGGAAACGCCCGCCGCTTTTGCGTGGTTTATAGCCTCGATTGTTTGCGGCATAACGCCGTCGTCCGCAGCGACTACAAGCACCGCTACGTCGGTAATCTGCGCGCCCCTCATTCTCATAGAAGTAAACGCTTCGTGACCGGGCGTATCGAGGAAAGTAACGGGGTTTCCGTTTACCAAAACCGAATATGCGCCGATATGTTGAGTTATACCACCCGCCTCGCCGGCGGTTACGTTGGTACTTCTGATTCTATCGAGAAGTGAAGTTTTACCGTGATCGACGTGACCCATAACCGTAATAACGGGAGGACGCTTGATGAGATTTGCCTCGTCGTCGCTCTCGGAATCGAATTCTTCGTTCAATACGTCTTCGGCAGACTTTGCAAGTTTAAGTTCCAACTCGATATTGAGGTCTGCGGCGATAAATCCTGCCGTATCGTAATCCACCGAGTCGTTTATCGTCTTCATTATACCTTCTTTAAAAAGGCGTTTAGTGATATCTATTGCGGTAATGCCGAGTTTTTCGGAAAGTTCTTTAATAGGAATAATTTCCTTTGTGATTACCGCTTTTTCGATTTTAACGGTTTGAGTCTTACCCTCGTCTTTCTTTTGCTTTTTAACTCTCAGTTTCCTGTATCCCGACTTATCTTCGTCGAAATCGTCGATAGACACCTGTGTCTTTATCAAAGACTTTTTATTGATAGACTTTTTATCTTCGTAATTTTTATCGCTGTTTTTCTTTTTATTGCCGTAACTCTTGTTTTCCTTAGGTACGAAAGCAACTTCCACCTTAGGCGCGCTACCTTTGTTTATTCCGGGCTTACCGAGCGTGGGTCTTGCTCCGTCTTTATTCTGAAGAGGTCTTTGTTGTCCGTCTCTTTGTTTAAACGGTTTGTCTCCGTTGGGTCTTTGCCCTCTCGGAGTGTACTGTTTTTCTTCGGAAGGCACATATTCTCTTCTGAATCCGCTTTTTTGCGCCGATTGCATTTGTTGAATCTGCTCGGGAGTCATACCCCTTCTACGCATAAGTTCCGCTTGACGAGCGGCAATATCCGCCTTTTTGCGTTCTGCTGCGAGTTTTGCCTTTTCTTCGGGAGAAAGATTTGCCTCCGCCTCGGCTTGCGCTCTTTCTTTAGCGAGTCTTTCCTCTTCTTCTTGTTTTCTTTTAAGTTCGGCAGCCTTTTCTTCTTCGAGACGTTTTGCCTCTTCGGCAGCCGCGGCAGCCGCTTTTGCTTCTTCTTCGGCTTTATTATCGGTTTCTGCCGCTCCTTTTGCAGGTTCTTCGACAGTCTCTTCGGTCTTTTTTGCCTTTTTAGTCCTCTTTTTCTTTTCCGGGACTTCTTCGGTCACAGGCGCAGCGGTTATTTCTTCCTTTACCTCTTCGGTCGGCTCGACGGTTTCTTTAACGGGAACAACTTCCTGCGTTTCGGTCGCCGAAAGTGCTTTCACCTTCCCGTTGACGGTTTTGCTCATTTCCGAAAGAACCTTTAAAGATTTTTGAACTTCGTCTAAAAGAGCGTCCACCTTTTTTGCTTTAGAAATTTCGTTAAGCGATTTGATGAACACAATATCTCTTTTTTCTTCTCTTTTTTCTTCCATGTCTAAACCTCCGTAATTTCGCCGATCGTGTCGTCGGAATTATCAATAATTGCCCTTGCAAGATTGGGCTCGCATACGGCGCACAATTTACAATTTGCCTTATGCGTGATATTTTCAAGCAAGTCCCCTTTTAAAATCAAAAGCGGACAATTAAATTTTTTTTGTAATTTTTGTGCGTCCTCAAGCGTGTTTTCAGATGCCGAACTGCACAATATCAATAAATACACGTCCTTTTTCAACGTTTCGACAACGTTTACTCCGCAACGCAGTTTTTTCGCTTTTATGGCAAACCCGACGTAAGAATAAATTTTACTCAACACCGTTAAACGCCTCCGCAATGCCTTCATAAACCGAATCGGGCACTTCGCATTTGAAAATTTTGTTTAAAAGTCGAGCCTTACGCAATTTTTGCAAACACTCTTGCTTACCGCAAATATACGCGCCTCTGCCGTCGCTTTTGCCGGTTTTATCGAGAAATATATCGCCGTTTTTGTTTTTCACAATGCGATACAACTCTTTTTTGGGCTTTTCGCTTCGGCACGCGATACAAGTCCTGAGCGGAACTCTTTTTTCTGTCATCGTCGAGAATTATTCCTCCGTCTCTTCCTCTGACTCAGGTTCGCTTTCCGCCAGAGCCTTAGATTCGCTCTTTACGTCGATTTTCCAACCGGTGAGTCTTGCCGCAAGTCTTGCGTTTTGTCCGTTTTTGCCGATTGCAAGCGACAACTTGTCATCCGGTACGATTACGGTTGCGACCTTTTCGCCCTCGATTGCGGAAACTTTAAGCACTTTTGCGGGAGATAAAGCCTTTGCGATATATTCGAGCGGGTCTTCGCTCCACAAAATAATATCGATTTTTTCGCCGTTGAGTTCTTCGACGATAGCGTTTACTCTCGACCCTCTCGTGCCGACGCATGCGCCTACCGGATCGATAGTCTTGTCTTCGCTGTAAATTGCGATTTTAGTCCTTTGACCGGCCTCTCTCGAAACGGATTTAATAACGACCTGACCTTGTTTGATTTCGGGAACTTCGTTTTCAAAAAGTTTTTTAACAAGTCCGGGCGCTGCCCTCGATACGAGAACTTGTGCGACCTTGCCCGTATTTTTTACCTTTTTAACGTAAACTTTAAGTTTGTCGTTTACTTCATATTTTTCGCCGGGGACCTGGTCTTGCGGAAGCATCACGCCGTCGATTGTGCTATCGCCGAGTTCGACGTAAACGTTGCCGTTTTCTACCTTTCTCACTATGCAAGTATGAATTTCGTTTTCTTTATCTTCATATTCCTGAATGGAATTATCTCTTTCGGTCTCGCGGAGTTTTTGTAAAATAACCTGACGCGCCGTTTGAGCGGCGATTCTGCCGAAATCCTTGGGCACGAATTCTTTTTCTACCGTGTCGCCCAACTTATAAGATTTTTTAATGAGTTTTGCGTCATCTAAAGAAATTTCGTTGTCGGGGTCGTTCACTTCGTCGACGATCGTCTTTACCGAGTAAAACTTAACCGCGAATTTTTCGGGATTCATTTTAATAACGACTTTGCCGGTATTTCCCGTATGCTTTTTATATGCGAATACAAGCGCGTTTTCAAGCGTTTCAATCATCGTTTCGGGGCTTATGCCTTTTTCTTTTTCTAAATCTTCAAGTGCGCTGAAAAATTCTTTATTAGTCATTTTTATCTCCTTCATCCTCAAATTTAATCGCTTCGTTTATCTTTGCGATTTGTGTAAGCGAAAACAAAATTTCTTCTCCGTCGCTTTGTTTTATTTTTACGTTTTTACCGTCGTAATCTATAAGCGTGCCTTCAAAATATTTTACGCCTTTTATCGGAGCGTAAAGTTTAATCTCGACGTCAAGACCCAAATGTTTTTCAAAATCTCTGTCGGATTTGAAAGGTCTGTCAAGCCCCGGGCTGGAAACGTTTAAGGTGTAAGACGCACCGGATGATACGTCGATATCGTCCAGAATAGGCTCGATTGTCCTATGAAAAACCTCTAAAGTGTTTAAATCTATGCCGTCTTCGGTGTCGCAAAAAATCGTCAACGAAGGATTTTTGCTGATTTTACACTCTATATCGACGATTTCGATATTCATTTCGTCGGCTGTTTTTTGTATTGCCTTACGTATTTCTTCGGTATTTAAAAATTTCATTTTACCCTCTTTTTACCGCCGTTTTTATGTGAAAATCGCGATACAAAACATTTGAGAGTGGTCGACGACCACTCTCAATACTAAAAAATTTAATATTTAAGATATCTATATAATAACACTATTTCAAACGTTTGGCAAGCATTTTTTAATCTTTATTAATTCTAAAAATACTTTTGCCGTCGCATAAGCGTCGTTCCATGCTCTGTGGTGGACGAGTTCGATACCGAAATAGTCTGTTAAGTTGTTGAGTTTGTGGTGTCTTAAAGACGGCAACACCTCTCTTGCAAGCGGCACTGTGTCGATAACGGGATTATTGTACACGTAATCTTGCTCTTTAGAAAAGTGTTTTATATACCCCATATCAAACGGGGCATTATGTGCGACTATGTACGCACCGTCGCAAAACTTAAACAAGTCGGACGCAATATCTTCAAACGACGGACAATCTTTCACCATTTCGTCCGTAATGCCGGTAAGCGACACAATCTCTTGCGGTATACTCCTGCCCGGATTTAACAAACTGCCGAACTTTTCGCAAATGATTCCGTTTTTAATTTTTACCGCGCCTATTTCGGTGATTTTGTTTCCGTCGGCAATTTCGATACCCGTAGTCTCTATATCGAGAACGACGAAAACGTTGTTTTTTATGCAATCCGGAAGTTGTTTTTCTTCCTCTAAAAAGTTGTTTTGACTTATGCTGTCGATTTTTTCGGGAAAAATAACTTTGTATTCGTCGGCGGGAGCGCGCGACGGTTTTTCCATCTGCACGAAATCGAGCGGTAATCTACATAAGTTTACCGACTTTATTCTTAAATCGGCATAGCCGTTGTACGACCCGACTTCGCCCTTTATAATTATTTGACTGCCGACGAAAAGTTTTTTCGCCTTGTCTACGTTTGATTTATTTGTGAAAAGTCTGCCAGTGATTCTCCCCGTTCTGTCATACAGTTCTATCACGAAATAAGGCTTGTCTTTTTTAGTCTTTAATTCTTTAATCGAAGTAATTTCGCCCGCAAGCGCAACCGCGCCCGTGTTTGCTTTTACGTCCGCTATGTACATTGCAAGGTCGTTGTCGTCGTTGTCGAACAATTTTGTCACGTCGCTTACTTTAAACGTGCGGAAAATCAAACGTTTAAAATCGGAATCGGTGAGTTTTAATTCGAGCATTTGCTTATCGACGGGGGTGCTGCCTTTGCTTTCGTAAGTAATTTTAAAACTTTCGCAAAAGTTGTTTCCTAAATAATTTAAAATGTCATCGTCTATTCCGTTAGACTCGAAATAATCTATCGCATCATCCTCGAGTTTTAAAGTAATGATAATTATGTCCGATTGAGAATTTACCGAAACGTCGCCCATGTTTACCGAGTGAGCAAGCGAGCGGCAGTTGTCTTTTATGTAATCGTAAACCGCTTTAACGACGAGACTGTCGTCCGCCACCACCTTTCTGACGGAAACTTCTACTCCGTCGAAACTGCCCGGCACGTACTCGTCGATGACCTTTTCGATTTTTTGCTTTACCTCGACAGAAACAGCCTTGTCGCAAATCATGTTAAAACGCACCGTAAAATTTCCTTTATATACGGTGATGTGACTGAATTTTATATGCGCGACGCTTTCGTCTACGGCGCGTATTTGTTCTAAAATTTTCTTTTGCGTTTTATTCTGAATCGACAAGTTTATCTATTTCCTCTTTAATCTGTTTTTCTACTTCGTCTAAACCTACTTTTTTATATACTTCGCCGTTTTTAAAAAGAGCGCAACAGTTTGTGCCGCCCGCCACCCCGAGATCGCAATCTTTCGCTTCTCCCGGTCCGTTGACGACGCAACCCATTACCGCTATTTTAAGCGGCTTTTTTATGTTTGCCGTATATTCTTCGACCTTACGCGCAAGACCTATACAATCGTAAGAAGTGCGCCCGCACGTGGGACACGAAATGACTTCTACGTAATTTTTATCGAGTCCCGCGGCGCGTAAAATTCTTTTAGCCGCTATTACTTCTTGCACGGGGTCGGCTGTAAGAGAGACCCTTATTGTATCGCCTATGCCGTCTAAAAGCAAACTGCCTATGCCTATACTGCTTTTTACTATACCGCTGTCGTAAGTACCCGCTTCGGTCACGCCTACGTGTAAAGGATAATCCGTTTTTTGTGATAAATATTTATACGCTTTTACGGTAAGCGGCACGGAAGACGCCTTTGCGGATATTACTATATTGTCTACGCCGAACTTCTCTAATACAGCCACGTTTTTAAGCGCGCTTTCCACAAGAGAAATTTCGTTTTTACCGTACTTTTTCAAAAGTTCTTTCTCTATGCTGCCGGTATTGGAACCTACCCTTACCGCAACGCCGTAGTCTTTAATCGCTTTAGCCACTTCTTCCACGTTTTTATCGCAACCGATATTGCCGGGGTTTATGCGCACTTTATCCACTCCGTTTTCTATAGACTTTATAGCCAATTTATAATCGAAGTGTATATCTGCCACAAGCGGAATATTTATTCTTTTTTTAAGAGATTTCAATGCGTCGGCGTCGGCGTCGTCTTTTACCGCGACGCGTATTACGTCGCAACCTGCGTTTTCGAGCGCGAGTATTTGTTCCGCCACCTTGTCTGCGTATTCAGTCTTGATATTAGTCATTGACTGAATGGCGACGGGGTTTCCTCCGCCTATTACTGTTTTCCCTATCTTTACGGTTTTAGTCATAATTATTTATTCATTTCGTATAAAATACTCAACCCCTCCAACGTAAGCGTTCTGTCCATTACGTCGATACTTTTAGATTCGTTTGAAATAAACTGACCGAGGCCGCCCGTAGCGATGACTTTTACGTCGTCTCTGCCCAGTTCCTTTTTAGTCTTGCTTACTATATTGTCAACAAGTCCCGCAAAGCCGTATAAAATACCCGCTTGCATATTGGTAATTGTATTTTTACAAATAACGTGTCCCGGATCGTCGAGTTCGATATTGGGCAATTTCGCCGTGCCGTTTACAAGCGAATCGAGCGAACCTTTAATTCCCGGGGCGATTACGCCGCCGATAAGTTCGCCTTTGTCGGTAATTACGTTGAACGTAGTCGCCGTGCCGAAATCTATGCAAATAATAGGTCCGCCGTATTTAGTGTATGCGGCAACGCTGTTGACTATTCTGTCCGCACCGACTTCCCGTTGGTTTTCCGTCTTTATATTGAGTCCCGTTTTAAGTCCGGGTCCTACCATTAAAGGCGTTTTACCGAGATAATCTTTACACATATGTTCCATCGTGTAATTGAGTTGAGGAATTACCGACGACATAATTATACCCTCGATTTCGTCTTTCTTTATGTCCTTAGACGACAATAAATCGTTGACCACAACACCGTATTCGTCCGACGTATAAGTCCTTTGAGAAGAAACCCTGAAAGTCGCTATAAGGCGTTTACCGTCGAAAACGCCGTATTTTATATTCGTATTTCCTATATCTATAACTAAAATCATTTTTATTTTTCCTTTGTGAGTACTTTAATCACGTTAGACAAAACCGGCACAAGCAATAAGTTTATCAAAAGTTCTACGATAAAGTTTATACCGGCTGCTTGTATAAATAAAAAGTAAAATATATTAGTGCTTTGCACCGCTTCCAGTTTGTAAAGCGTTTTGTACATTAAAAGCATACCTATTATAAATATCGACGTATTGAGCACGGGAGCGGAAACCGCCGATACGTAAATTGCCGCTTTGCCGTTTTTCTTATTCAAAAGTTGATAAAACAACCCCGGGAGAAAACCGGCCGCCACCGATTTGATTACGCACACCAAAACCGTGCCGACGGGGCTTTCCTGAAGTAAAAATCCCGTAAACGGATCGTAACCCGTCAAACCCATTACTATGGTGATTACGCCGAACCCCAAGCCGAGTATGCCGCCGTTTACAGGTCCGATGATTATCGAACCGAGCACTATCGGCACAAGCACGAACGAAAACCTAATCGTTCCGATTTGAATGTAACTGCCGAAATACTGAAGTACTATGACAAATGCCAGAAGTACTGCCGTTTTCGCCAGATTGCGCGACGAAAAAACTTCTTTAAAATTCATGTTGCCTCCAATCAGATTCCTTTAACGGATATCTGTTGTAAAAAAATATGTAAGTAAATATTAGTCAAACCCTTTGAAAATCTCTTTTAAAAGGTGTCTGCCGTTTATAATTGTAATATATTGCCGAAAATTTTGCAAGCGTTTTCGTTGTAACAATTTTCGTTTGTATTGAGTAATATATAGTGATAGCAACGATATTAATCGGCTATACATTCGGAGGAAATATTTATGATGAACTGTTTAACTTTCGGAAACGACAACTATTGTCTTTGGATTTTAATAATTCTCCTTATACTCTGCTGCTGCGGAACCGGTACTGTTTGCGGTATAATCGACAAACTTACGAACTGCTGCTGGATTTTACCCGTACTTCTCGTTTTGTGCTGCTGCGGTAAAGGCGGCTTTAACAAAAACTTCGGTTGCGGTTGCGGCAAATAATAAACATTAATACATACAACGGGAATTGCGCGAGCAATTCCCTTATTTTTTAAATCGTTTTTCGCGGTTTTGCTTTTATTGAATTATTTTCCGGGTATTTATATTACGATGAAAATGATTATGTACTAAAAACCTAAAAATTCGACGCCTTTAAGCATTACGTCGTTTAATAAATCAGTCCTTAAAGAATAAAAAATAATTTTGCCTTGTCTTTTTACCGATACCGCACCCAAATTTTTAAGTATTCTGAGTTGGTGCGAAACGGTCGTCTGATTTATACATAATATAGAAGACAAGTCGGTCACGCACATTTGAGTGATTGCAAGTGCGGACAATATTTTCAGCCTTGTGTAATCAGAAAATATCGAGAAGAACCCCACGAGATCATATAAAATTTCATCCCCGGGGACGTATTCGGTTACTAAATTTTGCGTTTTTTTATCTAAGAGTAACATTTCTTTTTGCATTTTTCCCACCTCTTATATTTTTTAATGAAAAGTATTTCACCAAAGAAATTCTTTACGATTATATTTTAAATTAATGTTTCGATATATGTCAATACGCACATATTTAAAATTTTGACGCATATTGTATATTATCAACTTATTTTGTCGAAAGGAGGTTTTATGAATACAAATACCGTAGTATTTGCGGCGTTGCTGTTTTTGCTGTATTCCAACGGAACGGTGACGTCCACACAACTGTTTTTGCTTCTTGCGTTGATGACGACGACGGGTTGCCTTTGCCGTAACAATTTAAACAACAACACCAATAATACAAACACAAACAACATATTTTCCAACTGATTTACGACAAAATAAAAGCGGACTAAGCGATTTTGCTTAATCCGTTTTTTTGTTTATAGTTTAATTTCGTTTTGTTTAATTTATAAGTCGCCATTCGCAATTTGTTTTGTCCCGAATGAATTTCGCGCACAACTTTTTATTTCAATTTTTCGACGTTTTTACCGAGTACCGCCGTGGCAAAAGAATTGAAATCGAAATATTCTTTTATTTTTTCGTTTACATCGTCGAGATTTAAAGCGTTGATTGCGTTTATTTTGCTTTCAAAATCGAAAATTTTGTCCTCAAACAACAAATACTTGCCGTATATGTTCATCTGAGAAGCCGTGCTGTCCTGACTGAACGTAAAACTCGACTTTATCTGCTCTTTACTGCGCTTGAATTCCGCTTCGGTTATGCCGTTTAATTTAAACTCGTCGATTACGTTTAAAACGGTGTCGTACGCAAGTTTGTATTTCTTTGGATTGACCGCCGAATACACCACGAAAGTACCCGTGTTGACGTATGCGTTGGGATAAGAATAAACGGTGTAACACAAACCGAGTTCTTCCCTTACCTTTTGAAAGAGTCTGCTGCTCATTCCTCCGCCCAAAGCGACGTTGATTATGTTTACGGGGTCTACGTCGGGGTCGGAATATCTTATACCGTTAAACGCCAGGCAAAAATGCACTTGCTCGATATCCTTACGCTTGCAAACGTCGCTTAATATGGGCTTTTCCAATGCCAAAATGCGTTTTTTATCGCTTACGGGAAGTTTTCCTTCCATATATTTTTCGACAAACTCTTCTGCTTTTTCTATATCTATATTGCCCGCTATTGACACGACTATGTTGTCTGCCGTGTAATGCAAAGCCTTGTATTTTCCGATATCTTCCCTTGAAAATCTCTCTACGTTTTCGGTTTTGCCCAAAATCGTTCTGCCGTAGCCCGTTTTGCCGAAATAAGCCTCGCCCAGCATATCGAACACAAGGTCTTCGGGCGAATCTTCGTCCATGTTGATTTCTTCGACGATTACCGTCCTTTCTTTGTCGAGTTCGGTCTTTTCGTAAGTGGAATTTATAAATAAATCGGAAAGAATTTCAAACGCTTCTTCGGCGTGTTCCGTAGTCGATTTAATGTGATAACACGTCATGTCTTTGGTGGTAAACGCATTGAGTTGCGCACCTATTGCGTCGGCGTTTTCGGAGATATCGAAAGACGTGCGCTTTTTCGTTCCTTTAAAATTCACGTGTTCGATAAAATGCGAAATACCGCTCGTTTGCTCGTCTTCCCACGCGCTGCCTACCCCTACGAGTATACCCATAGTGACCGACATGAGTCCGTCTATCTTTTTTATAATAAGTCTTAATCCGCTTGCATATTGTTTTTTAATAATCATTTTTACTCCAGACATTCGGCAACGGTAACAACGTCCATGCCGATTTCTTCAAAATGGGACAATATTTTATCGAGCACCTTTGCCGTGTGCGTTTTTGGATGAATCAATATAATATCGCCGTTTTGTATATTTTTAGTCGCTTTATCGTAAATTGTTTGCTCGTCGCTGTATTTCCAGTCGATAGTGTCTTTCGTCCACATTACCGTGGTGTAGCCGAGTTTTTCGGCGACTTTAAGCGTATCCGCCCCGTACGAGCCCGAGGGCGGCGTAAAAGTCTTCATAGTCACGCCCGTAAGCGATAACACTATTCGGTGGTTGTTGTAAATTTCGGCGTAATTCGCCTTTTCGTTTAGTTTTTTATGGTCTTTATGGAAATAACCGTGATTGCCGAGTTCGTGTCCCTCTTCCGCAATGCGGACGAGCGTTTCCTGATTGTCGTCTGCCCAGCAACCGCCCACGAAAAACGTCGCTTTTTTATCGTGAGATTTAAGCGTATCGAGCATGTCGCAAACGACTTCGGTATTTTCGTACACGTTTATCATCAACGAAACTTGCCTTTTGTCTTTATTGCCGCCGTAGCGCACGCCTTTATCGGTTGCGCCGGTAGACGCAATTTCGCTTGCGGGATAAAAACAAACGAGAAGCGTTGCCGCAATAAGCATACAAAGCACCGCATTGGAATATTTCCTTATACTGAATCCGGATTTACTCAAGACTGTCACCTCACAGTAATTTTATGAGTCAATCTTAAGTAAAATTCCTTAAAATTCGGTTATTGAAGAAAAATAATAAATTTTGTGCTTTATTTTATACTGTTTGCTATTTCCATTATTTTTCTTAACCTGTGATTTAAACAACTTTTGCTTATGCCCAATTTTTGAGCGAGTTCTACCATGGTGTCTTCGGGATTGTCGTTCCGGGCCTCCACCACCTCTTTAAGTTGAGGAGGAAGCGAATCGATTCCCAAAGTGTCCTCTATCAGTTTTATCGCCTCGCGCTGTTTTATAAAGGCGTTGATTTGCTTTGAAATATTGGACATTTCGCAATTAACCACTCGGTTTGCGTTGTTTTTCCTTTCACGTGTGTTTACAATTTCTATCACCTTTTTGGCGGAATCTTCGGCGTTCATCATTTTTAAAACGTCTATAAGGTCGCCCACGCTGTTTATATAAACCACGTAACAGTCGTTTCTTTCTATAAGTCCGGGGGTAACGTCGCACTCGCCGAGCAGCGTCGCAAAGTCCTGCGCCGTGACGTATTTCGAAAAGACGAATTCGAGATGATAGCCCGTTGTAGAAAGGTCGTTTTCGCTCGGGACGGTAACGCTGCCGCTGCCCAGAAACGCGCCCACGACGTACGCTTTTTTACAACAAGTGTTTTCAATCAGATATTTGTCTATATTAAGCGCAAGGCTGATTGAATTTCCCTCTTGCACCACAATTCCGGCCTCGATTAAAAACCTGAGACTCGAATCGGATAAAAATTGCGCTTTTATTCTGCTTTTTTTGCCGTTACCTTTATTTATTACCGCCTTTTCGCCAAAAACTTTTTCGGCAAAGTCGACGATATAATTTATACATTCTTCGTTATCGTCCGAAACGCTGAAACCTATTTTACCGCCCTCGACGATTAAAGTTCCCGAAGTGCGGACGTACGCCGAAAGAGCCGCAAGCACACAGCATGCGGAAAAAGAATTTTTATTCATAATTTCTTTTTTTACGCTTTCGGTAAAATTCATCTTTTCGTTCCTTTAAATGCGATTTTTTATAAGTGAGCCTTTTTGTTTGTTTCGGTCCCGTCAGCCGTTTTTATCGGGCGTGGACGTTTTTACATCGATTCTTTAAACTTTTTAAATCTGAAATCCGGCTTTCTGCCGTTTATGTTGAAAATCCTGTCCATGGGGAAGTCCACCCTTGAAAACAAACTTTCGGCAAGCGCGGTATCGCCTATTCTGTCGATGCTGTGCGCGTCGGAATCTATCACGAAATTGACGCCGGTGTCGATTACTTTTTGCCAATCTTCGTCGCTTAAATGCGTCTTTTTAGTGTTTATCTCAATATAAGTGCCGTAATCTCTCGCACACTTGGCAACCTCTACGGGGTCGCTGAACACAAGATAATTTATGTGCGTAAGTATGTCTATAGGGTTGTTTTTTATGGCTTCAATATAGATTTTGGTCGTTCTTTTAATCAGTGCTTCGCTGGGCTTTGTTTTAAACGTTGCGGTGAAAAAGTTACTGCCGAAAAACGTAAACCAATCTTTCAACTTGTCATACATTACAAATCTGTGGCAACCCGCCAGAATTGTATCTAAATTTTCGTAATCGCTTTGCTTTACGTCGATTTTTCCGCTCTCGCCCAAAATGTTGGACTCGATGCCGAGCAACACTTCGATTCCCGTTGCCTTTGCCGCCGCTTCGCAGTCCTTACGCATTTGCGGAACTTTTTTTCTTTTCATTCCGAAAGCGGGGTGTGAAAACCCGTGATCGGTAATGGCGATACCCTTCAGCCCTTTTTCTTTTGCCGAAACGGCGTTTTCCATTACGCTGCCCGTGCCGTGGCTGTAAGTCGTATGAGTGTGAAAATCATACGTCAGATTTATGCTGTCCATTAAATTCTCCTATGTATTTAACCTCTTCTTTAAGCAAAACTCCGCTTGTCTTGTACACCCTGTCTTTTATATAGCGTATAAGGTCGTATATGTTTTGCGAAGTGGCTTTTCCGTTGTTTATGATGAAATTCGCATGTTTTTGCGACACGCTCGCGTCACCTATAGTATACCCCTTTAATCCCGCTTCGTCAATAAGTTTGCCCGCAAAATATCCGTCGTTTAAAAAAACCGAGCCGCAACTTTTACCTTTGGGCTGCTTTACGGCGCGCAACGAGGAAAACTTGCGCAATTTTTCTTCTATTATATCACATTCGGAAACTTTTAGCAAAAAACAAACGGAATAAACGGGCTTTTTATTTGAAAAAATACTTCTTCTGTAAGCAAATTCGCAGTTGGCTTTGTTGTAAACGCCGTCCAATCCTTCCACAAACGACACGTACTCGCCTATCGTTTTGTTGAAACAACCGCAGTTTCCGCTTACGCCGCCGCCAACGCTTGCGGGAATATTTACGGCAAATTCAAGCCCGCCGAGAGAATTCATTTCCGCCTCGTCGATAACTTTGCGCAACGGCACGCCGCATTCCGCGGTGATGAGGTTGCCCCTGACCGTTATTTTGTCGAGTTTTTTCGTATTTATGACTATTCCGTCAAACCCGTCGTCGCTCACTAAAACGTTAGAGCCGTTTCCCAGCACGAAAACAGGATATTTTTCGGATAACTCATATGCCTTTTTAAATTGACGTTTGTCTTTGGGAAAAACCATTACGGCGCATTTTCCGCCCGTGCCGTAAGTGGAATATTTCGATAATTTTGCGTCTTTTATATATTCGACGTCGCCTGAATAATTTATAATTTCTTCAACGTTTATTTCCATTGCAAATAATCCCTTAATTTACTTGAATTTTTATTATCGCCGCTTAATATGCCGACCGCCTCAGATTGTAGTTTTTCTATTTTTTCTCTATCCGTAAAAACGTACAAACCGCCGCTGATTTTACCGTTTTCAAGTACGTTTGCGGCGTCATCCCGACTGTATATGCTTTTATCGTTTACCGTGAGCATGCCTATCTGAGTCAACCGTTTCTGGCTGTCTTCGCTCAATAAATATTCGATAAATTTTTGGCTGTAAAAATTTTTATTTTCGTCGCTTGTATACACCGAAATGTATTGCACCAGATCGCTGAAAGAACATACTTTTTCGATTTTGAACGGCACCTGGCGGTTTTCGAGCCGCCATATATCCCTTTGAGTGCCTAAAAGTTTTGCGTTTTTGTTTTTTAGAAAATAAGAATATGCTTCCGTCGGCGATTTTATATCGTAATTTTTTACCGATGTTCCGCTTAACGCAAGCGCGATTTCGGGGCTGTTGTATTTGCCTTTCGATATGATAATCTCTTCGGTTTGTTTATCGGTTAAATTATCGGCTGTTTTTGCTTTTATATGATCGTCGCCGCCACCCGTTTTGAAATTTGTTTCGCCGCCTATATAATCGCCGTCCGTATAGCCGCCGCTTTCTTCGCTGCCGTGACTTAAAATCACGTAACCGCCCCTGCACCAACCGACCGCCGCTTTTTTACCGTTTACCGTGCAGGCATATTTGCTTTTTGCCCGAATTTCGCGCATGTTGCGATAATTATCGAAACCTATTCCATACGATATCATATCGGGATAAATACCTTTATTTATGTTTTCCTGCGCTTCTTCAACGGTGTAACCTATCACGCAGACGAAAACACCTTCGTACCTTTTTTCAAAACGAACGCTCGCCTTTGATAAAAAATCTTGCCTTGAGCCTATGCCTCCCTCAAAGGTATCTATATGCCACAACGTGATTATCGTGTTTTTTATTTCCTTGTTGCCGTTTGATTCCGCTTTGGGTCGCAATTCAATTACCCCGACACAGCAACCTATAAGCGCAAACCAACAAAATATCCTCTTAAAAACTTTCATATGAAAAATATATGAAAAAAGAGCCGCCATAATGATAACGACTCTTATAATATTTGATTTTTGCCGACAAATCACAAGATTTTAAGTTGCGAAATTTTAAAACGGCGGTATATATATTTCGTTTTTTTTAGTTGCGGTTTCAAAATTTACGTTTTTCGGCGGCTGAGTTTTATTCTTCGTCAGAATAGTTGCCGTTGAAATACTTTTTAATGTTTTCGGCGAGCACTTTGCCCACACCCTCGACGCTTGTAAGTTCTTCTATGCTTGCTTGCTGAATTGCCGAAATATTGGAAAATCTTTTCATTATCGCCTGTTGTTTGTCTTTGCCGATGCCCTCTATTTCGCAAAGCATTGAAGATAAACTGCGTTTCCCACTTAAATTGCGGTGGTACGTTATGGCGAAACGGTGAGCCTCGTCTCTTATGCGTTGCAGCATTTTCAACACGTAATCTCTTTGATTCAGCACGACGGGGTCTTTACTACCCGTTGTGTATATTTCTTCTTCTTTTTTGGCGAGAGAAATCAGGTCGAAATTATAGCCGTATTCGTCCACTATTTCCTTTACCGACGACAACTGACCTTTACCGCCGTCGATTATCATTAAATCGGGCATGGGGAATTTATCTTCTTCGTCAGTCCCGATTTTTTCAAGACGGCGTTTTATCACTTCTTTAAGGCACGCGAAATCGTCGTTGCCTTCTACCGTTTTTATTTTAAACCGCCTGTAATAAGTTTTGTCCGCAATTCCGTCGGTAAACACGACCATAGAACCGACTTTATCCGTTCCGCTGATGTGCGAAATATCGTAACATTCCATTCTGCGAGGATATCTCGACAAAGACAAAACTTCTTTTAGTTTTTCGCACGCGGTAACCGTCATATCCTCTCTGTGCTTGATTTTGCCTATCTCTTTTTCAAGGAAGTCTCTCGCGTTTTTCTCCGCCATGTCGCAAAGTTTTTTCTTTACGCCTTGTTTGGGGCAAATAATGTTGACCGATTTTGAAAAGGTGGTTGACAATACTTTTTCGATTTCGTTTGCGTCGTCAAGCGGAATATTTACGCAAATTTCGTCGGGCAAATCGCAACCCTCGGCGTAATACTGCATTATAAAGGTGCTTATAGCCTCTTGCGGGGCTGAAATCGCGCCTTCCAAAGCAAAACTCTTTCCTCCCTGCATTCTTCCTTTTCTCGTGAGAAGCAAACTGATTGCGCCGTATATGCCGTCCTGAACGTAAGATATTACGTCTATATTGCTGAAATTGTTGAGCGCGGTAATCTTTTTTTGCTTGATTTTGTTGACCATAAACAGTTTGTCGCGGTAAGAAAGCGCGATTTCAAACTTTTCTTTTTCGGCAAAGTAAGTCATTTTTTGCTTTAACACGGTTTCTGCCGAGTCGTCGTTGCCGTTTAAAAAATCAAGTGCCTTGCGGACGTTTTCCATGTAGTCTTCTCTTTTGATTCGTCCGCTGCAAGGTGCGCTGCATTTACCCAAGTGGTAATTTAAACATTCTTTTACGTATTTTTGCACCGAAATTTTTTTACTGCACGGTCTTATGCCGTAAGCCATGTTGATTATGTCGAGCATGTCTTTTACACTTATGCCGTTCATGTAAGGGCCGAAATATTTTGCGCCGTCCTTTTTGATTATTCGGGTAATCTGAAAGGCGGGGAAATCGTCCTTTAAGTTGATTTTTAAGTACGGATAAGTTTTGTCGTCTTTAAGTAAAATGTTGTATCTCGGCTTGTGTTTTTTGATTAAATTGTTTTCAAGCGACAGCGCGTCTGCCTCGCTTTCGGTGATTATATAATAAAAGTCCGCAATATTGGATACCATTGCGGCTACTTTTTCGGGTTTTTGCGAATTATGAAAGTACTGTGATACTCTGTTTTTTAAATTTTTCGCCTTGCCCACGTAAATGATGGTTCCGTCCGCATTCAGCATGACGTAAACGCCGGGGTTGGTGGGTAAAAGCGAGATTTTTTCCTGTAAAACGCTCATATTCGTATTATATACCATTTTTACCGTTTTAGCAACGGTTTGCAAAATTTACTTACTTTCTTTAATGTCTTTCCGATGTATTGTATTTCAGTTGTTTATTTATTGCTCGGCGGCTTGATTCGGCACGCTTTGATCTGCGGTTTCTTGATTAGTTGCGGTAAAAGGTTGATTTTTACCGTAAGGATTGCGGAAAAACGAAACCGAAAGAATAAAACCTAAAAGACCGACCGTTGTGTCGGTAACGGGATAAGTGAGCCAGAAATAACTTAAACCGAATCTCGAAAAAGCATATGCGAGCGGCACGAACAAAAATACCGTACGCACCACCGTGAGCATAGAACTTAAAAAACTTTTGCCCACCGCCTGAAACAACACGGGATAAGTGAGCGAAAACGCAAGCGGCACAAAACTTATACCTATTATGCGGAACGCCGTTATGCCGTATTTTATTACTTGTTTGTCCGATGAAAATACCCTGAGCATAGGTCCCGGGATAATCTCGAAACACAGCGTACCGACAATCATCAACGCTGCGCAAAAGGCTATCGCGGTATACAACGTGCTTTTGCATCTGTCAATTTTTTTAGCGGCGTAATTAAAGCCTATTACGGGCACTACGCACGTTTGCATTGCCCCGATGGGGATAAAAAAGAATGTTTGCCATTTATAATATAGTCCGAGAACCGTAACCGCTGCGTCGGAAAAAGTCGCAAGAATCACGTTTAAACCGAATATATAAAGCGTGTAAGCCGCTTGCATAAGCATATTAGGCACGCCTAAATGGAACACTGTACCGACGTAAGAGGGATATTTCTTGACTTCGGGCGAACGGTAAAATCCGCCTTTCATCACGACGAGCGCAGCCGCAATTTGCCCGACCACCGTCGCGATTGCCGCTCCTATTATTCCCATTTCGGGCAAACCCAACTTGCCGAAAATTAAAATCGGGTCTAAAATTATGTTTATCGCCGCGCCGATAATTTGCGCAATCATCGGTGTTTTCATGTCGCCGCGCGCTTGAAGCACTTTCGTCCACGAACTTTCTAAAAACAACCCGAAACCGAATACGCAAACTATTCTGCCGTATGCGATAGAATCTTTGATTACCGCGTCGGTCGAGGTTTGCATGCGGGCGTAAAGCGGCATTAAAAAATAAGCCGCTACCGCAAAAATCGCCCATAAAATAAGCGCGAGCGGCATTGCCATGCCTGCAAATTCGTCCGCCTTTTTCTCGTCGCCAAGCCCCGATTTAAGCGACATGGCTGTATTTATACCCACACCCGTACCGACAGCCAAAGCGATTGTAAGCAGTTGCAGCGGATATACTACCGACAATGCGGTAAGTCCCGTGTCGGAATATTTACCGATAAACAAACTGTCTACTATGTTGTAAAGTGCCTGAATAAGTTGGGCAAGCATTACGGGAGGTGCTAATTTAAATAGTATTTTGCTTATTTTTTCGTTGCCGAAATAATTGTTTTCCTGCTTGAGTTTTTCCATTGGTCTTTGTCTGAATTTTTATGTTTTTATATGTTAAGTCTTTATTTTTGTCCTCATTATAACATCAGGTATTTTTAAAGTCAAACGAGTAAAACGGGTTGGGAAAATATATTTGCTTAAGTATTTTTCGGCAGTTGTTTCGGGATAATTTGGGTCGTTTTGGATTGTTGCGGAGGTTTTAACGTTCTCTTCTCATTTGTTGAGAATTATTTAAAACGTATTACGGACGATTTGTCAATAAAATTCGGTTGTTTGACGTAAAGGTAAAGACTTTACCGATAAAATTTAAACGTTTGACTTGACAATTTAAGTTTAAACGACATATAATACAATTCGCTTTTATTTTTTAATCTATTCAGCCGAGAATTTTCTCTTGGCAAAAGGGGCTTTTATGGAACAAAATTTTGTAAAACAAAAATCGAGATATGCCGTCGCGCGACGCATTTTGATATTCTGGACGCTGTTTATAGGTATCGGCGCGGTAGCGGGCGCAACAGGCATGCTTATCGACCCGTCGGGCAAGGCTATGGGTATGGACGCAATGCTGCCATACTTTCAAAAACTGCCGTTTGCCGAAATACTCTTTCAAGACCTTACTTTTTCGGGAATTGCGCTTTTAATCGTAAACGGCTTGACAAATTTGACCGCGGCTGGACTTTTAATAGCGAAAAAACCGTCGGGCGCAGTGCTCGGCGGAATATTCGGCATAACGCTGATGCTTTGGATTTGCATACAATTTTATATGTTCCCGCTCAACTTTATGTCGACGATTTATTTTATATTCGGTTTTTTACAAGCGGCAACGGGCTATGCGGCATGCGTTTTTTACAAGCAAGAACAATTTAAATTTTCCGCTACCGACTACCCCGACGTGGGAACGAACCACAAGCGTCTGGTCGTTTATTTTTCGCGTATGGGGTATGTGCGTAAAACCGCTTATGAAGAAGCAAACCGCACGGGCGCGGATATTTATGAAGTACTCTCTACCGAGCGCACCGAAGGCACTTTGGGTTTTTGGTGGTGCGGAAGATTCGGTATGCACAAGTGGCAAATGCCGATTGAAGAAATTAGTATCGATTTGTCAAAATATGACCATGTGACGATTTGTACGCCCGTGTGGGTGTTTTCGCTGTGCGCCCCTATGCGCAGTTTTTGCGATAAAGCAAACGGTAAAATTAAAGAGGTCGATTACATAGTTTTGCATTATCAGAATTGCGACTATAAAAAGGTCGCCGACGAAATGGATAAACTGCTCGGCATTAAACGCACATCCTTTAAAAGCGTGCGCTCGAGAATCGGTAAAACGAAAATTATTTACGACTCGAAAAACGAAAAACAATAAATCGTAAAAACTTTAAAAACCCGAGATAAACTCGGGCTTTTTTAATGTAATTACGATTTTGAAACATACTTAAACAAAGTAACGTTAATCCACCGCCAAACCACCGCCCATTAAAGGCTTTTACCTAAGTTGTAAGCGGCTTGCATTATATCAAGTCGAGTATTTGCATCGCCGCCGTTTTCCAATCCGCCGCCGAAAACGTGACCGCAAAGTTCTGCTTTCGGGAAACACTCGACCCAGCCGTAAAGCCCGTTGTATGCCTTTTCGATGGCGTAATCGCTGTTGTCCGCAGCCGCGGCAATCATGTAAACTTTTCTGAATTTATAATCCGTACCGTAAAGCGGATTTAACCTATCCAATAAAGTTTTCATTTGTCCGCACATTTCGTAATAGTATATCGGCGTGGCAAAAACAAGCGTTCCGGCGTTTTTTACCTTTTCAATAATTTCGGCAACGTCATCGCTTAAAACGCACTTACCTTTGCTTTGACAAGACAAACAGCCGATACAGTAATTTATCTTTTTACCTTTAAGACTTATATACTCCGCTTCGCTGCCGTTATCTGATGCGCCGCGCAAACATTCTTTGGCTAAAATTTCGGTGTTGCTGCCGCCGCGCAAACTCGTCGATATAATCAATACTTTGCTCATAAAGTTTTCTCCTTTTGTCTGTTTATTAAATATAAAATTCTCTATAAAACGTTCTTGCCTTTCGCTACGCAAAAATTATACGCGATATAAAATTTTTGCAATGCACAATAGTCTGCTTTTTATAAATTTTTATATCGCGTCAAGACCTTGTATAAAAGCAAAACAGCCGTTTTTTACAAACTTGCTTTAAGTATTTGTTTTATTTCTTCTTTTGAAAGCACCTTATATCCGCCGTTCATTACAAGGGTTGCGTTTGCGATACCGTCGTTCATTTCGTTAGTTACACCGAGGTCTGTAAGGTTCATTACAAGTCCGAGGTTTTTCATCCACTCTTCCATACGTTTAAGTCCTTCTTCGGCAACAACTTCGTCGGTTTTACCTGTTTTATCCACTCCCCAAACGTTTACCGCATAGCGGACGAATTTTGCCATGCCGTACGGGAGAATATAACGATAATAAGGCATCGTTACCGCCGAAAGAGTCATGCCGTACGTTGCGTTTGTGTATGCGCCGACAGCCTGACCGAGCATATGAACCATCCAATCGGTGGTTTTACCTTTTGCCGTAAGCGTATTCAGTGCCCAGGTTGCCGTCCACATAATGTTGCTCCTCGCCTCGTAATCGGTGGGATTTTCAGCCGCTATTTGCGCACTGTAAATAAGCGAACACAAAAGCCCTTCGGCAATATAGTCGCTGGTGTTGTCATCATCGCCGGAGAAATATTGCTCTAAAATATGCGACATAATGTCGTAAATGCCCGCAATCATCTGATAATAAGGCACTGTAAAGGTAAACTCGGGATTTAAAATCGAAAACTTGGGATAAACGTTTTCGCCGAAAACATGTCCTATTTTAAGATTTTTTTCGTGGTTTGTAATTACTGCGCCGCCGTTCATTTCGCTACCCGTGCCTACCATTGTAAGAACGCAACCGACGGGGACTATTTTGCAATCGACGTCCTCGAAACGGTCATAATATTTATCCCATGGGTCTTCGTCGCAATAAACGGACACGGAAACAGCCTTTGCATAGTCGCATACAGAACCGCCGCCTACCGCGAGAATGAAATCGGCTTTTGCCGCCCTCGCTCTTTCTATCCCTTCGCGAAGTTTGTCTGCGGTGGGATTTGGCATAACGCCCGCATCTTCAAAAATTTCTTTGCCGTTTGCCTTTAAAAGCGCAACGACTTTATCGTAAATTCCGTTTTTCTTTATAGAACCGCCGCCGTACACAAGCAAGACGTTTTTACCGTACTTGGGCAACTCTTGATTGAGTCCGTCGAGCGAATTTTTACCGAAATAAAGTTTTGTCGGATTGCAATAAGTAAAATTTCCTAACATAATTTTTCTCCTTTTATATTTAAAATTGTTTTTTTGCTGTTTTTATTGGTTTTTGGGGCGTTTATTCGCCTATTTTTGCGATTTCGGTTTTTTAATACTCATCGTTTTTGATTTTGTTTGTAAGATAATCGATGCAGTCGATTTGTTTTTGCTTTACGTGTACGTCGGAAAGGACCTTTTTGCGATGAGCGGTCAATTTCGGCAACATTTTGTCGAGCGTTCCGTCTTTAAAGCGGCTCATACACTCTTTTGCCAACTGCTCGCCGCGCCCCGCGTCGATTAAATTGTGATATAAAAATTCTCTTTATTGTTTGCGTCGGGTATAAAATCACTCCGCTTTGCCGGATTCTACGGCTTTGAAATAACTTTCGTCGTCAACCGGCTCTAACCACTCGTTTTTGGCGTTTTCTCCCAGAATTTCTATTGCGAGATGCGAAAACCACTCGTCGGCGGCTGCCCCGTGCCAATGTTTTACGCCTGCGGAAATATTGATTACCGTGCCGGGGAGCATCTCCACAGCATCTTTGCCCCACTTCTGATAAAACCCGCGACCGCCTACGCAAATAAGCATTTGTCCGCCGCCATTATCTGCCTTGTGAATGTGCCGGTTATTGCGGCACTTCGGCTCAAAAGTAACGTTGAAAATGGGTATTTGCTCTGTCGATACGGGTGCGATATAACTTTGCCCTGTAAAATATTTTTCCTTTATTGTTTTATTTTAACACTATACTCATAAAATTACAAATATTTATATCTTATATCGTGATATGATTGACCGGAATGTCATACAGCGGTATAATTAAAATATAAAAATTGAAGGTTTGTTATGAATATCAAAAAATATAAAGATAAAAAAATATCGATTTTAAGCGATTCTATCAGTACTTTTGGTGGTGTAAGCATGCCCGACGGCGCAAGTTTTTACGACACAAACAACAAATTGTCATCAAACGTAATTGCCGTGTGCGATACTTGGTGGGGGCAAGTGATAAATAAACTGCAAGCCGAATTATGCGTAAACAATTCGATTTCGGGCAGTACCGTCACTTTTCACCCGTCTTATGAAATTCAATCGTACGGTTGCAGCGACGAACGGACGAGTTCGCTACATAAAGACGGAATAACGCCCGACGTAATCATCGTTTATTCAGGCACTAACGATTGGGGGGCGGGCGTGAAAGTTTTTGACGAAAATAATTCAGACGATTTGACCGTGTTTTTCAACGCTTATACGAAAATGCTGAAAAAAATCAAGCAAAACTACCCTGACGCCGAAATCTGGTGCGTTACGCTTGGGAAAAGTATTTGCTCTGAAAAAAGCGATTTTGAATTTCCTTTTTGTATAAACGGGCGGCATATCGAGGAATACTGCAAGGCGATTAAACGCTGCGCCAAAGAAAACGGCTGTTTTGTCGTCGATTTATTCGGTAGCAAAACCGTTTATGACACAATTGACGGATTTCACCCAAACGTCGGCGGCATGACAACCATTGCAAACGCAGTGCTTGACCAAATGAAAAACGGTAATTCGTGATATTGTTTTGTGATATTTATTAGTTAAATTCAGAAATTTAAAGGCATTTTCAGGTTGTAATATGGAAATTAGAGTTTTACGTTATTTTATAGAAATCGCAAGAGAAGGAAGCATGACTGCCGCGGCGGAAGTTTTGCACGTTTCGCAGTCCGCACTTTCAAAACAAATGAAAGACCTTGAAGACGAACTGGGCAAAAGGTTGTTTATTCGCAAAAGTCGAAGCGTTGCCCTAACCGAAGAAGGCATGCTTTTGCGCCGCCGAGCCGAAGACATACTCGAAATGGTTGATAAAACGACCGAGGAATTTAAAGGCATCGACGATTTACAAGGCGGCGACGTTTATCTCGGTTGCGCCGAATCGCACCTGATTGCCTACCTTGCTCAAAAAATTAAATATTTTAAAATGCGCTATCCGTTGTTTCGCTATCATATAATCAGCGGCGACCGCACCGTCGTGCTTGACAGACTTGACCGAGGTCTGCTCGATTTCGGCGTGGTTGTCGAACTGCCCGATTTCGACAGATATCAATATATCGAACTGCCGGGGGTAGACACTTGGGGCGTACTTATGCCGAACAATCACCCGCTTGCAAAAAAAGAAAAAATTTGCGTCGAAGATTTATACGGGGAAGAATTGATTTGCTCTCAGCAGTCGATTGAGGTAGACATACCGCGCTGGTGCGGAAGAAAAGCCGACAAATTAAATTTCAGCGGAAGTACCAACCTTGCCTACAACGGAAGCGTGTTTGTCAAAGAAGGTCTGGGGCTTATGCTTTCGTTTGAACATTTGATTTCGCCGAACGAACAAAGCAGACTTGCCTTTCGCCCGCTTGAACCTAAACTCGAAAACAAGTTGTATCTGATATGGAAAAAATATCAGGTATTTTCGCCCATCGCGCAAAAACTGCTTGAGGAATTTTTGCAAAAATAGTTTTATTGCTCCTTGTAATTCAATACGTAAAAACATTAAAAAAACCCGAGATAAACTCGGGCTTTTTTAATGTTTTTATGTCTTTGATTCCGGCTTGTTTTTTGTAGTAAAACTACCGACCCTTAATTACGCTTTTGACTGCTGCTATAAAACTTAACCTTGCATATAGTCGGCGTTTTTCACCTTGTCCCAGATGTCGTCAAGCGGCTTGCCGTCGAGTTGGGCGTTGTCTCTAAAGTCTTTGATATTGGCAAATTCAAAGCAATCACCTCCGTACTCCATATAGACTCGCCCGCCGTTGTTTAAATAAACAGCCGCCTCTACGTTTTTATAATAAAAGGTCATTTCGCTGTACATTTTAAGCGCGGCGACAAAATCGTCAAACGACGGTTTTAGCGGCTTGTTTTGCTCATACAACGTTTTCGCTTTGTTGTAAGAAACCATATTTGGATATAACACGGAATCGGGAAATTTTTTATAATCTCTATCGAGTTTCCATGTACAGTTTTTGCATTCGCCGTTACCGAATTGGTCTTCGTAACAAATCGCTCCGCACACGGGACACTTTGTCAAATAAATTTCCGCCCACGGGTCTTCGTACTTAAAATATTTAAAACTCGACGGGTCAAGCCCCATTACGTTGCGATGTCTTTTTTCAAAATAAAATCTCGCCTTCTCTTGCGGGGATAAATCTTTAATCCATTCATAAGTCGTCGGCAAAAAGGACTTTACGTTGCCTTGCATTTGATCAAACGGCTCGTCATAACACAATATTAGGCTGGGTTTTATTCTTTTTATCATTTCGTTGTAGCCAAGCATAAAAGACTCTTCGTCGTTTTCGCGATAATAAGTGCATACGACAACCGCCGCCCCCTCTTCTATTCCGTCAAAGCAAAAATTGAAAGTCCTTGCGTCACCCCAACTCACCGTAGGAATAACTTTTAAACCTTTGCTTTGCCAATATGCGGCGCACCATCTGTTTTTAAAAACGTTGGCTATTTGCAACGCAAGCGGCATGTTGGTAAACATGCTGAAATCGGGACTGAAAAGGCAATAATATTGACTCAATTTTTCCAATTCTTGCTCTGCGTTTTCGTAGACTTTTTCAAATTTCCAATCGTAAGTGAAAAAATGAATTGTTTTGTCTTTATTATTTTCGTCGTTTACCTTTGTATCGACGTAACTTAAAAGTTTTATCTTTTCGATATCGATATTTTGCTTTTTTACTATGGGAAACTCGAATTTACCCGCGGAATTTCCGTGATATAAAAACTCGTTCCGCACTAATTTTTGCTTATTTTTTTCTTTTTGGATTTCATATTCTGTTTTTTCTTTCATTAACTACTCCCTCCTTATTTATAGTTTTCATAATCGGGTTCTAAATGCTCTTCTATTCTTTTCCCTTTTCCACTACTCCAATCCCAAGTATGATCATGTGGAAAATTCATTATTCCGCTATGACTGTAATCTCTATTCCTAACGGCTTTTCCATTTTCATCATACCATCTTTCTTGTACAAGTTCTCCTTTTTTATTGTACCTTATAGCCTTTGAGTTTGGTTTATTTTCCGTTTTTAAACTTCTTGCATTAGTAGCAAATGTTCCATGGTTTGTTACTCCGCCTGCTCCCATTATATCACATCCTTTTTAATTTTGTCAGTTTTTCAACAAAACATTTTTTTGATTGAATTTTAATATGAAAAAACAAAAAGTCAATACTTTTATGTCCTCTTTAATAAAATTCGACACATTTATTTTCTATTTTCCACTAAAATACACTTGTAACATTCATTAATAATAGAAATTCATTGCGATAAATGGCAAAAGGCACTTGCAAATTCACAAGTGCCTTTTGCCGATAACAAATTCGATTTCATATTCTGTTTTTTCTTTCATACCTGAAAACAATTTAAAACTTATTTCACCTGCTCTTCTTCTTTAATTTCGGTTTTTTTGCCCAGTCTCAGCATTTCCACCAAAGCGCAATATTTGTCTACAAAACAAATAATCATAGCCTCTTTCGACTTGGGTATTTCGGTTATGTTAAGCGGCCACATATGACTTTTTATGGCGTTTTGCGTCTTTTCGGACACGTGAAATTCTTTTTCGGCATTTTCGCTCGCAATATAAGGATGGTCAAATCCGTGAGTTTTTCTCGCGGGGTCGCCGTCGTGCCAATCGTACAAATAAAAATCGTGTAGCATAGCACTTTCTACAAGCGTTTTTTCGTCGGCGTTTAAATGCAGACGATCGTTTACAAGAAAACTTATCCAAGCGACGTTTTCGCAATGCTCGAGCGTCGTAGTGTCGCCGTGTTGAATAAATTTATCCATTTTTTTGACCTTTGGCGACTCGATATATTTTTTTACAAGTTGTTTAAATCTTTGAATTCTGCTCGTTTTTTCGTCGGCTTTAGAATGTTTGTTTTTAAACACCGCAATTCTTTTAACCGCTTTGCCGAAGAATTTGCTTTGCGAACTGTTCAATTTTTCCACTGTGTTTTCCATTTTGTTTTGGAAGGAAGCGTCAAGTTCGGCAACGTATTTCTGGAAATTCGTAAGCGCAGATACAGTCAACGTGGTATCCGACGACAAAACCGCTATTAATACTAAAGCCAATACGTTTGCCGTCCAATTCGGTAAAATGTTTACAAACGAAACCGCCCACGGGATAAGAAATTTCATTACCAGAATCGCCGCCGCGCTGAACGCAAGCGATGTCGGCACGCTCGTTCTGCCGTTTATGTTGAGCGGAACGGTGCTGTAGTCCCACCATCTTGCGTTGAAAAGTTTTTCAAGCACCCATGACGTGGGATATTCCAGAACCATGCTTATCACAAAACCCGCCAAAAATATCTGCCACACGGCGAGATTGGGGAGCAAACCTATTTGTATAGCATGGTAAATAAAATACCCGAAAACGCAACCAAAACCGTATATCGGGCATACGGGACCGTATAAAAAGCCCCTGTTCGCCCACTTGCGGTCGCGCGTAGAACAATATACCGTTTCCCACAGCCAACCTAAAAAGCCGAACATTACAAATATGATTATCGCTTTATTAATCATAAAAATAACCTCGAATTAATTTTTAAGACAAATTGCGCACGCTTTTACTTTTTGTGCGGACGATTTGCCGTTTACGAAATACATTTTAACACACTTTTGTCGTAATTTCAACTGCTTTTACGTTATTGATTTGCTTTTCATCTTATATCTTATTCGGCGCGTTTGTAGTGCAAATTAAAAAGCACCCGCCGCTATGCAAATGCTTTTTATTTTATTTGTATGTGTTTTTTATAAACGCTACATTTTCAATCTTTGACGTTTTTTATCTGAGTTAAAATCTTTCAAGTCCTTGCGGACTTACGCAAAAATATAAAATTTTTGCACTTTAAAGTATGTAAAACGCGAAACTAAAACCCTTGCAAGCAAGTTTCCGAATTCTTATATTTTTAACTATTTTAGTTTAATTTTTTTTGCGGATAATCAAAATAAACTCTTCCGGTTTCCTCTATTGCACCGATTTTTTTATAAAATTCAATCGATGGCGCGTTCCAATCGAGACAACTCCACTCTAAATCGGAATATCCTTCGCTTTTAATCAATTCTAAAAGTTTGTAAAAAAATTCTCTGCCGAGACCTTGACGGCGATATTCTGGTTTTATAAATAAATCTTCTATATGTACGTTTGCGTGAGCCGCAAAAGAAGCAAAAACGGGATAATATATCGCATAACCGACAGGCTCTCCGTCGATTTCGGCTATAATTGCGGTTGCTGTCTTTTTTTCAAAAAGCCAGAATTTCAGCATTTCGACAGAACCAGTAACGTCTTCGGGGCGTTTTTCGTATAATGCCAGACCTTTAATAAATTCGTAAATCAAACGTATATCTTTTTCGGTCGTTTTTCTTATCGTTAAGTTTTGCTTATCCATTTTTTCTCCCGATATTTAAAATATGATTTGTATCGATTATATTTCCTTTTAATATTTTATCATAGTCCTTTAATTTTTGCAATAATTCTTCATTCTCCGTAAATATAAAAATCGCCACCCGTTTTACCGAACAGCGATATTTTTAATGTGTCACTCGGACTAAATCTCGTCTTTAAGGCGATTTTCGAGAGAGTGTCGGAGATAAGTTCTTTTTTCAATAAGTACATTTTAACTATTTTTACAATCCGGAATTTATAATGTCAATTCCATAACATTGTACTTTTTTTTGACAATTCATCGATTTCCTTTATCTACCTCAATAAGTACTTTCCGATATCATAAGTCCTTAATTTATTTCGCTCTGCTTTACTTTGCGCAGTTTTTTTAAATTTTCCAAAACAAACGGACTATTTGTTGCGATGCGTTCCAGCGTCGGACATCCGTCCATCTTCCCGCAGTCGGCGCAAGAATCCAATTCCTTTTCTTTAACACAATTATGTACGGGGCAAAATTTATCGCAGAAAGGCGTTTTTGCTCCTTTGATGCGGCATCCCGTGCAATTAATCATTTCGGGAGTAATCGTCACCCCGTTAAGTTTTGTCCACAGCATGGCAGTCTTTTCACGCAAAGCGTTGTCGTTCGTAATTGTTGCTATCCGCGCGTCACACTTTTCGCAGTCCAGTCCGCAACAACCTATAAATTGATTTGTGTATTTCATAGTTGCCTCTACAAATTGAAATTCATCATTGCCTTAATTTTAGCATATTATGCGGTGTTTTTCAATCGTTTGCACCGATGTAAAAAATAACGGTCCGTAAGAAAGACTTACAGACCGATACGTTTGGAGGCGCCACCCAGACTTGAACTGGGGAATGAAGGTTTTGCAGACCTTGGCCTTACCACTTGGCTATAGCGCCATACGGCTGAACACCGTATTTATTGGAGCGGGAAACGGGATTCGGACCCGCGACGTTTACCTTGGCAAGGTAACGCTCTACCACTGAGCCATTCCCGCAACTTAAAAAGATTCGCCCGGGACTTAAACAAAGTTGAGTTTAAGTCCCGGAAATGGTGGGAATTATAGGGCTCGAACCTATGACCCCCTGCTTGTAAGGCAGATGCTCTCCCAACTGAGCTAAACTCCCGAATCTCAAGTGCTTTATTACTATACCAAATTTACGACGTTTTTGCAAGCGTTTTACCGCATTTTCTTTAAAATTTTTAATTTATGTAAACAATTATGCTTTGGGTGCGGTTTTATTGTCTCATTCTTCCGCACCCCTTTGCATTATATCGTCTTAATATCGCTAATTGCGGCACAATCATTATATATTATGCCGCCAAAAGCAAATATGCTTAAATTTTAAAATTTAATCACGTCTTCTTCTTTCTTTTTTGCAAGATACGCCCCGTAATAAGCGCAACCGACAAAACCCGCACCGCCGATTATGTTGCCGACGGTCACAAAAAGCAAGTTTTTAAGCGCACTTAAAAGCGTTATACCCTCGACTCCCGTCATGTGCGAAGCAATCATGCCCGCGGGTAAATAGAACATATTGGCGACGCTGTGCTCGAATCCGCACAAAACGAAAAGCATTATGGGAAAATAACAAGCGACCGCTTTACCGCCGGCATTGTCGCAGGCATTTGACATCCACACCGCTATGCACACCAAAAAATTGCAAAGTATGCCCTTGAAAAGCATGCTTAATATGGATAATTTCGTCTTTGCCGAGGCGGAAGCGATAAGTGCAGCCGAAAACGTTTCGTCGCTTTTTACAATGGGATAAACCGCCAAAAACGCAACGAGTAAACTGCCGATTAAGTTACCCAAATACACTATGCCCCAATTTTTAAGCATAGAAGACACCTTGGCTTTTTTGTCAAGCACCGAAATGATTATTAAATTGTTGCCGGTGAAAAGTTCGCTGCCGGCGAGAACTACCATTATAAGTCCGGCGGGGAAAACGCACGCCGAAGCAAGTTTTTTAATACTATAAGAGACAAAACCCGCGCTCGCCATTGTCGAGCCTACGCCCGCAAGTGCGATAAACATGCCCGCAAGTATACCCAAAAGCAATGTTTTAAGCGCACCCGTTTGAGTTTTGTTTTGTCCTATCGTAATAAATTTTTCAGCCGTTTGCTTTGGTGTTAACATTAATTATTTTTTCCTCCGTTTATTGTTTGTATTCTTTTTGCACGTACTCGAGAAGTGTTTTTTTGTCGTTTTTTAATTCACCCGAAATTACTTTATCGAGCAAATCTTCAAGCATGACGCCAACTTCTACACCTTTATACCCTGCCGTTGTCAAGTCGTAACCGTTTACCGCAAGGGCTTTAAAACTGTAACATTCGTGACTTACGAGTATCTGATTGAAAATTGCGTTTGCGGCATCGATTTGTTTGAGTCTGCTTTCGATTACCCAATCGGCGTGGGCTTTTGCGTCGGCGCGTTGCACTTCGAGAAGTAGTCTGAAATTTTCCGTTCCGAGTATCCTGAGCCATTTTTTAATGCCGGAATGAGTGAGCCGCATTAGAGAGTCGTGATACTCGATAAGCGTAAGCACCGTCGCAAACATTCGTTTGCTTACTTTAAGCCTCCACAGCACGTTTTTAGCGATCTTTACGCTTTCGACGGGGTGGTTGTAAAAATGTCCCACTCCGTTTTCGTCCAAAACGAAACATTGTGGCTTGCCTATGTCGTGAAGAAGCATTGTGTACCTTACGACAACGTTCTTCTTGCTTTGCGCAACGCTGTTTATAAGGTGTCTGTATACGTCGTAACAGTGGTATTTGCTTTTTTGGTCGAATTTATAGCACGGGCGAAGTTCGGGAATAATCTCGAAAAACACTTCGGCAAATTCGTTCATTACGCTTTCAACGTTGTCGCCGATCAAAAGTTTCGTAAGTTCGGCATATATTCTTTCTGCGGAAATATTCTTTAAAAGTCGCTTGTTGTCAATAATGGCGCGCTTTGTGTTTTCTTCGATTTTAAAACCGAGAACCGACGCAAATCTTAAAGCGCGCAAAATGCGCAAAGAGTCCTCCTGAAACCTTTTGTCGGCGTTGCCCACGCAACGTATGATTTTGTTTTTTATGTCCGTTTGTCCGCCGAAATAATCGAACAACTCCCCTTTGCTGTTTATTGCAACGGCGTTTATGGTAAAGTCGCGTCTCGCTAAGTCTTCTTTTAAATCTTTTACGAACTCCACACGTTCGGGATGACGGTTGTCGAGATAATTTCCGTCTTTTCTGAATGAGGTTATTTCGTAAGGTTTTTCGTCGACGATAACGGTGACCGTGCCGTGTTTTAAGCCCGTATAAATTACCTTATAGTCATTTTTAAAAACCTCCGCCGTTTGCTCCGGAAGCGCACTTGTGCATATATCGATATCGTTTATGGACTTACCCAAAAGCAAATCTCTCACGCAACCGCCGACGGCGTAAGCGGAATATCCGCCTTGTGTTAAATTGTCGCAAATCTTTATGAATCCGCCGTCTGAAAGTATCATTTTACCTCGTTTTCTGATTAAAAAATCCCACAATTTTCCATTGTGAAATCAAAACCCCGTTTCGGCTGCAATAAAACCGAAAATTGAAAATTACAATACGATTTTAACACAGCAACGCTATATTGTCAATATTTTTTCATAAAGGTTTTTTGCCTTGCGCCAAAGCGCGTAAATTTGAGACGGTTTCGTTAATAACATTATAAACACCCTTACAGGCAACCGTTTTAACCCGTGTGTTTTATGATGTCGGTTTTTGTATACGGTGCGCCTCTACAAAATATCCGATTGAGATTTTTTACTTGTTTTACGGGCGATTTCGTATAAAACCGATATCGCCGCCACCGCTATGCCGACACACAAAAGCAGATTAAACACTCCGTTCCAACCGAAAGAATCGGCAACTTTGCCGAGTCCGTAAGAACTTATCATACTGCCCACATATCCGCATGCGTTGAATATACCCGCAAACATACCGGCGTTTACTTTGTCGCGCATGTAAAGCGGCAACAAACTCGTGACGAAATTGTTTACGGCATACATCAGCAACGATATAATGCCGAATAAAATTATCAACGCCCACATTGAGACGGAAGAAAATGCGGTCACAAGCAGTATACTTATGGAAACCACGGTAAAATACACCGCAAATACGCCGACGTAAGATTTCAGTTTTTTTACGACGACAGTATTTATAAACGCGCCGACCATGCCCAAAAGCGGCAACGTCAGCGTAATTACAATGGATAAACTTTCGTTGAGAGAAAATTTTTCGCTTAAAATCGACGGCACCCATGCGGTAAGTCCGTCTTTAATGAGGTTGCACGCCGCAACCGCTATCGCGATTATTGCAAACATTGCAACAAGGTACGGACTTAAAGCGGCTTGTTGTTTTTCCTTCAACGGCTTTGACTCTTGCTCGGGTTTGTCAGGTTTTGCATTGTCGTTTTTTAGGTTTTTATCATAAAAAACAAGCCAAACAGCGGCGCAAATTATCATTACTGCCGCACCGACTAAAAACGAATATTTAAAAGCCCCCGTCGCAGCCTCGACCGCACTTAAACCGTAAGTCAAAAACGTGCCTACGGGCACTGTTGTGCTCATTATTACGGTGGCTTTAGAAAGGTCTTTCCCTTGAAGAGTCTGAGATAACGCGCTTATAAGCGACGACCACAAAACCGATTGAGCCGCGCCGTTTAACACCCATAAATATTTAAACGAAGCAAAAGGCGCGCCGTAAAACACGGCTGAATTTATAGCCGAAGATATCAAAAGCGACAGCGCAATCATTACTTTTTTATTATACCGATTGCATAAAAGTCCGTTTATTAATTGCCCCACGCCGTAAGAAAAGAAAAAACACGTTGTCACAAGACCCGCAGAGGCGTGCGACACTTTGTAATAATTTATTACCGAAATTATATTCGACGAATAACTGTATCTGCCTAAATATGCCGCAGTGTATACAGACCAACATAAAAATATGGCAAATAACCCGCCCTTTTTCGTTTTTGCGGAATTGTTTAAGGCGTTTACCGCCGGTGCGGTTGCCGATTTTTCGGGAGTGTCGTTCGTGCCGACATTTTCGCCTGCGTTTTCCTTATTGAAGTCGGCATTTCCGGCATTTAAGGGTTTATTATCTTTTTTCATAATTCTTCAAATTAAAGTTTTACACCAAAGGCGGTTGCCGATGGTGTAAAAATGTCTATTGATTATTTAATAATTAGCCTAGTCCGACAAAATAAATTTTTGCTTATTTCACAAATAACAAATTGTAAAAACCAATATTCAGCCGTTTAAAAGCCGAATTCCGATTATTCAAAGTCCATAAATATTGCCCTTTCGTTTTGCGGCGAATTGGGATGATGAAGGGAAATTTTGGTTTTGCCGTTAAAATCTTTAAACAGCATTGCGTGACCGCCGTCAAAGGTAAATCTGCTGCCCTTGTGCGTCCATTTACCCCTGATGCCGTTCGATTCGGCTTCGAGTACGGCGTATTTGCCGCCCGCAAGCGATGACCATATCATTTTCAACTTGCCGTCTTCTTCAAACAAAAACGGTCCGTCGGTTATACGGCAGTGTTTGCCTGCTTTCCCGTCGAAAAAGTCCACGCTTGAATTATCGCTCGCCCTGAAAAGCAAAAACGGCTTTTCTACCCCGTGAGACAAATCGTCGGAAAGTTGCATAGCGCAAATTTCTCCGTTTTCGACCTGCGTCCATTCGTGACAAAAAACGACATACGGTTTGCCGTCCTCTACCCACAAAGTGCCGTCGAGGCATTCCCACTCGGGCGGAGTAATCGGCTCAGCCGAAACGGGCGTAAATGGACCTTTGGGACTGTCCGCCACCAGAATTTGCGTCGCCCTGTTGTGATTTTCGGAACGGAAACTGCCGAAAAGATAATATTTGCCTTTGTATTTATGCACTTCGGCAGCCCAATAATCGCAAGTAGCCCAAAAGCCTTGCTTTTTCCCGTCAAACACGACGAACGGACCGTCGAAATTTTCGAGGTCTTTTGAAACGTAAACCGAAAATTTATCGTAAGCATCGAGATTTTTACCGAGTTCGGTAGTGCCGTACATATAATAAGTTTTCGTGTCGTCGTCCGCTAAAATAAAAGGGTCTCTTATGCGTATTTCTTCTCTTTTCATTTGCTTAAATTTTATTCAGATTAAATATGTTTTTGACTGAAACGCGTTATATACGTTTTGATTAAAATTTCTCAGATATTTTTATTAAAACGCGCTGTCGCCGAGCATTGTTTCCAAAAGTACCTGAGCGTATACCCTGTGCATATAGTCGTTGGGGTGATTAGAATTGGAAGAAGTCGTGTCCTGGAATTTTTTAACCGCAAGCATTTGTTTGTGCACGTCGGTCACGTTGACAACGGCAACTTTTTTGCCCGATTTTTTCCATGACGCTTCGCATTTAGCGAGTTCTTCGGGATAATCGTCCTGATAACGGCGTAACGAAGAATTTTGCGAGAAACCCATTTTTTCGTTGGGAATCATACTCAGAACGACCGCTATTTCCGCATTCGGGTTTGCTTTCGTGATTGCGTTTACAATTCTTTTAATAGTGTCGCTGAATTCCTTGGGAGCGCGTCCGCCGCCGTCGTTCATACCGAACGCAACGACGTAAAGGTCGCCTTTTGCGGAAGTGACTTTATTCATAAGGTCTTCGTTTTCATAAGACTGCAAAGAAGTGTTGCCGCTTACCGAATAGTTTTCTCTCGTGATTGTCGTGCCGTAAATTTGCTCGAGTCTGTCCATTGCGAGGTCTGCATACATCGGACAATAAGGCTTTCTGTTTACGTATTTAAACGCAGTCGACCCCCAGCCGTCGGTGATACTGTCGCCGAAATAAACGACTTTTGCGGCTTGTTTTGCCGAAACTTTGGACATAAAACCGCTGAAAACGTCGGCTTTTGCTTGCGGCTTAGTCACTACGTCTGCCTTTTCGTGCGTGTAAGTGACCGATAAACACCACTCGCTCATTCCCTTTGAAGACGTTGTCGTTTCGGTAACGAGATATGCTCCTTTGGGCGCGTTTGCGGGGAGAGACAAAGAATTGGACTTGTCGTATTCTTCAAAATAATAATTTTCGTATTTTAAATAAGGTATACTTCCGTTTTCAAGTATTTTCAACTTGCCGTCGGCGGTAATTTCAAAGTCCTGACCTTCGACGTATTTCGTCTGTAAATCCGCGCTTCTTACCGAAACTACGTTTTTTACCGGATAAAGCAAACTTATGGGTTGAACGACTTTGTTTTCGTCTTCCATGACAAAAGCCGCTTCGCCGTAAGAAACTATTCCGTCCCAGATGGGAGAAACAAATTTTTGAACGTCGAGTTCGGTTACGTCGTATTTTTCATACGCAGTGTAATCGGGCTTTTCTTCGGTATTCGGCTTGTTGCCGTTTCCTTTATCTCCGCAAGCGGTCATGCCGCCGAGACACGTTACGCCTAACATGATGCTCATTATAAAACTTACTCCTTTTTTCATGATTTTTTCCTCTCAAGATTTATTATATATCATTTTGCTTCGCCTTGCACGCATTTTATCTGAAAAATCGCTTTTTTCGATTTGGCGGCAGACGATCATTCTTTTTCCAATACGGTTATACAAGCGGCGAGATTTTTATCGCCGAAGTCGACTGTGAGTTTTCCTCCCGTAAGCACGCCTTTTACGTTTCCGTATTCTGCGGCTATTTTATAGCCGTTTACGTCAAATTCGGCAGTTTTGCCGCCGCCGAAACACATTGCGTAACACAAAAGTTTTTTGCCGTCTTTACTTTTCCTGACAAGTTTTATCGCGCCGCGCGGATTCAACAAAGATTTAACTTCGTCGGTGTCGATAAGCAAAGTTTCGCCGTCTTTTATCGTGCTTTTAAGTTTGGAATAAAATTCGACGCCTTGCTTTACTACGGCGTATTTTTCTTGGTCGATTTCGGTGAGTTTACCCGCAAGACAAACACGACCGAGCATGGCTTTTACCATTGTGAAATAAACCTCGTCCAAATCGTGCTTCGGCAAAATGCTCGCCCAGATTTGCAAGGTTCGCGGTTGCATTACCCTTTGTAATTCCATCGCAATCACTGCGCCGGACGGGTTTTCGTGAGCGTCGGAAAACGAAACCATGCTGCCCAAAGTGGAAAACAGCGGTTCGTGACGCATACCGCCCGAAGAACAAACTTCCATTACAAGTCCGTCTACGCCGTCACGAAGTTTTTTATAAAACTTTATTACTTTTTCGATGTGCTGCCTTAAACCTTCGGCTTCGCTTTCCGCTCCGCTTACGCCGTAACCGATATTTTCGTTGTAGTCAATTTTAATATAATTCAATTTGTTTTCGTTGAGTGCGTCGATTACTTTTTTAGTGAGATAATCGTTTACTTCCGCTACGCGGAAATCTAAAAAGAATCTGCCGCCCCTGTCCAAAACTATGCCGTCTTGTTTTATAAGCCAATCCTGCTTTTTCATAAGCGAAGAATTAGACGTTACGCTTTCAAATTCGTACCACACGCCCGCGGCTTTGTACCCCTCTTTGCGGGTTTCGTTTGAAAATTCTATAAGTCCGTTTGGGAATTTATAATCGCAAGGCTCCCATTCGCCCAAAGAGTCGCAATTGTTGTAACAGAACCAACCCGCGTCGAGCACGAAATATTCCGCGCCGAGCGATTTTGCGACTTTTAATTGCGGCCTTACGTTTTCCATTGTGGGATTGCCCCAACTTGTGAGATATTCGTTGTATATAACGGGTAAAGATTTTTCGCTTTCGGGTATTTTATAAATGGTGTCGTGATATCTCGTGAGAGCCGCGCACGCATTGTCTAAATTGCCGTTTACTACCGTGAAATACGCCTTGTGAGTGCGGAAAACATCGCCTTTTTTCAAGTTTTTGCGCCAATGTCCGTATAAATAATCGGCTTGACCGCCCGCTATGGTTATGTCCTGATAACGATGCATAGCCTCGATTTGCCACGACGAGGGGGCTTCGACCTGTACCGCCCAAGTTACGCCGTTTTCGATGTCTTCTATGCCGATAAACGGGATATATCCCCTTGCCGGCATGCTGCCGAGCGTGCCGAACCTTTCAAGCCTTGCGCCGAGCGTAGACCAGGAATTTTCAAAATTGTAATTACTTAAAGGAATACTCTCTTTTCTGCCCTCTCCCGACCAGTTGCTGTGCAAACGATGCAAAACGATTTTTTCGGGATTGTTGTTTTCGGAAAGCGGCGTGATTGAATTTATAACGAAGGTAGGCGCGTATTCGATTACCGTATCTTCGCCTTTATTTTCTATTTCAACGTACATTTCGGCGGCTTTATATCCTTTTTTTTGCGCCACGGTGTGTTTTACGTGCAAACCGTCGTCCGTTTTGAAATATGTGTCTATACGCCTTTCGTCGTCGCTTTCGCTGAACTTACAATCGTAAAATTTAAGCGCGTAAGCCGTTGTTCGGTCAAGCATAGTCGCGCCCACGGTGAAGTCCCTTTGGGATTTGTCGTGAATTCTCGAAACTTGAACCATCGGCTCGAAATAATGTTTGTCGTCGGTTTTTAAACACGATTTGTATAGTCTGCTTTCTTTGATATCGGCAACTTTATCATCCGGAACGCAAGTGAAAGTCATTGTGCCGTTTACTTGCGTGTATACCACGGCAATACCGTCGAGTTTAAACACCGAAACGTTGTTTTTTGTCAATTCCATAGTGGTTTTACCTTTAATTTTTTTAAATGTGTTTTTACATTAAGAATAAAGCAATTTATCGGTCGGAATAAACCGCCGTTTTATGTCTGACGCCATCAATACTTTCCTAAGAATATATGGTTTTGCGGTTTATATGCCGAATTTAAAATTACAAACTCGGTCATATACGACGATTTGTCGTAAATGTTGTCGGCGGTGAGTTTTACGCCGTTCCTGTATAGTCCGTCCAAATAAAAATCACCGAAAGTGCCGTTTGCCGTGATGTTTCTTTCCCACAGACGGAACATATAACCCGAAACGTTTTTTGCAACGATGTTTTTAAAATAAATTTTGTCGATGATTTCGCCCTCTTCTTCAAGACCGATATTTATCACTGCCTGACTGTCGCAACGGTAAATTTCGATATCCTCGAAATATACGTTTTTGACCGAATAGTTGTGGTCGCCGAGACGAACTTCTATCGCGCCGAGTTTTTTATGCCAAGTCGCCATGGCAAAACCCACGCTGCAATTTTTGAAATATACATCCTGTACGTCGTGGTTGGTTTCCCACACTACCCCGTAACCGAGACCTTTGTCGAGCCAGCAATCGTTGTCGTAATAAGTCACGTTTTTGGTGTAACCGTTCTGAGAAGTGGACTTTGTCTCCATCGCGTCGTCGCCCGTACGGACAAAACATTTCGTCACGTAAGAATCACGACAGTCGGAAAGCATTATTCCGTCGGAATAAGTGCGGTAACCATAAAGCATTATGCCCTCTATGTATACCTTTTCGCAATCGGTAAAACAAAGCGTCCAACTGTTGCCGTTTATGGAGACAATGTCCTCCACGACGAAATTTTTACAATTATAAAAGCCGAAAACGCCTTTTTTATTGTACGTGCCCGCAGTGAGGTTTGCGCCGTCGTTTGCCGAAAAGTCGATGACTCCGTGACCGAAAAGTTTTATATTTTCGCCGCCGATGCACTCGAAAACCCTTAGATATTCGCCCTTGCCGTCTTCGTCAGCCTCGGGATAGGCTTCGAGATATGCCCCGTCTTCGAGATAAACCCACGAATTCGTGGCAATGTTTACCGAAGAAATGAGGTGCCTGCCGCGTTTAAACACGTAAACGGTGTTGCTGTTTGTAAAAGTAGTGTCGGCAACGCTGTGTCTGCCGGGATTTATTTCTTGCGTAGCCCAGCCTTCGGGAACGTTGAATTCGTCTTTTTCGTATAAATACACGGTTACGCCTTCGGCGTTTGTATTGTTGAAACCGAAAGTAAACGAACCGTAATCGTTGAGTTTCGCGCTTACCGTATCGCCCGTTATAGTCGCTTTTATTCCGCGTTTTTCGGGTAAAACAACAACCGACGGATTGCGCTCGTATAAAGACATGTTAGCCTCTTTTGCCGTGAGAACGACGTCGAGACTGAATTTTTTGTTTTTATCTCGTTTTTCGACGATTACGCTTGCAAAAGAGTGTATGCCTTGTCCGCACCTTGTGGCGTAAAGAGGAATTTGCACCCCGTCAACGGTCAAAGTGAAATACGGACTGATTATAATTCCGTTGTCTACCGGGGCGTTGTTACTCGTTGCGCCCACACTGACTTCGGAAGCGTATAAATCGGGGTCTTCAATTTCTACGACGTCGTCATACTCTATTCCGTTTATGTTGCATTTTGTATAACTTTCGCCGTCGTGGTTTCCGTTTGTTTTTCCGCAACCCGCGCTAAACAATATAAAAAGCGACGTTATTGCGGTCAACAATATACTCAACTTTTTCATTTTTTACCTCATATTTATGCGTTTTTAATTTGTTTTTTAGTTTTTCGGGCGGTTTAACGCATTTTAAGTTAAACCGCCGGATTTTATTACTTATTATCCCTGCACGAAAACGTGTTCTTCGGGTTTCCACTTGGTGTTGAAAATTTTGAAATTGCTCATATAAGAATCGGCGGAGAAAATGTTGTCTTTAGTGAGTTTTACGCCGTTTCTGTATAAGTTTTCCAAATAGAAATTACCTAAAATAGCGTCCTTATTTTCAAGATCTCTGTCATAAGCCCTGAACATGTAGCCCGCAACGTTGGTCGCTTTTATGTTTTTAAAGTGAATGTTGTCTATCGTTTTTCCTCTTTCGGTAAGTCCCACGTTGATTACCGCGTTACTTTCGCAACGATAAACCTCGATATCTTCAAAATACACGTCGGTAACCGAATAATAATGGTCGCCGAGTTGAATCGCGAGCGCGCCGAGTCTTTCGTGCCAGTTTGACAGTGCAAAACCTACGCTGCAATTTTTGAAATATACGTTTTTGACGTCGTTGTTGGTCTCCCAGATTACACCGTAACCTATGCCCTTATCCGTCCAGCAGTCGTTGTCGTAATAAGTTACGTTTAACGTGCGGCTACCCGCCGAAGTGGACTTGGTTTCCATTGCGTCGTCGCCCGTACGCACGAAACATTTTGTAACGTAAGAGTCCTGACAGTCGGAAAGCATTATTCCGTCCGAATAAGTGCGGTAACCGTAAAGCATTACGCCTTCGATATAAACGTTTTTACAAGCGGTAAAGCAAAGAGTCCAACTGTTGCTGTTTATGGAAATTATGTCTTCGACGACAAAATTATCCGAACTTGTGAAACTGAGCGTTCCTTTTAACGACGCTCCGTCAGAAGGAAGCACCGCGCCCGCGTCTGCCGAAAAGTCGATTAAGCCGTGACCGGAAATTTTTATATTGTTAACCCCGTAACTCTTGAATACCGACTCGAACGCACCCTCGCCGTTTTCGTCGTTTCCGGGATATGCCTCGAGATATGCTCCGTCTTCAAAATACACCCAGATATCGGACGCCTTGATTTGCACGGAAGAAACGAGATGCCTGCCGCTTTTGAATACGTAAACGGTGTTTGCTTTTGCAAGAGTTGTGTCGGCGACGTTGTGTTTGCCCGGTTCGATTTCTTGCCTGGTGTAACCTTCGGGTACAACAAGTTCATCTTTTTCGTATACGTATACGGTCAAACCTTCGCTTGACGCCCTGTTGAAAGCAAACGTGAACGAACCGAAGTCGTTGAGTTTTGCTTTTACCGTATCGCCCTTAATAGTGGCGGTAACTCCGCGTTTTTCTGGCAATACCACAACCGACGGGTTGCGCTCGTATAAAGACATATTTGCCTCTCTTGCGGTAAGCACCACGTCAAGGCTGAATTTTTTGTCTTTTTCTTGTTTTTCTACAACTACGCACGCAAACGAGTGCAAATTGTGACCGCATCTCGTGGAATAAACGGGAATATCTACGCCGTCAACCGTCATGGTAAAGTACGGCGAAACGATTATTCCGTTGTCAACGGGCTGATTGTCCTTGATTTCGGAATAATACAAATCGGGGTCGTCTAAATCTTCGATTTGGTCGTACTCTATTCCTTTTATATTGCATTTTGTATAAGTTTCTTTGGGTTTTCCGTTGTTTTTATCTTTGCCGCAACCTATGCCGAAAAGCAAAGTAAGCGACAATATAACGGTCAGAAGTATACTTAATCTTTTCATTTTTTACCTCATTAAACCGAAGGATTCGTATTTACTTTTACTGCGCTTTTAAGGAATTTAAAGCCGTCGTCAAGCGCAACGTTTTTGTAGTCGTCGATATTGTCGGCAGTGATTGCCACGCCAGCAAAATTGATATTATCGAGATATAATCCGCTGATTTTGCAGTTGGATACGGGTACGTCTTCTCCCTTTCTCATTACTACGCTTAAACAATAAACGTCTCTTTGAGTTTTTCTCGCGTATTTTAAGGTGACGTTTTTGAAATAAATATTTTTAATAGTTCCGCCTTCGTTTGCGTTTACGGCACGGTTGTATACACTTAAAAGAGCGCAAGAAGCGGAATATACTTCTATATCTTCAAAGTGAATATTGCTCCACGTGCTGTTTTTGTTTGAACCCATTTGCATTGTGCAGCAACCTAAATGTTCGCTCCATGCAGCCTGCGCAAAACCTACCGAGTTGTTTCTGAAATATACGTCGCCCGCGTTGTGAATGGCCTCGTAAATCAAGCCGTAAGCGATGCCTTTATCGGTCCATACGCAGTTGTTTTCGTATACTATATTTTTTGTGTAACAATCTTCGGCGTCGATTTTGGCAAACGACTTAACTTCTATCGCGTCGTCGCCCGTGCGCACGAAATTGTCTGTTGCCGTGCTGTCCTGACAGTCGGAAATCATTATTCCGTCGGAGAAAGTGCGATAACTGAAGAACATACAACGGGTAATTTTTATGTTTTTGGAATAATCGGCACACATTGTCCAGTTGTGAGAATTTATGGTGATGATACCTTCGACCTCGACGTTGTTTGCTCTGTTTATAGAGTACGCGCTTTTTGTCTTCGATTCGCCGCCGAGACATTTAGAATAATCGAAAATAGCGCGACCGAGCACTTTTGTGTTTTTCGTGTTGTTGAGAAGCAACGTCGCATAATAATCGCGATCGAATGCCTCGTATACCCTTATGTAAACGCCTCTTTCAAAGTATAAAATACTGTTTGACGGCACGCTTATGGAAGTAATATCGTATACGCCCGATTTAAAGTTGTATACCGTGTTTTCGTCGGTAAACGTGGTGTCTTCCCTTTCGTAAGTGCCCGGTTCGATATCTACTTTGTTGTATCCTGCGGGAATTTTAAGCGTGGAAAGCGGCGCAACGTATAAAGTGAGCGCTTTGTCTGGATCTTCGTTGAAAACAAACGAGTAACTGCCGTACTTGTGCAACGTGCAAGTAGCGGTCGAGTCGGCAAACTGCGTTTGCACGCCGAGTTTTTCGGGGAGAACCGTTACCGTTTCTTTTGAATTGTCGAGTATTTTTAAAGATACGTCGAGATTAAATTCGCCGTCGGGGGCTTTGGTGTCGATATCGACCCACGCGAACGAGTGAACGTTTTTACCGCATCTCGCCGAATATACTTCGACGTTTTTGCCACCCACGGTAAGTTTGTGCCAAATGCCCTTTACAAAGCCGTAATCCTTTGGAAGGTCGTCTCTGTTTTCTTCAAGGAAAGCGTCCATGTCTTTTCTTGAATTGACTTGCTCGTACGCAACGGGCGTAACGGTGCAGGTCGGGTCAACCTTTGGCGGTTCGCTGTCGTTTCCGCCTTGATTGCCTCCGCCACCGCAAGATATTGCGAATATCGAAGAAAAACATAAGCAAATAAGCAAAATTTTCCTGATAACTTTCATATAATTTTCTCCCTTTATATTTTTAATTTTTTCCTTTGTCGTTTTCTGCTGTTAAAGTTTACTAATTTCGTCGGAACGCCGTCGCATCGATCGTTTTTCAGACGTATTTGCTACGTAAAATGCGTTTGCGTCTGCGAAATTCAGTTAGATTTTGTGTTTATGTGTAAATATCTGTCGGCATCGTAACCGCCCGCTACATATTTATAATCAACGTTGTCTTTCATGTTTTCTTTGGTAAGTTTGGTTCCGTTTGCGACGATGTTGTCCAGATATAAATCGTAAATAAAGCAGTTTTCGCTGTCGTACGTTTGCAAGTGAAGCATTTTGCCGTAATTGATTTTTGCTGTTACGTTTTTAAAGAAAATGTTTTTTACTATGCCGTAACCTTCGCCTCTGCCGCCGCTACCGCCGATATATACGTTTAAAAGTCCGGGGGTCTGGCTGAAATATACTTCCATGTTTTTGAAAACTATGTTTTTCATGGTCGCACCCTTTCTGTTGCCCATCTGAATTACGCAACAGCCGAGGTGATTGCTCCACGTGCCCGTTGCAAAACCGACCGAATTGTCCTCGAAACGCACGTCTTGCGTGTCGTAATTGGACTCGTAAATACAACCGTAAGCAACGGCTTTATCCGTCCATGCGGCGTTATATCTGAAAATAACGTTTTTAGTTTGTCTGCCTTGGCTTGTGGTAGATTTAGTCTCGAAAGCGTCGTCGCCGGTGTGGATAAAGTTGTATTCTACAACTGCGTCCTGACAGTCGGAAAGCATAATTCCGTCGGCGAACACCCTGTAAGCGAAAAACATACAAGTGTTTACTTCCACACCTACGCATGCGTTCATGCAGAGCGTCCAGGTCTGGGAATTGATTATCGTTATTCCGCTGAAAGACGCATTGTAAACACAGTCGAAATTTATGCCGCCTTTGTTGTTGTAATAACCTGCCGGAACTTCGCCGCCGCAACATGCCGAGAAGTCGAGCAAGCCTCTGCCTGCAACTTTTATGTTGTTGCCTTTTGCATAAATCGCGTTTGTACCTGCTCCGCTTTTTGCGGGCATAACTTCTATGTAAGCGTTTCTGTCGAGATACAACATAGTGTCGGATGAAAGCCTTATGCTGTCGGTTTTGTATTTGCCCGCTTTAAAATAATATACCGTATTCGGCTCGCTGAAAGTGGTTGCGCTTACGTCTTCCGAGTAATCGCCCGGCTCTATATATTTTACTGTATAATTTGCAAAAAGTTTAGAAGTGTCCTCTTTTTTTGCTATCATCAAAGTCAACGCTTCTTCGGGCGTTTTATCGAATGCGAACGAATAAGAGCCGTAAGCGGTTATTCTTGCTTTTGCCGTAGCGTTGCCGTTTTCGTTTGAAATTTCAGCGGTCACGCCGGTGCTTTCGGGAAGAACCACGACTTCGGGTTTGTATCCCGACAAATGATTAGACAACTCTCTCGCGGTGATTTCCGCGTCGATATAAAACGGCTTTGAACTGTCGATTTCTTCTACGTCTATCATAGCGAACGAATGTATGCCGCTCGCCGTTCTCGACGCATATACCGGTACGTCTTTGCCGTTTAATTTCATTGTGTAATAAGGACTTAAAATAACGCCGTCTTCCGTGGGAAGATTTGTGCTTACCGCACTTTGATAAGCCTCGTCGTCATTTACGTCTTTAACGTCGTAAACGGCGTATTCGATATTACAATTAGGGGTTGCCGATATCGGCGGCTTTTTGTTGTTGCCGCATGCCGCAGCGGTGAAAATTGTTGACATACAAATAATCGCTCCTAAAATTTTACAAAGTTTACGCATATATTTCCTCCTATTCTTTTACCGAACCGACCATTACGCCTTTTACGAAGTATTTTTGGAAGAAAGGATATATACAAAGTATGGGCGTAATAGAAACCATAATCATCGCGGCGTTGTTGCCTTGAGCAAAAAGTTTACTGCCGTCGAGAGGTTTACCTTCGTAAGAGTTTCCGTCAAGCGCCATAAGGGCGTTTCTTAATGCGAGTGCCAGAGGATAAAGGTCGGTACGCTGTCTTAAAAAGAACGACGGCCAGTACCATGCGTCCCAGTTGCCCACGATAAGCCAAAGCATTACCGTCGCTATGCCCGCTTTTGATAAAGGCAAAACGAATTGGAACAATATTCTGAATTCGCTTGCTCCCTCGATACGGCAAGATTCCAGAATACTTTCGGGGACTTGCAGGAAGAAGTTTCTCAATATAATCATGTTGAAAGTGTTTGTTCCGAAAGGTATAATCAGACACCAAAGGTTGTTGATACCCAAAAGTTTTTCTACCGTGAGGTAAAACGGAATGATACCGCCGCTGAAAAACATCGTTATGATTATTAAAGTGAAAAACACTTTAAGTCCGGGTACGTTCTTTCTCGAAAAAGCAAACGCGCCGAAGGACGTGAGCACAAGCGAATATAAAGTGGTGACTACGGTGAGAAATACCGATATCAAAAACGCCTGACCTATGTTTTGTTTTCCGAAAATGAATTTGTAGGCTTCTATGTGAAATTCTCTTGGGATTACGAAGAGTTTTGCTCTCATAAAGTCGCCTTTTGACGCGACCGAAAGCACAAGTTCGTACAACATCGGGAATAAACACAATAACCCGAAAATCGTAAGAGCGATGTAATTTATAATATCGAAGGCATTAACTTTAGGTTTTAGCAAACTGCCTTGTTTTTTGTTGTTTTGCATAGTCTTGCCAAACACCTCCTTAGTCTAACGAATACATGCTGTATCCGTTGATTTTTTTGGTAATAAAGTTGCCCGTTATAAGCAAAATGAAGTTTATTACGTTTTTAAACAAGCCGACGGCGGTCGAAAAACCGAATCTGCCGGACATTGCCTCGGTATACACGAGAGTATCGATGATTTCGGCTTTCTCGAGTATTCCTTTATTATATAAGTTGTATACGGGGTCGAAACCCGCATTCATAATATTGCCGATTGCAAGTATTAAATTTATTGTGATAAGAGGCACAAGGCTCGGAAGCGTAATATATTTTACATGACCCCATCTGCCTGCTCCGTCTATCGTCGCCGCTTCGTAAAGCGACGGTGAAATTCCGCTTATCGAAGCGATATATATGACTGTTCCCCAGCCCATTCCTTTCCATAGTTCGGCTAAAATAAGTATGGTGTAAAACGCGTCGTTTTTAAGCAAAAACGCCTGTCTTGTACCGCCGAGCGCATCGATGATGTTGTTTAACAAGCCGTCGTCTACCCTGAGTATTTGTTTTACTATACCGCCGATTACTATCCATGAAATAAAGTACGGCAAATACATCATCCACTGGAAAGTCTTTCTGCACCAACTTACCCTTACTTCGTTTAATAAAAGAGCGAGAATTATCGGTGCGGGAAAACAGAAAATCAACTTTAAAAAACTTATGGTCAAAGTATTTCTGAGTGCGCGAACCATATTCGGCGTTTCAAAAAACTCGATAAAGTATTCCCATCCTACCGATGGGCTGCCGAGTATGCCGTAACGGGGAAGATAATCTTTCCATGCAAGCGCGATACCGTACATGGGCACATAACTGAAAATTATGTACGCGATTAAAACGGGCAACAACATAAGATAAATTTGCCAGTTGAGTTTTACCCTTGACAAAAACAATTTTTTCTTATCGTTTCCCGCCATATTGTATTCTGAATTCGTTTCCAGTTTTTTATTTTCCATCATTGTCTCCTGTAAACGGTTAAGGTTGTTTTAAAAATAAAATTTTTTATTTGGCAAGCGACTTTCGTCGCTTGCCAAACGAGTAATTAAAAGTGATTAGTTTTCTTTTCTCTTTGCCACATACATAGTAGCCGCAGCCATTGTCAAAAGACCGAATATAGCAAGTTCGGCATTTACCGAGCCGCCGCAACCGGACTTTTTACCCGAAGAGTTTTTAGTGTATTTAGCGTAAAGAGTGATATCGTGAGCGTCGGTATAATCAAGACCCGTAAATTTGTTTTTCAACTCTTTATCGGTGTACCAACCCGCAAACGTATAACCTTCTTTTTCGGGAGCGGTCTTAAGAGTTTCGTTGCCGCCTTCGGTATAAGTAGTCGTACCGAGAGAAGTTTCTCCGTCGTAATACGTAACCGTGCCTTTTTTAAGTTGAGCGTAAATTTCAATGTTCAAACCGTCGGAAACGTCGATGTAATAGCACCCTAATTCTTCGTCCCACATATACTCCGCAACGTCCTCCATGGTATATTCCATGTTGTCGTAGTAGAATCCGGTAAGTTGAACGGTAGGATCTAACTTTTCGATCTTGAACGTAAGCGCGGCGTTTTTAAACTTAGTAGTCATGGTACCGGGCACAAACGCTTCGTCGTTTATTTTTACGTCGGTTACTTTAATGAGAGTCTTGTCGTAAGTAAAGTCAACGGTATAACCGTATTTTACCGACAAACTCAATTGTTTTGCATTTGAATAACCTTTACCTTGCAAATAACACTTGATAGTATCTTCGTTTGCTTTGTACCAAACGACATTCGTCTTTTTTGCAGAACCGTCGCTTGTGTTTACTCTTACGGTCTTTGGCAAAGCGTTGATGATATCGGTCATTTTGTTTCTGTCCGTAATTTTGGTATCTACGGCGTCGAGTTGAGATTGAACGTCTTTAATTTCGGTTGCGTAAACCATACCGTCTTCGATTACAGCCTCTTCTCCGTTGTAAAGTTTGGTTACGTTTGCTTCGGATAAAGCAATGTCGTATACTCTTACGTCGGCGATATCGAACGAGCCGTACATTGTGTTTGCACCGCCGTCGCTTTCGCATTGTCCGTTAAGACAGAACGTATATCTGTTGAGGTCGCCCGAAGAAAGGAATATTTTAGCATCGGGTTGAGTAAGCGTCGTATACAACACACCGTTGTAATAAATCGCGATAGAGCCCGTATCGGCGTCTGCGCTGATAGTCAAAGTGTGCCACTTTCCGTTTACTTCGGTAGGAATACTTCTTCTGTTGGTCTGAGTCCAATTATATGCTTCGTCGCTCGTTGTGTCTTCGACGGGCGCGCCGATTTGCGAATAAGGTTGATATTCGATATGGTCATTCCAGGGAGCAACGCCCAAAGAACCGTTATATTTGCCCGTTTGAAGAAGATAATAAGAACCGTTGCCTTCCGGAACGTTTACTCCTCTGAATTCGATAGACAAAGTAAACGAATCGCTAACTAAATCGCTGAAGTCTTTAGAGCCGGAAACAGCCTGAGCATAAAGTATGCCGCCGCGGCTTGTTTTATCATCGGTATAAGTTCTTCTGAGTTTTGCAAAGGTTTTGCCTTCTTCTTCGCCCCAGTCTACGCCTTTTTCGGGATCGGTGGGAGCAGACGTGTCTTTAGCCAAAAGGTCGAAACCGTTTGTAGACGAGTCTTTACCGATGTTGTTTGCGTCGTTAAACTCGTAGTGAGCGACTGTTTTAATGGTGTTGTCGACAGTCTCTTCCGCACTTGCCTTTACCGCTTGGGGATTGAGCAACGCAGTGCCGCCCGCCGTGATTGCCGCAGCCAACATTAATGACATTAATTTTTTCATGATTTTCTCCTTATTTTTTATTTTTTTAACGCTTTCTGCCCTTTTTGTTGTTTAACCTTGAGCGTTTGCGTTTTTAGCCTTTCCGCTTGCGATATAATCGTTGTATTCTTTAATCATATCGCTTCCGCCGTTCTTGAGATATTGAGAAACGAAACTCTCCCAAGTCTTTCTGAAGTTGAGCGGAACTTCTTTCAAATCGTCGTAACTGAACGTAGTGGGATTGTATTTTGTCTTTGCTACGTTGTCTTTACGTTTATAATATTTGCTGTTTTCGTTTTTCTCGAGGTTAACTATGATTTCCTGGAAAACGTTTGTGCATCTATTTTTATTTTTAATGACTGCATTCGTCTGAAGCCACGGATAATCGGCAGGTTTGTAAAGAGATTCGGACTCTTTTTCGCGTTTGCTGATTATATCGGCGTTTGTGCCGAGAGTGGACTTGTAATCCATAGTCCAGTCGACGAGAGCGTAAAGGAAAGTTGCCGTGTCGTAAGTACGGATTCCCTTTCTGAATTGATTGTTTTCGTCCATGGGAAGAAGAGACGTCTTGTTGCCGTCTGCGTCTTTTTCGTAGTGTACGCCTTCAACGCCGTATTGCAACAATTCGTAACCTTCGTCCGAAAGGAGGTAATCGTAGAATTCGAGACATTTTCTTATTCTTGCATTGCTCATGTTTGCGTTGATACAGAAACCTTGCCAGAACGGCGCGCCCGAAGTATTGTAATACAATCCGTTTTTACCCTTAGGCGGCTCGATAAGCGCGATTCTGCTTGTCGTTTGCTCTACCGATTCTTTAGTGACGGACATCATGTAAGAAACGATAACGTTGAGCCAGTTGTGAGCGTACATCATGCCCGCGTCACCTCTTGCAAACTTTTGTTGTTTGTCGTCGTTGGAGTTTGTGAGCGAGTCGATAGACATATATCCCTCGGAAATAAGTCTCGTGATAAACAACGAAGCGTATTTAGAACCGTCGCTGATATCGCCCGGCTCGTATTGCTTCTTACCTTCTGCGTCGTTGTACATAAAGTCGTTCCACGAAGAACCGAAAGCGTTGAAAATCCATGCGTCCATATCCTTATTGGATTCGGAAACGTAACCGTAAGTGTCGTCTTGACCGTTGTTGTCGGGATCGTAAACAGTGAACGCGCGTGCCAGACGATAAAACTCCAACAAATCGGTGGGGAGTTTATATGACCATTTTTCTCTTATTTCGGTGGTGAGTTGAGCCTCGTTTTCGATTACGCCTTCGTCGATAAGACAGTCGGCAAGTTTGGCATTGAGGTTGTCTATCCAGTCCTGACGAACGTAAAGAGACTTTTCGTTTCTGTGAGCGGCGGGAATAAACCAAGCCTTGCCTTTTCCGTAAGTGATGTTGTAACGGAGATATTCGTAATCTTTAAGACGTCTGTAAATGTTGGGATAATGCTCTTCGCTGACCCAGTCGGAAATGGGAAGTAAATCCCCGTTTCTTATAAGATTGTCGAAAAATTCGGGGTCGGTAGGTCCTTTGAAAAGGAAAATGTCGGGTAAATCCTTACTCGATCGCATAAGTGCGAGTTGATTGACGAGTTGATCGCCGCCCGTATTCTGAGCCATTATCGTTACGCCGCCGATTGCATTGCTTATTTTAGTATAAACGGGCGATTTTGACGTTCTCGCCTGATTGAATTCGTCCCAATCGTTTTTGAAAACGGTAATTCTCTTTACGTTTTCGTCGTTTACTTCTTTATAAGCCTTGCCGTCTTGGGAAAAATCTATGTTGCCGTCCCAAGTCGAACCGCCGGGTTTTTTACCGCAACCGACGCCCAATATAAACGTAAACGCCGTAACCAGACACAATAATGCGGCAAGAAGTTTTTTCATTGACTTCATTTTTTGTACTCCTTATTAATAAAATATAGTTTTATTTTATAATTCTGCGCCGAAAGCGGCGCAGAATTATAATGTTTAAATTTGTGGGTTTTATCGCTTAAAATAAAACTTTATTTGTCAAAAATGATTAGTTTGCTCTTCTTCTTTTTGCAAACAAAACTACCGAGCATGCCGCAAATACTATAAACAACATACCCATGGAAGAAGCGTCGATCGTGCCGAAGCAACCTTTCTTTTCTTCTGCCTTAACTTCAACCGTAACGGTGCTGTCTGCATTTACGGTGAATTTGTATACGCCGTCAACTGCCTTGATTTCTTGTCCGTTTACTTTTACGCTTGCAAGTTGATATTTGTCGGCAACCGTAACAGTGATAGTAACTTCGTCGCCTGCATATGCCTTGGTTGCGCTCAATTCGATTGTTGCGTTTTCAACTTCGGTTGCAGTGATTGTGTAATAACGAGTGTAAGTTGCCGATACGACTACTGCGTCGTCGCCTTCTTTTACGGTGTAAGCGTACTTACCTTCAACAGCGGTCAATGTTTCGCCGTTTACGATAACGGTAGCAAGTTCGTATCCTTGTGCGGGAGTAACAGTGATAGTAACTACGTCGCCAACGTTGAGGTTGCCCTCTTTATCGGTCGTGATTTCGCCGCCCGTTACGTTGTTAACCGTGAGCGCGATAACCTTTTTAAACGTTGCGCTTATAGTCACTATAGAATCGTTTTCGCCGATTGTATAAGTGTATTTATCTTCAACAGCGGTCAACGCTTCGCCGTTTGCCGTAACGGAAACGAGTTCGTATCCTTGTGCGGGAGTAACGGTGATTGTTACTACGTCGCCTGCGTAACCTTCTTCTTTATCGAGAGTGATTTCGCCGTTTGCAAGTTCGTCAGCCTCTACGTAAACGAGGTTTTTAACAGCGAGTTCGTAAGAAACCGTTCTGCTGTCGAGCACGTAAGGAACGTTTAATCCTACGGTGCGGATATAACCTTTAGCGATATATTTTTTGCCTTGTTTAACGACTTTTTCCCAATATACGCCTACTTCGCCGTTTGTTCCGTCTGCAAGAGTCGTCTTTACCTTTGCGGTATTGAGATTGTCGAGCATATCTTTAACGGTCATCTGGTCGGTGAATTCGATTTCGGATTGTTTGCCGCCGTCGAACGTAAGGGTCGTTTCGTCGTAAGAAGTGATGTAATTGTCGCCCGAAAGCGCAAGTACCTGATTGTAAGTTTCGTAAATCTTTACCTGAGATTCGGTGAGCGCGAAGTCGTATAACGTTACGTTTTTAAGCATACCTTTGAAGAATATGTCTTGTCCGTTACCGTTGTATGCTCTGCCCAATTCAAAACGAAGCACGTTGCTTGTAAAATCGAAATCTGCGGGAACGTCGCCCGTAAACTTAACCGCGCCGTCGAAATAAACAGTGCACTTTCCGCCCGCCTGAACGGTAAGCATAACTTTATGGAAGTTGTCGGTGCTTAAATTTCCGATTTCCTGACCCCAACATTCGTTGCCGTTGTTTGTGATGTTGCCGGTGTTGCCGTTTGCTCTGTCGCTCATCGAGAAACGAAGAAGTTGGTTGTCGCCCGAGAAGTTGAACGCAAGCCATTTTTTGCCGTCCATACCGAAGAATACGGGTGCTGCCCACCAAGCATTGGTCGTATCGGGTTTGCTGATTTCAAACGAAAGCGAGAAAGATTTAAGGTCGCTTGTGAAGTTGTGCTCAACGGACAAATAATCGTCGACGCCGTCGAACGTAAGCACGCCGTCGGCTGCTTGTATTCCGCCGTTTGCTATCATATTATATTGACCCATGCTGTCCTTACCCGGGTTTGCCGAATCGTTGAATTCGTATTTAGCAAAGGGGTTAAGACTCGTTTCGGTAGCATAGATTTTTGCATATGCTTTTAAGTTGTTTGTGTTTGTTACTTCGGAAACTGTACCTACTATATAAGTGTTGGTATCGCTGCCGTCACCGTTTTTATCTGTAGTTACGTCGTTCCAAGCGATAACAGCAAGCACTTCGCTGCCACCTTCGAGAGTAACTTTATAAGTTCCTTGTGCGGGAACGAGCGATAAAATTTCTTCCTTAGGTGTATTTGCGGGTATAACTATTTGAGAAGACAAATCGAGAGTTGCTCTTTCAAGAGTTTCTTCCTTTTCGGTGAAACTTGCATAAGCCTTTACGCCGTCTGGGTTGTTTGCTCCCGAAACGTTACCTTCGATATATCTTTTACCCTCTTTTTCTACAACGCCCGTCCATGTAACGGATACAGTCTTTTTTTCGCCGTTAGACATAGTTGCTTCATATTCGCCGGTTTTAACGATATTGCTCATAATGAAATCGCCGGAAGCGGATTTAGAAACAGCAAGAGTTTTTGTAAAGTCAACGTCTACCGACGCAACTTTTGCATGGCTGTTTGCATATTCCGTCCAATATTGAGCAACTTGATCGTCCGTGAATTGAGTATTCCAGAAAACAAGTTCTTTAATACCGCCCGCATCAAGAGTTCCTACGTCACCTTTCTTATTTGCGGGTGCGCCGATTGAGAATACGTATCCGCCGTCGCCTTCGTTGTAAAGAGTCCAATCATCGGCGATTTTTTTATTGATTTTGTTTTTCTCTTCATCCGAAGCACTTGTGTTTTGATATTCAACTCCGTTGATATAAAGTTTTAAATATCCGCCTGCTTTTGCGGTAACCGTAATACGCGTATAACCTACAGCGGGTTCGTTTATTGCAGCACCAGCCCAACAATCGCCGTTTTGTCCTTTAACGTGGAAACGCGCCTGTCCGCCGGCTGTGTTATCAAAGTAGAAATAATTTCCGCTATTGTACGCAATACCGATAACGTTTCCCCACCAAGCACCGCCGTTTAACTTCATTTCAAAACTCATCGTAAACTCGGTTAAGCCTTGAAAAAGGTTGTTGCCCGTCATTGCAAGAGCAAAGTTGCCGTTAAATTCAACGCCGCCGTCTACTTGAGTGAATTGATCTTTACCACCGATTATCGTCATGCCGTAGTTGCCTACGCTGTCCTTGCCGATATCACTGGCATCGTCGAATAAGTACTTGGCAATCGGCGCCGGTAAAGCCCCGTCTTCTGCCGTAGCGGTACGCGTAAAGCCTAAACTCGTAAAGGCAAATACACTGCAAAGCAACGCAACAACAAGTAACATTACCGTTGATAAACGCTTACTTTTTGTCTTAAACATATATAATTTTCCTCCTTTATATTTACCGCAAATTTTGTTTTTTGTGTGCGGTCGGTTCCGTTTTTATCGCGACTTTTTCATTTTTATTTAACGATTTAATTGTTTAATTCGGTTCGCCGATTAACGTTTTTTAATGCGCCGATTAACGATTTTTAACGAACCTTTTTAACACGCCGACGTTTTCGGTCGTTTTTTGCTTTTTAGTCGCTTGACATCATATATTTAAAATGTTTATTATTAAAGTTTCGTTTCGGGTATTTCCTCTTTTAAATTTACCGTGAAGTGGGTTCGTCCGCAAATCCTTTTGCGGACGAAGGGTGCACCCTTGCCGAAATTTTTGAAATTTAAAGTTGTTTTTTTGAAATTTTAAGGTTTTTCAACCGCCAAAATTTAGTATGCGAGCATTTTTTAATTTTAAAACGCCTTATTTGTTTTTTGTACTCGCCTTTGTCCGATTTTTTGCCCTTTTTCAACTTGATTATATGGCACAAATACCGCCTTGTCAATACACATTTTTTAATAAATGTCATTTTTTCAAGCCAATTGTGTAATTTTTTATGTCTGACTTCATTATAAGCCAACTTTTTGCGTTGTCAAGATGGTTTTTAAATTTATAGTCATTTTTTCATGCCGATTGTTTCGTTTTTAATGCTTGACTTTATTGATTCGGTTTGCTATACTAAAAAAAATGGGTAAATTTGCCGCTTTTTCTTTAAACCGATTAAAAGAGCCTGAAAAATCGGTTTGAAAAAGTTATTGTTTGCTCTACACATTATCAAAAGGTATTAATCGAGGGAATTATGACGACGAAAGCACAGTTGAAATTTAAAACGCTTACCAATCAGGTTTTTGAAGGCGTTTCTTATTACATGAAGCCGTTTACCACTACCACCTATTCCGGCATGGGCATGCACCAACACCAATATTTTGAAATTATGTACGCGCATTCGGGTTCGTTCGTGCTACAAATTTTTTCGCCCGATAAAAAAACTCAGAAAAAGGAAATAATACACGCGGGGCAATTCGTGCTGTTGGACGGGTTTACTTTTCACAGGGTGCTTTTAAACAACGACGCGGACTGTTTTATATATAATATTGAATTAAACCCGCGCGAACCCGTAGAATACGACCCGTTCGGCGTAAATTCTATGCTTAAAATAAATTATGAGTATTTGTTTAAGCGCACCAATTTAAAACAAATTGCAGACAACACCGAAGGATATATGATTTTAAACGACTCTCAACAAGTGAGCGACAATCTGCAAGAAATGATTCTGCTTCTGACGGCGGGCATTACAAACGCCGACGAGGCTCTTGCGGTAAAACTTGCCGAAGCAAAACTTTTTAACGAAATTTCAAAGTGTCTCGTGCCGCTTTCGGTGGGTACTCTTTCGTATATCCGCAAAACAAACGCTTATATTCTGGAAAATTATAAGCGAAATATCAACATTGACGAAATTGTACAAAAAATCGGATTAAGTAAAGCCTATTTGCAAAGACAATATAAAAAGCATACGGGTAAAACCATTTTAGAAGCGATTAATTCGGTGCGAGCAAAACACGCCGCCGAACTGCTTGTGCGCACCGATTTGACTATCAACAAAATTGCCGAACGCGTGGGCTTTAACAATAAAAATCAGTTTAATTACGAATTTAAAATGATTTACGGCGACACGCCGTCTAATTACAGAAAATCGAACGTCTCTACAATCGACCACCACTACGACGTTTACGACTCCAACTCGATACCCTTCCCCGATTGATTTGAGTTTAATTCTGAATGGTTTTGTAGGGTGTGATTTGCCGTGGTGCGGCGGCGTAACCGCTGTGGCGTATGAGTGCGTGCGAACGGGGCGCAGTGTAATTCGCTGTGGCGTGCGGTTGAGTTGTCAAATAAGTTTATTGGCATGAAAAAAGGCTTGTGGCATTTTTAAGCAAATGTCCCAAGCCTTTAAAAGTTATAATTAAATTTTATGCCGATTATAATAAAAGACAATCCCTCAGTCACTTCGTGACAGCCCCCTTTGCACAAAGGGGCCGATTAATTTCGTCTCAAAATTAAGTTTTTACAAAACAAATACAATAAAATATTGTCATTGAGCGTTTGCGGTAAAGGGCATAAAAGATGGCTTTAAGGCTTAATGTAACTCAATTCTTGCTCGGCTCACAAAGGGGTTGAACAAATTATAATTTGAAATGCAAAACTTAAAAAGATAATATAAAAAATAACGTAAAAAATAAAAATAAGCAAATTAAAATTAAAAAATTGAGATAAAAAAACTCGGGCTTATCGATAATGATAAGCCCGAGTTTTTGGTGCTGGAGACCGGAATCGCTCTTGCTATTCGCAAAGCACTTTTCTTTCTATTTTCTTTTGCTTTGCTCATCGCTTCGGTCAGTCGCTGAAAACGACAAAATCAATTGTCGTTTTCCATGCCATTGCATGGCTGTCGCTCCCGTTCGATTCCGCTCTTTCTGCTTTTTGATAATAAAAAAAAGTAAGGCAAGCCTTTTAGGTTTGCCTTACTTTTTGGTGCTGGAGACCGGAATCGAACCGGTACGGTGTTGCCACCGAGGGATTTTAAGTCCCTTGCGTCTGCCTGTTCCGCCACTTCAGCATAATTTATGCCGTAAATTTTTTACTTGAATAGTATACCAAAAACAAAACGAAAATGCAATTAAATATCAACAGTTTTTTATTGAATTTTAAAATTTTTGTCAATCGGATATATTTTGCCGACCTTTAATCGAGCGGATAAAGACGAATTATAGCGACGTAAAACGGCATGCGTTTTAAAATCAATATAAGTAAAGCCGCATATAAAAACCAAATTTTACGCCGTTAAAGCGGCTTGAATTTAATAATTTTTGTCGTTTTTACGCAATACGTATGCTGTAAACGCGACAAAACAGTTATATTTAGGCTGACTGATCAGTCGCATCGACAATGCTATAAAGCGACTTCTTTTTTGCCAATATGTAAATAGAAATAACAAGTTTAAGCACAAACAAGACCGTGAGCAAAATCGCCATTAACGTAAACACCGTAAATTTACCGCCTGCCATAAGTTCGGAACTGATTAATATTCTGCCAACGCCCAAAATATCCAAAAGACTCAAAAGCATTAGTTTGCCCGCGCGTTTATGCGTCGTTTCAAGATATGTTGACTTTATGCACGTTATTCCGAATAATATTTGCGGAACGCCGTCTAAAAACAACCCCGCCGAAGTTAGTAAAAAAGAAACAGAAAGTATCAATCCAATGGTTACGCCCGAATATATATCGAATTCTTCGTCAGCCCCGTCGCCCGCTTTGTAAATATCAAAACCCAATGCCCAAAGCAATATTATTGTGACAAAACATAACCCCGCATACACAAACGAAGTTATCGCAAGCGCGTCGTTTAATTTTTTTACTTTTTTTTCGTCCATTTTATCCCCTGAATAAATATACTCTACCCTTTTATTTCATTCCGCCTTACTTTATATAAGTCTATTTTTCGGCGGAAACTTCGGTTGAAATTTCAGATGAATCTTCGGCGGAAGCCATGGCGTAAAGTTGCTTTTTCTCTTTTAAAATATAAATCGCAAGTACAAGTTTGTACACCGTGTCGAGCGCAAGAAGTGCGGCAAGTATCATAAAAACGGGAAATTTCATAAATCTGAGAGTTCCCGCAATTAAAAACGCGCCCGCAAGCCCCAGCACGTCCAGCACGCACAAACCGATAAGCGTTGCGGCACGGCGGTGAGTTTTGTCCATCTTTTTGGTTTTTACGCAATTTATACCGAAAATCAGTTGAACTACGCCGTCCACCCCGAGCGCAACCGAGCAAGGTATCCACAATATAAGTATTACCATAAAACCAAATGCATACCCGACCTTTTTATCTTCGGGCAGCGAATTGATATAATCACTGTAAATATTTGTGCCGAAAAGCCAGGTTAAAAGCACGAAAATCGCACATATGCAGAAGCACACAAACGAGCCGATTGACAATAAATTGTTGAGTTTTTTAAGTTTTTTCGTATCCATATATATAATATACTACTAAATGTCGTTTTTGTCAATAGCGGTTTTTAGAGGAAAACTATTGCCGTCCGTTTAGTTTTATACAGCCATCTTGCAGAATTGCCGACGATTTAGTCTCTTTTGCCTCAAATTTAATTTCGTTTTACCGCAAAATTTTATTACCGCTTTACCCGTAAAATTATAGCACCGCCACCCCATCTTTAAGTTTTTTTTAATTATTGTCGCAAAATCCGCAAATACTATTGACAAACGTAATTCTTTGTGATATCATTTTGATATCAACTAAACGGAGGTTAGTTATGGACGAAAAAATTTTGTTAAACAAAAAACACGGTATGTCGGTGATGCTTGCCGTAATAGCGTTGTATTTAATCGCTATTGCAGGTTTTATATTGTCGGGTATGTTTTGGAATACAGAAGACGAATTGCCGACTATTTTGCTTGTGATAAGCATCGTTATTTCATGCCTGGCATGGCTTCCCCTTCCGGGATTAAAGGTTTTGAAACCGCAAGAGGCACTTGTGCTTACTTTGTTCGGTAAATACGTCGGCACGATTAAAGGAGAAGGTTTTTATGCGGTCAACCCGTTCTGCACGGCAGTAAACCCGGCCGCAACCACTAAACTTAACCAAAGCGGAGACGTGAAAACAGCGGGACATCAATCTTCCGCGGTTGCAACCGGCGACGGCGTTGCGATTAATTTTGCATCTTCTTTCGTGGACAAGAGAATTTCGCTTAAAGTAATGACTTTAAACAACAACCGCCAAAAAATCAACGATTGTCTCGGCAACCCCGTCGAAATAGGTATTGCGGTTATGTGGAGAGTCGTCGATACGGCAAAAGCCGTGTTTAACGTGGACAACTTTAAAGAATATTTATCTCTTCAATGCGACAGCGCGTTGAGAAATATCGTGCGTATATACCCTTACGACGTCGCACCCAACGTTGACACCACGGGTGACGGACTTGCCGATGACGGCAGTCTGAGAGGTTCGAGCGAGGTAGTTGCGGAGAGAATACGAAAAGAAATTCAATCGCGCGTGGAATTCGCGGGTATTGAAGTACTTGAAGCGAGAATTACTTACCTTGCTTACGCCCCGGAAATTGCGGCGGTTATGCTTCAACGTCAACAAGCGTCGGCTATTATTGACGCAAGAAAAATGATTGTCGACGGTGCGGTCGGCATGGTTGAAATGGCTTTAGAGCGTCTCAGCGAAAACGATACCATTCATCTCGATGAAGAGAGAAAAGCGGCAATGGTATCTAACCTTCTCGTCGTTTTATGCGGCAATCACGACGCTCAACCCATAGTAAACACGGGAAGTTTGTACTGATTTGAACGATAACGGTAAAAAACAGATACCTTTAAGGGTATCGGAAAAACTATATAACGACCTTACCGCTTGGGCTGAAGACGACTTCCGCTCGGTCAACGGACAGATAGAATACCTCTTGACCGAATGCGTAAAACAGCGCAAAAAAAGCGGTAAATACGTCTCCGATAATATAGACGCACCGCTTAACATAATCATCGGAGACACTAAAAACAATAAAGATTAAACAACTCGTTTGAAATTTTTAAATTTAAAGCCTCGGCATTTATCAGCCGAGGCTTTGTTGTTTTTTAATGGTTTGAATTTGTGTTTTGTGGTGGTTGGTTTTTGGGGGCGATTGCAGTTTAAATGAATGCTCTGCTTTTCCCTGCTTTTCGTTTTATACAGCCGCCTTACTTTATCAGTTAAAAATAAAATTGAAAATTATTATAAACGCACCGACTGCCGTAAGAACGATACCCAACATTCTGTTTAATGCTTTCGGCTCCGCTTTGTTGGCGATATGCGCGCCGAGTTGGGCAAAAGCAAGCGTGAAAACGGCGCACGCTATCATACAAGTCAAATCGGGCATGCCGCCGATTACAAAGTGACTGACCGCCCCAGTAAGCGCGGTAAAAGCCATTATAAACACGCTTGTGCCGACTGCCGTTTTTAAATCGTAACCGAGCACGCTTGTCAGCATAAGCAGCATCATCATGCCGCCGCCCGCACCGATAAATCCGCAGATGAAACCTATCAACACTCCGCACAAAATCGATTGAATTACCTTGATTTTCGTGCTTTTGCTTTGCATTTTTTCTTTGGTGGTCATTACGGGTTTTACGATAAATTTAATACCTAGAATCAACGTCATAAACATTGAAAAACCGCCCATGGTTTTGTTGGGAACGATGCTCGCAACGTAACTGCCCGCTACGGTAAAAACAAGAACGGAAATAAGCATTATTATGCCGTTTTTTATGTCGATGTTTTTATTTTTCGCATAAGTGACGCTGCTCGCCGCACTCGCCAGAACGTCGCTGAAAAGCGCGATGGCAACAGCCTCGTATGCGGGAATATCCAGACATACAACAAGCATCGGCGTGATAACCGCCGCCGCGGAAAGCCCCGCAAAACCGGTGCCGAGACCCGCGCCGAGCCCGGCCAAAAGACAAATAAATAATTTAAAAAACATTTTTCTCCTTAAAAACGTTGAGATGAAATATATGCCGTTTCCGTGACAATAAAACTTCTTTTTATTTTCAAGCGTAATTATACCACGACGTACGACTTTTTTCAATAAAAAACAGTGAAAACAAGATAAAATTTAAGCAATTTTTTATAGTCCGATTATACCGAAAATTTTAACCGCCGAAAACTTAAAAGCGAGTCCGATATTTCTATCGAACCCGCTTTAATTGTTCGGCTAAAATTTAACCGATATATAAATCTGCCGTCGATTTTTAACTTTCCCGTTTGCGGTAAGACAAGCAGAATCATTTTAAACGGCAATCAGATAATTCCGCTTTCTTTCGCAAGTTTTTCAACGTCTGTGCCTGCGATTTTTTCGGTCACTTCTTTAAGCAAAACCTTTTCTTTAAGCGAAAGTTTCATGCTTGAAATCGGTTGTTTGTCAAGTGCGTAATAAACCGCTTTTAAAAGTTCGCGCACGTCGTATACGCTGCCCCAAACTTCGGGTACCGCTCTGTCTATATCGAGAAGAGTATAAACCGATTCCATACCCGTCCTCATGGAGTACTCGATTGTGAAAATGGTATCTCTTGGAGTTTCGGCGAACTGTCCGATGAAAGCGAAGTTTACCGCGCCTTCCGGCACCACCTTGGGTCTGTCGGAATTTTTCCTCGGACGGAAGAACGCATTGATGAACGGCATATAACAAGTGGTCGTGTTTGCCTTGGTCTTTGCGTATTCGTTGATTTTTTCAACGGGCAAACCGATGTGGTAAAGCCATTCTTGGCAAACTTCTTCGCCGGTACATTCGCGCATAGGTTTTTTAACGTAATTGCCGGGTCTGTCGGTGTTGAGTGAATAAAGCCAGATAAGTACCGAATTTTTATCCTGCGATTTAAATTGAGGTTGACGGTTTATCGTCCACGACATATACCAGTTGTCTACGCTGTCTTTTACGGTTACTATACCGCCGGTGGTAACTCTACCCGCACGCGGGTCACGACGGCAAATTTTTTCGATACACTCTATAATCTCTTCGTCGGAAGTTTCGACGGTTGCGCTCATCCAGTTGGTTTTGTCGGGATAATTGCAATAGTTGGAAGGATTGCCGAAAGACGGGTCTTGTATAGCGATGTTCTTCCACAAATCCCACGATTCGCCGCCACCTTTTCTTATCTTGGTAAGGTCGGGGGCGTGAGTCTGGTCGCCGTAACAACTTGTGTCGGTGCAGCAACCGTTTGTGATAAACACGAGATCGCTTTCAAGTAAATCTATACTGCCTTTTTCGCCGTTTTTGACGTACTCTATTTTTTTAGCGACTTTCTTTTTTCCGTTTATATCGAAAACTACGTTTTTAACGTCTATTCCGTATTCAACCTTAACTCCTCTGTCTTCGAGATATTTCTGAAGGGGTTGAATAAGACTTTCGTATTGATTATATTTCGTGAAACGGAGTGCGGAGAAATCCGGCAAACCGTCGATGTGATGGACGTATCTTTGGAGATATCTCTTCATTTCGAGAGCAGAATCCCACGTGTGAAAAGCAAACATAGTTTGCCAATAAAGCCAGAAGTTGCTTTTCCAGAAATTGTCGTCGAAATAATCGCTGATTTTTTTGTTTTCGAGTTGTTCTTCGGGAGTCATGAAAAGGTTGCTTATTTGCATTGCCGCCTCTTTATTGAGTCCGAATTTATTGTCGGTATGCGCGTCTTCGCCGCGGTTTACCGTTGCTCTGCAAAGCGAATAGTTGGGGTCGGCTTTGTTTAATCTATAATACTCGTCGAGGACGGAAAGTCCGGGATTTTCAAGCGACGGAACGTCCCTGAACATTTCCCACATAACCTCGAAATGGTTGTCCATTTCTCTGCCGCCGCGCATATAATAACCGCTTCTGGGTACGGCTCTGCCGTCGCACGAGCCGCCTGCTATGTCCAACTTTTCAAGAAGGTGAATGTGCTCGCCTTTCATTTGCCCGTCCCTTACAAGGAAGAACGCCGCAGAGAGACCCGCAAGTCCCGTGCCGATAATATAAGCCGATTTTCCGTCTACTCCTTCCGGTTTAACCGGATGAGCGAACGCTTCGTAATTGCCTGATCCGTAATACATAATTTTTTACCTCCGAATTTGTTTTCTTTGTTTTTACGAGTATATTGTAGCACGCAAATTTTTAAATTACAATAGACAAAAAAATCGCCCCGTCTGAATTTGAGACAAAGCGAAAACATTGCTTAAAATTTTGACATTCAAGCGAATTTGTATAAAAAATAAAACGCCGTTTCAGGCTCATAGTTTGACCCGACCCGGCGTTTAATTTTTGTTTTTAATTAATAAATAATATTATGTTTAATTCTTATTGAAATTGTTGAAAGCCGTTTCTATTGCTCCGCCGACGATTTTACTTACCCTGTCTACTATTTCGTCGGGACTTTCTTTCATATCGTGCCTTACCCAGTCCAGAAGCACGCCCACAAACGCGTATTTGTAAAAATCCGCTATGTATTTTTTGTTTTCGTCTCTCACGGAATAATTTTTTGCTTTTTCGTCTACCACGTTTTTAAGTAAAGGATATACAAGGCGATATAAATACTGCTCGAGCATCTCCAAAGAAACCGAACGATAGATATTGTCTATAAACACTTTGTCTTTTTTAGCCAGATCGAACACGGCTGAAAAGCCCTCTTGCCAAGTGTCGTAAGTTCTGTTTTCTTTAAGCACTTTTTCGGTATCTTCAATGCAAGTCCACTCCACAAGGTCGTATATATCCTGAAAGTGATAATAAAACGTCTGGCGATTGATGCCGCAGTCGTCGGCAATGTCCTGAACGGTAATTTTGCTTAAAGTTTTTTCGCCGAGCAATTTCTTTAACGACGCCGAAATCGCCCTTTTCGTTATGTCGCTCATAATTTTCTCCTCGCGCTAATCCGTAAATTATAACCGATATTGTAAATATTTAACAATTTTATTATATCATTAAAATGCTTTACCGTCAAGAAAAAGTTTATTTTTCATTTCGCCGCAAAAAATGCATATCGGTTTAAAAACGCAATTTATACCGATTGATTTGTCGGCAAATTAAATATTACTTCTTAATTGCTTTGTTTTATGCAAAAATAAAGAGCCCGATTAAGGACCCTTTATTTTTTGTCTTTTCAGCCGTTGAATTTTAGTCGGCGAAAGACTTTATAAATTGATTTTGAATATTGAATACTTTGCCGTATTCGGGAGAATACAAACTGAAAGCGATTGTCTTGTTTTTTTCGTTAAACTTCATTAAAACAATGCTGTCTTCGCCGATTTCGCCGCCGTTTACCCTCGTGGCTTGCGGGTCGACGAGATAAGATATAATCTTGTTGCCGTTTACGCCCACGTCGGTACGCATAACTATGTCGTCGGCGGCATTATGTCCGTTTATTACCATGAAAATATTTGAATATCTTGAAATAAGTCCGTCATAAAGTTGCTGACCCGTGGTCGCGCCCTCGAAAGCGTTAAAATACTTCGTAGCAGAATATCTCGACTCTTCGGTCATGATTGTTCCGTCGGGGTCGATAAAAGCGTGCGTGGTGACGATTACTCTTCTGTCGGGATATTTTTCGCAAAGTCTGCCCGCCCAACGTATAATTTCCATTCTCGGACCGAATTCGAGACAAAGCACCAGATATTTAACGTCGCCGACTTCAAACAAACTGTAAGTGTTTTCCATTTTTCCCTCTTCGTACGCGCCGCCGAAATTTTCGGTTTGGCTATACTTGCCGTAAGGGAAATATTTATTGTATAAAGTGGTCGATCTCGTTTTCGCGTCGTCGTCGTAATCGTGGTTGCCGGGGATTATTGTATAAGGAAGTTTTCCGTCAAGTATACCCACACCCTCGGCGGCGGTTGCGTAAAACTTTTCTTCAGAGCCTTTGTCCGAAAGGTCGCCGAGTTGCATTGCAAATTGTATGTTGTAAGTTTCTTTATTGTTTACAAGCCAATTTGCAAGATTTGTAAGTCTGTACGGACGGTAGTTTACCATTGTCTGAATGTCGGGAATTGCGACAAGCGTATAATCGTATGCGCCCGTATCGACCGCACCGACGTATTTTTCAAACGTGTAAAGCGTTGCGGTGTTATTGTTGTCGGAAGTGTCTTCTACATTTCTGCTTGTCCAATTTTCGCCTAAATTCCAGTTGCCGAGCAACGTTGCATTGCCTGTGCCATCGGTGACGTTTTGATTTTGCATGTCTTCGGCGATTTTTTGCTCGTCAATTACGCCGCTATACACCGTGACTTGCCTTACTTTTCCGTCGAGCGGCTCTTTTGCAACCGCCCAGTTTTTGTAGTCTACGCCGATACTTAAAGGCATTGTGCAAATTGCGTCGCGCTGTCTCGAATAAACGCTTTCGATAAATTCCGCGTCGATATAAAGGCTGAAAGTGTTGGCTTGAGCATTTCTCACAACCGCCACGTGATGCCACTTACCGTCGGCAATATGCGCGCCCTTAAACGTGTAACTAAACGCTCCGTTATTCCAGAAAATTTTAATTCTGCCTATCGCGTCGACTTCCCAATTTACGCTGCCGGGATAACCGAAATAATTGTTGTAATTATTGCCCGCGATAGTGCCGCCGATAGAACTTTGAGGAATATTTACCCATGCCTCGAAAGAATCGGGGGAAGAATTAAACGTTTTTTCCAATTTATAAGCATAACCGTTTACCGTTTTATACACGGGTTTGGTTTGCGTTTTATCTTGCGCGCCAACGCTTTTTACGCTTATTCCCGTCGTAACTGCGGTCATACACAACAATAAAGATAAAACTCTTAAAAAATTGCGTTTTTTCATTGATTTTTCCTCCTATACGCCTTTGCCTTGCGCCGTAACGTTTTTATTGCCTTTAACCCCGCTTGACTTATCGTCAATCAAACATACCGAATTATATGCGGCTGTTTGCGCCGAGGTTTCGGCAGTTTCGCCCGGAATTTGCAACGCCTCTGTCACTTCTTCGACTTTTACGTTGCTGATTATAAACTCGCCCGTAATCGCTTGCCAAACGACTATACCTACCTGCTTATTCGTATGCGTATTCGCCCAATCTTTAAATACCGCAGAATTGCCGGCGGACGCGTTTGTTTTTTCGTTTCCGTAATTGATTTCTTCGTTTTTAACCGCTTTAACGGCTACTTCGTCGTATGCGTAAACAAAAAGCAAACAATCGTTGACGTAATATTTCATCCAGAAATTGCCGTTGCTGTCTTTTCCGAAAGAAACTTTGAGATTTAAATTCAATTCTTTGCCGGCGGCTACGCTGTTGTAATATTGCTTATAAGCGCAATCTTTCATCTCTTTGTACGTTACCGTATATACGTTTGTAGAAGTGCCTTTTACTTTTTGCCCTATTAAAATTACGCCCGAGGCGAGATTTAAATTTACCCAAAGCGAACCTTGCTTTCCCGTTCCTTTAAAACTTATCTTTCCGTCGTCGTCGGCATAAAACATTATTCTTACGTTAAATTCTTTAGACGGTTTAATTGTTTTGATATCGTAAGATAAAGTTCCTTGCGACAACGTAATATCGGGAAAAGTAAACCCTTGTAAAGTCGCTCTCGTCCCGGTCATGGTATAAACGTTTTCGCCGTTGGCGTCTTTTGTGATTACCGCACCGTTTCTCGTCAGGATTTCGGTATATTCAGCCGTAAGCACCAAGTCTTCTTGCGGGTCGTCACCGGAAACGTACTTGACTCCGTTTTCATCGAACCAACCCTCGAATTTATATTCGGTAAGATTGTTGTTTGCGTGAACGACAGATTCTTTAACGGGCGTACTGAGCAATAATTTTTCTCCGTCGGCAAAATAAGAATATTCGGTTTTGCCGTCGTTGATTAACGTGACCTTATTATTAAGTTCTTTAACTTCTATCGGAGTCAAAGTCGCACTGTAAGAATTACTTCTGAAACCGTAACCCAATCCGTTTATCTGACTTACGATTTCGGTATTGTTTGTATATACGTGCGCATCGTCAACGTATACTTCGAAATACGTGCCGAAATATCTTATTTCGAGTTTAGCCTCGATTATGTCGCCTTTAGCCGCGGCGTTAAACCTCGCCTGATAATTCGTCGGCATACCCGTAAGCGTAGGTGCGGAAGGATTTTTAAATTGATTGAACGCGGGGCTTAAATAACAAATTTGCATTCCGCCGTTGTTTGGATTGAGTTGTACAGCCATATACGTAGACCCGTTGCCTTCCCAAATGTAATCGCCCGTAATATTCATTCCGAAAGCGATGCCGACTGCTCCGCCGTTGCCTTTTTTGTATTTTATTGTAGTGGAAAAACTTAACGCTTTTGCCGTGGTCGTGCCTTGAACAAGAACGCTTCTTAACGCCGCAGTGTTGGCGGGGGTGACGTACACGCCGTCGACAAATTCCATATTGCTTGCAACGAGTCTCGAATACTCTTTGCCGAGATAAAGCATACATCCGTCCTCGATTTGCGGACTGTTTAAATCGACCTTTGAAGTCAATTCTTTATCATAATAATAAGTCTCGTATGCGTAGTTGTCTTTAATCACCGTGGGAACGGAAAGTTTACCGCTCGACGTGAGACCTTTGCCGAAATATCCCTCTTTGATAAATTCGTCGCCGTCGTAGAATTGAATTGCTTTCGCCTCTTCTGCGGGAGTGAATTTGAAGTTTGAATATTCCGTGCCCGCATTTGAACAACGTATACCGAAATTAGTACCTTCGAGCGCGTCGAGCGCAGTCATATTTGAAAACTCGAATACGAGTTCGCCGTCAAAATATATTTCAAATTTATCGGTGTAACTTCTCACTTCGACATTCATTTCGATCATGTCGCTCGAATTATATTTGTCGAGCCATTTCTGAGAATAAGGATAAACCTTGCCGCCGGTAAGAGACTGCCAACCATTGTTGACAATACAACGATTTATCGCACCCGTGCCCGGATTTATACCAACCGCAACGTAACTCATTTCCTTTTCGTAAGAATAATCGAGTTTTACGTCTTTCATGTAAAGAGCGAGGTTGATGCTTGAATTTCTGCCCTTTGCGAAATACAAATCGGCAGAGTAAATTCCGTAAGGCATACTCGACGTTTGCATTACTTTTGCGACGTTGCCAGTCGTTGTGTAAGAGCCGTCGTTGTTGTCTTTAAGATGATGCTTTGCGGGGACCAAAGAATAATCGTAATTTGCAACTACTATTATGCTCTCTTCTTCACCTACCGTTATCGTGTCTGGAAGCGCGCTGCCGTCCTCGTAAGTCCAATTTACAAACGGAACTTCCGCCTCGTCGATCATCATTGTGTCGGGAGTGAAAAATTCGGCTGTGTTTATCGTATCGCCTTTAAAATATTCGTATCTGAAGTGATCGGTACTTTGACCGTAATAAAGATACAAATAAGTGCATTTTTGCCACTTTGCATAAAGCGTAATTGCCGCGTTTGCAACATACGTATCGCCCAAAGCCGTCCCGCTAAACTCTTTATTGTCATACCAACCCTTAAAAGAATAACCGTATTTAAAGGGCGAGGGGAGCGTAATTTCGCCGATAGGCATTGCCTTGATTTCTACTCCGCCGCACACATCGAAACTGACCATGGGCGCGTCGATAAACTTTGCGTAAAGCGTAATAGACTGCGTGGGAGTGTACTCGGTTCCGAGTTTTTCGCCCTCGCAATTTTCGTTGTCGTACCAACCGATAAATTCGGCGTTTTCTTTTTCCGGCGTAGGCAAAATTACCGTTTGACCAACAACTTCCAAATCATTGTATTCGGTGCCGCCGTTCGATACAAATTTAACGATATACTTTTCGCCCGCCTCATATTTGGCGTAAAGAGTTACGTTTGCCGTCGGCGTGTAAACAGCGGTATAGCCCTGCCCTTCAAACTCTTTATTGTCGTACCAAGCGATAAAAGTGTAACCCGATTTTAAAGGAGTCGGAAGTTCGAATTCAGAACCGTCGGACTCGAAATTTTTATAGACAGTGCCGCCGTCTGACTCGAATTTAACTATATAGGTCTCGTCTGTCGTCGAGCAAGCGACAAAAGCGAAAGAGGTAAAAACCATTGTAAGCATGCAAACGATTATCGCAAAAAATCTTTTACTGTTTTTCATATTCCCCTCCTCAATATAAATATTCGCTCGTCACGGTAAAATCTTTAAATGTTACGCCGCTTGCGCCCGTTCTGAAACCGAACTTCGTGCCTTTAAGCGCGGCGGCGTCTTTAAAGCCGAATATCAATTCGCCGTCGATATAAAACAAAATTTTGTTGCTTGCATAAACTACTTTCAAATTATAATCTTTATTTTCGTCAACTGCGGAAGATAATTGAACGACTTTTAAAGCCGACCATTTCCCGTTTTGAGTTTTGCCCAAGTATGCTGAGCCACCTTGACCCAAAAACAAGAAATAATACTCTATTCCGTCGCCTTCCCAATCAGATGCTCCCGTTTTTGTGTATCCGAACACAAAACCCGAGTCGACGGTGTTTTTAGAGCGAATAGTCATCGAAAGCGTGCCGTAAGGGAACGGTTTGTCCGCAAGCGCGATGCCCGCGCCGTTTGACGTGAATACTCCGTCGTTCTCGACAAAAGCAGTGGCAGCGAACGAAATATTGCTATAATCGTACTTTACGCTGTCGTCGAAATCGTCTCCGCTTGACTTGTCTTCGTCGTCATCGATGATGTCGGGAACAAAACTTTCGTCGTAGTCGCCGTCGTCGACGCTTTCGGTTTTTTCGGTGGGCAAAACTTTACCCGCTTCGGGCTGATAATCGATTTCGGGCGAAGTCGAACAGCCGACAAGCGAAATAAAAAGCACGCAACACGTAAATAGCGAAAGCATTACTGTGATAATTCTTTTCATAATTTTCTCCTTTACTTATTTTTTCGTTTGCCGATAAAAAATGCGAAAATATCACCATTTTAAACGCCTTTAATCGCTTAAATATTGAATTTTATTCTCGTTTTTCGGCAAAACAAATGATTTTGCGGTGTTTACTTTTTTTAATTATACAACCTTTTTAAACTATTTCAATACCTAAAGACTATTTTATTAAACTATAAAAATAATTCGTTTTGATATCAAAAACTAATTTTTTAGTTTACAAAAAAGTAAAACAATGGTATAATTTGCATTATGAAATATTCTAATTATTCACAAAAAGACATTAGTCTTAACTTGAAAAACGAAGAAGATATAAGCACGATAGTTTGCCTTTGCGATGCGCTGGGTAACAAAACAAGACTGCGCATTTTGCAAGCACTTGCAATCGAGCCGTTTGTTTACACCGTGCCCGAACTTGTAAAACTGATGAAAATACCCACTTCAACTCTACTTCATCACCTTAAAAAACTTGAAAAGGCAAATATAATTCATTTAAGTTATCGTTCAAGCAGTCACGGCACGGTCAGGATTGTTTCACGCGAAATGAAAGGCGCGCATCTGACCTTTTATTACCGCAATTTTAAAACAAAAAAGCAAGTCTTTTCTTCTATTCAGTCGGTTGGCGTGGGCATGTACTCCTCTTTCGAGGCAGACGGCTCGTATTTGTGCCTTGTGAAAGACAAACTATACACCGACAAGGCGGAAATTTACAATCCGCTACACTACGACGCGCAACTTATCGCGTCGTCAAACGGCAGAGTCACATATGAATTTTCAAACACTATCGCGCTGCATAAAGAAGTGGTTGAACTGCTGATTTCGCTGGAAATTTGCTCCGAAGCGCCTTATCACGACAACAATTATATGTCCGATATCACTTTTTGGATAAACGGCAAAGAAATTACCACTTACCTTTCCGACGGAGACTACGGCGATCGCGTAGGTATACTCAACCCCGATTATTGGCCGAAACTCAATACTCAATACGGCAAACTTATCAATCTTACAATCACAAAAGACGGCGTTTTTATCAACGAATTAAAACAACAATCTAAATATAATTTGAGCAATATCGACCTGAAAAAAGGAAACAAACTCACCCTTACCATAGGAAATAAAAGCACTGCGGAACACGTTGGCGGCTTTAATATCTTCGGTAAAACTTTCGGCGATTATCCACAAGATATTTGTCTGCAATTTTCGTATGAAGAATAAAAAACGCACTCGATTTTAATATAAAGAATAAAAAACTTCTTCAACTTTTATATGCAGAATAAAAAACGTATATGTAAAATAAAGAACGCAATAAAAAACCCACGGATAATATTACGATATTAATCCGTGAGCGTAATTTCGTTATATGAACACAATGAAATTGTTTTGTCGTTTATTTTTCGACGAAAACATAACCGAAAGCACCCGGTCCCCAATGACATGCTATTACGTGGCAAATATCGTCTTGCTGCGTAAAATTTTGTTTGTATTTTTCGTCTGTCATCGATATAATCGTCTGTAAATTTTCGTTTGTATAACTGTATGACGGTACAGTGACGTAATCGGTATCGACTTTGCTTTCGTATTCGTTTACAAGATATTTCATCGCGCTTTTTAACCCGATTTTTTTACCGTAAACACCAACTTTGCCGTCTTCAATGGTTATTAAAGGTTTAATATTCAAAATACTGCCGAAAAGCCAATCTTTTTTGGAAAGTCTGCCGCCTGCCAAAAGATAATCGAGCGTTGAAGGTATTGCAAGAACCCTTATTCTGGGAATAATTTCATCAATTTTTTTAAGTATAAAATCTACCGTTTTGTCGATATGTTTAAGAATGACATCAACCAGAATCCTTATGCCGCCCACCGCGTTTAACGTATCGACGACGTGCACTTTGGGGTTGTTTTTAAAAGTCGATTTATATGCGTTGTATGCGCCTGAAATTTTTGACGAAATCGATAAAAAGATTACGTCATAACCTTGAGAAGTGTATTTTTCGACGTTTTCCTGCATTTTGTCAAGATACGGAAGCGAAGTTTTAGGAAAAGATTTTTTGCCTTCTTCCATTTTTTTATAAAATTCTTCGGTTGTAAGTTGTATCCCGTCTTCATACTCCGTTTCGTCGAACATGAAACGAAGAGGTATAATTTCTACGTTTAATTTTTCCTTTTCGGATTGCTTTATGCTGCTGCCCGAATCTACAAATATTTTTATCACGATACTCCTAATTTTATTAAATCGACGCCGGCGTACCGTTTTATAAAAAACTTATCGTCGAGCAACAAAATTACAAAAGCAAAAATGGAAACAAAAGTTTAACCGATTGCTTTTTAGTTATATGTAATTTTATAATCGTTTAACTTAATAAGTATACCAAATTTTGCAATAAAAAACAAACAAACCCTCTCTTAAAAACAAATATTACCCCAAATATCGTTTACCTGTCACCAAATGGACACTTTAAAAAAAACTTATATCCGTCTGATACAAAAAAAGCAAACCGGAAAATGCCGGTTTGCTTTTTTTTGGAGCGGGAAACGGGATTCGGACCCGCGACGTTTACCTTGGCAAGGTAACGCTCTACCACTGAGCCATTCCCGCAACTTAAAAAGATTCGCCCGGGACTTAAACAAAGTTGAGTTTAAGTCCCGGAAATGGTGGGAATTATAGGGCTCGAACCTATGACCCCCTGCTTGTAAGGCAGATGCTCTCCCAACTGAGCTAAACTCCCGAATCTCAAGTGCTTTATTATTATACCTTATATATTTTAATTTTGCAAGCGTTTTTATAATATTTTTCGTAATTTGCCGAAAATTTTTTAGTCTCGCTTGTTTATAAGCAATTTTGTATATCGTCATTTATAGAAATTTGATTATGCCTATGCTTTTGACAACACATATCACAAAATTAAGGTTGCGCTTTTTTTATCGGCGCAACCTTAAAATCGTTTTTATATATTTATCTTTTACTCGAGTTCGAATGCGCCCGTGTAAAGTTGATAATAATTACCTCTCTTGGCGATAAGTTCGTCATGAGAGCCTCTTTCGATAATTCTTCCGTGGTCAAGCACCATAATCACGTCGGAATTTTGAACGGTAGAAAGTCTGTGCGCTATTACGAATACCGTTCTGCCTTCCATGAGCCTGTCGGTGCCCTTTTGCACGAGTTTTTCGGTTCTCGTGTCTATGCTGGAAGTTGCTTCGTCGAGTATCATTACGGGAGCGTCCGCCACCGCCGCCCTTGCAATTGACAAAAGTTGTCTTTGTCCCTGAGACAAGTTTGCCCCGTCGGCGGTAAGCATTGTGTTGTACCCCTCGGGAAGTCTCGTGATGAAGTCGTGTGCATTGGCGAGTTTTGCCGCGGCGATACATTCGTCGTCGGTTGCGTCGAGTCTGCCGTACCTTATATTGTCCATTACCGTGCCCGTAAACAAGTTTGTATCTTGCAAAACTATGCCGAGCGAACGGCGAAGGTCGGCTTTTTTGATTTTGTTGATGTTTATTCCGTCGTATCTTATTTTGCCGTCGGCAATGTCGTAAAATCTGTTCAATAAATTGGTAATAGTAGTTTTACCCGCGCCAGTCGCGCCTACAAACGCCACTTTCTGCCCGGGTTTTGCGTAAAGCGTAATTCCGTGCAGAACGATTTTGTCCGGACTGTAACCGAAATCTACGTCATCCATTACTATGTCGCCTTTAAGTTCGGTATAAGTAACGCTGCCGTCAGCCGAGTGAGGATGACGCCATGCCCACATTTCAGTCCTTTCGTTCGTCTCGATAAGGTTGCCGTTTTCGTCCTTTTTAACGTTGACGAGAGTGACGTAACCTTCGTCTTTTTCGGGTTCGCTGTCGATTATGGCGAAAATTCTTTCCGCACCCGCAAGACCCATAAATATAGCGTTGATTTGCTGAGTTACGTTGGAAATGTTCTGCGTGAAGTTACGGCTCATCGGCAAGAATGCAACGATTATAGGCAAAGACAAAGCCGAGCCGGAAAGCGAAATGCATTTGAGCCAATGCGGAATGGGCGCAACCGCCAAAAGCGTGCCGATAAACGCAAGTACCACGTAAAGCAAGTGTCCCATATTGTTCATTATAGGACCTAAAACGTTGGCGTAAGTGTTTGCCTTGGTGGCGTCGCTCACGAGTTCGTCGTTGAATTTATCGAAGTCCTTTTCAGATTGTTTTTCGTGAGTGAATACTTTGATTACTTTTTGCCCGTTTATGCTCTCTTCGGTAAAGCCTTCGCATTTACCCAGCGATTGCTGTTGTTTTACGAAATATTTAGAGGACTTGCCGCCGATTTTTTTGACTACTTTAAGCATTAAAAGCACGAATAACCCGACTATAAGCGTGAGCCAGACGCTGTAAAACAGCATTGTAAATACTATTACCGTGACCGTGATTATCGTTTGAATAACCGCAATCAAACTTTCTGAAATAAGTTGCCTTAAAGCGTCTACGTCGTTTGTATAAACGGACATTATGTCGCCGTGAGTGTGCGTATCGAAGTATTTTATGGGCAAATCCTGCATTTTGTTGAACATTGCCACTCTTGTGGATTTTAAAAACCCTTGCGTAACTTTCGCCATTACAAGCGAACGAATAAGGTTTGCCACAACCGCAACCGCAACTAAAACAATCATTACCGATATTACCGTTTTAAAGCCTTGCCAATCTTTTTCGGTTATTTCGGTGACGACGTTTTTGAGAAAAATACCGCCCGACGCGCCCGCCACCGACGCAACGATTAAACAAAACAAAACGAGTATAAGTTGCCATTTATATTGTTTCAAGAGGGCTTTCATAAGTCTCGGGAAAGTAGCCTTGTCTACTTTCGCCCTCGGACCTTTAAATTTGTTTGGTCCCGGCATTAGTTTTCACCTCCCGCTTCGCCTATTTTATTTTGAGAATAATATACTTCTTTGTAAATTTCGTTGTTTTCAAGCAACTCTTCGTGCGTACCCAAACCGTCTATCATGCCGTTTTCCATTACGATTATTTTGTCGCAATTTTCAATGGACGATATTCTTTGAGCAATGATGATTTTTGTCGTATCGGGAATTTCTGTCTTTAACGCGTTTCTTATAAGCGCATCCGTCCTGGTGTCTACAGCCGAAGTCGAGTCGTCTAAAATAAGTACTTTCGGTTTTTTAAGCAGTGCCCTTGCAATACACAACCTTTGCTTCTGACCGCCCGAGACGTTTGTTCCGCCTTGCTCGATATGGGTGTTGTATTTGTCGGGGAAACCCTGAATAAACTCGTCCGCTTGCGCAAGACGGCATACCCTTTGCACTTCTTCGTCGGTTGCGTTTAAATCTCCCCAACGGATGTTGTCGGCAATAGACCCGCTGAAAAGCACGTTCTTTTGCAAAACTACGGCGACGTTGTTTCTTAAAGTGTCCAAATCGTAATTTTTTACGTCGAGACCGCCGACTTTAACGCTGCCTTCTGTCGCGTCGTAAAGCCTTGAAATTAAGTTTATAAGCGAGGTTTTAGACGAACCCGTGCCGCCGATTATACCCACCGTTTCGCCCGATTTTATGTGCAAATTTATATTTGAAAGCGCGAATTTTTCAGCATTTGCGCTGTATTTGAAGTTTACGTCGTCGAAATCGACGCTGCCGTCTTTTACTTCGTAAACGGGGTTTTCGGGATTTTGAATATCGCTCTTTTCGTCAAGAACTTCGACAATTCTTCTCATCGAGGCAATCGACATGGTAATCATAACGAATATCATCGAAAGCATCATGAAACTCATAAGCGCAGACATCGAATACGAAACGAGCATTTGCACTTGTGCAACTATGTTTTCGTTGCCTCCGAAAATGCCGACTTTTGCGCAAATGAAAAATATCGCGATTTGCACGGCGTACATACAACCCATCATCAACGGATTGTTAAACGCAAGTACTTTTTCCGCTTTTGTAAAGTCGCTTCTTACCCTTTCGGCTGCGGCGTCGAATTTTTGCTTTTCGTAATCTTCCCTTACGTATGCTTTGACGACTCTCATCGCTTTTACGTTTTCCTGAACGGACTCGTTGAGTGCGTCGTAACGCTTGAATATTTTGTGGAACGTCGGCATTACTATCGCCGCAATTACAGCCAAACCAACAATCATTACGGGAACTACAATCAAATACGTGGTCGTAATTTGGTTGAGCGCGCTTCTGCCGATGGATTTGAACACCGAAATGGAGAAAGTAAACGAAATTATCATCATCAGCGGCGCGCGTATGCCCATACGTATTATCATCATAAACGAATTTTGTACGTTGGTTACGTCGGTTGTAAGCCTCGTAACGAGACTCGACGCCGAGAATTTATCGATATTGGCAAACGAGAACTTCTGAACGTTGTAATATAAATCGTGCCTTAAATTGCCGCCGAAGCCCGCAGCCGCCCTCGCGCAATAAACGCCCGAAAGCGTGCCGAACATTAGCGATATGCCTCCGCACAACAACAAAACAAGCCCGCTCAACGTCAAATACAGCATATCCGGTTTTGCCGTGCCTACAGTGACTATTTTGTGTCCCAATAGTTTCAGCGTCCACTCCGGCGGCGGATTTGCCCCGCTTAACACCGTGAGATAATCGAGTATGCAGTAAGACATAAGCGCAGGCACAATCAACTCGAATACAACCTCCCCTATCATAAACAAAGGAGAAAGTATAGTATCCTTTTTATATTGCCTTATACTTTTCAATAACTTTTTTATCATGGTCGTATAACCCCTCCACGTCAAAGTAAAATTATATATCTATTTTATTTATGTTTGATTTTTAGTTGATTTTCTCAAACGTTTTGTTTTATATATTAGTTTTTTATATATTCGGTCGGCTTGTTTATAAACGGCTTTTTATTCGTTCTCGTCAAACCCGTCGATAATTTTTGCCGTAAGATTAAAAAACCGCTCTATTTCGTTTTCAGAAAGGTTTTTTCTTATAAGCGATTCGGTTTTTTCGATTTCGCATTTTGCTTTTTTATCCATTTCGACGCCTTTTTGCGTGAGCGATATTTTTTTAAGTCTGCCGTCCTCTTTTGAAACCTCTCTTTTTATATAGCCCTCTTTTTCAAGTTGATTGAGTGCTTGCGTAGCGGTTGCCGGACGTATGGAAAATTCTTTTTCTATATCTTTTTGATACACGTTTTTAGCGGCGTTTTCCGACAAATAATGCAAAATATACCCGCAAGGGCAACTTTGATTTATCATTCTTCTGCGTATTAAATTGCCTATCGCCTTAATTTCCCCCGTAATGGTTTTTTCAGCCATTTTTCTCTCCGAATTTAAAATTTGTTAGTTTCCTAAATAATTATAAACAAATCGAAATAATTGTCAATAATTTTTTTGTCGTTTTTTTAATTTTCATTTATTTATCAAATTCGGCATTTTTGCGACAAATTTCATTCATTTGCACTCTTGCGGATTTTATTGAAAACTTCTTTTAAAAATCCGCAAAAATAAAGGCGTTTTCCGTTTAATATATAATGATATAAACGACATCGGAAAATATTATATATAGAAATTAATGCCCCGCCTGAAAAGGCGGGGCAAAAACAAATTATTCTTTTGTGATTTCAAGGTATAATTCTTTAAGTTGCTTGTCATCGACGGTGTTTGGCGCGTCGCACATAAGGTCGGAAGCCGTTTGTACCTTGGGGAATGCGATTACGTCTTTAATAGAATCGGTCCTGGTAAGAAGCATTGTCAATCTGTCGAGACCGAAAGCAAGTCCGCCGTGCGGAGGCGTGCCGTAATTGAACGCCCTTACAAACCAGCCGAATTTCTTTTCGATTGCTTCGTCCGTAAAGCCGAGAACCTTAAACATTTTCTCCTGTACTTTTCTGTCGTGAATACGTATAGAACCGCCGCCCGACTCTTGTCCGTTGATTACAAGGTCGTATGCCTTTGCCCTTGCCTCGACGGGATTAGTGTCGATAAGCGCGATATCTTCGTCCATGGGCGCGGTAAACGGATGGTGAACAGCCATTAATCTGTTTTCTTCTTCGCTGTACTCGAACATCGGGAATTCGGTTACCCACAAAATGTCGTAACTGTTTTTATCCACGAGCGAGAATTTATCAGCCAAATGCAATCTGAGACCGCCGAGCGTGTTGAATACGACGTAGTCTTTATCCGCCGCGAAGAAAAGAATATCTCCCTCTTCAAAATCCATTCTATTCTGAATATTTTTAATATCGTCTTCCGACAAGAATTTAAGGAAAGATGCCTTAATAGGTTCGCCTTGCGGGTGACTCATCCAGCACAAACCCTTTGCGCCGAAAGTTTTTGCAAGTTCTACCAAAGCGTCGACTTCCTTTCTGGAAAGTTTGCTTGCAAGCCCCTTTGCGTTGATTGCCCTTACGCTGCCCTTTACCATGCCGTCGGCAATGTTGATTGCAAGCGCGTCGGTAAACACCTTGAAAGTGCTGTTTGCAAACAAGTCGGAGCAATCCACGATTTTCATTCCGAAACGAGTGTCGGGTTTGTCGCTGCCGTAAGATGTCATGGCTTCTTTATAAGTCATGGTGCGGAAATGACCTTCGCCGAGGTCGAGACCAATCGTCTCTTTGAAAATATCTTTAATAAGACCCTCGATAGGATAAGTTACGTCTTCTATTTTTTCGACAAAACTCATTTCGATATCTATTTGAGTAAATTCGGGTTGACGGTTCGCCCTCAAGTCCTCGTCTCTGAAACATTTGGTGATTTGGTAATATCTGTCATAGCCCGCAATCATCAAAAGTTGTTTATAAAGTTGCGGCGATTGAGGAAGGGCGTAAAAACAGCCCTCGTGTACTCTCGACGGAACGAGATAATCTCTTGCGCCCTCGGGAGTGGAACGACCAAGCATCGGCGTTTCTATCTCCATAAAGCCGTTGTTGTCGAGATAATTTCTCGTTGCCTTTGCGATTTTAGAACGAACGATGAGTTTGTTTTGCAAAGACGGTCTTCTGAGGTCGAGATATCTGTATTTGAGACGAAGAGTCTCGTTTACGTTCAAGTTGTCGATTATTTCAAAAGGCGTGGTGTCCGCTTCGTTTAAAATGCGGAGATCTTCCGCTATGATTTCGACGTCGCCCGTTTCGATTTTGTTTGTTTTGGATTGTCTTTCCCTTACTTTGCCCTTTACCGCAAGCACGTATTCCGAGCGTATGCTTTCGGCCTTTTCAAACACTTCGGGATATTCGCTTTGGTCGAACACGACTTGCACAAGACCCGTTCTGTCCCTTAAATCGACGAATATAAGACTGCCGAGATTTCTTCTTCTCTGCGTCCAACCCATTACGACCACTTCGTCGCCTACGTTGTCGATACGGAACGTGCCACACATTGCGGTTCTTTTTAAATTGCCCATCAACTCTGCCATATTATTCTCCGTTTTCGCTTGTTTTAAAAGCGAAATAATTAATATTCTCGTTATATTTTAAACCATATTATAAAACTTGTCAATTATTTTATAAATAAGTAGATATTTTCTGACAATAAGTTGAATATTTGCTTGCGGAAATTTCGTTTACGGTAAAAATTTTCATTGATTGAAAAACGGAGTTTTCAGGCGCGGTAAAGCCTGCCGGCTATAAAAGCCGACAGGCAAATATTTTTCTGACAAATATATGTTGACGAATAAAAATAAAATTAATCGCTCGGTTAGTTGTTGCTTTTACAATACAGCGACATATAAAACGTATACGGTTGATTGTCGGTTATAAACTGAAAACAGTTGTACCCTTTAAACGGGACTATCGTCGCCGAAGCCGCCGCGCTTTCAACAGGAGCAGAATAAATATACCCGTCGGTATTCTGAGAGATATTTACCGTGCGTTTAGTCTCTAAATCAGGGCTTATTACTCTGCTTATTTTATATTCGGTAACGTTAAATTCGTCTCGGTTTTTACCTATGCTGCGCAATCTGTCTTCCATATATATTTTATAATCTTTCACGTACGGTTTTTCATATACGGGCGAGGCGTTTTCGTCCGTTTCTATCTGAATATCCCTGATTTTTACGTCGTTTGTGCAGTTGTATATAACTATGGTGTAAAACCCGTTTTCCATTACCGAAAAAGTCTTTGTGTGCATTTTGTATCCGCTTGAATAATTGCAATCGAAAAAATCGATTTCACCGCCCGTTATTCCACTGCCCGTAAAATTGCCCCAATCGCCGAGATTGTCTGACGAGTACTTTCTTATGCCGACGCGGATTTTTCCGTAAGCGGTACTGCGCTTATTTGTAATATTTACCTTTAAACTCAACGTATAAGTTTTTGTGGAAAGCAAATACATAGGACCGTTGAATTCGTCGCCTTTGAAATACACGCTGCCCGAAGTTTCGTCTTGTCCGTCGGGGGCGGCGGCACTGCCCGTTATCGTTATTACGCCGTCGCTACTTTCGCTGTAAGTACAAGCGGAACAAGTTTCGTCCGTAACGTGCTTATCGGCGATAATATTTCTGCCCGAAATGCGCAATCTCGCATAATAACCGAATTTTTCATACGAAGTAGGGACTTTACCCTCTTCCCACATAAGTTTTTTAATCGTTATGCTGTCGCCTGCTGCGCCCGAGGCTCTCACCGTGACGACGGTATGTTCGGTGTTGCCAGAATTTGTGCAAACTTTATATTGTTGAGTAAGCATATTGAAAACGTCGTTGTTTGAACTATGCGATTTGTCGGCAAAGTTATTGACGGTTATCCATGCTTTCGTGATGCCGGCGGATTTTATTAGTTCTTCGTACCAGATGCAGGTTTTTTTATTGCTCGGACAATTATATATCGTAAATGCCACCGTGCCCGAAGCAGCCGTCAACGCAAACTTAAAATTGTCGCCGATTTTTTCAAACGTCATGCCGTTTTCGGTATAAAACATTGTGTCCAAAAAATTTTTCGTGTGATAACCGAAACACAAAATCGGCGAAGGATATTCTTCGGTGGGCGTATGCTTTATTGTGCTTTTGCCGTATATTTTCAAGGTTTTTACAGGCATCGGCATACAGTTGGACAATATACACGAACCGCCGCTGTAAGTTGCGGTAGATACGTAAGCGTCCTTAATCGGATTTTTATTGCCGAATCTGTGCGATAATAGTTTTTTCATTTCCGCCTCCCTGATTACACTCTCCTGACGACGGCAGAACACGTCGTACCGTAAAACAAAAACGAAATTTCGTAAGTGCTTTGCGCGCCCGGCGTAAACGTGGTGGTTACCTCGTCTCCGCTCCATGTGATTCCGCTTTCTATCGTGATTGCGGGTTGAGTGTCGGTGGTTTTGACGATAAGTGCCTTATAGGTCCCTTTATTGTATGCCGACGGCGTTGCGATTTTAAGTTTTTTACCGCTGAAAAGCGTCATATCGAAATAAGTTACGTCTTTTGCGGTCGCGCAATCGTACACGAATACGCTGCTGCCGTCTATCGACGAAAAATCGCCCGACGCTACCTCTTTATAAGAAGTTTTGTCTTCTTTGGTGTATAGTATGGAATTTACTTCCTCAGTTACGTTTTCGACGACGTCTTGCTGCAACGCTTGTTTTTTTTGTTCGAGTTTTGTCTGACAATCTTCAATCGCCTGGTTGTATTGAGCGACGAGTTGCTCGTAAACCGTGGGCGTAAGTTCGGTTTCTGCCTGAGCAAAACCCGATACAGACTCGTTGATTTTAAGCGTAAACGGCTCGGTAATATAAATCACGCTGCCTGCGGCGTTTTCAAATGAAATTTGCATGCAAACGTTGCCGTTTAATCTCGTTAAAACGCCGTTGACGGGAATTTTAACCATTGATTTTTGATTTTTAACGACCTTTGTAAGTTGAATTTTATCTTCGTATCCGTCCCTGCATCTCACCCTTAAATACACTTTAAGCGCGCTTAAATCGGTGTCGTTGTGACTCGACGGAGCGTCTACGTAAATATCGTCTACCCCGCACTCGCCTTGCATTACGCTGTCTTGAAAAAGTACTACTTTTTTATCTTTGATAAAACCTTCCAATTATTTCCCTCCTTTTATCAGTCCCCGTATAAATTGTACTATAACGATTAATTTTTTCAATATTTATATGACATTTTTTATTAAAATCATTCCTTTAAATTTCGGTGTCGTAATTGCGTCGGGATATGTCGTAGATTGTTGTATTTTTTAATATTGCCGTGAGTTGTCGTGTTTTGAGTACATTATAGGAAAATTTTAATTCACTTTAATTTACGTTAGCGGTAAATATTGACACAAAAAAACAACTTTAAAGCGAATTCTGCCTTAAAGTTGCCTTAATTTATATAAATTTTTTTGATTTTTCGTTGTGACGTCTTTTAATTTCGTTTACAAAAAAGTATGGCGTTTTTATTTCGTTTTTACGGTTTTGTTCTGGCTGCGTTTTATAAATTTTCGGTTTAATAAAAATTTGGAATATTTCTTATATTTTACAACTTTTCGATTATATTTTTTACAAGAGAAACGTATACTTTGACAGCCGCTTTTACGTTTGTCAGATAATCGTCTGCGCCGCCCTTTCCGTCGGAAACTGCCTTTAAAACAAGCAACGGCACGCCCGCGTTTTCACACACTACCGCAATGCCGGCGCACTCCATATCGCACACCTCGGCGGAAAAGTTTTTATTTAAACGTTTTTTAGTTTCGCTGTCGGCTATAAATTTGTCGGCCGAAGCGCAAACGACAGACTTTAAATCGGGCGAAATTTGTTTGATAAAATCGTCAAAACGGTCGATTTTTATAATCGGGGTCTCATGTTCGGGATATACGCCCACAGGCACGCCGTCGATTTGAGATAAATCGAAATCGTAATGAACTACTCCGTTTACGACGACTACGCTGCAGATTTCTCTGCTGTCTGTAAGTGCGCCGCAAACGCCGAAATTAAGCACCGCGTCGACGCCGTATTTGCCGATAAGTACGGCTGTTGCGCCCGCCGCGCAAATTTCGCCGACGCCCGACTCGGTAATGTACAACTGCTTATTGCCGGCATTGTATATTTTTATTGTATAGCCGCATACTTTTTCTTCTTTTTCCATGTCCGAAAATGCGCCGATAATGGGCATAATTTCCTTGTTCATGGCGACAACCATGCCTATTTTTTGTATTTTGTTCATAAATTTCCTCTGAAATGTGTAAGTTTTAATATGAATGCTTTGGTATTAAACGACAGTAAGTACGCTTATAATTATTGCAGAATTTTATCGCTTTTCGGCATAAACGCCGACGTAAGAAATCGACCGGAATCACCGCAAAATTACGACTTTTTGTTGCTGTGCGGCGGAGGAGACGTAAACCCCGCGTTTTATTCCGGCGCACCATACCCGTGCAACAACACAGACACGGAAAGAGACGTAACGGAATTGTCTTTGATTGAACAGTTTGTTTGTCAAGGCAAAAGAATAATAGGTATTTGCCGAGGATTGCAAGTGCTTAACGTGTATTTCGGCGGTACGCTTGAAAACATACCCTCTCCCCGCGATTTAAGCGGTGCTTTTGAAGACAAATCCGCCGCGATAAATAGCGATTTTGGCGGCGATTTCAGAACAAATTATCTGCAAAAAAACTTATTTGCGGGCGTTTTTCATGCGCAAATTAACGGAAAAGACGCAAAACACGAGGCGCATACTTCGCCGATGTTTTGCGACAAATTCGATAAAACGATAATTGTAAATTCCGCACATATTCAGCGCATAAAAGTGCTTGCGGAAAATTTTATCCCCGTTTTTACAGCGTCGGACGGGACAATCGAAGGTATCGCAAGCAAAAACCTGCCTATCGTAGCCTTTCAGTTTCACCCCGAACGCATGCTTGAAAATTTTTCGTTAAGCGGAAAAGAAGTGTTTTCGTTTGCCTTGAACTATATTCCTTAAACAATGCGATAAAATCTGATTAAAATACGTTTAAATGCTAATTATTTGCCGAAATAAGTGTTGAAATCGGCGATAAACTGCGCGTTTGCAGGAGTTTTTTCAAGTGCGGAAATCACGTCCTTATACTTGATTTCGCCTTTTAACATTTTGCGCTTTAAGTTTTTGGAAAAATTGCTTTCTTCCTTACCCTTCAAGTAAAAATCGTTGACTGTTTCGCTGTTTACCGCGTCGATAAGCGGGAATACGTCGATGTCGTAGTCGGTTGTGAGATTTATTACGTTGTTGGCTATTTCTTCGACTTCTTCAAGAATTTCACACGTCTTTGCAAAAGTGCAAACTATGCCGAGATTACCTCTTCCTTCGGTATTTTTCGCACTCATAATATATTTTTTAATGAGTCTTGCCGCTTCCGCTTTGCCGCCTGCCGATACTTCCGCATATATTTTATATAAATATGATAGCGAATCGACGGCAAGTATAACTTTTTTGCCGGCGTCTACAAGTCGTTTTGCAGTAGTGAGCACAAGTTCGGCAACGGCGATAAAACGGCTTTCCGGTTCGTCGGTAGAGACGTAAGCGACCTGGTCGGGTCTGGACGATTTTTTATACATAGCCACGTCTTCGGGTCTCGCCGCAAGAAGAAGCGCGATAGTGTATACTTCGGGGTCGGCGATTTTCGCTTGGGTCAAAATGTTGTTTAAAAGCGTGGTTTTCCCCTCTTTTTTATCTCCGACGATGACGCTGCGTTGCCCGAGACCTATCGGAGCGAACAAATCGACAAGTCTTAAAGACAAATCGCCGCCATCACCGAGATTGAGCATTTTATCCGGATAAATCGCCTCATATCCGTCGTAAAAATCAAGGCGTTGAAATTTATTGGCGACGACGTCGTTTATTTTTTGCATGTGTTTCAAAAAGTTTTTATCGTCGGCGTCTTTTTCGCATACGCCCACTACGTAATCGCCTTTTTCCAGACCGTAATCGCAAACAATGGTTTTGCTTACGAATACACTTTGGTTCATGTTGTAATCGTCGGTATAAATAAGTCCGCTGCCGTCGTCAAGCGGGTCGAATACCCCCTTTACGGAATCGGATTTACTGCCGTTTTTACTTTCTTTAACGTCTTTACCGTAAAACACTTCGCCTACTGTCGATTTGGCTTTTCTGCCCTTGGCGTTGTGCTTAGGCACTACTTCGCCTGTCTGAATTTTCAATATTTCTTCTACCAGTTCGCTGACTTTTTTGTTGCCCGGAGTACCTCCCATCGAGCGCAACAATTTTCTTAAGTCGTAAATGCCGAGTTTTTTGAGTGATTCTTCGTTGTACATATGCGCCTCCGTTTAAAAAATTGTTTTGTGTTTGCGGTGCCGTTTTCGTATCGTAATATTTAATTTTTTTTGTTATTCCGCTATCCAAATTTGCGTATTTTCGATATTTTTCAATATTTCTTCGTCAACATTAAAAACTTTGCCGACAAATTTATAATTTTTTGCCAAATTTAAAAATTTGTCTATCGTGGCAATATCGAGATTGCTTGCACCGCTTTTATAATGCATGGGAATTGCAATTTTTGGATTTAATGCGTCGATATAACGCATTGCTTCTTCTGCGTCTATCGTGTAAGTTCCGCCTACCGGAATAAACAAAACGTCGATTCTGCTTTCTTTTTTGAGTTTTTCAAGGGTTTGCATTTCGCCTATATCGCCCATGTGACAAAACTTGATTCCGTCAACTTTGAATATATAAACCCTGTTTTTCCCGCGCTTTTTACCTTGCGCGTCATCGTGATAAGAGTCGATTACTCTAAAAATATCTGTTGCGGTAGTAACGTTATGTTTTGCGTCGACGCCGCCGAAATTGTCGTGGTCAAAATGAGCGTGAGAAGATATCGCATAATCGCAAGACACCTTTTCAATATCATAACCGATACCCTTAAACGGGTCGGTAACGACCGAAAAACTCTTGCCTTTTATAAAAAACGACGAATGTCCCAAATATTCGGTTTGCATTTTAACCACCCCTTTTAATGTTGTATTTAATTTTTTAAAAAATTAACTCTTCTATGATACAATATTAACTCTTTTATGATACAATCATAACACACCAAAAAAATTTTGTAAATAAATAAACAAAAGAAAGTTAAAATTTCGCACAAATATCACTTATATAACATTATAGTCACATTTATAATTTGAAAAATGATATTTTTTGGGTTTTTTATTTTTTTATTAACAAAAAGAATTGTATGATTAATCGATATTTATACATTAAAATTTGAGTTTTAAGTTTATTTATGTAAAATTTATAATTTTGACATAAAATAATTTCAAACTTATCGGCGCACAACCTTAATTTAAACTTTTAAATACACCAACCGAAAAAGAAACCGCATTGTTTGCAAAAAGTTATCAATCGTTGTATATTTTTTTGTAAATATATCTTGCATATTCTTTTCCCGCATCTATGCCGGTAACTTGCTCGAACGAGCAAAAACAAGCGTTGGAATTTACTTCGCAAACGTAATATTCGTCGCCCTCTTTAAGTAAATCGATGCCGCAATAATCGAGACCGAGCGCGGTTGCCGTTTTTTCGCAGATGTCGACGAGTTTTTCGTCTGACTCTCTTTTATATCCTTTGCCGCCGAGTTCTATATTGGAGCGGAAATCGTTTTCGTTTACCCTGTCTATCGCCGCAAGAACTTTACCGCCGATGACGATTACGCGGGTATCTTTACCTCCCTCTCCTACAAAACGTTGATATAAGTGAGGGATTAATTTTAATTTCTCCCTTAAAGTTTTGAGTTGTTCTCTGTTTTCCGCGAGATGTACTCCCGCGCCGAACGATCCGTAACATTCTTTGACGACGACGGGATAAGGTATTTTTTCTTCGACCGAATTTATAAAGTCGTCGTCGCATTGCCTGTACATAAGCGGCGAAGAAATCGTGAGCGGCATTTTTACGCCTTTACCCACAAGGTTTATGTAAGTGCGCATTTTGTCGTCGCAAATTTCAATCGCCTGAGCCGTATTGAATAGTCTTATTCCGCTTTTTTCGAGCATGTGCGATAAATGCACGTCTTTATCTAAAAACACTGCGAAATCACATTCGGGCGCGTTGTAAATCACTTTTTCGCCGTCGATATATGCCGGCAACGAGTTGCCTTTTATTATTTTTACGTCGACCCCAAGCCCGATAAGCGCGTGTGAAATTTTGTCCGCCTGATGTTTTTGACTTTGCGTAAGCGAAAAACCGTTTATAAAAATTAATCCTTTTTTCATTATCTCTCCGACGTGTATTTTTCTATTATTTTTTCCGCTACTTTAATGCCGTCTACAGCCGCGCTCGTTATGCCGCCCGCATACCCCGCGCCCTCGCCCGCCGGATACATATTTGAAAAGGTGCAAGACGATAAATCTTCTTTCCTTAAAATCCTCACCGGAGAGGAAGTTCGGCTTTCTACTGCCGAAATCACCGCGTCGTCGCTTGCAAAACCTTTAAGCCGCCTGTCCATATCTTCAATTCCGAGTTTTATCGCCTTACAAACGCCTTGCGGCAAAATATTGTTTATATCGCAGAAATTGTAGCCGAGAGGATAAGAAGGCGTAACTTTGCCCAATTTTTCGCTTGTTTTACCTTTCAAAAAATCTCCGACGAGCGAAACCGGAACGGAATAATCTCCGCCGCCTTGTAAAAAGGCTTTTCTTTCGAGTTCGCGCTGAAAATACATACCCGAAAGCACGCCGTCGCCGAAATCTTCTTTGCTCACTTGCGCCACTACCGCGCTGTTGGAATTGATTGCGTCTCTGCCGTATAAACTCATACCGTTTACCACGACTTCGTCTTTTTCGCTTGTCGCAGGCATGACGTAGCCGCCCGGGCACATGCAAAAAGTAAATACTCCCCTATCCGACGCATGACTTACAAGTTTGTAGTCAGCCGCTTTAAGTCGGGGATGATTATAAAATTTGCCGTACTGCGCTTTGTCGATATCTTCTCTTAAATGCTCTATCCTCACGCCGACGGCAAAATCTTTGCTTTGCATTAAAACGCCTCGTTTATAAAGCATTTCAAAAGTGTCTCTCGCGCTGTGACCTATGGCAAAAACAACTTCGTCGCAATCTATCTCACTTTCTCCCGAGACGTTTTGAATTATAAGTCCTTTGATTTTGTCTCCGCCTTTTGCGTTGCCTGAGCCCTTGACTCCGTTTGTATAAGACACTACGTCTTTTACGGTGGTGTTAAACAAAAAACAACCACCGCGACTTTTAATTTCTTCGCGAATATTCGCAACCACTTTGGGCAAATTATCACTGCCGATATGCGGTTTGTTTAAGTACGCTATTTCTTGCGGCGCGCCCGCGTTTACGAAGTCGTTTAAAACGCGGCTTATGAGCGGACTGCCTGTTTGAGTGTTGAGTTTTCCGTCCGAAAAAGTGCCCGCGCCGCCCTCTCCGAACTGTACGTTGCTGTTTGTATCGAGCAAGCGCGTTTTTATGAAATTATCTACGTCCTTTCTGCGGTTTTCAACGCTCGAACCCCTTTCTATAACGGTGACTTCAAGACCCGCTCTCGACAAATAAAGCGCGCAGAAAAGTCCCGCAGGACCGCTGCCCACAACGACGATTTTACCCTTTTTATCTGTTTTTTTATATTTGTCGATTGTTTCGTCGAGCGCAATTTTTGAATTGATTTCTCCGCGAGAATCGTCTACTTCGACGGTGTATAAATAAAAAATATTGTTTTTATCCCTTGCGTCGAGTGATTTTTTGCAAATTTTAAGGTTGTGCAATTTTGCGGGTTTGGTCTTTAAAATTTTTGCCGCCTTTAAAATCAACGTGCTTTCGTCTTCGTTTAACGAAAGTTTTATATTACTTATTTTTTCCATTTTTACCTTTTTTATTAAACGATTTGAAAGTCCGTTTTTGTTAAAACAATTTTAATTTTGCTTAAATATTTCGATGCCGTTTTTTGACGGTTTCAATCTTTTTTAACATTTGTCCGATAAAATCGCCTTTGCGGCAACCGAAGCCGAACTGTACGCCCATTGCAAATTGTACCCCCCGCAATCGCCGTCGATATCGATGACTTCGCCCGCAAAATACAATCCTTTAACACGCGTGGATTCCATCGTTTTGGGGTCAATTTCTTGCGTGTTTACGCCGCCGTGCGTGACCTGAGCATAATCGAACCCGAGCGTGCCGACGACAGAAAAACGATAATTTTTTATTTTATCCGCAATTTTTTCAGCCGAGTTTACGGCGGCGACGTCGGTCAGGTTTAAGCCGCATTGCTTAATTACAACCTTGCCGAGTTGCTTGTTGATTACGCCGTTTAACACCTCTTCGCCTATTATGCCGTAAGAAATTTTGTTTTTTAAAAAACCGGTCAAATGATTTTTGTCTATATCAGGCAAAAATTCGGCTTTTATGCTGCAATTTTGCTTGTTTTCAAGGTATGCCGAAAGTCTGAAACAACTATCTCCGCTTATGCCGAAATCGGTAAAAAGTAAGTCTCCGGTAAACGATTTTATCTCTTTGTTTTCCTCAAAAAGCATGAGTTTTGCCTTTTGTTTTATACCTTTAAGACCCTTTATGCTTTCTTTGTCGGTCCTGATTTGCACAAGCGACGGATAAAGCGGCGTGACCGTGTGAGAAAGTTTTTTTATTATATCGAAAAAACTTCCGTCCGTTCCGAACTGTTTTTGCGCTTTGCCGCCCGTGCATATCGCCAATTTTTCGGCGGCATATTTTTTATCTCCCGATACAACAATGAATTTACCGTCTGACTTTTTAATTTCGTCGACTTTGGTTTGTGTGAGAATATTCGCGCCCTTTTTGGCAAGCGAAAATCTCAATGCATCCAAAACGGACGAGGCCTGAAAGCCCGCGGGGTAATATTTGCCGTTTTCTTCGCAAAACAATATGCCAAGCCTTTCAAAATATTTAATTTCGTCGGCATTGTCGTAATTTTCTATGGCGTAAGCGCAAAAAGACGGATTGCCGCCGTGGTAATTTTTTACCGAAAGGTCTTTATTGCTCACGTTGCCGCGACCGTTGCCCGTGACGGCAATTTTTTTACCGACTCTGTCGTTGCGTTCGAGGACAAGCAGTTCGTCGGACTTTAAGGTGTCGAGCAATTTATCTGTCAGCACAAGCCCCGAAAAGCCGCCTCCTATAATTATGCATTTGTAAATTTTATCCGGCATGTTTTTGCTTTGTTCTTTTTGCATTTAAGGCTATTTCCCCTTCGCTTTTTAATTATTTTGTTTTGCTGTTTTTTCGGCTTTTAATTGCCTCGTCGCGCTTTTGTCTTTAATTTGCCATGGTGTTTTTTCGTTTTTCGACATAATAATCGCAATTTAAACATATTTAATTACTGTCGGATTTGAGCGACTTTGTTTCATTTGCCGAAATAGTGTTGGTAGTTGTGGAAATTTTATCTTATTCAGCCGGCAATCTGAAGGCAAAACCGATCGATACAAAAACTTGAATATTAAAACTTATAATAATGATAACATATTTTTCTGAAAAAACCAACAAATTGGAAATATCCCTTGAAATTTTTTGAAAAAACATATATAATATATTTATAGTAATCTCAAACGATTTTAAAACAAAAAGCGCAATCTGGTTTTTATTGCGACACGTTTGCTTGTTGACGTACTTTTTATTTTGCAAGTTGACGCAAATCTAAAACCGACGCGCGACGTTTACGGAGTTAAAATGCAAAAAATAATCGATTATTTTAAAAACGAACCCAAAGTGCTGATAATTTCCTGCGTCACCTTATTTCTCGTTGTTTTCGTGGGTCTTGCGATTATTCTTATAAGGAAAAAACGCAGCACACGACAAGCCGAAGCACAATTTTTCGACGAGTACGTAGCGCAAACCACAGCCGAAAAGCCTTCAAAACCCGCTAAAAACGACAAAAAGAACCAAGCCGAAAAAAAAGCGACTTCCGAAAATAAAGAAACCGACGAAAAAGCGGAAGAAAAAACGGAAACCGCCGCAAATCCGGCAACTACCGACGCCGACAATCAAGCGGAAAACTCAACTAAAAGCGCACCTGCAAAAAACGAAGTGTCTTTACAACCCGGCAAAGACGATGGTTTGAAGCAAAACGCCGCCGGTCAGGAAATTACACCAGAAACAAAGGAAAACAAAGCCGTAAAAGCAAAACAAATCAGGGTCAAAAAAGATAAACAAAACAAAGAAACGGCTTTACAAAACGACGCAAACGCAAATAAAACAGCCGATGACGATATGAATAATATTAGTAAAATACAAAATTCACTCGACGAAGAAATACCCGTCGACACAAGGAGCAAAGAGATGAAAACGACAAAAAACACTTCTAAATCGAAACCGACAGGCAAATGGATTATTTACTCTTATCTCGACGAGAAAAAGACAAGGCTTTACACTGCCCGACTTAAAGCGTCCAACGGCGAAACGCTTTTGGACATGGAATCTTACACCACTTTAAACGGCGTAAAAGCAGGACTTGAAACCGTGAGAAAAAACATTTCGGCAAACAATATTACATATAAGGGCGACAAAAACAACAACTGGAATTTCAAAATTTACAGTTCCAATAAAATGCTTTTATGTCTCGGCGAGGGATACACTTCGAGACTTAACTGCGAAAGCGCGATCGAGTCCGTTAAAAAGTTTTCCGAGGACGCGACGGTCGTCGATATGACTCCGGAAGAAAACGCGGAAAACCTTGAAGTAAGACTCACCGCTCCGACCGTTGATTTAACCGAAACACCCGACAACGTTGTCGGTAAATGGGTGATAAAAAGCAGAGTCGAAGACGGAAAAACATGGTACTCTGCCGTGCTTAAAGCGTCTAACGGAGTCGTGATATTAAAGACGGAATCTTACGCTTCCGCCGCAGGTATACAATCCGGTATAAACACCATTAAGAAAAACATTGCGGCAAACAATTTTGAAATTAAAGAAGACAAAAACGGAAACTGGAATTTCAAATTGTACAATGCAAGAAAAATGCTTTTGTGCGTGGGCGAAGGCTATGCCTCGAGAGTTAAATGCGAAAGCGCGGTAAACTCGGTAAGAAGATTTTCAAAGCACTCTACCGTTGTGGAAACGGCTTAACCGAATTTAATTTAACTCCCGTTTAACTCAAACGGCTGCAAACTTCATTTAAACAAATCATATAACATGATTTAAAACAATTTAAAACGACGCTTTTAAGGCGTCGTTTTTTAATGTCGATTTTTAATTTAATTGTCTATTTTACCGCATACGTATAGCGCAAACACGGCTGACTGAGTCAATCATTTTTACTTTATCATTGGATTTACCGACTGCAAATCTTTAAGCCAGATTTCTCTCGACGCATCGGAAGGCATACGCCAATCCCCTCTCGGCGAAAGAGTAATCGTACCCACTTTTACTCCGTCGGGAAGACACGACCGCTTGAATTGCTGAGCGAAAAATCTTCTTACAAAGGTGTCGAGCCATTTATAAATCGTTTTTTCGTCGTATACGCCTTTAAATGTTTTTAAAGCGATTATATAAATTTTAGACGGAGAATATCCGTGTCTCAGCATTTGATACAAGAAGAAATCGTGCAACTCATAAGGACCGACAATGTCCTCGGTTATTTGCGAAATTTTACCCTCCACCGCGGGGATAAGTTCGGGACTGACGGGGGTGTTTAACACGTCGTACAACACTTGTTTAATTTCTCCGCCGAGCCTGTCTGCTTCGTAAGAAATCAAGCATTTTATAAGTGTTTTCGGTATAGATGCGTTGACGGCGTACATCGACATATGGTCGCCGTTGTAGGTTGCCCAGCCGAGTGCGAGTTCGCTTAAATCGCCCGTGCCGATAACCATGCCGCCCGTGCGGTTTGCCACGTCCATAAGCACTTGTGTACGCTCTCTCGCTTGTGCGTTTTCGTAAGTAATATCATGAGTTTTTCCGTCGTGCCCGATATCTTTTAAATGCACGTCGACGGCATTTTTTATATCGACGGTAATCAGCGTCGCACCGAGCAAAACCGACATTTTTTCGGCATTGCCTTTAGTGCGCTGAGTCGTACCGAAACACGGCATCGTCACCGCGATTAAATCCTTTGCGCTGCGGTTTAAAAGCGACAATGCTCTGACACAAACGATGAGTGCAAGCGAACTGTCGAGACCGCCCGACACACCAAGAACAAGCGTTTTACAATTTGTGTGTTTGATGCGCTTATACAATCCGTAACTTTGCATTTCGAGTATTTCGTTTGCCCTTTGCGCCGCTTGCAATTTGTTTTGCGGAACGAAAGGCATTCTGTTAAACGACCTGTCGTCGATGTTAAACGGCAATCCGGTGTCGAAATTTACCGTAAGGTATCCGTCTGATGCGGCGACGTTTAAATAATGTTTGCTCCGCTCGAATTCTATGCTTTCAAAATCGATGTCGGCAATCGAATCTTGCATTGAAAACGGCTTGCTTTCGCTCAATACCCTGCCGTTTTCGTAAATAAAACTATGCCCCGAATACACCATGTCGGTGGTGGATTCGCCAATGCCCGCGTTGGAATATAAATAAGCGCATGCGTTTTTCGCCGACTGAACAGATACTAATTTTTTTCTGTATTCTGCTTTGCCTATAACCTCGTCGCTGGCTGACAAATTAACGATAGCCGTTGCGCCGGCAAGGCAATGTTTTATCGACGGAGACTCGACCGTCCATAAGTCCTCGCAAATTTCGCAAGCAACCTTGAAATGTTGATTTTTGGCGTGCGCAAAAATAATTTTCGTGCCGAACGGATAGTCTTTGTCGCCGATCTTTACAGAACTTATGTTTTCGGGAGCGGCAGCAAAATACCTTGCCTCGTAAAATTCGTTGTAGTTGGGAATAAACGATTTCGGCACTACGCCGAGTACCTCCCCTTTACAAATCGCAACCGCACAGTTGTAAAGTTTTCCGTCCTTCCTTATCGGCGCACCGACAAATATCAGACAATCGGCATATTTACTGCGTTCGGCGATTTTTAAAATACCCTTTTCGGTCTCATTCAGCAAAGTTTGTTGATAAAATAAGTCGGAGCAAGTGTACGAAGAAACCGACAACTCCGGAAAGACGATAAGTTTTACACCTTTATTACTGAGCAAATCGATTTTTTCGCAGATTTTATCGACGTTATAACACACGTCGGCAACTTTTCCCTCGAAAGTGCATGCGGCACACTTGATAAAACCGTAATTGTTGTCGTTTGTTTCGGTTTTTTCGTCCAAAGTCAACACGTCGCACAATTTTTTGTAATTGTCGGCCTTTATACTTTTGGTTTGACCGCACATAATTTTATTTATCGTGCCAACGGGTATGCCCGTCGCTTGCGACAAATAAGCGTTGGTATATTTTTTTTGCTGTTTAGCCTTTTTTAAAATTTCAATATTCATATTTTTCTCCACGTAAAAAAGTTTACCACAATCGGTAAACTTTGTCAATATTTTATTAAAAATTGTGTAAAATCAACACAATTATTTCCTTTTTTTATTTATCAAATCAAAACTTTCATCGATTAGTTGGTTTAATTTGTCTGAATTTATGTTTTTATCCAAAATTACGCTAATCCAATGGATTTTATTCATATGATAGGCTTTGAAAATGTTTTTGCCGTCGATTAAATCGGATATACGCCGAGGGGCGTTTTTCAAATTCATCACGTCGATTATATTTTTCCCTTTGCCCGTGAGTTTTTCTTGCGCAACCTCCATTATTATGCCGAACCACTTTTGATTTCGCCCGTTTCTGAAGATGCAACAAAGCGGCATATCTTCCCACGGATATTCCGGACTAACGCCGTATTTAGTTTTTATATAGTCCAAAACGTGCTCGCGCAAACTAATCGAGACAAAACAATCATTAACTATTTTATCGACTAAATTCTTTACCTCGATGCGGACGTATGACACGTAACCTCCCGATGCCTCGTCAACGTTTACCATTGTGTACTCATCCGAAAAACCCTCCTCGAAAAGTCTCACGGTAAACTCGTTTTTGGTTATTTTTGCTACCGCGGTAAAATCCCCGTCGCAAATTTTTTCTTTATATATATAACCGCCTTGCTCGTTTTTAAAACCGTACTTTTCGAGCAAACACTTATCGACGGTGTGATTTTTTAACAAATAACTAAAATCCATAAAAGCCTCTTTTATTTAATGACAACGCGACTATAATAACACAATTACAATAACTCTGCGATTAAATAATATCACAACGTTGCCACATTGTCAACCCGCCGAATCCGTTGCTGTATAATAGTTGCGCTTGTTACTTTATTGTGGTTGCGCTTGTTGCCGTTTTATTTCTTTGAAATTAATTGTTTAATGTAAAAATTAACCGTTTTACTCAATACGTATTGAGTAAAACGGTCAGATTGTCAATATTAAAATTTTACCAGACAAAGTTGGATTTCGCCGCCTCGCCGTTGTCGACGAGTATATCCTGAGCGGTCATTGACTTATTTATCGCGGTAACAAAATACGCCCATTCGGCAATTTCTTCCACGGTCGCCCACTTTGGAAGTAAGGTTTCGTTCATGATTTCTTGCCACATTTTCTCGTCGTTTATTACTCTGTCGTTGAGTTTTGTGTACACGCCGCCGGGGGAAAGACTGTTTGAAGTCGCACCGTACTTCGCAACGCGCAAAGCCACGTTTTTCATATAAGCGACCATGCCGCCCTTGCTCGCCGCATACTCGGGAAACTCCGCGCCCGTACTTGCGCTTGCCGAGGCAATAAACAGCACGCTTTTAATGTTTTCCTGAAATGCATACTTTTCGGTGACTTTGATACTGCCTTTTAAATTTACGTCGATATCTCTGCCCGAGTCCTGCACGCCCGCATTGTTGATTACTATATCCGCGCCGCAAATTTCGGGCAAATCGCCGGAAAATACGTCGGCAACGTAATGTGTATAATTTTCATGCGAAATCCGGCTTTCTTCTATATCTATGCCGTATACCTTATGCCCCATTGACAAAAATTTTTCCGCTATGCCTTTGCCAATCCCGTTGCTTGTTCCCGTGACAATAATTTTCATTTAATTTTCCTCGTTTCTTACAGTTTTATTACTTTTTACGTACTCGAAATATTCTTTTCCTACGTCGTTTTTCTTGAAATTCTGACAAATTTTGTACCCTATTCCGGAGAAAAGCACTTCGCACAGCAACTCGATAACCATGCCGATAAAAGCGCATGCGACGCACTGCAAAATCGTCCAACCGAAAAAGATTTTGCTTACCAAAAAGGCAAAAGTGATATTGTCGGCAAACTGCCCGATAGCCGTGGAAACGTAAGAACGCGAAATATACGCAATTACCGAATCGGGATTTTTCTTAAAAAGTTTGCCTATGCCGTAATTGGTGAAATTGTTGATTATCGCCGAAACGATAAACGCAACAGTGCTGCCGAGCAAAACGTACCACGTGCCGCCGAAAGTGTTGTTTAACGCTGTATTTATCATCTCCGACCCCGCTTCGACGTAAGATTCGCCCCATGCGCCCGGGATTACGCTGCCTATAAACATTATTAAAGCAAACACGGCGTTAATTAAAATCGCGAAAATCGATAATTCGGTTGCCGCTTCAGGTCCGAAATGCTTTGACACGATATCCATTACCAAAAACGCAACCCACGAAACCGTTACGCCGCAATCGAGCGCAAGGTATTTATAAGATGAGTTTATGCTTTTATTTGCAAGCAAATTCATGGCGATTACGCTTAAAACAAAGAATAAACTTAACACGGGAATACTGCCGAGAAGCAATTTAAATTCTTTTAATTTGATTTTTAACTTTTCAATCATCTTTACCTCGTCTGAGACAAGCGACCAAAACAAAAAGGACGCAATACGCGCCCCTAATCTGTAAATCCATAGTTTTGTTTACAGACAGGATGGTTACGAACTGTCTTTGATTTTTAAATTGTATATTCATTTTACCACAGCGGGATTTCTTTGTCAAGGTTTTTACAAAGCAATTAATTTTGCGGAAGATTAAAAAGAATAAAACGTACGACAAATCGATTTTTATATATCTGCACTTTTGTGTTGAAATTTACTTTCTTAATTTATCAATTTTGTTTATATATTTTTTCACAGTGTTTGTTTAAATTCCTTTACAATCCCTCCGTCGCGCGTACTGCGCGCCACCTCCCTTTACACAAAGGAGGCAAAAAAACGCATAAATTTAACCATAAAAACTTGATTTTACAAATTTTATAAACTCTTTACCGTTAAAACTTAAATGCTCAATTCTAACTCATCACACAAATGAGGCTTTAAATATTTAACATTCTAAACAGCATAAGCAATAAATTATATATAAATAAAATAAGCGGGCTTATTAAAGATTTTTCTCACCGAAAAGGCAAAATAAATAATTAATAAATCCGCTTATTATCTTAAATTTTAATAATTTCAGCACAACAAAATTTAATGGTTTTATTAAACTTTAATTGTTTACCGTTAAAATATTACAGCAAAATTTTTATATTGCGCCAGCAAAAAATTATTCTACGTTGATCGACATGTATTCGGGCATATCGGTTATGCCGTCAAGCACCAATTTGCGGCACGACTCGTTAAGTTCGACCATGCCCGCGTCGATGGCTAACTTTCTTATATCTTCGGCCTTCATATCGGCGGTAATTTTGCTTTTTAAATTATTGTCTAAATACAAAATTTCGTGCACGACCGCTCTGCCTTTATACCCCGTCTGGTTGCAGAATTGACAACCAGCCGCACGGAAAATCGAAGAGGGTTCGGAAATGTTTAAAAGTTCCATTTCTTCTTCGGTGGTTTTAGACCTCTTTTTGCATACCGGGCAAAGCCTTTTTACAAGTCTTTGAGAAATTACGCCGACAAGTGCGTCTTTTACAAGGTACGCCGACACGCCCATATCCACAAGACGAGTTACCGCGCCGGGTGCGTCGTTCGTGTGGAGCGTCGAGAACACCAAGTGTCCCGTGATTGCGGCTCTTATCGCTATTTCGGCAGTCTCTTCATCACGAATCTCACCTATCATTATTACGTCTGGGTCCTGACGGAGAATACTTCTGAGCGCAGCGGCAAACGTCAATCTCGCTTTGGTGTTTACTTGCACCTGGTTGACGCCGTTAAGCGTGTACTCGACGGGGTCTTCAACAGTGATTATATTGACTTTTGGTGTGTTTTTCTCCTTTAAAAAGGAGTACAAAGTAGTGGATTTACCGCAACCCGTAGGACCTGTCAACAGCACTATACCATGCGGGTGAGTCAGAATTTTGTCGATTATAAGGTTTTCTTCGGGAGTAAAACCCAATTCTTGTCTTGTAAACCTGAACGAGGTTTTATCCAGAATACGGATAACAAACTTTTCGCCGTGAACCATAGGAAGCGAAGACACACGGAAATCGTACTCCGTTCCGTTTATGTTTAAATTGATACGTCCGTCTTGCGGGATACGCCTTTCGGCGATGTTAAGTCCCGCCAAAATTTTGATACGGGCGCAAATTGCAGGGTAAGAATCGATGGGGAAATCTGCTCTGTCCTGAAGCGAACCGTCGATACGATACCTTACTTTTACTATCTTTTCGTACGGTTCGATGTGAATATCGCTCGCGCGGAAAGGTATCGCCTCTTTGATTATCGAGTCGACGAGTTTAACCGACGGCGCATTGATAATGTCGTCGATGTTTGAAATTTGATTTTGGTTGTCTGTGACGGCGGCGTCGCGCAAAAGTTGCTTGTCGCTTTCGGTCTGCAACGTCTGGAGTGCGCTTGTGGTAGAACGAACCGCGCTTATCGAGTCCAATAATACGTCGATTTGCGTGGGCGGCACGAGTACGAATTCTATTTGCCCCGTGTAAAAAGTTGAAATCATCGACACGGCGTTGAAATCGAGAGGTCTGCCCACAGCCATAAGCAATACGCCCGACTCGGTGGTAAAAAGAGGCACGAGTTTGACCTTTTTCAAAAAAGCCAGACTGAACTTATCCGCAATGCTGTCATCCACGTCGAACATGTCAATTTCGGCGTAAGCCATGTTGTAAAAATCGCCGAGTGCGGGAAGAGCCTGTACTTCCGTGGCATAGTTTTTTACAATCATATACTTTTCGACCGACATATTGAGTCTTTTACAGTCTTCAAGCACCGAATTGCGCAATTTTTTCTTTATTAATCTTTTATAAATATAATATTGAACAATCTCGTAATTAATATCCATATTGTCTATTCCTTAACAATTTTATAAAAAAACAAAATCTTTTTGCTTAGCCGTCGTTATATACGCCGTCTCTGATATGCTACCTATTTGTTTCAGCGACGTTTAAACCCGCTGTGTTTATCTTTTGCTATTCGCCGTAGTTTTTGGTCATAATGGTGAGCATCGGCGAATAAATCGCAATGAACATCGCGCCGATAACCAAGCCCATAAGCGCAAGCATAATGGGTTGAATCATTCCCGTTGCCCTTAAAAGCGAAGTTTCTACAAGCGAATCGAAGAAGTTGGACGATTTTGTCAGAACGCCTTCTACATCGCCTGTTTTTTCGCCCGTTGCTATCATTTGAATGAGAAGTTGCGGGAAAATTTTATACTGCTCCATGGCGAACGTCAACGACGCGCCCTGCCTTACGTCGGCAGTTACGCTTTTGAAAATTTTGCAAGCGTATCTGTTACCGAGCAAATTACCCACGACCTCTAATGCGTCAGCCATGTTCATACCGCTTGACAAAAGCAACGACATTGATTTTACGAATTTACTTGCAACCATGTTGATTTGCACGTTTCTTACAAGCGGCAATTTGTATTTCAATACGTCGAAATAATATTTGCCCTTTTCGGTCTTTAAAGAAATATAAACCAAAAATACCAAGCCGACGAATACGTACACGACTTTTAGTCCGTTAGCCATCAGCCAGTCGCTCATTTTAAAGCAAACTTTCGTAATGGGGTTGTATTCGCTTTCTTTTATATCCATCTGCGCCAAAGTGTCTTTAAATTTGGGCACGATAAACAAAAGCATCAGACAAACCACCGCGATGAGCATTACGCCCATGATTATGGGGTAAGAAAGCGCGCCTTTGATTTTACGTTTGGTCACGATTTCCTGATCGTAATAATCGGCAAGAGAAATCAAAACCGCCTCTAAATTGCCCGAAAGTTCGCCGACGTAAATCATACTTCTGAAAAACTCGGGGAAAACGCTTTTGTGCTTTTCCATTGCCTTTGAAAGCAACTGTCCTACTTTTACGTCGTCGTAAATTATTGCGATCAACGCTTTGAAATACCCCGAAAACTTCTGCTGCTTCAACTGATTTAAACACTCGAGTATGGAAATACCCGCGCAAAGCATGATTGAAAATTGACGGCAAAACGTGGTGATTTCGCCTATCTGAATTTTACCCGTAACGCTGAAAAAGGGATTAGGGGTTTCGTTTTTAATCGGCTTGCACGAAATAAGATATAAATTTTGTTGAGCGAGAAGTTTGCGCAGGTCTTTTTCGTCTTCCGCAACAAACGCGCCCGTAAATTTTTTCTTATCTACGTTGACAGCCGTATATTTATATTTACGCAAAACAACCTCCTAAAAAATCGATAAATAAGCATTGGCGACTATCTCGCCTATATATGCGGCGATAATCGACGCCGCGCCCAAAAACGGAGCAAAAGGATATTCTTTACTTTCCTTATTTCCGTCGTTTTTCCTTTCTTTATAAGATATAACGCCCAGAACCACAGCCGCGACCACGGTCGAAATAAGCACTGCGAAAAAGTCCGCTTTTATGCCTAAAAACAAGCCGACCACCGTCATAAATTTGACGTCGCCGAAGCCGAGCCCCTCTCTTTTAAACCCGTATTTGCTTATAAAATACGTTCCGCCGAAAAACACCGCCGAAAAGCCCATGCCGATAAGGCGCGACTTTACCGAAACGTAAGTATCTGAAAAACAAGCGGCAATGCCGATAAGCAAAATTATTATATTAAATCTGTCGGGTATGTATTTATGCTCGAAGTCGATAAACGCAACAACCACGCAACACACCGTAAAAAGCATTGCAAGAATAACGTAAGCATAACCCGTGCGCTTGCTTAAAAATGCGAGTCCCAACCACAAAAACGCGCACAACGTTTCCACTATGACGTATCTCGGGTTGATTTTCTGTTTGCAAAATCTGCACTTACCGCCCAAAATTATGTAAGACAAAATGGGTATGTTGTCGTACCATTTAATGGGTTTTTGGCATTTTACGCAGTGGGACGCGCCCTTTATTATGCTTTCGTTTTTGGGAATCCGGTAAATAAGCACGTTTGCAAACGAGCCGAAACACGCCCCTAAAAGAAACGCCAATATACAAAAAACTATAAACAAATATTCTTCCATAATTTTCGATTACTCCGTCGGTTTTGCTCCGTGGATTATTTTTACCGTCTGCCCGCGATAACGCTCGATATACAGTCTCGGGGTGTTGCCGAGATACACCGTGAAATAATAAGTATCGCCGGTTGAATCGGACTGTCTGTCGATTGTGATGTTTGTGCCGATTGTTGCCGCCGAAGCCGCACCGAAGTCACCCGCCAACAAATATTCTTCCACCTGAGAAAGACTCAATTCGGTATTGAATTTAGATTTTTCCATTTTAAGCGATTTTACGTCGGACCCCAAGACTCCTATAGCCGAAACGAGCAAAATCACCACAACCGCCATTAAAACCGCGGCATAACCGAGGATAAAACCCTTTTTATTCTTCTTCATAAGTCGTACCTGCTGTAAAACGCTTTTTGCATTTTTGTTATGCTTTTGTCTTCGTCGTCAACGGCGTATGCGTAAAAACTTTTATTGATTTCGACGTATAAAAAATACTTTGCGCCGTTTTTATAACCGTTTTCAAACGTTTCGCCGTCCAAAGCGAAATATCCGCCGATTAAATGATAACCGGAATCATAGCAAAACACATATTTGCCGTTGCCGCCCGCGCCGCTCAACTTTTCTTCTTCAAACATAAATTTGTTTACGTTTTGTTTAAACTGCTGCGAGCCGCCTTTTTTATAACAATCTAAATAATTCGTGATTTCGTTTGTGAAAAACGAGGTGTTCGATATCTTTTTATAATTTGACGCGACCGCCAATAAAGTGGTCATCGCCATCATAAACACAACCGTGATAAGCGACAATGCAATTACCGTTTCCGCAAGCGAAAAACCATTTTTTTTCTTTACGCTTTTGCCGCTTGTCTCGTCTGCCGTATTTAGCGAAAATTCGTTTGTTTTTCCGCAACTCTGATATTCGCGCCTATGATTTTCCGCATGTATTAAGCGATTAAAAAACGTTTTCATACCTTTCATATCGCCTCCGGAATTAACAGCATAATTGCGGTTTTGCCGCCGTCGTAAGTCAGTTTAACTTTTATGCCGTCGTCGATGATTTTAAATTTAATATCGTCAAAATCGTCGAGTTTTAGCGACGCGCTTTTGTTGGTACAGTATAAAGTGTTGTCCGATTTGTCGAAATACATCGACACGAGCGGAGTTTCGGTAAGTCCGCTTCCGGTTGAAGAATTTTTTTCGTAAAGGCAAACTTTGCCGCCGTAATTGTCGTTTAACATTTCGTCATTATCGCCAATTACCACGAAAGCGTATTTATCTTCAAAATCGTCAAGAGCGACGATTTCGTTATACCAACCCGAAATTTTATCTTTGCAAAGGGTCAACTGCGTGTAAATTTCGTTGTTGTGATTGGACTTGACTACGTTTTTAGAAACCACGTACACAAGCGACGATATAAGCGAGACCAGCACAAGCGTAACGGTCATGGAAATGACCATTTCAACCAACGTAAAACCTTTGTTTCGCTTTTTCATTGCCAAAATCTCCTTATATTTTTTCGAAACGCCCTTATTCTTGATTCCTATTGCACAAGGAAGTAAAAATTGAACCTTTAATTATCGGCCCCTTTGTGTAAAGGGGGCTGTCACGAAGTGACTGAGGGATTGTTTTGTTTAAGTTAAAAATCAGCATATTTTATTAAAATTTGCTTTTACAATCCTTCCGGCACGCGTACCGCGCGCCACCTTCCTTTGCACAAGGAAGGCTTAATAGAACTCAATTCTCGCTCGGCCATCACAAGGAAGGCTTACTATATTGCCGCATTTAAATGTATTGCCGCATTTTAACGGCGCAATAAATCTACTCAACGGTGCAATATATCTTCCTTTATTGGAAATTATCAGAAATTATTGCGTTTGTTGTAAGCGTTCATCACGACCGCGCCGAACATATCCAAATTTTCGGTTAAACTTACGTCGCACTCTTTGTTAGGCTCGAAAAGTTTAAACTCGATGCCGTTGCCCTCTTTGTTTGCCTCGTCGATGACAAAAGCGTAATCTTTGGGCAAGTTTACAACCACTTGCGTGGGCGCGGAATAATGCACTCCGCTTTCTATCTGCATTTTCATAAGCAACGCGTGTTTTATAAACAAACGGAAGTTTTCGTAAATTACGCCGTTGTGGTCGGTCGGTTCTTCCCTCATCATGTATGCGGGAAGTTTTTTGATTTTACGGGTGTATGCCTTTACCTTGGGCGGCTCGGGCTTTTTGACTTCTTCGGTTTGCTCCTGAACCGTTCCGTCGGCAGTCGGCTCGGTTTGTTGCTCGTCCGCCGCCGAAGCCGCACCGTTTCCGGTGTTTTCAACGCTTTGAGAAATGCTTGCCGTTTCGCTTTCCACAGCCAATTCCGCTTCGCGCTTGCTGCGCATTTCTTCCACTTCGCTATCGGAAACGTTTTCGCCGTCGGCGTTTATTTCGTTTAAAGTAATTGCGTTTTCCTCGATTAAATCTTCGTCTTCGTCGCCGCTCATTTCGGTCATCTTTTTCTTTTTCGCCTTTTCGGTGGCGTTGATTACCGCAATGTTGGCGATATCGTTGTAAACAAGGTTGTTTTCGATTTGAACTTTCGGCAAACTGAAAATCGCATAGCCGAATTTAAGTTCCGTCCAACCGCAAGTCTGACCGTTTGACACGGCGACCAATTCGCAACTGCCGCTCTTTAAATCCATGAAGATAAACGAAGTCTTTTTAAGTTTCGGCATGAAATAAAGCGCGGAGTTGATTATCGCATTGGCGGCGTAAGTCGATTCTTTAACGTAAAGTTTGTTGACGGAAAGCGCCTTGTAAACAGTGTTTAAAAGCGACTTGTTGACCATTATTATTTCATAAGAAACGTTGGACTTGTTGCTGTCGAGCAAAATATAGTTGAACTTGTAATCATTATAGAAAAAGTACAACTCTTTCATTTGTGTTTCGAGCGCGACCATTTGTTGGGCTTTTTTGATTGCGGGTATCGTCAGAATATCAGTGCCGATGAAATTGTCGGGAAGCACGATATACACCGCAAACGACGAATCGAAATGCTGATTGTTTATGTACTCGGTAAAGTCGTTGCACGTCAAAATAGCCTCCCAATCGCCCTTTAAAAACAGCGACTGATCGACGGGAATATAATCGACCTTGCAATCGTTGAAGTTTGTGCCTAAAAAGCGCATTATCTTCAAGTTGTAATTAAGCCTGTCGAAACCGATTATTAAACTGAGTTGTTTTGCGTTGAACCTTGGTCCAAAATTAAATAATTCGTTTAAATCCATAATAACACCTTTTAAGTATTATAACATATTTCGCATAATAATAGTATATATTATATAATATTTTTTAAATAAAGTATAGTAAAAATTTAATTTTTTCGGGTTTTGGGGTAAATTTTACACTAATATAAGTGTATTTTGAGTGACGGTTGATAAAATAGAAAGGAATTTTAACGGCTAAACAACTTGATTTTAAGTGGTTATTTGTTGGTTTAATATGATTTTGCGTGGTTTTTAAGTGGCTTTGAGTGATATTTTGAGCAAATATCGCCTCCTCCTTTGGGGAGAGTGGATTTTATAAGCAAAGCGAATAAAATACAAGAAAGGTCTTGCCCTTTGCTCACTTTTGGCGCAATATTGACCGCTATTTCGGCTATGCCGATATTTTCCTCGGCGGGAAAAGCAAAAAACCACGTCGTGGAAAACAAAAAATATTGCTATACTCTTTTAATAACAGCCGACTTTACAGCACACGTATGCGCCAAACCGCACAGAAACAACATTTTTAAAGACTATAAATCACCAAAAACTAATTGGTTATTCAACTAAAAATATCTGCTAAAAATAAAACACAAAAAAACACGGGGCGATATTTAAATCACCCCGTGTTTGATTTTTAAATTTTTATTGTTTAATCTTATTAAGGATTAGCCGCCTGTTGCATTCGAACCAGAGAACCACCAAACAGATGCAGTAACATTATCAACAGTTGCCCCAGTGGGAGTAATAAATGAATAATTAAGAGGAAGTGAAGTTGCCGTGCTAGTTGCCGTCCAAGCAGCAGTTTCGCCCTTTCCTGTAACTGTAATTCCACTCATAGCGAAAACCACACCACTTAAAACAGAATTAGTTGAACCACCTTTAAGAACTTCTTTGCCTTGTTTTTGAACAAGCGCACCATCTTTGTATTCAAATATATAAGTAGAATTATCTAAAGTTAATGTTTTAGCCTCATAGTTCGTCTTGCCAGTAAATACAACAACCCAACCATTTGCAAGATTTGCAGTGTTTCCATTGTCTGCTTGAGAAATAGTATAACTATCGATTGCACTCTTTGCATTAGAGAAAGCAGCAGTATCTTTAGAGTTTTGGATAACGTTGCCGAAGGTGGGGATAAGTACTGCTGAAAGAATTGCAATAACAGCAATTACGATTACAAGTTCTACAAGAGTAAAACCTTTCTTCAATGATTTTTTCATTTTTTGTCTCCTTTTTTTACCTTTTTTGGTGTAAATATTTTTAACGCAATTTGCGTTATAAACAAAATTAAACAGGTTTTATGCGGTATAAGCAAGGTTTAAAGTTGTTTTTGCGTCCCTTGCATAGCCGATTACTTTACCGTTATTATCAAGTGCGACAACGGTAAGCGTAGCAGACTTAACGTTGATACTTTCGCACACGCCTTTACAGTTGTATATAAGTCTACCATCTTTAAGTCCGATTGCCCTACTGCCGTAAGTCGCGTCTTCAAACAATTCGTTCGACAATGGATCGCACTCTATTTTTAAAAGTTGTTGACCTATAAGTTTTCCGCCGACAAGCGTTTCGGTTGACGGCATTACGTAAGTAAACGTACCGCCTTTGCCGAGCGTCGCCATTAAGCCTTGTATATAAATTTTATACCTTGCCACATTGTCCGCAATCGAACTGTCGGGAGTGACCGATATGCGATTGTTTGCTTTGTCGATACTCAATGAAAGTTGAGTAATTGAAGAATCGATTTGGTTTTCAACAGTTACGCCCGTTTGCGTCAAGGAAGTACCCGTTGTGGAATGAACGGTGGGATACACGTTTTCGCCCACGTTGGACACAATTTCCGCCGAAGATAAAATTTTGCAATCTTTATATTCGAGCATCGAATTTGCGTAAGATTGAGCAAGTTCGGCTGTTTTGGTAAGCGTGCCCTGATTGGAAATCGTGGTAAACACGCCGATTGAGTTTTGACCCGAACCCTCGATTCGTCCGCCGAAAGTGCAATTTTTAAACTTCATCGAGTTGACTTTGCCGTGACCGAGCACCGTGACGAAACCGCTTACCGCAGAAGTGCGCGGATAAGTGTTCATCATTGCGACCGTGGAAGAACAATTTTCAAAAACAATGGATTTGCAAGCAATATTGTTGTCGTAGCCGAGTTTGTTCATAAACGCGCCTACCCAGGAAGTGCCGCAAAGTCCGTAGTTCTGATAGCCGCTTATATGCACGTTTTTAAATGCGATTTCTGCATCGTAGCCATTGTTGCACGCTATGGAAAATACCGGAGAATAGCCCTCTGTAGAGGCAAACTCGATATTAAGGTTTTTCATTTCAAATCTTCCGTTTGTGGAAGAAGAAATACAACCGAACAACTCGTTGTCTTTATTGGCGGGACTGCCGTCGTACTTGTACGCCGCGCCGAGATTTTTTAAAGTGTAATTGTACGCGGTTGTGCCGATTTGTCCGTCGATTACGCCCGCCCACGCTTTGGTCTTTAAATTATCTATGCCGCCGTCGAGTTGCTTTATGTCGCAACCGGCGTTTGCCGATTTCAAGGTTTCACCCGTAAAATCAATGTCGTTGGTAATTTTGTAGTACCTGAACGTTTTTGCGTCAAGCATATGTTGGAAATGCTCTACTGTGGAAACAAGGTATGGATTGTACTGCGTTCCGTCGCCGCCGCCGAACTTTTCGCTCGGGTCGATAACGGTGTAATCGAACGACAGTTTAAGTCCGTCGTATTCGATTGTCGCTATTCTCGTGCCGGTGTATTGAGTGTTGAAGCCGCTGATTTTTATTTCCGCGGTCTTGACTTCGCCGTCGCCCACGTCATAAGTGAGTTTGTCGTTTTCGTAAGTAATGTAAACGGTTTTTTTGCCGCCCGACTGCTCGCTGTATACCGCCTCGATTTTAAAGGTCAAGTCCTCTTTTAAAACAAACGTCGTCTGCGGTTTGTCGATAAACTGAATTTTCTCAATCGTCAATAAATCTACTTCACTGCAACCGACGGTAAACGCCGCCAAAGAAAGTGCAAAAATTATTGCCGATATAAGCGTGATGATTTTTTTGATTTTCACTTTACGTCTCCTTTAATTTGATTTTAAGCGGCTTAATTTTACTTATAAACGTGTTTTCAGCGTGTTTATAAGCGCGTTTTGATTGCGTTTGCTGTTTAAAAACGCTTTTTTAACACGTTTTTAGCGTCGCTTGGAGACTTTCGTCTTTTATTTTATAATGAATATGTTGTAATGTTTTGTGTTTGTAAGTTTGCACCATGTGGTTTACCGTGAAACAGGTTTGCCCGCAAACCCTTTTGCGGACAAAGGGTGCACCCTTGCGATTTTTTTAATTTTTATATATCGACGTTTTAGCGATTTTATCGCGTTTCTGTCACTTTTACACAATACGTATTGCGTAATCAATAACATTTTACAAGCAAAATCTTTTCCTGACTGCCGTTTTTTATCGAGAACGTAATATTTTCTATTTTAGCGAAATTAGCGTAATGAGTGGCACTGCCCGCTTTGTCAAGCCCGACTGCGGTTGCATTTCCGAAGTCGATTAAGTACGTGCCGTCGCTCTTTTTGACCGCGCTTGCTTTCAGAGAAATAGTGGTAGAAGTTTCGCTTGTTTCTACCTTGATCGGGTCACCGATAATCGATGCGCCGAAAGTACTTTGTGTTTCTATATAATAATTGGTCGCATTTTTATACTTTACGGTGATATACAAATTTTCGTCCGAATAGTCGTTGAGTTTATCCGCTCCGCTGGGAAGCGAAATAAGCAAACTGCCCGCGCTTGTCTTATCTTCTGCCGACGCGCTTTGAATCTCGTGATATACGTTTTTGCCGTTTTCGTCTTGACAAGCAAAAGTTTTATCGTCGAAATAATTTATATAACCAACGCCGAGATTGAAGGTAATTCCTTTAATTATGCCCTCCGACTGCCCGTCTTTGGGGTTTTCTTCAAACGTGCCGAAAAGAGACACCGTGTGATAACCGAAACACTCGGTTTCTTTTAAAACAAACGACCTGATTTCCTTTATGTCGTACTCTTTGGCAAAGTTTTTAAGATTTAACGATACCGTCGGCGCAACGAACTTGAATTGCGCTGTTTGCGTATTTCCGCCGCCTACGGCAGGACTCGAATACCAAGCCTCTTTTTGAGACGATGGTACCAATTCGTAAGCGATTTTGCCGTTTGAAAGTCTGTAAAACAACTTTTCGTAAGTCTCTTCGCTGCCGCCGCTTGTTACGTTGCCGCTTGCGTCGTATTTTTCGCTTTCGGTTACGCTGTACAAATAATTTAAAGCCTGTTGAGGCGTGCCGAATTTGCTTTTGCCCGACGAGAACGAAACTGACACGTACTTATTTCCGGAGCCGCTGCCGCCGCCCGAAATTATCGAATAATCGCCCGAGGAAACCGCACTGTTGATTTTGCCTGCGATTCCGCCCGCCGCCGTGATTACGTTTTGTCCGCCCGCTACTCCGCCTTGAATTGCGTCGCTAACGGTAACTTTGCCGACGTAATAAATGTTGTTTACGCCGCCGCTTATGTTTGTGAAAAAGTTGTCGCCGAGTTTAACTTCGCTTGCCGTGGCGATTTCGATTGCGCACGCCGTAGCAAGTTTTATGGGGTCGGCCCCAATGAAAAGCCTGTCGCCTTTAAAGTTTTTCAACGTTCCTTCAAAACCGTCCGCCTTGATTTCATTGCCGAGGTTTGACGAAACTATTATATTGTCTACTTTTCCCTCGGCATTATTCGTGTACCAATCGCCGTCTTTTGCAAGCCATGCGGTTTTGTCCGGATTGAAACATTCGACGTAGTCAGCAATTTCCCAATCGATTTGTTTCATAATGCTTACGGAATTTAAGTTGTTGTTTAGCCTTGTGATTATGTCGTACGTCTCATACGACGAAGTTCTGTTTTCGGCATCGGCTAAATCGTAAACACTTTTTATGTACTGCTTAACTTCGTTTGCCGATTTGTCGCCGTTGATAAACAGCAAATTTTTGTCCGAAGTGAGTGCCTCGGGTCGTCTGCCGAGTTTGTCTACCTTTGACGTACCTAACTGACCTGCCCCGCTTGCATAAAGCGGTGCGTTTGAGTTGTACGCCGTGTTTGCGTTGTATAACGCGCCTGCATTAAGAGTCGTTGTGCCGTTTACAGAGTACGTTTGCGCCGAATACGCCAACGAGCCGTCAAGTTCTGCCGTTGCGCTTTTGACGCGTTTTAACAAATCTTTGTTTTTAATCAAAGAAAAGTTCATGTTTTTCTGGTTGTACCAAATGGAATAACCGTCGTAAACGGGGTCGGTCGTGGAAATGCCAGAAGACTCGAGATATTCCTTTACGTCGTTGACCGTGTAATAATCAATACCCGCACTTTGCGCGTACATAATAAGGTTGCTCGAACATGTCTTAAGGTTTGACTTCAATGCCGAAATTCTTGATTCTTGAATAACGTCGCCGAAAACGGGAACAAGTACCGCCGACAAGACAGCGATTACCGCTATTACGATAACCAACTCGACAAGCGTAAACCCCTTCTTTAACGCCTTTAAAGATTTCAATATGCACCTCATACGTCGTTTAGCCGTTTAAGCAGCCGTTTGACTGTTTAAGCGTTGCGCCGATTGTAATATGTGATTGCAAACACATTATTCACAATATTACTATATACATAAATTTTACAACTAATTCTCATAATTGTCAAGAAAAATTTTAAGAAATTTGTCGAAATGTATATTTATATGTGGATTTTTGTCAAAAAACGGCTTTTTAAGCGTGTTTAAATACACTTATAAACGTGATTTGCGGCTTAAAAAGACATAAAATTCAGTAAATATGGCAAATTCTTTTTTGATTTTTTTAAAATAGTTTCAACAATTTGAGTCGTTTTGTACAAAAAAAATCAAATTTAAGAAAAATTTTTCAGTTTGGTATTGACTTATTTGGGTTTTAATGTTAAAATAAATACTCTTTAATAATATAATATAGTTTATTTAATCATATAATTATTACACGCGCGTATAGATAAATATAATTTATATTTTACTCGAATATAATTAATATTTTGCTCGTGTTTTGCGATATTTTGCTTGCATTTTGCGCATTCGATTTAATAATAAATAAGCAAAAATGTTCGTTTTGCGCAATACGTATGCTGTAAAGCGTGTCGAAATTTTAAAAAAGGAGGACTAATCGGTGGCTGAATTATATGAAAAATTACAGGCAACTTCGCCTGTTTCGGCGGTGATACTCGCTGTTGCGATTATTCTTCTTGCGGGCTTTTTGATGACGAGGTTGACAAAACTTTTAAAATTACCCAACGTCACCGCATACATACTTGCCGGAATTATAATAGGTCCTTACTGTCTGAATGCAGTTCCGCAAAACGTAATTAAAGGTTCGGCGTTCATTTCTGACGTGGCACTTGCATTTATTGCATTCAGCGCGGGTGAGTTTTTTAGATTTTCGTCATTTAAAGGCAAGGGAAAACAACTTGCGATAATTACCGTTTTAGAAGCATTGACGGCTTCGGCGTTAGTATTTATTCTGACTTATTTCATTCTTCGGTTGGGGCTTGATTTTTCGCTTGTTCTCGCCGCACTCGCTTCGGCAACTGCCCCCGCCTCTACTCTTATGACGATACGTCAAACCAAAGCGCGCGGAGATTTCGTGGACACCCTTATATCGGTGGTGGCTTTGGACGACGTTGTTTCTCTTTTCGCGTTTTCGATTGCAATTTCGGTAGCAATGGCTTCGGGCTCGGGTTCGTTCGACGGAAAAACCGTATTTTTGCCTTTTGTATACAACCTTTTAATGATAGTTTTGGGTGCCGGCGTGGGATTTTTACTTAAAATCCTTATGGCAAAAAGGTCTACCGACAACAGACTTATCGTGTCGATTGCTCTTTTATTTTCGCTTTGCGGCGTGGGCGCGGCATTAAACGTTTCGCCGTTGCTTGCGTGCATGGTAATGGGCATGGTGTATATCAACGCCTCGAACGACGACAAACTTTTCAAACAACTCAACTACTTCTCTCCCCCGATTCTTTTGATGTTTTTCGTGCGGTCGGGTATGACGTTCAGTCTCGACACGCTGTTTGATTCGACTTCGAGAATTGCGGGAGTGCCGCTGCTTCTTATCGGCTGTTTGTATTTCATCGTGAGGATTGCGGGCAAATATCTCGGCGCGTTTTTAGGTTGTAAAATCTGCAAAAAACCAAAGAAAACCACCTATACAATGGGTCTTGCGCTCATTCCGCAAGCGGGCGTGGCAATCGGGCTTTCCGAACTTGCGGCGCGTACAATCGGCGGCACTACGGGCATGGTCATTCAGACGATAATTATGTCGTCAAGTATTTTATACGAACTTATCGGCCCTGCTATGGCGAAACTTGCGCTTACCCTTTCGGGGGCTATTAAAGAAGGCAACGGAGAAACGACCGAACAGTTGACCGAATCGTTGCTTGACAAACCGAAGAGCCAGCGAGAAATTCTGATTGAACGCATGAACGAAATTCAAGCGGAAATCGACAGAGAAAATTACGCGAGAAGCGAAGAAGAAAAGGCGTTTACCGATGCAGCCGAGGGCGCGGATTTCGATTCGTCGGATTTCGGCAGCGCGGAAGAGTTTATTTTTAATAACGATAAAAACAGAAAATTTATAAACAGGAGGTAAAATTATGGACCCTATTGCAAAATTGTTCGGTTCATGGTGTTTGGGTTTCGATTCAAGAGGAGTAATTTTTAAACTTGCTTTGTCGCTTGTTCTGGGTGCGATTATCGGTTGCGAACGCGCAACGAAAAGACATGCGGCGGGACTGAGAACATTTATGCTCGTTTCGCTGGTGTCTACCCTTGCGGCAATGATCGACGTTTATTTGATAAATAAAATCGGCGCGAGTTTTTCGCTCGTTATAGGCGCAACGGTGGTGGGCATTGCGATAGTCAGTTCTAACACCATTTTATACAGCAGTAAAAGCCAACTTAAAGGTCTTACCACTTCGGTTGCGTTGTGGGGAATGTGTTTTGTTTCGGTTTTAATAGGTCTCGACTTATATACCGCCGCACTTATAAGTTTTGTCGCATTTGTTGCAAGTTTAAAACTTTTAATGAAAGTGGAATACGGTTTTAAACGCCGCTCTAACCACTTTGAAATTCATCTTGAACTTAAAAGCAAAACTTCTATTACCGATTTCATAACTACCGTGCGTAAACTCGGTTTGAAAATTGACGATATCGAACTTAACACTGCATATTTAAACAGCGGTTTATACGTATATTCGGTTGCGCTTACCATTGTTTCGGGCAATTTTAAAAAATTTGTAAAACATGACGATATAATTGCGGCGATTGCTCAACTCGACTATGTAAATTACGTCGAAGAACTCGACTAAAACACGCTATTATATCGGTAAAACTTGACAATTTTAACTCTCCTCTTGTGCAAAGGAGCCGAATATACGGTCAATTTGTTTTTTAAATAACCATTACATTGATTAAAGATAAAACCGCGCCGCAACTTTTGCGGTACGGTTTTATTGTATAAAAAATTATAGAGCGGATTTGTTGTTTAAAAATTTACGGTGCGGGTTTGCGTTATATAATTATACAAAAAGACATCAGCATATAAAAAGACATCAGCCGTCACACGTGTGTGACGGCTGATGCTTAATTATTGTTTAGTTTTTTAACTTTATTTTTAATTATGCCTTGTTTTGCATATCTGCATACTTGATTTGACCGCAATACTTCATAGCACCGCTTTCATCATAAATGTAATAGCAATATGCTTGGCTGTTTGTGTTTCCTCTAAGTGAAACAGAACCGCCTTGATACGTCTTGATGAGTTTAAGTTTTCCGTCTTCAATAGTAATAGCACCGTTTACAGTGTCTAATGTACCATTGCCCATTTCAAGCGCAACGTAAGGAATAGCGCAATCGTCAAGACCGAACATATCCGAGAACATGTAGATTGTGTTTTCGTCTACACCGTATTTTACCCAGTCGCGAACAAGAGCCTTAACAGTATACTTACCTTCGCCGAATTTGGCGTCAAGTTTTGCCTTTACTTCATCTGCAAATTTAACAGTTCCGTTGTCGTTTACAAGAGTCATATCCTTGCCGTTTACAACGTTGAACGCAGAAATGCTTACGAAGTTGTTTGCATTTGTAGTCATAGACAATTCTTTCAAAGTTGTGTTAAGTTTTGTTCCTGCATAATCTTCGGCAGTTACATACGCTTTGTTACCGTTAGATCCGAAGCAGTTGAATAAACCGACAGCAGCACCCGTAAGTTTACCGTTGTTTACACAATTTTTAACAGTAATAGACTTAAATAAATGTGCCTGGTTACCTACAAACAACCATGCGGACGTACCGTCCATGCTACCGTTATTTGTGCAGTTTTCAAAAGTAAGTTCGTTTACGTCTGCATTTGCAATACCGCAGAATGCACCATAGTATACACCAGTACCGGTGAAGTTTACGTTGTTTACGCAGTTTTTAAACGTAAGTTTGTTTGCAAATGTATATACACAGAACAAACCGTCGTTTTGCTCTGCTACCATCGTACCGTTTGTAGTAATTCCGTCAAACGTAACTTCGCCTTGTACATAAAGCGCGATAGCGTTTTCAACAGAACCCGGTTTAAGGTTTACAGTGAAGTTTTTAAGAGTAGAATTCTTTACTACGTTGAATATAAATTCCGAAGATTTTCCGCCGGTAGTCAATGCGTAATTTGCACCGTCAAGAACGAACGGATTGCTGTTTTTATTGTAGCAAGTATACCAGGAACCGGAATAATGCGTACCCGCAGTCAAATCGATATCGTTGCCGAGTCTGTAATATTTACCGCTCTCGTCGCCGATATGCTTGAATTGCTCTGTAGTGGTTACAATATAAGGCGAATTAAGCGAACCGTCACCTTCGGCAAACGGAGATTCGGGGTCCACAACGCTGTAATCGAAAGAGAACTTAAGCGTGTTATCTCCTTTTACACTGATAGTACACTTGTAGTTGCCTACTTTTGCGGACGAAAAGTCGTTTTCAAATTCGACTAAATTGTTTTTGTAGTTTACCGTATTTACGGTGTCACCGTAATGAAGTTCTACTTTAAAACCTGTAGTATCGAACTCATCACCTAAATTGTATTGCACTTTGGGCTGACCAACGAGCGAAATCGCCGTAAGGTCGTTAAATACAAATTTACAGCCTGTCAAAAGCGCGGCAATCATCGTTACCGCTAAAAGCGAAACGACAATAAGTCTTAATTTCCTTTTCATATTAATTTCTCCTTAATATTTTATTCACAAGTTTTTTAAAAAACTTTGCTTTTAAATTAAATACCGATTATTTTTACTACATTAAAGTTTAAGGTCTTATGCCGAATTTTAATAGTATCTTACAAGAATAAGCGTATTTCCGGAATAAACTTCCACTTTTTCGACAACGCTGTCGTAAGTGCTGTAACCTGTTGTTGCCATACCCTTTGAGTCGACGTTAAGCGTAAACACTTTGTCGTTTGCATTGTACGTCGTTTCGGCAACGACGGACTCGCCCGTGTAAGCCACAGTGTCTTTAAGCGAATAATATTGAGTGCCGTCCATTAACAATTTTTGCTCGTAATTTTTAACGATAGGCTTGTATGTTACTTTCACTTTAAGGCTGTTGTCGCCTTGATAGTTGGAAAGTTCGGTTGCTCCTTCGGGAAGGTAAACCTTGATTTGCGCATTGCTTGTCGGGAAATTCTCGGTTTTGCCCGTGTGATTGATTACGTTGTAACTTTCATACGTGTGCATATCCAAATTAGTAAGATAACCGATATTAGAAAATTTATATCCCCTGATAATGTCTTTCTCGTTGGCGTCTTCCATAAGCATAATCGCGTTATACTTGGTAAGCGAACCCGTTTTTACGTTGTTTACGTAAATTTTGCGAATACCGGAGAAAGATTTGAAGAAACCTTCCTGAGAAGTAAGAACGTTGAACACGGGGACAAGATATTTCACCCTGATTGCACCGTTTTCACTTGTTACGTCTTCAAGAGTAGAACCGTTGCTTAACACGCCCGACCCCATGCCTACGCTGTCAACGTACATATACTGTCCATCGGCGGGATATTCGCACACATAGTCCGTGCCGTATTTAATGTCGGCGTTTTCGTATTTAATGGAGTCTTCACTCGTAACCGTATTTGACTTTGAAACGCTTATGGTTGCGCCAGAGTTGCCGGACGAATTGAACGTTGCGTTTTCGCTGATAATAAGGCTGATTTTGCTTGTGTTGTCTTTTCCGAGAGAAACAAAAGCAGAACCTTCGATAAGCGTGACTCTCGACGGAATAACTATCGTCGTGTTTATTTTAAGATTATCCAGACTCTTATTAGTCTGATCTAATCTTTGCTTTTCAATTTCAATAACGCCGCCGTCAACAAGCGAGTTTGTACACGAAACATTGGGCGTACCGTCGTTTGAACTATCGAAAGACGGCAAATACATACCCTTATTTCCTATATAAAGCGTGTTTTCAACGGACATTGCGCTGATGAGGTCGTTTTTGTTGATTGTAAACTTTTTGTCGGAAATCGCATTGGCAATTTTAGTCAGATTTGCCTTATATGCGTCAACTATCGAGGCTGAAATTTCGGCAGAAGTGCTGAATTTTTCTTCTGCGGAGGCAATTATGCCCGCACCTGTGCTGCCCTTGATTTCACTGATCGCCTGATCAACTTCTTTAATGGTTTTATCGATGTAATAAAGATTTCTGTTGTATGGATTGATTGCCTCTACGGGACGATTGCCGTCTTCGGTAACGGTGTCGTCAGGGATATCGACCGAACTGTCTCCACCGATTGCCCCGCCTGCGGCAAAAGTCATGTTGTTGCCGCCTACGTAAGCAGTACGGGATGCAGTCCTGAATGCGGTTTTGTTTTCAAGAAGTCTTAAATTGTTGACGCTTGCGTCGTACCAGAGCGAATAACCGTCGGGCGAAGATGCACGATCAAACCCTAAATCTTCAAGAATTTGCTTGATTTCGTCTGCAGAATAACTCGTTCTGCCGTCATCGAGCGAACGCAAAACGATTTTTTCGTTGATATTACGTACGTCCGCTTTCGCTTTTGCAACTTTGGCATTGTTGATTACGTTGCCGAATACCGGAATAAGAACAGCCGACAGTACGGCGATTACCGCTATGACAATGACAAGTTCGACAAGCGTAAAGCCTTTTTTAATTTTTTTTGAAAATTTCATTGCAACTACTCCGTCTAAAACTTTTTCGTTTGAATTTTATTTTTCTTTATTTTTCGCTTTAATTGCGGTGTGGTTTTTTTGCTTTATATATTGCACTGCTTTGCATATATTGCATTAGTTTGCGGGTCTTGTCTTTTTATTTTTACGATTTTTTGCAGTCAAAAACATAACCAAACGCAACCGCATCATAAATATAAATATATTTATGATACAAACTTTATCATATTGTTTAAATTTTTGCGACATATTTTATCTAATTTTATGCATATTTTAAGACACGTGCTTAAAATATGCTTTAAATTTGCTGACGATTTTAAAATAAATTTCAATTAAAATTGCCTTGTTTATAAATTATATTACGCAAATTACTGTTTAATCATATAACGCCGAAATATTTTTGTCAAGCACTTTTATTGATTTTTAGAAAAAATGTCGAAAATTTGCATTTTGTGTCTGTTTTGACCGTTTAATGAGTTTATACGGCGATTTTATTTACGGTTTGCAAGGAAAAATTTTACATAAGTTTCATTTAATTGACTTTTTTGTTAAAACGTAAAGTTTATTTTACAAAAACTTCCCTATTGTGCCTGCATTTTACTTTGTAAAACGCAGGCACAAAAAAAGCAAAGGCGCATTTTTGCGTCTTTGCTTTTTTGTTTAATTTTTAACTTTGCAAATTTTGTTGGGATTTTAAACAGACTTTAAGTAATAGTTTCTGTTTTACAATCCTTCCGGCACGCGTTCCGCGTGCCACCTCCCTTTACACAAAGGAGGCAAGAATTTGGTCGGTTTTTTACTAAGTAAATTATGCACCAAGGTTTACAGTTGTAGCGGAAGTACCGATTGCGACTGCCACACCATTTGCATTGTAAGCAACTACTACTAATTTTGCTTTCGTTACATTAATAGATTGACATACCGTACCACAGTAGTATACCAAAGCACCGTCTTCTAAAACAATAAGGTCAGAACCATAAGTCGATTCTTTATTAGTAGTCGTGTCTTGAGCATTTGCCTTAATCTTCAGGAGAGTGTATTCCAACTTACCATTTTCGCCAGCAGTTGCAGGTTGAACATATCTGAACGCACCACCCTTTCCGTTGCCGTAATCCATAGTACCTACGGCATAAATTTCATATTTAACAGCACCTTCAACCGTGCAAGTCAACTTATTGTCGGCAACAGTAAACGCAACAGCCTTAAGCGTATCGTCTACAGCAACTTCACCGGTTATTCCGGTAGCCGTCGTTACGTCTAACAATGCAACATTACCACAGTTATATTTCTTAGCCTCTGTTTCGTTAAGAGTAAGACCACGACCTGCAGTCTTGATTATTTTTGCAGTTTCGGTAACCGAACAATCCGTAAATACAAGCGCGTCATTCTTACTATTATTGTTGTTTGCAAAGAATGCGCCTGCACCTTGTTGATAAGAACCTTCTATAAGACCATTAAACTTGCAGTTAACGAATTTAACCGAACCGGTAGGAAGAGCAGAAGATTGAGCAGAAGCAAAACCTGCTACCAAAGAAGTTGCATAAGCATTTAAAATCTTAAGGTCGCTTTCGCAATTTTTAAGTGTAAGAGATTTCAAAGGTGCAGCAACTTTACCCGGCATACTTCTTTCCAAGAAAGATACGAACGGAGAAATGTTGGAGTTTCCGGAGTTTGCAGCATTGAGATAACCTGTCAACTTAACATTCTCAAATTCAATTTCGCCGTTTTCGGCATTGGAAGTAACGAGACCCATAGTTGCCGAAGCACCCGTGGACGCAAACGCAACCGTCACGTTCTTCATAACAAATTTTTCATTTCCGCGAGCAACTCTACCGAATACTTCGTTGTATTTGTTGATTGCTTTTCCATCCGGAGTAAGCACAGCACTTATACCGATAAGCGAATAGTTGTTACCGTCGATAATACCAGTCCACGCTTCGGCGTTGGTTGCATCCTGACCGTTGTTAGCCATTCTCAATGCATAACCGGAGAAATCGATTGTATTCGTAAGAACGTAATAAGCAAACGTCTTTTGGTCAAGCATATTCTGGAATTGAGCGGGAGAAGAAACCTTGTAAGGATCTGCTTCGTCGCCCGTACCGCCGGCAAACTTACTGTCGATAACCGTGTAAGTAAACGAAAGCGTAAGGTTTTCGTAAGTAACGGTTGCAGTACGAGTACCTACCGTTGCGGTAGTAAAGTTTTTGACCGTGATAGTATATTCCGTCGAGGGATAACTAATAGTCTTAGTTCCTTGATCTTTAATATCTGCTTTGATGGAGAACGTAAGACCGGTTGTATCGTTGAGCGTGTATACAGTAGCAGGCTTATTTACCCATTCGATTGTACCGACGTTGTATACTAAATTACAACCCGTCATAACAACCGCCGATAAAGCAAGGACTAATACCATGCATAAGGTGATAATCTTCTTTTTCATAAATAACTCCTTTATTTTAAGTGCAAATAAATGCACTCTTAAACCAAAATTAAACTAAAATAAATTTATTTTTTTGTTTATTGCGGATATTTTGCAATTAAAATATTGTCGTTCATATCCTTTATTACAATACGACTGATTTGTACGGTGTTTACGAAATAGTCAGGCGTTTTGTCTTTGAAAATTTCTGTACTTGCATACGAAATTCTTTCATGCGAACCAAACTCAAACGCATAACAACCGCCTTTTTTTACTCCGCCCTTTTGCCATAAAACGGTTTTTGCTTCACCGCTTTTGCATGTGCCCAGATATTCGTAATAATCGGTACCGAATACGCTTGCTCCCTTGAGATAATAATTCGTTACGTATTCGTAATAAACTTCAATTTTGAAATTCTCGTCTTTGTAAGACTGCAAATTAAGCGCATATTCGGGCAATTTTACAGTGAGCGAACCCGCATCTGCCGATTGAGTTTCGCCGCTGATCGCATAATAAGTGGGGTAAATATTTTCACCGCTCGAATTTGTATCGAATGATGTGTTTGCATAACGATAATAGTGGTCGAAATTTGTAATATAACCAACGCCGAAATTGAACGTCTTTCCATAAGTCGTGCCGTCTTTTTTATAAAGCATAAACACGCTTGTGGTATAAACACCCCTGTACGCGCTGTCGCTGATTTCTACGGAAATAATATCTTTGTCTTCCTTTATTCCGAGTGAAGTCAAAAACTCATGTAAATCAATCGAAAACGACGATGTGTTGTATTTATAATCTACTGTAGTATCGCCTGCCGAGTTATTTTCAAAATAAGCATTGTACTCTTCCTGAGTAAGATTTTCATTCTGAATTTTACCGTCGGGAGTTTTTACGGATACTTTGTAGGCTCCTTTGTCTGTTTTTGTAAAATTTTCGCACTCGATCGTGGCTTTACCGCCTTCTGCTTTAGGAGTAGTCCAATCCTTAAACTCTGCAGAAGTCATGGTTTGAGAAACGTATTTCGAACCACTTGCGCTGCCGCCCGGTATTGCCGAGCCGCCGCCCGCGCTTACAGCGGAAGAAATATTGCTGCCGCCGCCCGTAACCGTACTGACGGTTGTAGTAGACGCTCCGCCGGCACTTGTGCCCGGATTCGCCGTAACTTTACCGGAAATCACTATATTCGCTGTTCCGTTGACAAAAGTGCCGTAAAAACCATTTTTCAATTCGACATCATAATCGAAAGTCGCAATTTCTATTGCACAAGTCACGTTTAATTTGCCGCCTTCGCATGCCTGAGCCTGCCTGTTTCCAAAAGTGTATATACCGCCGCTTATTTCATTATTGTCGATACTTCCTTCGGTTGTGGCATTGCCAAGATAAGGAGAAACTATTACGTTTTTTATTGCGGCAGTTTTTTTGTTGTCTTTTCCTTCAAATTCAGCCTCGGTTATAAATTGACCTAAATTGTTGAGCCAAGCGGTGGTTTTGGGATTGAATTCGTCGGTATAGTTACCCACAGTCCAATCTTTTATCGAGTTCATTAAACCGCAACGGCTCATAGATAACCTTACGCGTTCAATCAAGTCGTCACCGGTAGTTACAGATTTATCGCTGTCGGCAAGACAATAAAGTTTTTCGATTCCTTCCAAAACGCCTTTGTTTGCTTCGTCTGTAGCGACCAAAAGCATGTTTCTGTCGGGAGTGATTGCTTCGGGACGGCGGGGCAAGGTGTCGATTATCGACGTTGCGCCCGATTCGGTCGTTCCGCTCGACGCATAATGCGTGGTGTTTCCCCTATTTAAGCCTATGGAATAAGCAGAAATATTGGAATAACTTGCGCTTGCCGCCGACGTGTCGATATATTTTGAAATTTCGCTGTTTTTAATAAGTTGGAAGTTGAAAGTCTTTTGGTTGTACCAGACGGAATAACCGTCGAGACAATATTTGCTGCTTGTAGAAGTCAAACCGTCGATTTTTTCAGATTTTAAAAATTCACGCACTACCGCGGGGGTGTAATAGTCAACCTCGTTGTACAGCGAATACATGACAAGCGTGTTTGTGCATGTATTTAAATCAGATTTTAACGCCGAAACTTTGGAAGATTTAATCACGTTGCCGAACACCGGTATAAGCACCGCGGACAACACCGCGATTACCGCTATGACGATGACAAGTTCGACAAGCGTAAAACCTTTTTTAAGCGTTTTTAAAAATTTCATTTCTTCTCTACTCCGTCTATACGCTTTTTGTGGATTTTGCCTATTTACGCATACACCATAATTATGCATTAAACCGCCAAGTTTGCAACACCTGCGCAAAATCGTTTTGCACGGTGCGCTTTTGTCGAGGCGCATTTTGTCGGGCGCATAGGCTTAAACGGGGTTTTTCGGCGCAACTATTTAAATGCGTCTTGACGTTTTATTCCGCTTATTATTCCGCGCGTGCGTTTTGCACAGCCCCGTGTACCGCATTTTTAATATGCACGCTTTTAATATGCCCACGCTATTCACGCGTTGTCAATTATAAACGCGTGCGCGTATAATTAAAAAAACAGGTTTGTCCGCAAAAAAATTTGCGGACAAAGGGTGCACCCTTGCGATTTTTAAATTTTAATTTCTGTTTTGTTCCTTCGGTTTGTCGCTATGACGATTAAGCCTTAACTAATGAAATTAAACCGTCGGCGCAACACTTTCATGCCGTTGTGGTGAAACGGTAAATAAACAATTTCACCCTATAATCCCGCCGTAAAACCTAAAAACAAACATTTAAAATTCAACCCCAAAATAATAATATTAGGTAAACTCTGCTTTCATTCTATATCTATGAAATATTTTTGTCAAGTCTTTTGTAAAAAATTTGTAAAAATAAATCGAAAAAAACATATTTTGAGACGTTTTTGGTTATTTTTAACACATTTTTGTCGAATTTTTGCATACATAGTTATACCCTTTTCGATTAAATTTCACATAACTAACTTATTATGATTTTTGCGTGTCTTGTTTTTTGCCTTATTTTGCCATAAAATCCGACATTTTTACTGGAATTTTATGGCTTTTTGTAAAAAATAATTATATGAATTTGCCACTATTTTAAATTAAATTCTTTCTTTTTTAAACAAAAAACGCCGCTTGAATTGCGGGTATTTTCGGTGCATTGTTTTCGGTAATTTTATAACAGTTTTATAAAAAGAAGAACAGATCCTCATCGTAAATAATGCACAAGTCTACGCCCCTTACGCATGAGTTTCGCAAGCGGACTATTTATAATTGTAACTATTTTTATGTATACAACCGTTAGTTTTTATGTATACAGCCATCCGAAGCGGTAAACAGTCTGCCGGACTGTTTAGCCTCAAAAAAATAATGTGATTTTCGCCGCTTTGCGCCGTCGCTCTTGTTCGATTCCCTCTGCCTTACTTAACAAAAAAAACCGATGAGCAGGATTA
>CAKQKE010000006.1 GCA_934247935.1 uncultured Clostridia bacterium
ACCTTTTTTTATCTTTTTTTACACTCCTCTTTCCTTCCCCTTTTCCCTACACCATATATGGTATATCTTTACCTTTTATTTGCACTATGACTTTTTTACCTTGTCTCAACCCGACCACATCCCCTATTCATTATTATATTATATATATAAGAAAACAATTTAAAAGTTTTGAAATCCCATCACACAAAAATATCAAACCCTTTAATAAACTGCCCGCAATTAAATAATACGAACGCTTTTTACTAAAAAATAAATCATTCACGCAAAATTCATATATATTCCATTAAAACGATAACATTTTTGTAAAACTTTATGATATAATACTAATGCTAAAAAAGAGATTCTGAAAAGAGAGTAAAGAAAATGTTAGAATTAAAAAACGTGATTAAAGATTATGTTTCAGGCGACAACAAAGTCCGCGCCTTAAAGGGCATAGATTTGCAATTCCGAAGCGGAGAATTTGTCTCTATACTGGGACCGTCGGGTTGCGGAAAAACAACTCTTTTAAACATTGTGGGAGGACTCGACAAATACACATCGGGCGATTTGATTATAAACGGCAAATCAACCAAAGATTTTACCGACAGAGATTGGGACGCCTACCGCAACCACACTATAGGCTTTGTTTTCCAAAGTTACAACTTAATACCCCACCAAACGGTTTTGTCAAACGTAGAACTCGCCCTTACTTTATCGGGCGTACCGAAAACGGAGAGAAAATCGCGCGCAATAGAGGCTCTTGAAAAAGTGGGACTTAAAGACCAACTCAATAAAAAACCTAACCAACTTTCGGGCGGTCAAATGCAGAGGGTTGCCATTGCAAGGGCTCTTGTAAACAACCCCGACATTATTTTAGCCGACGAACCCACGGGCGCACTCGACACCGAAACGAGTATTCAGGTAATGGAAATTCTGAAATCAATTTCGACGAATAAACTCGTAATAATGGTTACGCACAACCCCGAACTCGCCGACGCATACTCTTCGAGAATAATACGCATGCTCGACGGAAAAATCACGGGCGACAGTATGCCGCTTTCAAAGCAAGAATACGAACGCGAGTGTGAAGAGTGTAAAGAAAAGACGGTAAAAAATTCTTCTACGAAAAAACCTTCTATGTCGCTATGGACGGCTTTTAAACTTTCGCTTAAAAACTTGTTTACCAAAAAAGGCAGAACTACGTTGACCGCTTTTGCGGGAAGTATAGGCATAATAGGCATTTCGTTGATACTCGCCGTTTCGCAAGGCACGACGACTTATATCAATCACGTGCAGGAAACCACCCTTTCTTCTTATCCTTTAAGCATACAAGAATCGGAAATAGATTTTACTAAAATAATCAATTCGTTTATCAAAGCAAACAACGACAAAGTAAATCACGGGACCGATGAAATTTATAAAAAACCCGCGCTTTACAATATTATAAACTCTATAAACAGTATAGAAGAAAGCAAAAACGATTTGAGAAAATTTAAAACCGCGCTTGAAAGCGAAATGCAAAAAGAAAGCGACCTTTACGACGCGGTAAACGGAATAAGTTACGCTTACAACTACGATATGCTGATTTACACGAAAAACCCAGACGGCAAAATAATTAAATCGGACATACAGACGCTACTTAAAAACGCATTGGCTAAATACACCAAAATCGACCCGTCGGACACTTCGGGCAACGTGGGCGGAAATTCGGTAATTTCTTCGCTTATGGGTTCGTCGTCTATGTTTTCGATGTCCTCCGCTACTTTGTGGGAAGAACTTTTGCCGGGTAAAAACGGAGAAACCGTAAACCCGATTTTGCATAAACAATACGACTTGATTTACGGCGATTGGCCCAACGATTACAACCAGGTGCTTTTGGTGGCGGACGAACACAACGAAATTTCAGACTTGACTTTATATGCGCTCGGACTGCTTCCCGAACAAGAACTCGACAACATCGTCGACGCGGCAATCAACGGCACGAAATACGACAAGACCGAGCAACATTGGTCTTATGAGGAGATTTGTGCTAAACAATATTACACGGTTTTGCCGTCGAGTTGCTATATCAAAGACCAAAACACGGGCAAGTACATTGACCTTAGGGAAAGCGAACAAGGATTAAAAATTTTATACGAAAAGGCGTTTCCGTTGAAAGTTGCGGGTATAATCAGACCTAAAAAAGACGCAGAAGCGACTATGCTCAACGGTTCGATCTGCTACACTACAAAACTCACGAAGTTTTTAATAAAACAATCGAAAGACGTCGATATAATCAAAGCGCAACTTAGCGATACCACGACGGATATTTTCACGGGGTTGCCATTTAAATCGAATACAGGTAACCTTTCGGACGAGCAGAAGAAAACCGATTTTATTAAATATGTAAACGTACTAAACGCTGCGCAAAAAGCGGAACTTTACGTAAAAATCGCTTGTATCCCCGGCGAAGAACAAATGCAGCGTTTTACCGAACAAGCAACTCAAGATGCGGCTAAATTTTCAAGGGAAACCAAAGAAAATATGATAATCAATGCCATTTGTTCGCAAACGGAAATGAGCGAAGACGTCATTAAACCGTACGTGCAAAGCATGTCCGATGAAGAATTAGACAAATATTTAATCGATTATTTCATAAGCGTATCGGTTTCTTCGTACGCAAAGACCAGAGCCTCGGAATTGCAAGGTGTGAGCGAAGCCGATAAAGTAAGCGCGCTTGAAAACGACATACAGTCGTACACCGACAAGCAATTTGCCACTTATTATGACGAGACGATAGTTTTTTCTGATTCGACTCTTGAGGACAATTATTATAAACTCGGTTACGTGGATATCGACTCCCCTTCCGCAATAAGCATTTACGCTACTTCTTTTAACAACAAAGACGTAATAATAAAATATATAGACAAATACAACCGCCAATCGCAAAAAGAAGAGGACAAAATAAGTTATACCGATTACGTGGGACTTATAATGAACTCCGTCACTTTAATTATAGACGCAATCACTTACGTACTTATCGCCTTTGTAGCGATTTCGCTTATCGTTTCATCTATAATGATTGCGGTAATCACTCTTATTTCGGTACAGGAAAGAACAAAAGAAATAGGTATACTCCGTTCGCTTGGCGCATCGAAAGCAAACGTATCGAATATGTTTAACGCCGAAACCGTGATTATCGGTTTTTCATCGGGCGTACTCGGAATACTCATAACGTATTTGTTGTGTATTCCCATTAATTTGATTTTACATGCTTTGACGGGAATACCAAACCTGAATGCACTTTTAAAAGTACCTTCTGCTTTGCTGCTTATATTTATAAGCATGCTTTTGACGCTTATTTCCGGTCTTATTCCGTCGAGAAGTGCGGCAAAAAAAGACCCCGTCGTCGCTTTGCGTACAGAATAATGCGCGTTATGCGTGTTAAAAATACGCATTTAAATCCGCCTGCGACGGGAAAAATCTACTTAGGTAGGAGAAATCCGTCTGCGACGGGTGAAATCTGCCTACGGCAGGTGAAATTTACTTGTGGTAGATGAAATCGCTTCGCGATGAAATTGATTTTAAAAATTATTGTCACGCAACAACTTTATCGTTGCCAAGCAACGATTTCATCTATGCTCTTGCTTAGATTTCATCTGAATGAAGTGAAGATTTCACCTAAATGCTTGTCATTAGATTTCATATGAACGAAGCGAGGATTTCATCGTCGCCACGCAACGATTTCATTAAACTAAAAAAAGAGAACCAATCAGACATTCCCGATATGTTCTCTTTTTTTTTGCTTGTATATTGTACAAAAAGCCATTCGCTTACATAAAAACACTGTCGGACATTTTTCAGACAGTGTTTTTAATTGTTCGTTTTGTATTTTTTAGTCGTTTCTGATTAATTTTTTTAATCGATTCTTATTTTCATTCTATCACTTTTCTTTCGTCAGTTTTTGCAAAATTACTTTGTCGGCGGGGCAAAATTCGTAATTTGGTATTTCTGTTGCAGTTATCCACTTCATATCGTTGTGCTCTATCAACTGCGGCTCTCCCTCGGCAATAACCGCGTTAAACAACGTTAAATGCACGACAATATCGGGATATTCGTGCGTAACATCGATAAAAACGTCGCCTACGTCAAGAATAATATTCAACTCTTCTTTACATTCGCGCATTAAGGCTTGTTTTTTGCTTTCGCCCTTTTCGACCTTGCCTCCGACGAATTCCCACAACAACCCGCGCGCTTTATTTTGCGGGCGTTGACAAATTAAAAACTTATCTCCCCTTTTTATAAGTGCCGCCACCACTTCTACCATAATTCATTTCTCCGTTTTTCACGCTTTTTTATTATTTTATCGTTATTTATCATTTTTAGTAAAGTTAACGGTTTGTTCTTTCATAGATATCTTTTCGACGCGATAACCATATTCCTCAAGTTCTTTTTTATATTTCAAAAAAGAATGATCGATTGATATTCCCGCAATTTGTCGAATTTGCTCGAATGTCAATTTTAAGGATGAATTACCGTTATTCTTCACGTATTCCCACAACAAATTATATTTACTCAATATATTTGTTTGTCCTTTTTTATGGCATAAATATTTAAATGAGACTATACAGCCTTTATATCTCACTGTTTTTCTCTATTATTGTCGTTTTCATCGTAAAAACCCCGCTTAAAATTTTAAAGGGAATTGCTAATTGCAATTCCCTTTGATTTTTAATTATTCACCCTTAAACGGCAATAATGCGACGATTCTTGCTCTTTTAATAGCAGTTGCAAGAAGTCTTTGGTGACTTGCGCAAACCCCCGTCATTCTTCTGGGAAGCATTTTACCTCTTTCGGTAACGTACTTTTTAAGTTTGTTTACGTCTTTATAGTCGATTGCAGTTGCTTTTTCCAGACAGAAAGCGCAAACCTTTTTTCTGGGAGCCTTTCTGATCGGTTTTTTAACAGTCTTTTCTTCCATTATTATTTCTCCTTATAAAACTTAAAACGGTAATTGATCGTCATCGCTTATGACGTCAAGCGTCGGTTTTTCCCTTTTGGAAGGTCTTACCGCTGCCGGCGCATCCTCAATGTTATCCTGTGAATTTTTGCTTGTCAAAAATTCGACTTCGCTGGCAATTATGTCCGTAACGGACCTTCTCACGCCGTCTTTGTCTTCCCAAGTGCGGTTTTGCAAACTGCCAACAATTGCCACCTTAGAACCTTTTTTAAGGTACTTGCCGCAATTATCCGCTTGGGTTCTCCATACGGTAATATTGAAAAAGTCGGTTTCCTTTTGTCCGTCGCTAGAAGTGTAATTTCTGTTTACCGCAATAGAAAAACGGCAAACCGATACGCCGCTGGGCGTTTCTTGTAATTCCGGGTCGCGGGTTAAATTACCAATCAAATATACTTTATTCATTCCTTTTTCTCCTCTATCAGAGTTTTGTTACCATTCTTCTCATAACTCCGTCGGTAATGCCGGCAACTCTTTCAAGTTCTTTAATAAGAGTCGGCTTACCTTCAAAAGTCATTAGAACATAGTAACCGTCGGACTTGTAGTCGATAGGATAAGCGAGTTTCTTTACGCCCCATTTTTCAGTCTTTTCAACTGCACCGCCGTCATTTTGAACGATTGCCTCGAATTTAGCGATGATAGCGTCTTTAGCCTCATCGGTCATGTCGGTAGTCAAAATGTAAAGCATTTCGTACTTGTTCATATTATTTATACCTCCTGGTCTTATTCGGCTTGTGTTTACCCGCAAGCAAGGTCGGTTTATTTTGCGCACGACAAAAGTAATACGCACATAAACGTAATTATTTTATCAAATAACAGCATATTTGTCAAACGTTTTTTCAAATATGAGTTTTTTAATTGTTTTTGCCTGCCGCGCGCCCGCAGGTGCGCGGCAAACAAATTAAGTTGTTGTTTTACTTTGTAAGCAGATTAAAGCGATGCGTTGAATACAACGTCGAAGAAGTCGGAAAGTTTAACTATTTCGGTCCAATATGTACCGTCGCCGGTAGTTCCCTTCTCTCTGAGTTTCATGCTGCAAGTTTCGATACTGCCGGTAGTCGTGCTGTACGTTGCACTTGTCCACTCGTAATTACTGTAAGCAGCGTCGGTCTTGATAAGGCTGTCTACTCCGATGATTGCGACTCTACTGTTTACAACCTTATTAATATCGGAAATTACACCCAATTTAGCAAGGTCTGCAACCACAAGGTTGGACATCTTGCCGGTCATAATCGTTTCGAGTTGTCCTACAGGCTTGTTCCAATCGTCTTCGGAAAGAAGAGCAAACATACCCGACTTATCGGTAGATCCGTATACGCTCTTGAAGATATCTTTAATCGTTACAGTGCCCGTAATATCGTTCATAAGTGTCGACGAGAAGTTACCGTCTTGTATACCGCCGATTGTGTAGTTTGCGATAATCTGAATCAATGCTTCCGCTTCTGCTCCGGCCTTAATCCACTTGTTTGTCGCAGTGTCGTAAGTATAACCCATTACGTCGCCGAGTTTTACGTCTCTGACGGTATTCATTAAATCGAATCCCTCTGCCGTAGTGTCGGAAATCTTGATTGACGCTATAGCGTTAACCAAAGCGTTTACATCGTTGCCGTCTTTATCTTGCCACTTGCCGTTTTCGTAAGTATAACCGAAAATTTCGCCGATTTGGAGATCGCCGAAGAGCGTAAGTATGTCGCTCGTTCCGCTGATTTGACTAATCTTGAGTTTTGCGATTGCAAGGTTGAATCCCTTGACCGCATTGTTATTTTGATCAAGCCACTCGGTCTTTTCTTCGTTTGCGGAAGTATAACCGATGATATCGCCGATATATACGTCGCCAAAGAGCGTCAACGGATCGTTTTGCGCACCGATAAGTTGATTTATCGTAATATCCGCAAGTACAAGTTCGAATCCGCTTGTAATAGGAGCGTTTCCTTTCATCCAAATCGTTCCGTTCTTAGTATAACCAAGGATTTCGCCTACATATACGTCGCCGAAGAGAGTCAACGCATCTTCAGTCGTTGTAAGTTGTTCAATCGTGATACCTGCAAGTTTAAGATTGAATCCCATAAGTTTTTCAGTTCCGTTGTACCAATCTTCGCCGTTTTGAGTGTAGCCGAGCAATTCGCCGATATACATGTCGTTGAAGAGAGTCAACGGGTCTTCGGTTTCGGTAAGTTTCTTAATCGTGATATTTGCAAGTTTAAGATTGAATCCTGCAAGAGCATTGCCGTCTTTTCCTGTCCAAACTTCGCCATTCTTCGTATAACCGAGCAATTCGCCGATGTACATATCTCCGAATATGCTTTCTACGTTAAATCCGTTGACGAGGTCTGCAATTTTGATTGTGTAAACAACCTTTTCGATTGCAGCCAACGACGAACTGAACGCATAAACCGTGCCGTCCGCCTTTACCCATTCGTCGCTTGCGTTTAATCTGTATCCCGTCAAGACGATGTCGCCTATCTTCGCATCGCCGAGTATGTCGGTAATCAAAGTCTTGGGTTTAGATACGTTTTTAACCGTAGTAACGATGAAATTGATGAAGTTTTCCTTGAATATGTTTTCGATAACAACGTTTGCATATTCTCCCTTCTTGTTTACGAGATCGCCGGTTTCGTTTACGCTGTACTTCAGGATTTGTCCGAAGTAATATTCAACGGTTGCGTCGTCGGTAAACATTAAGTACAAAAGTTGTCTTAAGTTGAAACTGTTGCTCTTTGCCGCGTCGGAAATAAATCTGATTGTCTCTACTACGTTGGTATTCAGAAGGTCGTTGTAAAGTCTTAAATACTTCTTGCCGTCTTTATACCATACGTTCTCTTTAAGTTCTGCTTTAAGCGTGGGCGCAAGTAAGTCGCCTGCGACTATACCGTCGAACGTATCGAGTAAGTAAGATTTAAGAGTCATTCCGTTGCGTTTGCGTATAGCGTCGTTTGCTTCAAATAAGTTGACGTTGTAAATTGCCGCAATTACGTTGCCGTATTTACCGCTTACAGTCCACTTTTGTTCTGCATTAAGTGCCGCTACGCCGCCGAGTTTGAGTTTTGAAGTGTACATTGCAGTCAAGTTACCTATGCTGAGTACGTCTTTAAGCAATCCCTTGAGGTCGTATCCCTTCTTAAGCGTTTCACTGAGTTTAAGCGGTAATACTTTATTGAACAACGGAGTTGCCAATTTATCTGTACCCAACAAATAATCTTCGCCGTTTCTGGTAATCTTAAACACGTCTTTCAACGCACTGTAATAAGTAATCGTTCCGCAAACTTTTACAAGAAGGCTGTTTGCACCGTAGTACATACCTACGCCTATCGCGCCGAGCGTTGCATAAGCAAGCACCGGTGTCTTTGTAAATTTGTCTGCCGCATAGTCATACTCGTATCCTTCGAGTTCGCCTATCATCTGAACCAAATCGTCAAACGTATATTTAGCATAACCGTTGATATAAGTCTTTGCGTTTTTAATGAGTTCGATTACGTTAAGTCCGAATACTTCGGTTACGATTCTGTACGCCCTTTGTCCGTTCTTGAAGTAATATACGTTGTTTACATACTTCATTTCAAACATATCGTACAAGAGTAAACCGATAGTTTCGTTGTCGTTTACTATTTCTTTTGCCAGAGTTGCAAAGTCGCCAGCGGTAAACTTACCTTTAAGCAAGAACGAAAGCGGAGTCTTGATTTGCATATCGAACAACGTTTCGGTCAATGTATTTGCTTTGACGTTTGCGTCTTTCTTAGTTATCCAAATGCCTAATTCTTCGTTTTCTACGTATCCGAATTTATCGCCGAACGCTTCGCCTATGGTCCACGTTCCGAAATAATCCAATACTACTTGCTTTTTGTCTTTGCTTGCAAGCATAGCGTCTACAAAGTCGTAAATTACTACGCTCGTCGCTTTATTTACAGCCTTGTTGTCGGGAAGTTTTACAAAATCGAGATAATCTTTTACAGTTTTTGTCTCGCCGGATACTTCGGAAATGATATCCAATAAGTACAACTTCTTGTTATCGATAATCGACTTGGTTTCGTCAATTACGTAATTTACCTCTACAGCCAAAATATCTTTTGCGATATTGGGCAATTTGCTTTGGTCTTTAACCGCATATGCAAGAATGTCTGAAAGCGTAACGCTTGTAAATACGTTTCCTTTAACAGCCGTAAGTTTGTCGTTTGCTTTGACTATGTCGTTGTAAATCACTTTAGCCGAAAGCGCGAATACGTTTTGAGTAAGTTGATTTTCTTCTGTCGTCTTATTGAACGAACCTTCGAGTAAATCGCCGATCGTCCAGGTTCCGAAGTAATCCAATACAACTTGTACCCTGTCTTTATTAGCAGCCATAGCCATTACAAAGTCGTAAACTACAACGTTTGTAATCTTATTGATTGCCTTGTTGTTGGGAAGTTTTACAAAGTCTTTAGCATAATCGCCGATCGTTCTTTCACCGAATACTTTGTTTACTATATTCGATACGTAAACTACTTTGTCTTTCGCAATTTGTTTTACCGTATCGATTATGTAATTTACTTCAACCGCAAGTACGTCTTTAACTATAGTCGGCAACTTGCTTTGGTCTTCCATTGCATAAGCAAGGAGCGTCGAAAGCGCAACTTTATCGAACACTTTTTCTTCTACTGCCGTAAGCACGTCGCTTGCTTTGACTATGTCGTTGTAAATCACTTTAGTCGAAAGCGCGAATACGTTTTGAGTAAGTTGATTTTCTTCTACCGTCTTATTGAACGAACCTGTGAGTAAATCGCCGATCGTCCATGTACCGAAGTAATCCAATACAACTTGTACTTTATCTTTATTAGCAGCCATAGCCATTACGAAGTCGTAAATCACTACGCTTGTAATAGCGTTGATTGCTTTGTTGTTGGGAAGTTTTACAAAGTCTTTAGCGTAATCGCCGATTGTCCTTTCGCCGAATATCGCATTTGCTATGTTAGATACGTAAACCACTTTATCTTTTACGATTTGTTTAGTCGTGTCGATAATGAAGTTTATTTCAAGACCAAGTAAATCTTTAACTATAGTCGGCAACTTGCTTTGGTCTTCCATTGCATAAGCAAGGAGCGTCGAAAGCGTAACGTTTGTAAACAATACGTCTTCAATAGCCGCAAGTTTGTCGTTTGCCTTTACTATATCTTTATAGATAATAAGTGCCGAAAGAGCGTAAACATTTTGAGTGAGTTGGTTGTTTTCAATCTTCTTGGGAAGCGTATTGTAAAGCACGTCGCCTATAGTCCACGTTCCGAAGTAGTCTAATATAACTTCTTCTTTGTTGGTACTGTTAAACATTGCTTCAGCAAATTCGTAAATCACAACCGCGGTCACTTTGTTTACTACGTCGTTGTTGGGAAGTTTTACAAAGTCGAGATAATCTCTTACCGTCGTTTCTTTGCCTATTACTTCGGAAATGATATCCAACAAATACAATTTCTTGGTGTCGATTACCGTCTTAACTTCGTTTATTACGTAATTAAACTCAACTGCAGCCAAATCTCTTACGAGTCTCGGCAACTTGTCTTGCGCTTCTTTAGTCATTACAAACTCTAAAAGCGTCGAAGTGCTTACTTTGTCGAATACGTTTTCTTGTATTGCCGCAAGTTTGTCGTTGCCCTTTACAAACTTGTTGTAAACCGTATTTACCGTAATTGCATTTACGTTTTCTACAAGTTTGTTGGTCTTTATCTTTTCGGGTATTATTTGTACCGTCAAGTCGCCTACGCTTACCTCGCCGAACAAGCCTAATACGTAATCACCGACTTTCTTGTCCTTGATTGCCTTTTCCAGTCCGTTGTATGTTACGTTGTAAAGTCCGCTTATTACGCTACCGTAATTGCCTGCAACGTTCCAGGTGATTTCTCCGTTCTCTTCGGTAGTGTAACTTACGGTGTATTTGCCGAGTTTGTCGGTAAATACCGCTGCCAGGTTACCTACGCCGAGCACATCTTTGAATTCGCCCTTGAAATCATAACCTTTCTTGAGCGTTTCGCCGATCTTCTTAGGCATCAACTTGTTGTAAAGCGGTGTATCGACGTTTGTTCCTGCGAATATGTACTTACCGCTGTTTTCGCTTACGTTTAACGTATCTTTAAATGCGTCGAAGTAAGTCATATCGCCTGCCAAATCGACAAGTACGTCGTTTGCGACGAAGTACATTACCGCGCCGATTGCACCGAGAGTTACGTATGCAAGTACCGGCGTCTTTGTAAACTTGTTTGCCTTGTAGTCGTAAGTATATCCCTCAAGTTCGCCTATCATCTGTACGATATCGTCAAGTTCGTACGAAGCGTAATTCTTGAGATATGTCTGAGCGTTTTTGATGAGTTCTACTACGTTGAGTCCGAACGCTTCGGCTACAATTCTGTATGCCCTTTGTCCGTTTTCAAAATAATACTTTCCGTCGGTGTAAGTCATACCGAGCAAGTCGTAAGCAAGCGAACCAACCGTTTCGTTGCCTTGCAACGTTTCTTGTACGAAGTTTGCAATGCTGTTTGTATCGAACTTCTTGTCGAGTAAGAATTCGAGAACTTTCTTAACGCTTATATCAAACGCAACTTCTACTATTGCGTTTGCCTTTACGTTAGAATCCTTCTTCGTTACCCAAATTCCCAAGCCTTCGTCTTCTGCATAATTCGTCAAACCGCCGATTGCATCGCCGATTCTCCAATCCGCAAATGCGTCTACAAGCACTTGTGCTTTATCGTCACTGTTAAATAAGTCTGCCACAAACGTGCTTATTACGGTTGAAGTTACGCTGTTGAGCGCGGCATTGTCGGGAAGTTTCGCAAAGTCTTTTACGTAATCGTTTATCGTTCTGTCGCCGCAAATTTCTTTTACTATATCCGCTACGTATACGATACCGGTCTTTGAAGATTCTTTTACCGTATCGATTATGTAATTTACTTCAACCGCAAGTACGTCTTTAACTATAGTCGGCAACTTGCTTTGGTCTTCCATTGCATAAGCAAGGAGCGTCGAAAGCGCAACTTTATCGAACACTTTTTCTTCTACTGCCGTAAGCACGTCGCTTGCTTTGACTATGTCGTTGTAAATCACTTTAGTCGAAAGCGCGAATACGTTTTGAGTAAGTTGATTTTCTTCTACCGTCTTATTGAACGAACCTGTGAGTAAATCGCCGATCGTCCATGTACCGAAGTAATCCAATACAACTTGTACTTTATCTTTATTAGCAGCCATAGCCATTACGAAGTCGTAAATCACTACGCTTGTAATAGCGTTGATTGCTTTGTTGTTGGGAAGTTTTACAAAGTCTTTAGCGTAATCGCCGATTGTCCTTTCGCCGAATATCGCATTTGCTATGTTAGATACGTAAACCACTTTATCTTTTACGATTTGTTTAGTCGTGTCGATAATGAAGTTTATTTCAAGACCAAGTAAATCTTTAACTATAGTCGGCAACTTGCTTTGGTCTTCCATTGCATAAGCAAGGAGCGTCGAAAGCGTAACGTTTGTAAACAATACGTCTTCAATAGCCGCAAGTTTGTCGTTTGCCTTTACTATATCTTTATAGATAATAAGTGCCGAAAGAGCGTAAACATTTTGAGTGAGTTGGTTGTTTTCAATCTTCTTGGGAAGCGTATTGTAAAGCACGTCGCCTATAGTCCACGTTCCGAAGTAGTCTAATATAACTTCTTCTTTGTTGGTACTGTTAAACATTGCTTCAGCAAATTCGTAAATCACAACCGCGGTCACTTTGTTTACTACGTCGTTGTTGGGAAGTTTTACAAAGTCGAGATAATCTCTTACCGTCGTTTCTTTGCCTATTACTTCGGAAATGATATCCAACAAATACAATTTCTTGGTGTCGATTACCGTCTTAACTTCGTTTATTACGTAATTAAACTCAACTGCAGCCAAATCTCTTACGAGTCTCGGCAACTTGTCTTGCGCTTCTTTAGTCATTACAAACTCTAAAAGCGTCGAAGTGCTTACTTTGTCGAATACGTTTTCTTGTATTGCCGCAAGTTTGTCGTTGCCCTTTACAAACTTGTTGTAAACCGTATTTACCGTAATTGCATTTACGTTTTCTACAAGTTTGTTGGTCTTTATCTTTTCGGGTATTATTTGTACCGTCAAGTCGCCTACGCTTACCTCGCCGAACAAGCCTAATACGTAATCACCGACTTTCTTGTCCTTGATTGCCTTTTCCAGTCCGTTGTATGTTACGTTGTAAAGTCCGCTTATTACGCTACCGTAATTGCCTGCAACGTTCCAGGTGATTTCTCCGTTCTCTTCGGTAGTGTAACTTACGGTGTATTTGCCGAGTTTGTCGGTAAATACCGCTGCCAGGTTACCTACGCCGAGCACATCTTTGAATTCGCCCTTGAAATCATAACCTTTCTTGAGCGTTTCGCCGATCTTCTTAGGCATCAACTTGTTGTAAAGCGGTGTATCGACGTTTGTTCCTGCGAATATGTACTTACCGCTGTTTTCGCTTACGTTTAACGTATCTTTAAATGCGTCGAAGTAAGTCATATCGCCTGCCAAATCGACAAGTACGTCGTTTGCGACGAAGTACATTACCGCGCCGATTGCACCGAGAGTTACGTATGCAAGTACCGGCGTCTTTGTAAACTTGTTTGCCTTGTAGTCGTAAGTATATCCCTCAAGTTCGCCTATCATCTGTACGATATCGTCAAGTTCGTACGAAGCGTAATTCTTGAGATATGTCTGAGCGTTTTTGATGAGTTCTACTACGTTGAGTCCGAACGCTTCGGCTACAATTCTGTATGCCCTTTGTCCGTTTTCAAAATAATACTTTCCGTCGGTGTAAGTCATACCGAGCAAGTCGTAAGCAAGCGAACCAACCGTTTCGTTGCCTTGTACAATCTTTTGTACAAAGTCTGCTATGTCGTTTGCCTTAAACTTACCGTCGAGCAAGAAGCCCAGAACGTCGTTTAACGCCAAGTCGTAAGCAATTTCCAACAAGGTGTATGCTTTAAGATTTCTGTTTTCTTTTCTTATCCAAACGCCGAAATCCGCATCTTCCACATAACCCGTTGCCTCTGCAATAACTTCGCCGATTCTGATCGTGCCGAAGTAATCCAAAAGCACTTGCGCTTTGTCATTGCTCTTCAATAAATCCGTTACCAAGTCATAAATTACTACGCTTGTAACTTTTTCAACCGCAGCATTGCCATCGGGAAGAGTCAGGAAGTCGAGATAATCGCCGATTGTTCTTTCACCGCATATCTTGCTTACGATATTAGCGACGTAAACCACTTTATCTTTGATAATTTGTTTTACCGTGTCGATAATGTAATTTACTTCAAGAGCAAGTAAATCTTTAGCGATGTTGGGCAACTTGCTTTGGTCTTTAACCGCATAAGCAAGGAGATTTGAAAGCGTAACGTTATCGAACACTTTTTCTTCTATTGCCGCAAGTATATCGCTTGCCTTTACTATTTCGTTGTAGATGATAAGCGCGGAAAGTTTGTAAACGTTTTGAGTGAATTGATTTTCTTCAATGTCTGCGGGAAGTCCGCTTTCAAACAAATCGCCTACCGTCCAACTACCGAAGTAGTCCAAAAGCGTTTGTACTTTGTCGTTGCTGTTTAATAATTCCATTACAAAGTCGTAAATTACTATATTTGTAAGTTTTACGATTGCTCTGTTGCCGGGGATTGTCACAAAGTCTTGCAAATAATCGCCAATTGTTCTTTCGCCGAACAACTTACCTACTATGTTAGCAACGTAAACCACTTTATCTTTCACGATTTGCATCGTCGTGTCGATAATATAATTTACTTCGAGCGCAAGTAAGTCTTTAGCGATGTTGGGCAACTTGCTTTGGTCTTTAACCGCATACGCAAGAAGTGTGGAAAGCGCAACTTTATCGAACACTTTTTCTTCAACTGCCGTAAGCACGTCTTTTGCCTTTACTATATCGTTGTAGATGATAAGCGCGGAAAGTTTGTAAACGTTTTGAGTAAGTTGATTGTTTTCGATTGCTTCGGGAAGCCCGCTTTCAAACAAATCGCCTACCGTCCAACTACCTAAATAATCCAAAAGCGTTTGTACTTTATCGTTGCTGTTTAACAAATCCATTACAAAGTCGTAAATTACTATATTTGTAAGTTTTACGATTGCTCTGTTGCCGGGGATTGTCACAAAGTCTTGCAAATAATCGCCAATCGTTCTTTCGCCGAACAACTTACCTACTATGTTAGCAACGTAAACCACTTTATCTTTTACGATTTGCATCGTCGTGTCGATAATGAAGTTTATTTCGAGTGCAAGTACGTCTTTTGCAATCGTGGGCAACATGCTTTGGTCTTTAACCGCATACGCAAGAAGCGTGGAAAGCGAAACTTTATCAAGCACTTTTTCTTCGATTGCCGCAAGTTTGTCGTCTGCCTTTACTATATCCTCATAAATAATGAGAGCCGAAAGCGCGTAAATGTTTTGAGTAAGTTGATTATCTTCTATATTCTTTGGAAGTCCGCCCTTCAATACGTCGCCGAACGTAAACGTACCGAAGTAATCCAATATAACTTCCGTCTTGTTGTTGCTGTTAAGCATTGCCTCGGCAAATTCGTAAATAACTACTGCCGTCACTTTGTTTACCGCATCGTTGTCGGGAAGTTTTACAAAGTCGAGATAATCTTTAATAGTAGTGGTTTCGCCGACTACATTGGAGATGATATCCAACAAATACAATTTCTTGGTGTCGATTACCGTCTTGACTTCGTCGATAATATAGTTGAATTCAACTGCTGTTAAATCTCTTACGAGTCTGGGCAACTTGTCTTGCTTTTCTTTTGTCATTGCAAAATCCAAAAGCGTCGAAGTGCTTACTCCGTCGAGAATATATTGTTGTATAGTTGCAAGTCTGTCGCTGCCTTTTACCAAATCGTAATAAATTACGCCTACCGTTAAGTCAAGTACGTTTGCGAAAAGTTTGTTGGTCTTTATCTTTTCGGGTAAGAATTTCTCGCTTACGTCGCCGAGACTTACCTCTTTAAACAAACCTATTACGTAATCTACTATGGTCTTGTCTTTAATTGCTTTTTCCAAGCCCGTGTAAGTTACGTTGTAAAGTCCGCTTATTACGCTGCCGTATTCACCGACAACTTTCCAAGTGATTTCTCCGTTTTCTTCTGTGGTGTAACTTACGGTGTATGTAGGCGTAAAGTGACTTGAGATAAATCCAATGATTTCAGCAGTAAACGGTACGACAACATTACCTATACCGAGTACATCTTTAAATTCGCCCAAGAAGTCGTAACCCTTCTTGAGGGTTTCGCCTATCTTCTTTGTTATCAACTTGTTGTAGAACGGAGAATCGGTTTCCACTCCATCGTCAATTTCAAAGATATACTTACCGTTTTCTTCTCTTCCGGCTATCTTTGAAATTAAATCGAGATAGGTCATATCGCCTGCCAAATCGACAAGTACGTCGTTTGCAAGGAAATACAACGCTACGCCTGCAACGCCGACAGTTACAAACGCCAATATCGGCTCTTTTACAAATTGATTATGTTCATAATCATATTCATATCCTTCGAGTTCACCCACCATTTGAAGTATATCTTCAAAATCGTAAGAAGCGTAATTCTTGAGATATGTCTGAGCGTCTTTGATTAATTCTACTACGTTGATACCGAATACTTCCTGAATTACTCTGAACGCCCTTTGTCCATTAGAGAAATAATAAATTCCGCCGTTATTCGTCATACCGATTAAGTCGTATACGAGCGAACCTACCGTTTCGTTTCCGTTTACGGTGTTTTTAACAAACTCAGCCAATTTCGCGGTCGTGAAGTTTCCGCCGAAGATGAGATTTGCCAATTCGGAAAGAGATACGTTTTGAACAGCGTTTAAAAGTGCCTTATCCGGAAGTTTTACAAAGTCTTGTACATAGTTGCCGATTGTGTGCGTACCGCATACGTATGCCACCGTGTCCGCAACGTCGATTTTGCCGTTCTTTATAATATTGATAATATAGTTGATTTCAACGCCGAGTAAATCGTGTGCAATCGTAGGCAATTTAGTTTGGTCTTGCATTGCATACGCAAGAAGCGTAGAAAGTTTTACTCCGTCAAACACTTTATCCTGAACAGCCGCAAGTATATCGGAAGCCTTTATTATATCGGTATAGATAGTCATTGCGGAAAGCGCGAATAAGTTTTGAGTGAGTCGATTTTCTTCTATATTCTTGGGAAGAACGCCGTTTAATACTTCGCCGATTGTCCAGGTGCCGAAATAATCTATAATTACCTGAACCTTATCGGATTTGTTGATTATGTCTTCTACAAATGCGGAAATAACTACGCTTGTAACCTTGTTGACTACTTCATTGTCGGGAAGTTTTACAAAATCTTTGATATAATCGCCTATCGTGCTGTCTCCGCAAATCGTCTTGACGATTGTAGATACGTTCATATCTTTGATTTTAATGATATCGACCACGAAGTTGAGTTCGACGTTGAGTAAATCTTTTGCAACGTTGGGCAATTTGCTTTGGTCTGCTATTGCAAGGGCTAAAAGCGTGGAGAATTTAACTTCGTTTAATATCTTCGTCCTTACCGAGTCGAGTACGTCGCTCGATTTAAGAATATCCGAATAGAACGTTTTAGCGGAAATACCGATTACGTTTTTAATGAATTGATTTTCTTTGAGTCTTGCGGGAAGAACGCCGTCGATAGCGTCGCCTACCGTCCATGTGCCGAATGCGTTTAATACAACGTCCGTCTTGTCGGAAGAGTTAAATAATTCTTTTACAAAGTCGCGAATTACTACGCTTGAAATCTTGTTTACCGCTTCGTTATCGGGAAGTTCCACAAAGTCGAGATAATCGCCTATCGTGCTGTCTCCGCATACTTTACCCACTATATCCGCGACGTAAACAATGCCTGTGTCTATCGCCGTTTTTACGGTGTCGATTATGTAATTTACTTCTACAGCGAATATATCTTTAACGATATTGGGCAAACCGCTTTGATTTGCAATCGCATAAGCCGCAATCATCGAAATGTTTACGCCGTCGAATACTTTTTCTTCGACAGCCGCAAGCACGTCGTCCGCCTTAATTATGTCGGTATAAACCGAAAGAGCGGAAAGCGCGTACATGTTTTCGGTAAATTTATTGCCCGCTTCTACCGTCGTGCCGTTTACAAGTGCTCGAGCAGCCTTGCCCGAATTTAAAACGGAAACGTCATAAGCGTTATGAGTAGTTATTTCGCCTTGTTGAGCGGTTTCTTTACCCAACGCTTCGCCGAGCGTCCAATTGCCGAAGTATTCCAGAATAACTTGCGCTTTATCCGACGAATTGATTAAATCGTTGTAGAAATCGCAAATAACTACGCTCTTTATTTGATTTAACGCCTTATTGTCGGGAAGTTTTACAAAATCTTCTACGTAGTCGGCAATCGTTCTGCCTTTACAAATCTTGTTGATTATGTTGCCGAGGTAAACAGTTTGGTCTTTAACCGCCGTCTTTACCGTGTCGATAATATAATTTACTTCGAGCGCAAGCAAGTCTTTAGCGATGTTGGGGAACTTGCTCTGGTCGCTAACCGCATATGAAACAAGAGTCGAAAGCGATACGCCACCGAACACCTTTTCTTCAAGAGCCATAAGCACGTCGTCCGCCTTTACTATTTGCGTGTAAATAGCGTAAAGCGAAAGCGCGAATACGTTTTGAGTGAGTTGGTTTTCTTCTATATTCTTGGGAAGAAGCCCTTTAAGTGCTTGACCTATTGTCCATTCGCCGAAATATTCTAAAATTACTTCAGCCTTGTCGTCTTTGGCTAAATCCGCGACGAAATCGGAAATTACCACGCCGGTAACCTGATTCAATACTTCATTGTCGGGAAGTTTTACAAAGTCTTGTAAGTAATCTTTTATAGTTCTTTCGCCGCAAATTGTCTTTACGATGTTTCCGATGTACACATTGCCCGTATCTACCGCCGTTCTTACGTTGTCGATTATGTAATTGATTTCCAACGCAAGTAAATCTTTTACGATTGTGGGCAATTTGCTTTGATCTTCGAGCGCATACGAAACTAACGTCGAAAGCGATACGTCGCCGAACACCTTTTCTTCAAGAGCCGTAAGCACGTCGCTCGATTTGATTATATCGGTGTAAATCGAATGTACCGAAAGCGCAAATATGTTTTGAGTGAGTTGGTTGTTTGCTATTCTTGCGGGAAGAACGCCGTCAAGGGCTTCACCTATAGTCCACTCTCCAAAGTATTTCAAAAGCACTTCTGCCTTGTCGCTTTCGTTCATCAAGTCGTTTACAAGGTCGTAAATTACTATATCGACGATTTGAGCCAATACCTCGTTGTCCGGAAGTTTTACGAAATCGAGGTAATATTCTATGGTTGTCGTTTCACCGAACACGTCGGAAACGATATCCAATAAATATAATTTTTTGGTATTGATTATCGTCTCGACCTCGTCGATTATGTGTGTGAGATAAAGATTGAACACACTTTCCAGAATATGGATAAGTCTCTGCGTCCCGTTCTCCCTCGTCCAGATACCGTCTTGTTCTTTAAGTTTCATAAACGGCGCGAAGAAGTCGCCGATTTGAAGAGGACTTATAAATTCTTTTATCGTCGCCAAAACGTCTTTTGTCTCGATAAACGCAATTACGTCGTTAGCGTTAATATTCATCAAGAAATCGTATAAGTCGTAAGTTTTTTCGTTGTTTTTATCTACGAACGAATTTGTAGCGGTGTCGTAATGCAAGCCGAACGCCGAACCGAGGAAATCGCCCACCTTTAATTCGCCGAGCAATTTGGAGACAAATTCGGACGCGGTGAGTTTACCTTGAATAAGTTCTACAACATCGTTTACGGACAAACGGATAGAACAAAGAAGTTCTAACAATCTATCGGTGTTTTTACCTTCGGGAGCAATCCAGTCGCCCTCCGCGTTTTGAGCATAGCCCGTGATTGCCTGAACTACCTGACCGATTGTAATGTTTTTTAATATCTGAACGTATTCGTCATTTTCCGTTTTAGCGTCGAGGAAATGACCTATATCTATGTTTAATAAAGTCGAGAGAACACCGGATAATACTTTTCCTTTAAGCGACGGTATAATGTCCGCGGTAATTGTATACGTGTCGGTTTCTTTGTCGTACACGCCGATAAAATCACCTAAAGTCAGACCGTCGAGCATGTCGTATAAGTTGAACGGCTCGTTTTTGTCGAACGCCGCAACGAATTGCCACAACTTAATTTCAGCCAATTTAGCCACGCCGGCGGGTACTTCGTTGCCCTTGCTTGTAAGCCATTTGCCGCTTTCTTCATCGTACGAATATTTCAAAACAGCAACCAGAAGGTCGCCCATTTTAATGTCGCCGAGGAATGTACGCACAATATTTGCGGGAGAATCGTCCGCAAGGAATATATCGAGTACGTTGTTGCAGTCCATGCCGCACAAAACGTTGATATACGCATTTACGGGATTGCCGTTTGAATCTACCCAGATTTGCTTTGCTCCGTCAAAGGTATAACCCAGAATTTCGCCCGCTTTTACGTCGCCGATCGCTTCTTTCAAAATACCTACGATGCTTTCGAGCGTGTATTCTTTGCGGATAAGGTCGGCAATCTTCATGCTTAAAAGACCGGACAATATCGGGTTGAGTTCGTTACCCTTTTCGTCAACCCATTGTTCGTCAACTTTTTTGAATCCGACAAAATCGGCAAGAACGTCACCCGCCGTGATATCGCCGAACGATTCGTCGAGCGCGTTGATTATGTTATCGATAATCGGTGCGTCTTCGTCGAATATCTGAGCAACCGAAACGCCTGCCAAGCCTTGCAAAATCTTAGGCATAGCCTTTCCGTTTGCATCGACCCATTGACCGTTTTCTTGTTTATAACCCAAGAATTGCTCGAAAATATCGCCGAGGTTGATTATGCCCAATTCGGAAATAATCGCATCCTTGACTTTGCTTTCGGATATGCCTTTAACGATGTTGTAAAGGTTTACGTCGGACAAAACAGCCAAAACGCCGTTTGCTACCTTGTCGCCGTCGTACCACACGCCGTCGACTTCTTTATATCCGAATATGTAACCGAGTTTTATATCGTTGAAGAGGTTTTCGAGAGCAAAAGAATATTTGCCGTTTTCTGTAAGCACGAATAAATCTCTTACGGTTTTGCCCGCGAGGATTTGTCCGTATTTTTCAACGGCTTCCTTTGCGCTTGCGCTGAACGCGCCCGCTATCGTGCTGAAAACTTCGGAAATCTGCATATCGCCGATAGAGGAAAGACCACCGGAGTTGAGTTCGGTCAGAATATCCGAATCGCCGTCGATAAACGTCTTGATAAACGCGCCGACTTCCATATCCTTAACGAGCGTCAAAGCCTGATTTTTATCTTCTTTTACTTCGTACTCGTAAGTATGCGTCGATTGATTATACTTTTCCTCGAATACCGTAGGCAAAACCCCGCCGACTTTCGCACTGTTGAGCGCGGAATATAAACCGAGTTTGCCGGTCGTTTCTTCTTTATTGATGAGGTCAGCCACCGAATAAACGGAAAGTTGCGCCCTCGTACCCGGACTTAAAAAACTGTCGGGGAAGAAGTTGAAAAGCGCCCTCGCGCTCAAACTGTCGAGAAGAAGGTTGATTCCGTCGCCGCTCTTGTCGAAAAGAGTGAATACCGAAATGTCCTTCAATGCCTTGAAGTTGAGTTCCTGGTCTTTAGTTACGATTTCGACTTTGAGACCGAATTTCGAAAGTATATCCTCGAGTTTTACGCCGTACTTCTTTTCAAGTTCGGCAAAGGTGTAACTCGACGGGTCTTTCGCTCCGTTGATAATCAAGTCGACCAAATCCTCGATCGGTTGATCGGTAAGGTCTCCCAAAGACGGATCGTTTACGCCAACTTTGGAAAGCGTGAGGTTTTTATAAGCCCAATACGCTCCTCCTACAATTCCCCCCACAGAGGCAGTGACGCAAAAAACGATACCAAGAATAAATGCAAGTATTCTTCTGAAAAAATTACCCATTTCTGTTCTCCTTGAAATGTTTTCTTGCTGATATTTACTATGCGGCAAAAGGGCATAATACACCCAAAAGTCGCAAGTAATATAATTATTATATAGCATAGATACACGTTTGTCAATAACATATGAAAAATATTTGTATAAAAAATAGACTTTTTTTGCTTGTTCTTTCACAAAAGCGTCACAATATACCTAATCGAAAAAACATTGTCTTTTTAATGCTTAAATTTAATACCAGGCGCGCAAAATCGAGCGTTTTATTTGGTTTTTTACCCTTTAATTGCTTTTTTGTTTTTCCACTTATCCGTTATGTTTAACCGCACTTATTTTCACATAAACGGCATATTGCTTTACTTGAAAAAACGGCTTTTTATTTCAAATTTTATCTTGCTTAAATTTTTCCGTACAGCCGCCTGACCGAAAAACAAAATTTCATTTCCTGTTTGCATTTTTTTTGCCGAAAAATCGTTTGAACAAAAAGTTTTGAACCTTTTTCGTTTAACAAACCCAAAAACTTGCAAATTTCGACAAATAGGTATATAATACCCGTTGTATAGCGTCGCTTTAATCCCGTATTTGACTATTTTACCATTCTGCGACGTTTGCGCTCAATACGACGAGGTGAAACCATGATTCACATAATTTACAATGAAAACAGCGGAAATAAAAAGGCGTTGAAATTCAGAAAACGCCTTGAAAAATTCTTTAATAAAAACGACGTCGAGTACGCTTTTCACAAGACCGAACACCATGCTCACGCGACCGAAATCGCGCGTGAACTGTCGCTTGCGGGAGCAAAAGACGTAATAGCAATGGGCGGCGACGGAACTTTACACGAGGTGCTTAACGGTATCGACCCGACCATCACCAACCTCGGAATAATACCCTGCGGCAGCGGAAACGACTTTGCTTCGGCAATGAAAATACCCAAAAAACCCGAAAAAGCGGCACAACTCATAATCGACAAAAAACTTAAACCTACCGATTATTACGACTGTTCGGGAGTGAAAGGAATAAACGTAATCGGCACGGGTATCGACGTGGAAACCTTGCTTAATTATCAGGAAAGCAAAATGAAAAACGGTAAATTTAAATACCTCGTCTGCTTTTTAAGAGCACTTAAAAAATTCCGTTTTTACAAATTTAAAGTCACACGCGATGACGGAACTTACGTTTATTCAGACTGTCTTTTGGCGTGTCTCGGCAACGGAAAACAAATAGGCGGCGGCATAAAAACCAACCCCAAAGCCATTGCCGACGACGGACTTCTGGATTTGGTAATAGTCAAAGGCATGAAAAAAAACCGCGTCCCGTTGATTTTTATGAAACTTATGGGCGGTAAATTCCTCGACGGAGATAAAAACAAAGACGTAATTATTTTTGAAAGACACAAGCACTGCGTGATAGACTTTGAAAACGAAGTCGTTTTGCAAATCGACGGCGAAATTTATAAAAACTTACCTTTCGACGTGTCGATTATAAGCAATCAACTTAAATTTTACAGACCTTGATTCGATTGAAAATTTTAAAGCCCGCCATGGCTGTGGCGGGCTTTTCGTTATTTTTTATTGAATTTTGTGTGTTTTACGCAATACGTATGGCGTAAAACAGGAAGTTTTTATAAAAACGACGAGCGTTAAAAACTATACATTCTATTTGTAATAAGTGTCTTTGCCGCACCTGTTATATTTAAATTACACACTGCTTATACACTGCGCCGAAATATTCCGAACATACGCCGCGCAAACACCATGCAGTGTTAAACTTGGTTTAAACTTTTAAGTTTTACGTCTTGACTTGCGGCTATGCTAAAAAACTTATACGCCTAAAAACGTCTGAACCGCATTAATAAAATGTAATAGACTAAAACATACTTTTATCAAGTAAATTTTTAACTACTCTTCTAATGAACACATTATCTTTCATTCGTGTTACAATTAACATAAACTAAAAGCCTTATTATTTTAAAAAATACCGTTTTTACATGATACGTATGCGTTAAAACAGTCAATTTTTTTCGTTTTGCCGACTTTTAAACATCTTAGCGGCGCGTTTAATCGATTGGTAATCGCCGCCTTGCATGCCGCGACAAAGCGCAAATTATAAATAGTGATTTTTATCTTTTCTATATTCGGTGGGCGTAACGCCGAGGTTCTTTTTAAACAATTTATTAAGTGCCTGAATATCCGAATACCCCACTTCGATTGCAACGTCAATTAATTTCATATCGGTGCTTTCAAGCAGTCGCCTCGCCTTTTCAAATCTCAATTCTCTTATGTAATTATTTACGGTCACACCCATGTTTTTTTCAAAAAGTCTCTCGAAATAATATTTGCTTAAACATGCCCTGCCCGCAATTTCGTCAAGCGTAATCAGACGATTGTAATTGTTTTTTATAAATTCCAAAGATTGTTCGAGAGCAAAAGGCATTTCGTCGCGATATGAAGTCAACTGTTTGTTTATATCCATAAGAATTTTATATGCACTTAAAGATATATCGCAACATATCGCCTCATCGTCGATATCTATTACAAAAGTGTTTTCAATTTGTTTTTTAGGCAACGAATAAATAAGGTTGTGCAGTTTGTTTACCTCTTCAACGTACACTTTGTTGTCAATATTACGCAATACGTTACCTGTAATATTGACAAAACTATCGTATAAATATTGCACGCCGAGCCCCATAACGTGCACGTAAGAAAATTCCCATCCCGTATCGTTCGCCTCAAAAATATGCCTGTCGTTGCAGTTGATAAACACCAAATCGCCCGGGGCGATATCGTATTTTTTACCCTTGTAAATCATTTTCGAACCGCCGGAGTAGGTATAATTGATTAAATAAGTATAATACCCTTCTCTGTCGATTTTGTAATCTTTGGTCGCTTTTTCATACCCGGTCATATCGACGTCGTATAAAATCGCGTTCTTGTTTTTCTTAGAAAAGCAATTATAACAATAAGAGCCTCTCTCAAACGCAAAACATATATCTGCCCTGAATTTCATAAAACAGCAATTTTATATACCGTTTTTTTAAAACGTATATTGAATACCTCCGTCAAATTTGCTACAATAATTATAATAATGATATTGTTTAATTAAAAACTTAATAAAATAATATATAAATTTACGTTTAAATCAACGTTTTTTACATAATAAATACACTTCGCTCACTTAAACGATTTTAAAATTTTTAAGCAACTTTGTATAGTTTTTATCAATTTATCAAATAAAAAACGACTTTAATTATATATTAAAATGCTTTATGAAAATATATTACGATACATTTACGGTTTTGTCAACAGCAAACCCTAAAATAAATAAAAGGAGAAAAATGTAAATGAAAAAAGCAAGACTTTTATGCATCGTACTGCTTGCGTTTATATTTGCGATGTCGATGACGCTTTTTACGGCATGCTCGTTGTCTAACAACGGCACAACGGACAGTACCACCGACACGGTAGACGACAGCAATACGGATTCTTTAACAGATTCGGACACAGACTCTGATACGGATACAGACTCCGACACGGACACAGACTCTGATACGGATACCGACTCCGACACGGATTCGTCAACCGACACGGACTCTTCAACCGATTCGGACACCGATTCTTCCACGGATACGGATTCTTCAACCGATTCCGACACGGATATCCCCGAACCGCCTAAAGCGCCTTATTATTTCGCAAACGGTTCGTTCAACGTAGAAAACGACTCCGCCACCGCGCTTTACGACAATTCTTTGGCAATCGCAAACGAAAGCGTTTTCACGTGCGGCACTATTTACGCAACCGTTAAACCCGGCAACAAACTTGCCGACAACGGCGTCGTATTCGGCGTGACAAACACCACTTCAAGCAAGAGTTTCTGGGAAAAAGACGGCGTTTCGTATTATTTCTTCTTCATTTCCCAAGGCGGTTTAGCATATCTCGGTAAAACGACAAACGGAGTCTGGTCAGTCCCAGGCACTGCCGCTATACAAAACTTCGATCCAACGGCGACATACACCATCGCCGCTTCCTGGAGCAAATCCGAAACGGGTTATGACACGATAAACTGTTACGTAAACGACGTGCAATACATTTCTTATAAAGAAACAGGGACTAAATTACGCGGCGAAGAATACGGACTCAGAGCAGGCACTGCGGGAACTACGTTCACCGACGTAAAACTCACCGACGAAATACTCGGCGAAGAGGAAACCCTCGACGATTACAATGTTGCAAACGGCACGTTCACAATGACCGAAAACGGGCTTCAATCTACCACAGGCAATGCGTTAGCCGTTAAAAAGGACGGAAAACTTGCAAACGGTTCTCTCGAAGTGACAATGACTCTTTCCGGCGTTGCAAGCGACAACGGCATAATTTTCTCTCTCGTGCCTAATTCTACGGGTATTTTCTGGGAAACGGGCGTTTCGTATTACTTCTTCTTCACAAACAAAGACAACCTCGCTTTACTCGGTAAAGTGGAAATGGGAGCATGGTCGCTGTGTCAGGCGGTAACTATTCCCGGCTTCAATCACTCGGGCACTTACACCCTTAAAATCGAAAGATCAAACGAAGACATCGTTGGTTATATAGACGGAATAAAATATATCGATTATACCGACCCCGACCCGTTGAAAGGCACCGGTTACGGTCTCAGAGCAGGAGCAAAAGGCGTAACTTATTCTTCGATTAATTGCGTTGAAAGCAGCGGAGAATTCGTCGAAACTTATCCCGACGACCTCAATGTAATTTCGGGTAAAGTTACCGGATTAAACAAATCGGCAAAAGCCGCAGGCAACAACACCCTCGCACTCATTAAAGACGTCGAGTTTACTCAAGGCACTTACACCGCAAACGTAAAAGCAGTTTCCGCTACGCCTTCGGGCTTGGTATTCGGTTATTCGGCAAACGGATATTACAGATTCAACACCACCGGCGGCGCAGGTTCGAGAGCAGAACTCGTAAAAGTCGAAGGCAACAACGAAACCGTGCTTTACAGCAATTACCTTTCTGCAGGTTTCAATCAAGCCAACTCTTACACGTACAAAGTAGTGCTTAAAGACGGAAAAGCATACTGCTACTTCTGGAATACTCTTTACACGGTAACCGACGTCGAATTAAGCGGAACGGGCGTTGGAATATACGCACAAAACGCAGGCGCGCGCTTTATGGATTATACGGTAACCGACGACACGACGATTGCCACCGTAGACACGATTTTATTCGGTCACTCTTACTTCGAACTTTGGGACGACTGGAAGACCGACCTTGCACCTTACTCCGATATATTCGGCACTTACACAAACGTAGGCATAGGCGGTTCGGTTGCCGCTCATTGGACGTTGTTCGAGGCAGGCATACTTGCTTACCAACCCAAACTCGCTATTTACAATATAGGCATAAACGACCTTACGGGCGGAACTTCCCCCGATTACGTTGCCGGTCAGGTAAAGACTTTACTTCTTTCTCTTAAAGAAAAACTCGGCGAAGATTTTAAAGTAGTTCTTCTCGGTTGTGCATACTGCCCCGCAAGAGAGACTATCCGCACCTCGATTGAGCAAACTAACGTGCTTTACAGAAACATAGCCGCTCAATACGATTGGATATACTTTGCAGAGCAAGAAAACGTATTCTGCGACAACGGAACTACTCCCGATAATCACTGGTTTAAAGACGGATTGCACCCGACAGCCGAAGGTTATCGTCAAAAAGTACTCCCCGCAATTCTTTCTGCTCTTCGCGGAGAAAATCAACCCACTCTTTCCGAAGAAGAACAGCAAAAATTGCTTAACGAAGCAAAAGAAACAAAGGCTTGTCTCCTTGAAAATTACACGGTAGACGCGTTCAGGGCTAAAGAATGGCTAATCGCTCAACCCATTTATGCACAAGCGGTTCAGGCGATAAACGAGTGCGCAACGATTAAACAAGTACAAGACCTTGATTTAACCGAGTATACAGACCAACTTAAACAAATCAAAAACAACGCCGACTACGTATACGAAAAATTGACGGCGGGCACAACCGCAGCCGATTTTGAAGACGAAACGTTTACAAATGCGTTAAACTCTTCAACCGGCGGCAAATATAACCTTGCAAATTACGGTCATAGACTCGACACCACTTATTCTTATACCGACATGACGTTTACTTTCCGTCTTTCCGACGCAAACACGAATATCGGCATAGGCGGCGTAGTATTCCGCGCAACTAACACCGAAGGCAAAGGCTTAAACGGTTATCTCATCAATTATAATACCGCAAACAATTATATTCAAGTTTGGTATATGAAAAACGCTTATCAAGCGGCAGGAACTCCTATCCTCGATTATATCGGCGGCTGGGTATTCCCCGAAACGGTAGAAAATACCCTCTTCAGAGCAACCGTATCGGGTAAATACGTCTATATCTACACTGAAGAAGATTACGTAAAACTCGGTAAAGACTCTTACGGTTGCAGCGTAGACCTTACTAAAAACGGTACTTACACCCTTTGGGAAAACGGCGGAATAGGATTACTTTCGTGGGAAACGGGCATTTCGTTTAAAATGGAATTGTCCAATATAAACGCTGCCGAATGTCACCCGAGCAGCGAAGAACAAGAATTGAAAGAACTTGCAGAGGCTAAACAAAACGTTAAAGAAAAATTGCAAAACACGTACGGAGTAACCGGATACAGAACGGAAGACCGTGAAACTGTCGAAAGTATTCTGAAAGAAGCGTATGCGGCAATCGAGGCATGCCAGACGGCGCAAGAAGTAATCGATTTGCAACTTACCCCGTTTGCCGAAAGATTAGACGCCGTTAAAACCCTTACAGGTTATTTGTGGGATAACCTTTCCACGGGCAATAATTGCGAAAGTTGGGAAGTTCCCGCATTTACCGCGGCTATAAACGCTTCTGCGAATAATCTTTATTCTATATCGGGCGACGGACACAGAATCGATACAAGCAGACAATTCAGCGACGTATCTTGCACGTTCTCCGCTAAAACTGACGGCGTATTGCGTTATAACGGCGTACTCCTCCGCGCACATCAAAACGAATATTTAGGTCTCGACGGTTATCTCGTAAACGTGATGACCAAAGCAGACGATAACAACGCCGTAAACTTCGTACAAGTGTTTGAATTGAAAAACGGTTACGGCAGTTGGGGTTATAGCGAATACAATTACCTCGGCGGCTGGATTTATCCCGGCAACGTAAACGGCACTGAATTTACCGTTAAAATCGAAGGAAACAACTTGAAAGTTTACGACGAAAACGGCACGCTCGGCGTTGACGTAAACCTTGCGGAAAACGGACGCGTACCTTATAAGCAAGGCTATACAGGCCTCGTAAGTTGGGGCGGCGCAAGCGACAACACAATGACAATTAAAAATCTTAAAGGCACAATCGTCGAAGACACCGAAGTTTCGGCAAAACTTAATACTGCTCTTAAAGAAAACGAAAACTGCCTGGCATTTAACAACGATGCGATTACCGCAAACGACGACGGAAGTTTCACTTCTACCGGTTTTGCCTACAGACTTTATAATAATACTTTGGCTGACGCTTTCAGTATGACGGTAAAAGTAAGCAATCCTTCGGGCGATACAGCAATCGCGGGATTCCTTTTCAGAGCGAGAAAATCAAGCGAAGGCGACGGTGTTGACGGATATCTCCTCAACTTTGTAAGCAACGCAACAAACAATTTCATTCAAGTTTTTTACCTTAAAAACGCCTACAACACAACCGGTGCGCCTGCAGTATGCAATTATATCGGCGGACTCGTTCTTGACGGAACAGGTAAAACAAGCGTAAATACCGAAATCACCGTTTATGTGCGCAGTAATTATATTACTATCGCAAGCGGAGCAAATGCAAGCGAATGTTTCCTTAACGACTCTTCTGACCCGACGCATACCGCTTACACTTCGGGCGGCGGCTTCGGCGTGCTTACCTGGCAGGAAAATTACACGGCAACGCTTTCGATTTTAAACGTAAAACCCTATTAATCGATTTAATATATTAATTTAAATAATTTGATTTAATTAATTAAGTATTATTAATTAGTTTTAAAAGTTAGTCGGTTGATTTTTAAAAATTTCGGTTGACGCAGTTTAAGTCTATAATTAATTCGTTTTAAAAATTAATGATTAATCGATTTTAAATTATATGATTAATAGTTTTAAAAACTAATAATTTATTTCAAAACTATCTGGTGCGCGGCAAATTTGCCGCGCACCTTTTATAAAGAAATGGACGACGAATTTTGTTCGCCGTCCATTTTGATTTTTATTAAATTATGTTTTGCTTTTTTATTGCTTAAATTATGCTTGACGTTAAATCAAACTAACGCGCATTAAAGCAAACGTAGCAATTAAATCGTTACATTAAATAAATACAAGTCGTTTTTCACTATAATAAATCATTCTTTCAAACGTTTATTTTGCTGCAAAAATACCCTATCTGACCGCCGTTATTTTTTAATCCAGAACTCTTTAATTTTACTGTAACACAACATAGAACGTATGCCCACCGAGCCGCCTTGATAAACGTCGGGTAACACGCAAGTCAACAACGGATAGAACGATTCGCCGTTCATAACGTACAACATACCGTCCAAAACAACGCACTTGATTGCAATTTCGTTGTTTGTCATTTTTATACCCGAAGAAGAAGTTACTTTTTCGATATAACCGCCCTCTGCGGTAAATTTAAATACCGATATATTGTAATAAACGGAATCGGCGGGTTTTTCTATCTGTACGTTTAACGCCGTGATTTTGTCCTGGTCGTTTGACGGAGATTTTGCCCCGATATACAAACCCGTGTTTACAAGCATAGAAGTTTCGGCTTTTATTTTAAGGCCGACTTCGTATTTTTTAAGGTTTTCTGCGCCGTTATAAATAAGTTTATATTCGCTTCTCGTGTCGACAGTCAACAATCCGTTACTGCATTTTACGCCGTCTTTAAACGAACCGTATGTCGTAAACATGTCCGTTTTACCGTCGGCAAAGTCTATCGTCGTCTTTTCGCCGTCGATATTTATTTTGTTTTCGCCGTAATACATCCAGACGCGCATCACGTTGTTTATTCTGTTCCCTCTTATAAAGAACGGTACGAGAGTAAGCATCGCCTCGCTGCCGTTGCCAGCCGTAACAGCCACGTTTCCTTTCAAAACGTTTACCGCAAAAGGCACCGACTTCTTGTCGTTGATTTTAATGCTGAACAAATCTTTTACAAGGCTTGCCTCAAACTTGCTGTCTTTCGTAATCGCAAACGATGCGTTTGTAAGGAGGTTGTCGCCGGTGTTTGTATAAGTGTTGTCTTCGCTTTCGGCGCAGTATACAAACGAACCGTATTGCAAAGCAACTTGATTTTGGTTGTAAACGACGTCGTCCTGACGTAAATATCTGACTTCTTTGTCAAAAGTAATTTCCACACAGTCGCCCGTAGTCCAATTTCTTTGAATATCGATATAGCCGTCTTCACCCTTTGCCGCCTCTATTTTTTCGCCGTTGAGTTTTACTTCAAATCCGCTCGCCCAGTAAGGATAACGAAGTTTTAACGCAAAACCGCCTTCCGCCTCGATAATATATTTAGCATAGTTGCCCGTGGGCATATCGGTATAACCTTTTACGGTTACGTTTTTATCTCCCAATGTAGTGGTTGCCGTCGAAGAAATATATTGATTTACAAACAAACTATTGCCTGTTTTAGCGTATACGTATGTCGGTAAAACGGAAAACACCTTCATGTACATGGGCGGACAACAAGGAGTTGCACCCGACCAGTTGGGACGTACATAGTTTTCTGAAACAAGCGGATTACAGTAATAGAATGCATCGCCGTCGAGAGAAAGCGAACCTAAAATTCCGTTGTAAAGTTCCAGTTCCAGCACGTCGGCATACTCGCTTGAACCAAAGAGAGAGAACATATTATCGGCATAGAACGCCATACCTACCGACGCACACGTCTCGCAATAACCGTCTTGCGGAAGCACGTAACTGCCTGCATACGCTTCGCCGAGAGATTCGCTTGCGCCCGTGCCGCCCGTGACGTACATTTGCGTGCCTACAATGTTGTCCCAGATTCTCTTTGCGGACTTGACGTAACTTTCGTTTTTAGTGTAATTACCTATAGCGGCTATACTGCTGTACCACAAGTTTGCCCTGACCGCGTGACCCAAAGCCTCGGTCATATCCTCGTGCGAACATTGGTCCTGAGCGTACACACCGTAAGATATATTGCCGTAACGATCGGTGTAGTTGCCTCTGTCTTTTATCCACGCGTCACAGATTTCAAGATATTTTTCAAGACGAATATTGAGTTTGTAATATCTGTCCTTTGAAGAAAGACCCTCTACGCAAGAATACGTTTCCTGCATTTCGTTTACGAGTTGAGGGTTGTTTTTATATAAAGTGTACAAATCGAGAAGAGTTTCTTCGGGCAACGAGTGCGGCGGTACGGCAAAATATCCTTTTTGGTCAGCCGTTCCGTAAATGTAATCGATGATAAACTCGGTAAATCTTGTAGCGGCATACAAAAGTCTCGTATCGCCGCTCGCGTTGTACCAACTTATGCCCGCTTCGACAAGACAACCGTAGTTGTATAAGTCGTGATTCCAGACCGCACCGCCCGTCGCTTCGTCCATTACGCTTGTGCTTTTAAGCAAGTTGTAAGTCGAGAAGAAACCGTCGATTATTTTGCCGTTTGCATCGGTACCGGTGGTGGAAAGCGAAGCCGCGTAAATTCTGTCTACATAACCTCTTACTCTTTCGGCAAGCGAGTCTGCGGAAACTTTCATGCTTTCTTTTGCGGAATTTTCAATTATGAAATTGCCGGCTGCGCAAATCGTCTCTAAAATAAGACCTTCTCTCCAAGGTTCGTTACCCCAATTCCACTTGCCTTCTTTTTTTCCGATTAAGCGGTTTGCATCGGCGGGAATAAGTATTTCGCCCGCATGAGCGGACAAGTTTTTAAGCCATGCTCTTTCGCCGTTTGCCACTCTGTCGAAGTTGTCGAACGAACCCGTCCAATCGAACATGTCGAAAATGTAATTTATGGAATAATCGGAATATTGAGTGATGAGAGTATTCCAGAAACCGTCGTTTATTTTAACTTCTTCGATTGTAAGATTTTTAATTTCGTCATATCCGTATTTCATATAGTCGTACCTGATTCTGTATTCCCTTGTCGTTCCCGTAGATGCGGAAGTGACTTTAATGGTTAATTTTTTGTCCTGATTTAATATTTCTACGCTGTCGGCTTCGTTGTATTTTTCAACTTCGATATCGACAACGTCGAGATCTCTTTCTCCCAGATACGAATAATCGTAAGTTTTGGGTGAAAATCCGCTTATTTCTTCGCCTGAAACTTTAATGCTTTTAAGCATACCGTCAGAGGCGTTTTTAATTCCCCATTTGCTTTCGAGATAACTTTCAACGGTGCTATACTCGTCGTTTGTCAACGCTTTGTTGAAAATAAGCACTTCGCCGATATCTCCGCAGAACGAATCTCCGCTTGTTCCGCCGAGATTTATGGGCATTGACGTGTCGGCAGGTTCTTTACCCTTAAAAGTCTTTTCGAGCCAGCCGTTTACAAAACTCTTGCCCGTACCTTCGCTTCTTATCGCCGAAAGAATGTAAGGCGTGTTTTGCGTGATTTGCGCTTTATATTGATAAAAACTCGTTGCCGCTCCCGAAGAATAACCCCAACCGAAGTTGAAACCGTCTTCTATATTGAAAAACCAATTGTGATTGAAAGGCGAACCGCTCAATCTCGACAACAACTCGTGATGACCCGAGGCGTAGTCGGAATTAAGCACGACGAACATCGTCATATCGTTTAAATAAAATCCGTTACTTGTGCTTAAACTCATGTAAGTGTCGGCGTTCATTCTTATCGAAGAACGACCGTTTATGCTTCCGCTCGACCTGAAAGTCGGGGCGTGACTTATATCGGTTTGCGTTGCGCTCGTCACCCCGTCGAGAGTCGGCGTAACTTGGTTTTGCCAAGCAAGCACTTTGTCTCCGTCGTTTAAATCAAGCGAATCGGCGTCGAGCCATAATTGTAATCCTTCGGTTTGCGCAACTAAGGTTTTATCGCTTTGTTCGGCAAATACCGTAGTCTTTGGACAAACGCCGACGAAAACGCTCAACGCGCAAAGTAAAGACGTCAATTTCGTTTTTAATTTGGTTTTCATAAATACTCCTTTTAATAATTTTTAAATAATTCTATGTGTAGACAAAAGTCATTTTTAGTGCTATAATAATCGTATGAAATATATCGTGTTTCCAAAAAACAAAATAATCACACATTGCGAATCGGGCATTGCCAAGTCGGAAAACATTTATCACGTAAAACGGACTATGCCCATGACCGAACTTATGATTTTAACGAGCGGCGAGTTGCATATAAAACACCTCGAAGAATACGTCCTGCACGAAAACGACGTGTTTTTACTTCCTCAGAACGTGCTTCATTACGGCACTCAACCCTCCACGTTCGTAATACACTGGCTGCATATAATTCTTCCGCCCGACTTCAGTATTATAGAAGACGATTTGCCCGAAGATATAAGTTTGACGCACATCGTTTTGCCGATGAAAATAAACGTCAAAAATCTCACAAATATTTTAAACTTGTGTTATCAGATCGAACAATACACCGTTACCGCGGCTACGCAAGACGTAAGAAATTCTCTCATTAAAGCCATTTTGTGCGAAATCGCCCTGCAATCGACCGACTACTGCGACGGAAAATTCGTGTCGCATAAAAGACTTAATTCGATTATCAACTACATAAACTCGAATATCACACAGCCTATTACCATCGATTCGCTTGCGGAAAGATTCGAATACAATCAAAAATATATATTCAACCTTTTTAAATCGCACTTAAACATTTCGCCTCTTCAATATATAATTCAGCAAAAGATGAACACGGCTAAAAATTTACTTTTAAGCACCGACAACACCGTCGAGGCGATTGCCCTTTCGCTTTCTTACGACAACCCGCAATATTTTATGCGGCTGTTCAAAAAGACCTTCGGGTACACCCCGTCGCAATACAGAAACATGTATTCGCACTCGCTGGAACTATACTTAAACGAAGACAACAACGTGTAAAAAGTCTGGGTTTTTTAAAAAAGTCCTAATTTTGCCTGCCTATGGTTTTGTCCGTAGGCAGGCTTTTAAATTACTTCAGACCTTTTTATGCCCTCTTTTGTTTTTTGCTTTTAATTACAAACAACACCGAAACAGCCAATCCGAGCAATACAAGAGTTCCGCTCTGAGACTTGACGTCGGAGAAACAGCCTTTCTTTTCGGGCTGATTTACCGTTGAATCGGTTGTAGAGTCGCTCGTCGAATCGGTTGTGGAGTCGCTTGACGAATCGCTTGAAGTTGCGTCTTCTTCCCAGCAAGCGTACAATGTGATATCATCCGTAAATTCTGCTACTTGACAATCATCGTAAACCTTTTCGCCGTTTTGCGTAGTCGCCCAACCGATAAATTTGTAACCCGCTTTTGTAAACGTGTTTTCGGTTATGCTTATAAGCGACAAAGCGTCCGCTTTCATATTTTCCATTGAGCCTTCGCCGCCGTTAGCGTCGAAAGTAATCGTATAGCATTTAAGCACCCAGTGAGCATACAAAACAACGTCGTTACCCTCTGAAATTCCCGTTACGTTTTGTCCGTCGCTGTATACGGCAATACCTCCTTTAGTGAGTGCCCAGCCGTCGAATAAATAGCCGTTTTTAGTGAATGCATTGGGCGTAAGTGTCGTTTCTACGTCATACGTCATCTGTAAACCTTGCATTTCGCCCTCGCCGCCGTTTGCGTCGAAAGTAACGGTGTAAGTCTTTGCTGCCCATACCGCATATAAAGTAAGGTCTTCGCCAAACGATGCCGCCGATTCTTTATCGGCGTATTTTACTTCTCCGTCGGCGGTTGTTGCCCAACCCATAAATTTATAACCGGTTTTTGCAAATCCGCACTCGGGGATAGTTGCGTCCTGAGAAGTTGCGCTAAAGTCTTGCATTTCTCCCCTTCCGCCGTTTGCGTTAAACGTAATAGTATAAGAAAACTCGTCCCAGACGGCAGTCAATGTTATATTACCCGTGCCCGCTTTTACTACGGTATACACGTTGCCCGCTTCGTCTTGCCAACCTCTGAAAATATATCCGTCTTTAGTCGGTTGAGTCAAGGTGTAGTTTTCTTTGTTGTTGTGCTTTATTTCCTGTTTGGTTTCGCCGTCGACAAGCGTAATCGTCGCCTCGAGTAAAGAACGGGTATATCCGTCCATAATCGTCTTTACCTGTTCGCCCGTAAGCGCGTCGGCAAATACCCTTACGTTGTCGTAAGAAGCAGTTATTCTCCTGTCGTTTTCGTAAACAGGACCGCCGAGCGTAAACCAAGAATTGTTTTTATCTTCAAAGTGATTAGTACTGTTATACAAAGGAAGATTTATCGTCAGCGACGCTATTTCTTCGCCGTCCACGTAAACCGTCAACTTTTCTTTAGTCACGGTAACTACGATGTTGTACCACATTCCTTCTTCAAAAGGAAACGTTTTTCCTGACGAACCCAATACCCAATCTACGCTCCATGCGTCGCTTGCATTATTATTATAAACGATATCGAACGAAGAACCTTTTCCGCCTTGACACGCCATAAACGACATCGTTTGACCGCCGACGAAAATATCGAAAAGTCTTACCCATTGATATTTGTTGCCCTCTTCCAACTTAAAATCGAGAGAGAAAGTCGCCTCGGACATACCGAGGAAATAAGTGGAATTGAGTTTTCCGTTTTCGCTTCTCGCCATAAGCGCAGCCGAATTGCCGTCGAGATACATCGCGCCGTCAACATATTGAGGTTGAGTAGTTACACCGATAGCGGTTTCTTGCGGCATAGCGGTCGCATTGTAATTTCTTACGTTGTCTTTATATAAGTTTTCTTCGTTATCGAACGTGTATTCGTCGGTCATAAACGAAAATGCGTCAAAACCGTATTCGTCTGCAAGTTCTTGCTCAGTAAGAGCCTTTTGGTACACTCTTATATCGTCGAAACCGCCGTAATAGTCGGGGTGGCTGTCTTCCCATGCCGATTGACCGAGATAGAAGTGCGAATTTTCGGAATATAACGCCGAAACCGTCTCCCAGTTTGCTTGCCACGTCTCGGCGAGATGTCCGTTCTGGTAAATTTTCACCTCATTGCCGTTGATTACGTAAGCCATGTGATACCATGCGTCGTAAACGGGGAATATTTTGGTATCGCTCAACACTTGATTGTTACCGAAACAATATATATAATGTCCGCCGAAATCGGGTCCGTAGGGGTCTGCTCGAAAAGCCTTGTCGTTTTCTTGTGAAAAAGCACCTATTTGCCCGAGATATGCCCCTGCGCCCGTGGGGTGATAAAACCAACCCGAAATGGTCGCTTCGGTTTGTCCGTCGAATACGCTCGTGGGCAAATTAAGGTAATTTTGGAATTTCGTGTCTTGAGCGTTGATAAACAACGCCTTTCCGCCCTTTCTGTCAACGGTATACATATGACTATCGTCCGTTTTATATACGGTTGCATCGGCAATTTCTGTAGACGCAGAGTTTTTGCCGAGATTTTCGTTGTCCTCGAAATCCAACTTATAGACCAATTTGTTGCCGGTCGTTTCGGCGGCAACCTTTTTATCCGAATTCAAAGTAAAGCATGAAAGCGACAATAACATAACCGCGCACATCACGCCAATAAACAGTTTTTTCATTTTTTCCTCCTTTATTTAAAAGCATCAATTATATTTTAAAATTTTCCGCCGCTATAAATCAATAAAGATTAACTTATATTTGGTGTACAAAAGTCACATTTTAAAAATTTTATTTAAAAGCACGTATTGCAAAATTTTTTGAAAGTCTGCCGACGCTTGACGTAAATATCCGTTTAAAAACGATTTAAACGATTTATAAAAAAAGTATTGACTCAAAAAGGCATTTATTATACAATCGATACAAGGAGAAAAAAATATGTACATAGCCGACGACAACAGATATAAAACAATGAAATACAACCGTTGCGGAAACAGCGGGCTTAAACTTCCGATAATTTCGCTGGGATTGTGGCACAATTTCGGTGACAATTCCAATTTTAATAATATGTGGGAAATGTGCCGCACCGCTTTTGACAACGGAATTACGCATTTTGACCTCGCAAACAATTACGGACCGGGTATCGGCAGTGCCGAAAGAAATTTCGGATCGATTTTAAAAAACTACTTAATGCCATACCGCGACGAAATGATCATCTCGACCAAAGCGGGGTACGATATGTGGGAAGGTCCTTACGGAAAAGGAGGCAGCAGAAAATATTTGCTTGCAAGCCTTGACCAAAGTCTGAAAAGGCTTTCGCTCGATTACGTGGATATATTTTATCATCATTGCATGGACAAAGAAACGCCACTGGAAGAAAGTATGATCGCCCTCGATACTGCGGTAAAAAGCGGAAAAGCATTGTATGCGGGACTTTCCAATTACGACGGAGAAACGCTTGAAAAGGCAACCGCCATACTCGACGAACTGCATTGCCCGTTTGTAATCAATCAAAATCGCTACAACATTTTCGACCGCACGATAGAATTTAACGGACTTAAACCGACCGCAAAAAAACTGGAAAAAGGTTTGATAGTCTTTTACCCTCTGGCGCAAGGTCTGCTGACCGACAGATATTTAAACGGCATACCCGAAGACTCGAGAGTAATGACCGACGGAAGATTTTTAAGCGAGAAAAACATAAACGAAAGCACTCTTAAAAAAGTACGCGCACTCAACGAAATCGCGATTGAAAAAGGAATAACTCTCGCCCAAACCGCGCTGCTGTGGGCACTTAAAGACGATGACGTGACAAGCGTACTTATAGGTGCGTCGAAACCCTCTCAAATAGAAGAAAATTTAAAAATCTTGTCTTTAAATCCGCTTACTCAAGAAGATTTAATAAAAATCGACAAAGCAATACTTTAACTGTTTTTAACGTTCTTTAATTTAACCGCAAATATTTAACTTTATATATTTGACCACAAAAAAGATTTAATTATAATCATTAAATCGTAATCATTTAGTCATAACTATTTAACCTTATATATTTAACCGCAAAAAAGGCTGTTTTACGCAATACGTATTGCGTAAAACAGCCAAATTTATTTATATATTAAATTTTACATCAAAGCAACGGTCCTAAAAGTTGAACTGCTTTTCTTTTAAATCTTACCGAAAGTTTTGCCTTTTGTTTTGCCGTTTCCGTCACTTCTTTACTATCTTCGAATAATTGTTTAAAATCGGCTTTTACGTCGTTTATCGCACTGCACCCTGCAAATAAACAGCCGTTTTCAAAATGCAAAAACAAACTTCTGAAATCGAGATTTATCGTCCCCACCGTCGCGATTTTGTCGTCGCACAAAAACTGCTTTGCGTGTAAAAACCCGGGGGTATATTCATAAATTCTCACGCCGCTTGCCGCCAATTCGTAATAATAACTTCTCGTAATCGAGTACACAAATTTTTTATCGGGTATTCCGGGGGTAACTATGCGGATATCCACTCCCCTTTTTGCACACAAAATAATTTCGTTTTTGGTCTCTTCGTCTATTATAAGGTAAGGCGTCGTGATATACACGTAATTTTTCGCGCTTTTCAAAATGTTGAGATATACATCTTTGCCTATATCGTCGTTGTCGAGCGGACTGTCGCAATAAGGTATTACGTAGCCTTCGCCCTCTACCTTATAGTTTTCAAGCATATAATCTTTGGGGTTTTCGTAATTGCGTTGAGTTACGTTCCATATTTGCATAAATATGGCGATAAAACTGTTTACCGCTTCGCCCTCGACTCTCACGCCGGAATCTTTCCACTCTCCGTAAGGATGAGTAAGATTGAAATACTCGTCGGCTATGTTATACCCGCCCGTATGCGCAACTTTTCCGTCCACTACCGTGATTTTCCTGTGGTCGCGGTTGTTCATAAATACGCTGATTATGGGAATCATCGGGTTAAACGACCTGCATTTGATTTTTTTTCTTCTCAAACGTCTTACAAACGACCTGTCGATAAAAGTCATACTTCCTATATCGTCGAAAACAACCCTGACGTCAACGCCGTCGCTTGCTTTACTTTCAAGAATTTTCTCTATTCTGTGCCAGACGGTTGCGTCTTCGATGGCGTGATACTCCATAAAAATGTACTTCTCCGCCATTTCCATGTCGTTAAGCAAACTCTCGAGCGCGTCGCAAGTATCGCCGAAATATTTTACGGCGGTATTTTTATACACGGGGAAATTTGCAAATTTTTGCAAATAATACGCTTGTCCGTAAAGGTCGTGGTTTTCTTCGTTTAACCCCTCGAGTACCCCTTCTTTGTCTTCGAGTGTGCTTTCGGTGTGCTCTTTAATTCTGGCAATCCTCTTTTTAATCAAACTCGACCCGTTTATTTCGCCTAAAAGGAAGTACAAACACGTGCCTATGATGGGCGTGATAGCAACAATTATAACCCACCTGAATTTATATTCGTAGTTGCCCTTTTTAGCATAAATACTGAAAATTACAATTATCGCCAGAATGCTCATTCCTATCTGAAATAAAACGTAATACGAACTAAGCCATATGGAAAAATATATTATAATCGCCACTTGCAGCAAAACGCTTAACCCTATGACGATTGCACGCCAGATACTATTGCCGCGTTTTCTTCTCATCTCGGCAGTCTTCATGGTAAATCCCTCCTTTGTAAACGTAAAAGTTTGTTTGCTTATAATTATCGGTGTATACAGCCGCTGTTTGAAAAGTCGCTTGATCTTTTACTTTATCTCACTTTTAATTTATTGCGCCGGTTTTAATGTGCGGTGTTTTAGTTTGCCCCGTCTATTAAATGCGCCGGTTTTAATGTGCAACACGACGAAATATATTTTACTATAATATCAAATTTTGTCAAACAATAAACGCATCTTTTTTTATTTTTGCCGACATTCGGACAAAATTTGTCGTTTTTTTCACTCCGAAAACAACCTATTTATACAAATTCGCAAATTATTAAACAATTATAAAGCAATAAACCGACTTTTGTCTGTTTTACAGCAACCGTTTGTTTTAATCCCGGCAATTAAACAAATTTTTATACATCACGTTTAATTTTTTTTAAAGCAAAAAACGCACCAGAATCGACTACTCGAATTGCGGTGCGTTTTGCGTCAAAATAAATCTTATAACAAGCGAGAATATCGCCTTTTATCGATAAATTACCCTTAGCGTGCGTTTTTCGCAGCAAAACACTCGCTGCAAAGCACCGGCTTGTCGCCTTTCGGTTGGAAGGGAACTTGACACGCCTTTCCGCACTCAGAACAAACTACGTCGTACATACGGCGATTTGCGCGAAGATTTTTCTTAAACGCATCTCTGCACGCTTTGCAACGTTGAGGTTCGTTTTGAAAGCCTTTTTCGGCATAAAATTCCTGCTCGCCGGCAGTAAAAGTGAAAGTTTGTCCGCAATCTTTGCAAACTAATTCCTTGTCTTGATACATTTTCTTTACCTTCTTTCATATATTATGGTCAACCCATAAAACTATTTTAACACACAATTTGACCTTTGTCAATGCTCATTTTTTATTCTTTTGTGCCTGAAACAAACATTTTTTACTCTAAAACGGCATTTTTGACATATTTTTCGCTTTAAATCGCCCGCTATTCCGCTTAAACCTCATTATGCCGGGACTTCAGCAATCGACGTATATTTCGTTTACGGTAATTTTCGACGAACTGACGAAAAACGCAAACGACGAAACCGTCTTGCTGTTAGTCGCAAGTGTAAATTCGCTTTTAAAGTATCCGTCTACCAATAAATATACTTTGCCGTCGCTGAATTTTACTTTAAATCTATGCGTGCCGACGTTGATATAATCGTTGTCTGTCGCATTTCCGTTTAAGTTTTTATAGTAAGTTGAAGAAAAATAAGAAGTATCCCACGAAATTTCGACTTCGCTGCCGTCGGACATATAAAACACTATTCCGCCGCGACATAAATCCCTGTTGCCCGCATCGTTGAAGAATTCTCCGTTATGCGCAACGAACAAACAATCGAAATTCGTTTTGTTTACGTCGAATTTTTTAGAATAAGTTCTGTTGCTGCCTATCGACATAATTTTTACACTGTCCGCGGCAGAGTCGTTTTCGTAATAATCGCAAATCGCGAAAGTCGTCGCTACGAAATAATCTATTCTGTTTACAAGCAACGTTTTAACCTGATTTATTGTGTTTTCCCATTGTTGCACACCGTAACTCATTCCCCAACGCGCAACGTGGTCGGGAAGCAAAGGTTTAAGCGTATTTGCCATGCTTTCGATTTTTTTGACCATATTCGCCTTAGATAAATTCGTTTGAGTGAGTTGCAAAAGCCTTTCGCAAAGTTCTTTTTTAAACGACTCGTTGTCGAGCAATTTTGAATAAAGTATAAATTTATCGTAAGAATAATCCGTGCTCGGCGTGCCGCCGTAATAATCGTATTCTTTTGGCACGAGATAATTTCCTTTGTCGTTTAAAAACGTGAAATCCACGTCGTGCATACACGCTCTCCATTTGCCGTCGTAATATGGCTTGTCTGACGTTTTTACCGTGCGCCACATGCGGAAATTATTTAAGTTTGCAACGTGGTCCCAATTGTGCGCAAACCCCTCGAAAATCATTAAATCCATAAAACTGTCTTTATCTATAAGGTTGTTGACGGCATAATTATATACGCTTGCGTTTGTAAAATCGTTGTTTTCGAAATATTGCAAAAGTTCGTTTAAAAGCACGGGGGATTTTTCTTCGTCGCCGTCTTCTAAAACAAACCTGCCCGAATAGTCGTAATATACAACGTCGCTTTTTTTAACGCCGAAATTATCGCTGAAATAAGTATCGCTGTAATGCTCTCTGATGGCGTAATAACCCCAATATTCTCCGTTGAGATACACTATGCACGGTCTGTAACCCGTTGTGGAAACGTTCGTTCCCTCGGCAAGTTGCTGAATAAGCGCGTCGTTGAAATGAGTGTCCGCCTCAAACGAATTTCCGCCGTTGTGCAGTCTCATTCGGGTAAACCCCGTCAGGAAATTGTCGGCATCGCCTATTTTTGTCCTATCTCCGTAAATTCCTATTTGTTGAGGAGAATTTTTGTTTCCTTTTTCGTCTTTGTTGAAGTTTAAATGCAACGTTCTTTGCGGATAACCTCTCGACCAGCCGCCGCCGACTTTGATTTGCGAGTTGACGTTGAAACTTTCACCCGTTGAGTTGTCGTAATACTCTAAATTAGCCCTGTATTTTTCATTGGAGAAAATATTGTTATACATTCCGCCGTTTAAAAATAAGTCGTCATAAGGCATCGTCACGCACACCACAGGCACGCCGAAATACTCTTTTGCATCCGCTTTTACGACATACGTCATCGATGAAGTTGACAATTCGTTGCCGTTTTCGTCAAAAACGCTCGCCGTGACTACCGTGCCGAGACTAATTTTCGGGTAATTGTTTTTAGATTCTATATTGTCGTAATAAGCATAAGAAAAACATTTGCCGTTGCCTTGCGTGCCGGTTGGGTCACCGAGTACCGAAGTAGTCAGCCTGTATTCCGAAATATCGCTATCCGTGCGGTCTTTTATGTTTATAAAATCCGTAAAAATTTTATCGTTTAAAGTCGGCTTATCTCCGTTTAATGTATAGCGTATAGTATATAAAGGGCTGCTCGCGACAAGTTGAAGGTCGAATTCTTTATCGTAAGTGCCGCCTTTTTCGGTGGCATAAAGATAATCATTTATTTTAAAGTAGCCGTCTTTACCGCTTACGGTTATCGTAAAGTTGTCAAATTCGTCTTCATTGCCACGCAAATATGCTTTTACTTCGGCACTGCCGCATTTTAAACCTTTTGCAAAATTACCCTCGATTTTTACGCAGTCGTTACCGGTTGTAACTTTATATTCGACTTCTTTTTTACCCTGCAAAAATTGCGGCATGATTTTCAAACTTTGTCCGACGGAAAGGTCGAAATCTTCAACTTTAAACATCTCGGTTTCGGTTGGTTTGTTGTCGCTGTCGGTCGAAGAATCGGTATCGCCCGTGTCGGTAGAAGTATCGTAGCCGTCATCGGTACCGACTTCTCCGCCATGTTTACCTCCGCATGCGCTTAAAACAAACAAGCACACGCACAACAATAAACATAAGTATTTTTTCATTTTCTCTCCTTATCTTTTCGTAATTAAATGTATTTTACGTTTAATTCAATATGTTATATATTTTATTATATCACGCTTCAATTAATTTTTCCACACTTTAATTGATTTTTACCGATTTGCTAATTCAATTAAAAATATTTATTGTTTTTCATAAAGTCGTAAAATAATTTTAACACTAAATTTCTTTAATATTTATTTAATTAACCTTTATATTTTGCCGTCAATACTATATCTTGCGGATAATCGCCGAATTTACTGCCAAAAATATTAAATCCGCCGACATACTCGGCATCGGGTTTGTTTCCGAGTTTAAAAAGTACCGCAGGGGAAGATTTTAAATCGAGACAATCTATAGTGACGTTTTTATTAACAAGTTCGCCGTCTAAAAAAGTACCTTTCCCCGTTATTTTAATTACTTTAAGTTCTCCGTGCTGAGATGCGTTAAGTTTCCACCAATTCGGATTCAACAGTCCTTTTCTTCCGCCGAAATCGGCAGGGCTTGTATACGTAAACAATTCTACCCCGTTTATCCAAAAAGTAATGTCTGATTTCCATGAGTTGTCGTATTCAAAGGTCTCGGAACAAATTTCCAACGATATATTCAACTCCGTACAATTATGCATTGTCGCAAAATTAGACGGAAAAGCATATGTAACGGTACCGTTTAACGAAAAAAACAATTGTGCGTCAAAACGTTCTCTTATAAATACGTTGTTCCAACTGACGTGATATAGTTTTTCGGTGGTTACAAACGAACAATCGGTCGACCCTTCGCAATTAACGAACTGCCCCACTCCCATAGAATAAGAAACCTCCGTTTCGTCTTGTAAATCGTATGGCAGAAATAAATTTATATAAACGTCTTTAAGCATTCGATAACAAGTCCTGACGCTGCCCCCTTTCGCCTGATGGTAAACGATGTCTATTATACCGCTTTCATACAAACAATTTACGTTGTATACCGTTGCCGAAACAGATAAGAAATTTTTTTTGGCAAGTTCGGGTACGGTAAGGGGCTCGTGTTGAAGTTGCTCTATCATTTTCAACCTTACTTCGGAAGATAAAGCGTTGCATATTTTTGCAATTTTTGAATAATCGTTTTGATTTTTAATTGATAAATTTGCTCTCTCGTCTTCAAAATCGGTCCTGCTCAGTTTCATTATATCCTCCTTTTAGTAAACTATATTTATAGTTTGTAAAATCCGAAATTGATAAAAATTTAGTCTTTATCGGGTCTTTTCAAGATAAAACAAGTGTGTTATAATGTGATTATAAATCAAGTTTTTGGTTTTGTCAATATATAAATAAGGAGGTTTTTATGAAAAAACAAAAAACAATTATTAAAAAGCAACCATTTAAATTCATGTGTTTGATGTGTCTGTTTTTCGTTTTTATATCGGCTATGCTGTTGTGCTTTATTCCGACAAGTAAACGAAGCGTAAAAGCGGAAAAGTTTTCTTTTGAAACAGACATAATCAATAAATGGGGAAATTGGGAGTTTAACGAAAACAATGCCGTTGCGACAAACGCAAACAGCGGCAACGAATTTATCGTTACAAAACACAATGCAACAAAACAACAGGAAGTTGTTATGAAAGCGGACGTGTCGTTTACAACAGGCGCAGGTACGGGGTTTGCCTTTGGCATGCCGGACAACAACGACCCCGGTAAGTCTTGGTATTCACTCAACCTGTTCCGCGACAGCGATACGGCGATTTACCTGAGATTTTTTGCCGTAAACGTGGCAAATTCCATAGGCGACACGCACAACTTTAGGTACGATTTATCTCAAGACGAAATAAACAAAAACCTTTTTTCTCTTGAATTACGCATTTCGAACGACGGCACTTTGAAAGGATTTTTAAACGGCAAATGCGTCGTTTCCGTACACGATACGGGATATCAAGGCGGTTATTTGGGCTTCTTGACTTATTTTTCGTCGGTAACTTACAACAATGTCGAAGTATCGGTTTTCGATGCACCCGAAAACAACGATAACACCATAGACGAACAAGGCTTTTCTCACATAAACCCATCGAAGGACATTAAAAATCAATGGGGCGAATGGTATAAAGATTCAGAAAAATTTACGGCAAACAATTTAGTGTGGTGGAATCAATTTGCAATGACAGATATCAACGTCAGACCAAATCAGGACCTTGTATTCGAGGCGGATTTGACAAGGCTTTCAAATTCCAACTGCGCGATGATTGTATTCGGAGTAGAAGACCGCAACGACCCGGGCAGAGGTTGGTATGCGGTAAATCTGCAAGAAGTAGACGGACGTATAATGACGAGGCTTTACGAATCTAACAGAGGCTCTATCGGCGAAGATTTAAACTTTCACAAAAAAGATTTGACCGATGAAGAGACAAAAAACAAAACGCATAATTTGCGCATAGAGGCCTTTGCCGACGGAAAACTTTGCGCTTATTTCGACGGCATACGATTTATCGAAACGTTCGACTCGTTTTATACCGGCGGCTATATAGGATTCGGAACGTTTTACGGAGCATATATGTTTGAAAATATCAAATACAAAATTAGCGAAAGCGGTGGAAATTATTGCACCGACGGCGAAAAAACATACAACACAACCGATTTTCGCTCAAAATACAATTGGGAAAATTGGACGTATTCGGACAATACGGTAGTCGCAAACAACGCCGCATCCGGCAATTTGTTCTCTATGAGCACTTTATACGTAAGACCCGACCAGAACTTCTCATTGCAAGCCGACGTATTGATGAACGGCAACAGCGCGGCAATTTCGTTCGGCATATCGCAAATAAACGACCCGATTAAAGGTTGGTATGCCCTCGCAATAAGCAAGCAAAACAAAAACGCAAGACTTTTCAGCGAAAGCAAAGGCTCAATAGGCACGGCGAGTAAACATGTGATCGACCTTACCCAATCTCAATTAGAAAACACATATATCACTTTACGCATAGAGGCATATGCGTCTGGCTTGATTAAAGCATGGGTAGACGGAACGCAAATCTGCGACGTAATCGACCCCGAGTGGAATGGCGGATATATAGGGTTTAACACATTCTTTGCCGACGCCACGTTTAAAAATATTAAATACGCCATATACAACAACTCGTCTCTGTTAAGCGGTTTGGAACTCGAGGGATACGATATAAACTTCGACGCAAATAAAAAAGGATATATCCTCGAAGTCCCGACGCATACTCAAAATTTAAAAATAAAAGCGAAAGCGAAAGACAACTGCACAATTCAAATCAACAATCAAACGACCGACACTCTTGACTATCAGATAACCAAAGCAATATCGATTGTCGAAGTCGGCGTTCTGGATTCTTCGGGTAACATAACTGGAAAATACGATATTGAAATTAAAAGGTTTTTTAATGAACAATATCGTCCGTCTTACCACTTCACCGAAAAAGAAACCTGGATAAACGACCCCAACGGTTTAGTCTACGACGCAACCACAGGCACTTACCACATGTTTTATCAATATTGCGAAGGAGTAAACAACGACGGTGTATTTTATTGGGGACATGCCGTCTCTGACAACTTAATCGATTGGCAACGCAAACAACCCGCCATCGCGCCCGACCAAAACGGTATAATTTTCTCCGGCTCGTGTATAATAGACGAAGACAACGATAGCGGTTTGTTTAACGACGATATACCAAAAGCCTCGAGACTTATCGCTTTCTTTACATACCACTCGGACAATCCGTCGATAGGTATGGCATACTCTCTCGATTTCGGTGAAACCTGGATTAAATACGGCAAAGTAATAACAAACGCCGACAACGTTTACGGCAATCATTTCAGAGACCCAAAGGTTGTACGCGTTGAAAACGAATGGCTTATGATTACCGGCGGCTGGACAAACGTAAGATTGTTTTCTTCCTCAAATTTGACGGATTGGTCGTTTAATAGCGAAGTTTATGATTTTTTAAATAAAAATCTTCAATCCGAATGTCCCGACATTTTCCCTCTCTCCGTCGACAACGACGAAAACAACAAAAAATGGGTAATAAGTACAGGCGGCACTTCATACATTGTCGGAAGTCTTGATAAAATAAACGATAAATTCGTGTTTACGGCGCAAACTCCGGGCTTTAAAATGTTTAACTCTCCGGATTTATGGACTAATTGCGGCGAAGTATACGCCACGCAAAGTTATTACAACGATAAAGACGGCAGAAGAATACTTGTGAGTTGGATGGTTGACCGAACGGCTAACGCAATCGAAGACAAATGGTGGAACGGCGCGCAATCATTGCCATTACAAACCGACTTAATCACAAAAAACGGTATGATTGTAATGAGAGGATATCCCGTAACCGAAACTCTCTCGCTTAGACAAGAAGAGATTTTAAAGTTAAACGACGTCGTTTTGACTCATACCGACAACCCTCTCGACAACATACAATCAAATGCTTTCGATATGGAAGCCGAAATAGAAGTAGGTACGGCGAAAACGATAACTTTCGAGTTCTGTAAAGGGGAAAACGAAAAAACGACAATCATCTACGACGTAGAAAATCGCGTGCTGACTTTAAACGCTTTATCATCGGGACAAGTTGTAAAATACATACTCAACGCCTCTTTAACCCCTATCGACGGTAAAATTTCGCTACGTTTGCTTTTCGATAAATCGATAATCGAAGCCTTTGCAAACAAGGGAGAACAAAGTTATCACGCATTTATATTCCCGTCCGGAAATTCAACGTCAATGTCGATAAAATGCGACGGCGGCAATGCAAAAATCATCTCAATGTCGATTTGGAATACGAGAGATATTCATAGTGGAGGTAAAATATGAAGAAAATATTTTCAATTTTAATACTTGTCGTTTGCATAATAGGAATGTTTGGTTGTAAAATCGTAGATAATTCCACGGAAACTGACCCGATTAAAACATTTGGCGCAAGCGATTTGGAAGTCGTCGTGGGCGATTCGATTGCAAGATGGTATGCAAAATACGATACTTCTGGTATCGAAGTTACCGTAAAAGTCAAAGATAAAAACATAATTGTCGGAAACAAGAACATCGGTTATGACGACAATATAGAATTCGATATCGGTTTAATTTCAAACGAAGACGGCAGAGATACGACTTATACTTATAATCTGCTTACTACCGCAGGCGGTAAATATTTTTTCAGAAAAGCAGTTTCTTCAACTTTATACGGACCCGAAAACGATTTATCTTTAAATATCGCTCCCGGTTCAAACTTCTGGATTGACGTTCAACCCGTTACATTTTCAGACGGTGATACGGGATACGTCGTAAAAGTTTATTTCGGCTACGATTTATTAAATATCGATGCCGAAACGGCAATCGGAAACCTGACAATCGCCCCGTCTTTGCGGAATTCCGAACCCGACGGGACAAGTTGGTCGAGCGAAAGTAGTTTGGGTAATCTTTGGGGAAGTGCCAAAAATTTTGCAATAATCACCGAAGACGGTCGGTTTTTATCGAGAAAATAACTATATTTATCTAAAACACAATAAAAAATATTTATTAAGTTTTATGTTCTGACTAAAAGAGGCGGGCAACCGATTCGATTTCCCGCCTCTTTTTATTTTTTACGTTTAAAAGAAAATTTATCGACGTTTTTAATATGAAAACGATATAAAGACAAAACGGCAAAGCAGTTACGCCTTGCCGTTTTTGTCAAATAGTAAAATTATGGCATTTTACTTGTTTTTGTGAATTATTCGTTTACTCTTTTTTTTCTTTACGATAGCGTAAACCGCAACCATGCCAAGCATGAAAAGCATTACGCTTGAAGTCTCTATGCCGCCCTTGCAGCCTTTCTTATTGCCTTTGTTGCCACTGTCGGAACTTGTTCCGCTGTCGCTTGTATTTCCGCTGTCCGTTGACGAATCGGTATCAGGGTCTGTCGGTTTTTCTTCGAGAGCCTTATATGCTTCGTCGAGTGCCTTGTACGCCTCGTCTATCGCACCTTGCGTTGCGTTTTCGTCAAGGTCTTCGGCAACTTTAAGCGCGTTCTTTAACGCCGCATAAGAGTCAGCCGTATACTTGCTTTGGTCTACGCCTTTTGCCGTTGCGATTAATGCGTTGAGTTGAGTTTTATCGCCCGCTGGCAATCTTTCAAGACTCATAAGCGCGTTGTATAAAGTTTCATATGCTTTGTCAATCTTGTATTGAGTGAGACCGACTGCTTTTTCTGCCTCTGCAAGAGCGGCTTTAAGCACGCTGTAAGTTTCTGCGGTGTAGTCGTATTCTTTATACGTCTTAGCCGTCTCTATAAGCGTATTGAGGTTACTGCTGTCGCCCGCCGCAAGTTGAGCCTCGCTCGAAATTATCTTCAACGAGTTGATTTCGCTTGCCTGATATTGACTTCTTATACCGATATTGCCCGTCAGGTTTTCTTCTACTTCGTATGCGAACAACGGTTTGGTTTCATCGTTTACAAACACTAAAATCGTAGATTTCAACGCCACCACTTTTATAGTGTAATCGCTTCCGGACACTTCGACGTTTTTAGTCGTTGCGCAACCGCCGTATTTGCCGTTAAACCTGTATAACGATACCTTGTAATTTCCGTTTACATCTCTTTCAAATTGCACGTTGTAAGCGTTGATATTGTCGGGTTCGGGCGATACGTTTGTCGCAAAGAGGTACAAACCGACGTTCATATTACTCTTCAAAACAACGTTCATCGTCACTTCAAACGTGCTGAGAAGATTGACGTTGTTCCACATGTATTTTACTTCGCCCGTGCTTTCAAATACAAGTCTTCCGTCCTTTATCTCTGCCTTTGCCGCACTCGTCGTGTAAGTTGTAAATTCTTTGTAATCTTCGGTAAAGTCGTAATTATATTCCGTACCTTCTACAACGTAAGCATTGCTGTCTTCGTCTATACCCAGGGTTGCGTCGTCGAGATATACTTTAGTTCCGTCTTCGCCCGTATGTTTTAAACCGAGTTGAACGGTAGTAGTTTCTTCAACGTTGAATTTAAGGGTATAAGTTTCGAATTCGCTGCCCGCTTTTACGTCTGCCGTCGATAAAATTTCGCCTGTTTCGGCATTGCGTGCAAACAATTGTGCACTGCCGCCGAGTAATTTTACGTCAAGATTAAATTTATATGCGCCGTATACGCAATACAAACCCTGGAACAATTCGCCTTCGCCCTCGATATATGCGGCGTAGTCAACCACGTCGTAATACTGTTTGCTTTCGCTGTACTTTGCCAGTTTGGATTTGGTAACGCCCTTAGATTCGTAACCTACTTTTCCGTTTGCGCCGAGAGTTCTGCTCCACCACGTCAAACCCGAAACCCAGTCTTTTTCTCCGTCATAACGGAAATCTCTTTCAAAACTCGGATTCATAAAGTCGGTCGACGAAGTCAACCCGCAATCGGAAGCGACGTTAGTCATAATCATGCAACCTACGCTGCAATAAATTTCACTGTACCTTGCGTCGCAACGGTAAACGTTGTTGTAAATCTTTACGTCTCTTACGGGCGAGAAATCGTCCTTTTCGCCGTTGTCGAGGTCGTAATTGTAATAACTGCTGCTGCCGTAGAACGGATTATCGGGCCAACTGCCAACCGCGCGGGTCGTTCCGCCGAGAATACAATCGGTAACGGTTATGTTCTTAATTTCTTGATTTTCAAGGTCGGGATCGGCAGTTCCCCAAGGAATAAACACTATGCCGAGACCACCCCACAAATTACTGTGTCTGATAGTGATATTATCCACGCAATTATCTTCACCCGGTTGAGACGACCACCACACTTTGCCGCGGTTGTCGATATATTGCGGGCTGAGAGTAACCGCATCGTCGTTTGCATAGACAAAACAACGGTCCACAATTGCGTTTTTGCAAGCGGTAAAGCCGAAGCCGTCGCCGTTGATACACTCTTCTTCTTTTATGTCGATGTTGGCAAAATAAATGTTTTTAGTGAAACGCGTTGGCATATTCCATATATTTGCACGAAGAATAGTAATATCTTTTACAATTACGTTTTCACATTTGTCAATCGCTATGGGGTGAACGTGAATGGTATTTGCGCAACCAACGACTATATTCGAGTTCCACTCGTAGTTGTAACCGTCTATACACTCTGCACCCGCTTCCATCATACGGATAGTGCCGCCACCCGTGATTTTGATGTTTTTAGCGTCGCTTACCTGAACAAGCGGATAATTAAGTACCGCTCCCACGTGACACCAGACGATGCCTTCTATGTCTTTATCGTGTCCGTAAACGACTTCATAGTCATAATCGCTTGCGCGACGGGATTGCAACAAAATCGCTCCGCTTTCGATGCGTAATTCAACGTTGCTCTTCATTTTAATGTTGGTAGCCACGTATCTGCGACCGTATACGCTTGTGTCTCCCGACAAAACGACCGTTCCGCCGCCTTGTGCGTTTACGTAATCTATTGCCGCCTGAATTGCCGCGTTGTCGTTTGTAAAACCGTCGCCCTTTGCGTTAAACGGCTCGTCGGTTACTTTAACCGTAAGCGAAGGCAAATCGAAATCGTACGGGTTTTCGCCGAAATCGTAATAGTTTTCGATTGCGAAAGACTTACTCACGCGCACGCCTTCTACCCCCGCAAGCAATTTACTCGACAAGCGAGACATACTTCCGTTTTCAAGATCGAACACAATTTCAAACTCGCCGTTTTGTACCGTTGCCGTACCGAGGACAGGCATTTTTGTGCTGCCGTCTTGTCCTTTATAAACGTAAGTCAGACTATCGCCGTAATTGTTGACGAACGACTCGTATAACGTCACCGTTTTACCGTTGTACTTTTCGTCTGCAGTTCCTTTTACGATGACTTTGCGCGTGTTTTTATCGGCTAAACAACTCGTTATGCTGCCGGCATATTCTCTGTTTGCGTCTTCACGCTCGAACGTGATAGCGTCGATATAAATTTCACCGCCCGTTGCGTCGTCAAACGTGAATTTAAACCCTCTTAAATATCCCGTGCAAACTTTTGCGTAAGACAAATTGAAATAATAAGTAGTGTAGTCTGAATCGGGAAGTATATCGAATTCCGCAGATTTATTTTCGTCGTAAGTTCCGCTTTCGGAAGTAATGAAATTTACCTTGACTTTTTTTGCCGAAGTCCGGTTTTTCATTCTTACGAGCAATGTGTTTGTCACCGGTAAATACGCCGCATATTTATCGCCTGCCGGCTCGTTCAATTTAGCGAGCGCAAGCGTTGACGGAGCGGCTTCGTAAACAAGTTTCATCTGACCGTCGACGTACTCTATCGTTCCGTTTTCGGCTGTGAACCGCTTGATGCTACGAGGCTTACTGAATTCCATATCGAGGTCGAGCATCTCAAGTTCGGTTAAGTCGGTATCTACCGCTTCTATATTTTTAACGTGAGTGGTTTGTCCCCACGACCAGAAGAATAATTTTGAATTTGCAAAATCGGTATCGAAATTGCCGAACGCATAAGCCGCAACTTCTCCGTCGACGTATACGGCTACACATTCTTTTGTAAACACAAACTTAAACTTCATCCAACCGTCGGAAAGCGGCGTGGATTTTTCAGCCGTGCTTTTTAAAGTAGTCGTCCAATCTTCAAAAGCAGGACCGCTGCGAAGAGTAAACTTGCCGTGATAAGAATAATACGGTAAATAAAAACTCGTCTTTTCTCCGCCGTCTATATAAAAAGCAAAATTACAAGTATCGTAACTTCCGGTTACGTTTTCGATTTTTACGTCGGCTTGAATAGAGTTTGTTTCAACGGGCAGATTATAAGTCAATCTTCCGCCGTTAAATCCGCACGTATATTGAGTTTCGCCGTCTACTTCGTTTTTGCTCCATTCTCCGCTCGGCTTTATAGGATCTACCGGCATGTCGTTTTGCGGAGCGTTTATATTGCCTTTTTTAACACTCATAACTTCGTCAATCTGTCCCCACGTCCAGAAAATATATTCTGCGTTTGCAAAGTCGGTGGAGGAAAAATCTCCCTCGACAATCGCCACCAGATTGCCGTCTATTTCGATAGCCAAAGTCTTCGCTCCGAACCAATATTTAATCGTTTGCCAATCTCCCGTGCAAGGCGCGGCGTTTGCCGCGGACTCGGTAAGCGGAGAATTCCAATTGTCCCACGAGCCGTCCTGAATTTGTACTTTGCCCTGAATGGGATAATATTGCATCCACAAACTGTGATTGTCGTTGGTTTTTATCCATAAAGTCCAGTTGCAGGTATACAAATCGCTGTTTAAACCCGAAAAACGGATATTCGTCTCGAAATAGTTGAAATCGTTTACTCCCGTGTAAGTGAGTCTGCCGCCGCCTATTCCCGATGTCGCATACGGAGCAACCGAGCCTTGCGCCCAATCGCTTCCCATCGAAAACGTGCTTGTGGTATCGACTGTTCCTTCAAGAATTTTACCGCAACTTGCGGACATAACTTCGTCGATTTGTCCCCACGTCCAGAAAATATATTCGGCATTTGCAAAGTCGGTTGCCGAAAAATCTCCTTCGACGGCCGTAACGACTTTTCCGTCTATACACACGGCAAGTCCGGTCGCGGAAAAATGATATTCAAACGTTTGCCAATCGCCGGTACACGGCGCGGCGTTTGTTTCGCTTTCGTCGTGCGTGGTTGTCCAATTATCCCACGCGCCTTCCTGAATCAACGCTCTGCCTTGAATGGGGAAATATTGCATCCACAAACTGTGATTGTCGTTGGTTTTTATACCCAAACTCCAGTTGCAGGTATACAAATCTTTGTTTAATCCCGAAAAACGAACTACTGCTTTTAAATAGTTGATGTCTTTCGTCCCCGTGTAAGTAAGTCTGCCGCCGCCAATGCCCGAAGTCGCATACGGAGCGACCGAGCCTTGCGCCCAATCGTTTCCCATAGTAAACGAACCTATGCAATCGTCGGCGTTTACCATCGGCTGATAAGTGCCGCTCGTAGCGGTGGTTGTTTGACCACTCGGGTTAGCGTCGGCTGCGTTTACTATGCGTTGCGTCGATATGTTGCACAGCGTAAAACCGCAAATCGACAACACAAGCAACGCCATTGAAACGTACAACCAAATTTGCCTGATTTTAGTCATTAATCTTTTCCTCCTGATTTTTTGTTTTTTTGTTTGTTCAACAAATATTTTTGCCTGACAAGGTCATAAACCTCATCGGGAACGTCCAATTTACACCGAGCGTAACTCGGCAATACTCCTTTGCCCGCAACTTCCGGATCTGTACACCTTACGTCGTTGCGCCATTTATCTCGTTCTTCTTTATTTCTTAAATCGGGAATTGTTTGCGCTTTGTTTCCGTCCAGAATACTAAACCACGCAAAAAGCCCGGGTAAAAACATATCGAGAGCCTCGTACACGTCTATGATATCCGCACGTTTATGCTTAACGGCTTGCACAAAATTATATAAAAGGTAATAATCGCTGCCGAAATGAGACTCCATTTCAAAAGCCGCTTTACTCATTTTATCTTCGGGTAAATACGTTTTGGGGTGGTTGCCGTTTTCTCCCTCGTACTCGTCGAAATTCGTATAAATGCGAGATACTCCGCCATTGAGTAAATCTTCGGACGCGCTTTCCATTCTGCCTTTCGAGCCTTGCAGTTGATATCGCGTGCTGCCCTTATTGAGATTTCCGTGTAAACTGCGCACGACCGCACCGTTGTTCATCGTTACCATTTCGATGCCGCCTACACCCGCCCTTAAACCCATGCGCGCGCAAATTTCGGTAAACGGCAATTCAAAACCCACGACCGTTTTCGGCTTTAAACCCGTAATATGGATAAGCGGACCCAACGAATGAGTGCAATAAAACGTAGCGTACATTCCGTTGCGCCAATGGTTTTTGTCTCCGTAAGTGATATCCGCCCAAATCGGTTCGCAATTATGAATATACTCGCCCTCGGCGTATTCGAGTTCGCCGAGTTTGCCTTCCCGATACAAATTTTTCATTTCTTTCGGCGCGGGCATATAACAATAATTTTCTCCGTAAGCGTAAATTTTGCCGCTGCCCTCGACCGCCTCGACGAGTTCGACCGCCTCTTTCATACATTGACACGGCAATACGTCGCTTAAAACGTGCAAACCTTTATTAAGACATTTTATAGCGTACGGTGCGTGTTGATGAGCGTAATTAGCCAGCACCACCGCGTCCATATCGTGAAGAATAAACTCGTCGAAATTGTCGTAATAAGCAATATTCCGGTCTCTGTGTTCGGTTTTTAACTCCGAAACGACTTCTTTGTCTTTTTCACACACAGCCACGACTTGCGCATATCCCGTATGCTTACACCATTTTATTATAAAGTCGCCTCTGCGACCTCCGAAAACTCCGATTTTTACCAAGGCGTATTACCTCCTGCGTTTTTAGTATAACAAACCGCAACCACGGCGGTAAATAGAATAAATCCATTAAAGTATGCATTTTTTCTTTATCGGATATGCGTGTATTGCTTATGTTTTTCAACAAAATCGCCGATAAAAAGCCTGAAATCACGAAAAAACGATTAAATTTGCCTTTACTAATCGTGTAATGACGGATTAATTTCCCCGTAAATAGAAAAAATCCATTAAAGTATGGACTTTTTCTTTATATGTATTGACATAATTTATGCCGATATGTAGAATAAAGATATATACAAGCGATATCTGAGTTGCGCTTTAAATGAATTTTACCGCCGATTTTTTGTCTGATAAGCAAATTTAAATATGTAAATCGACATTTTTTATTCAGGAGAATTTTATGCCTATACAAAACATATGCCTTTTTAACGCTGCCCGAAGCGACAGCGAATATATCGGAATACTCAACTTCGTATACGAAAAAAACTGCGGAACTTATAAAGATTTCGGCGTAATAAGCGTATTTCGTTTGCATCTCGTCACGTCGGGGAGCGGAAGTATCGACACTTCTTATAAACGCGAAAAACTATCCGTGGGCGACGTTTTTCTGACTTTTCCCGGCACGGAATACCGCATCAACGACGAGAATAATTTACAGTATATATACATTAGTTTCGTGGGCATTCGCGCGCATAAACTTCTCGACCGCGTAGGGATAAACAAGCGCGATTTCGTGCGTACGGTACCGCAATTTATTCAAAACATGTGGCAATGGGAAATTTCGCAAACGCATCATTATAATATCGACCTCGTGGCTGAGGGGGTTTTGCTTACCACGTTGGGAAATTTATGCAACAAAAGCGACAGCAACGAATTAAGCGAAACGGGACTTAACGTATTGTCTCTCAAAAAACAAGCGGAAGACCGATATATGGACCCGTCGTTTAATTTGCAAACGGCGTGCAAAGAAATTTATTACAATCCTAAATACGCTTCTGCGGCGTTTAAACGATACATGGGCATGGGATTTAACGAATATTTGTTGAGTCTGAGATTAAACAACGCTACGCGTCTTATCGAAAGCGGAATTTCAACCGTAAAACAAATTGCCGAATTGAGCGGATTTAGCGACGCATTGTATTTCAGCCGAGTATATAAGAAAAAATGGGGGTGCGCGCCGACCGTATCAATAGCAAAACAACGAAACAAACAACCTACCGAAAACATTTCTATTGGCGACGATTTTACTTCTGCCGACAACGATTTTAGCGACAATAAGAATTTGTCAACCGAGAATATTTCTTCGTCCGATGAAAATTTGACAACCGACTAATATAAACCGATAAAATCCAATAAAATTTTAAGCAACAACATAATTGACCGAATATTTTAATAAACAGCAATCAAAAATAATAAATGACAAATAAAAAATCACTTAAAATTAAATTTTAACCTGATGACAAGCGCAGCCACGTCGTTTTGACGGGGCTGCGCTTTTAATTTATGATTGCGCTTTATTTATATTTTTTAATTACTGTCGCCGTATTTACTCGATATTTAAACTACATTTTCTATTATTACTGCCGTTATTGCGCGATACGTATTGAGTAATGACGACTTTTCCGGTGTTTTTATATCGTTAAAGAGGCGGGCAACCGATTCGATTTCCCGCCTCTTTTTATTTTTTATATTTAAAAAGAAAATTTATCGACGTTTTTAATATGAAAACGATATAAAGACAAAACGGCAAAGCGGTTACGCCTTGCCGTTTTTGTCGAATAGTAAAATTATGGCATTTTACTTGTTTTGTGAATTATTCGTTTACTTTTCTTTTCTTTACGATAGCATAAACCGCAACCATGCCGAGAATGAAAAGCATTACGCTTGAAGTCTCTATGCCGCCCTTGCAGCCTTTCTTATTGCCTTTGTTGCCGCTGTCTGTAGTTGCTCCGCTGTCGCTTGTATTTCCGCTGTCCGTTGACGAGTCGGTATCGGGGTCTGTCGGTTTTTCTTCGAGATCCTTATATGCTTCGTCGAGTGCCTTGTACGCCTCGTCTATCGCACCTTGCGTTGCGTTTTCGTCAAGGTCTTCTGCAACTTTAAGTGCAGATTTCAGTGCCGCATATGAGTCAGCCGTATACTTGCTTTGGTCTACGCCTTTTGCCGTTGCGATTAATGCGTTGAGTTGAGTTTTATCTCCCGCAGGCAATCTTTCAAGACTCATAAGCGCGTTGTATAAAGTTTCATACGCTTTGTCAATCTTGTATTGAGTGAGACCGACTGCTTTTTCTGCCTCTGCAAGAGCGGTTTTAAGCACGCTGTAAGTTGCTTCGGTGTAGTCGTACTCTTTATACGTTTTAGCCGTCTTTATAAGCGTATTGAGGTTACTGCTGTCGCCCGCCGCAAGTTGAGCCTCGCCCGAGATTATCTTCAACGAGTTGATTTCGCTTACTCTGTATTGACTTCTTATACCCACGTTACCCGCTTTGCCTTTTGGTGCTTCGTATGCAAATAAGGGTTTTTCTTCTCCGTTTACAAACGCAAATATTGTAGATTGTTTTACAAGTACTCTCAACGTAAATTCCGTTCCCGTAAACTCTACAGTTCCGCTTGCAAGACTTCCGTCGTACTTATTCGTAAATCTATAAAGAGTAACCGAACTCTTCGCCGAATCTCTTTCGATTTGCACGTTGTAAGCGTCGATATTGTCGGGTTCGGGCAATACGTTTGTCGCAAAGACGTACAAACCAACGTTCATCTCGCTCTTTATCGCTACTTTCATTGTGACGTCTACCGTGGTCAAATCTTTGACGTTGTTCCACATATATTTCACTTCGCCGTTGTTTTCAAATACAAGTTTTCCGTCTTTAACTTCAGCCTTTGCGCCGTTTGAACCATAAGTCGTAAATTCTTTATAATCTTCGGTAAAATCGTAGTCATACTCTTCGCCATCGATTACGTATCTGTTTTCGTCTTCGTCGTCGGTTACTGCCGCATCGTCGATATATACTCTGTTACCGTCGCTGCCGAGGTTTTCAATACCTACTTGAATTGTAGCAGACTTCACAAGACCGAACGGAAGAGAATACGTCACGAATTCTTCGCTTGTACTGTCGATGAGTTTTTCTGCGTAAACAGTACCATTGAATGCGTCGCGCACAAACAATTTCGCACTGCCCGACACGAGTTTTACTTTCATGTTGAGATTATAATTGCCGAAAAGTTTGTAAATGCCTTGGTAAAGCGAACCGTTGCCGTCGATATAACCCGCATAATCGTTTTGAGTGATTAATTCTTTGGTATCTACGGTATACGCTTGCCTTGTTCCTACTTTTTCGTAACCGACGCTTCCTGTATTACTCCAATAACTTAAACCCGTAACAAAATCCGTTTCGTCTTTAAAGCCGTTGCCCTTGTGCACTTGTTTGTCGAAATCGCCGTTGAGCATTTCGCTCGAACTGTATATCGTGCCTTCAACGTCGTCCCAAACGAGGAAATTCGTCGCTTTTAATTGAATGTTGTTAAGAGTCAGATCAAATGCGCCGAGATATTCGTTATTTTTAAAGGTTACGTTTTTGATAGGACAATAGTTGTTGTCTTCTGTCTGACTGTAAGTTCCGTATGCGCTCCAACCGTAGAATGGGTCGTCGGGCCACGTACCCGAAGCCTTATGTCCACCCAACGAGCAGTCTTCGATGACTATGTTGCGTGTTTCTTGTTTGGTCATATCGGTTGCCGCCGCGCCCCAAGGCATCCACGAAATACCGAAACCGCCGAATAAGAAACTGTGCCTTATAGTGATATTTTCGGTTGCGTTGTCTTCTTCGGGCTTGGTGGGACGATAGAACTGCCCTCTCTTGTCTTCATACGCCGTACAAACACCCACGGCGTCGTCGCTTGTGTAAGTGAAACAACGGTCGATTGTGAGGTTTTTACAACTCGTCACCGTAAATCCGTCGCCCGTTACGTTTACCGCTTGTTTTTCGGTAAGGTTACCGATATATACGTCGTTGTTGAAACTCATGTACAAATGCCAGCCGTTGCTGCGCATCAGGGTTACGTCGGTTACGTCGACGTGATTGTTGCTGTACAAACAAATAGGTATTTGTTGTACCCTGTTTTCTTGCCCTTTTGCAAGTCCGCTGTCACCCACAAAGTAAAGCGGGTCTTCCATTTCTCCGCCCGCATCGTTCATACGGATTGTTCCGCCGCCCGTTATGCGCACGTTCTCTTTATTGCTAACGAGTATCATGGGGAGATTGACTGTCGAAAAGCCCGTGCACCAAACAAGACCGTCAATGTCTACGTTGTGACCGTACGTTACTTTATCGTAACCTCTTTGATGAACGGGTACGGTCTTGTTGAGTTCGTCTTCTCTTTGAGACTGCCATATCACCGCGCCTTTTTCGATGACAAACTCGAGATTGCTGCACAATTCAATGTGAGTGATTACGTATCTTCTGCCGTAAACGCTGTCATCGCCGGGGATTATTACCTTACCGCCGCCCGCTTTGTTTACCGCGTCTATCGCCTTTTGGAATGCCTCGGTATCGTCGGTAAATCCGTCGCCCTTTGCACCATATTCCGTTACGTCCGCAACCAGTTTTATATCCACCTTAAATCTTTCGGGGTCGTTGTTGAAATCCCGATAGTTTTCTATAGTGAAGTGAGTATCAACTTTTACTCCGTCGATTGAAGCGAGGAAATAACTCGATAATTGCGTTTGAGCCGAATTTTCTTTATACAACGGGAAAGTTGCCTCGAACTTTCCGTTTTCCACCTTTGCCGTAGTGAGTTTTTTAATGTCGGAATAATTTAAACTGTCGGTATAATTCTTGGGAGAAGACTGCCAGATTACTACCGTTTTGCCGTTGTATTCCTCTTTTGCTACGCCTTTTACCGTCACTGTCTTTGCAGTAACGTCGGCTATGCACGACTCGATATTTCCGGCATAATTGTAAATGCGTTCTTCTCTTTCAAAAGTAATCGCATCGATATACACGTTTCCGTCGGTTGCGCCCGTAAATTCCATTTTGAATTGACGCAAATACCCCGTCGGGTTTAAATCGCTCACGTTGAAGTAATACGTTTGCCATCCGCCGTCAGACAAAATATCGAATTCTTTTGTAAACCAATACCCGTCTGCGCTCGTGCTCGTACGGAAACTCAATTTAAGTTTTGTCGCCGAAGTTTCGTTGTTCATTCTCACGAGGAATGTATTTCTGAGCGGCATATACATACTGTATTTATGCCCGGGATTTTCCTCGATTTTTGGCGATTCGATGGCAAAACCTTCGCCCGTAACGTTTGCGACAAGCATACCCGAATCGTACTCGGCAGAGCCGTTGTAAACAGTCACACAATCAACACCCGCTTCAGAAGAAAATTCAAAATCGGTATAACCGAAATCTTTATAATCTATCGTCGATTTCGACAACTGTATATTTTTGACTTTTGCAGGGCAAACGAAAGTGTTTACTCCCGCTTTTACCCATTTCCTGCCCGCCTCGGGAGAAAGTTGTTTATACGTCGAACGACCGTTTACGTAGCATACAATCGCATTTTCGTCGACTATGAATTTTACGTGAACCCATGTGTTTGCCGAAGTATCGCCGTAGCCAGAAGAAATTTCCACACGAGAAACGGGGCTAATGTTTGTCGAATTTTTATTGAACAAACGAGCAACGGGATTTAACGGGTCTCTGTTAGGCGCGATATTAAAAATATAAGTGCCGCCCTCGCCCGTGTGGTTGACCTGAAGGTTGATACCCGCGTCGCCTCTTCTCGGTTCGGAATATTGAATATCTGCTTCGATTGTGTTGTAATCGCCCACGTCGTTGCCTAAATACCAAATAACCGAACTGTTTTCGGCGGTCGTCGAATACACCGTTTCATCGCCCTCGGTAGCGGTCTTCCATGATGCGTCTATGCTCCACTGAGACAATACGGGTTGCTCAAAACCGACAGAAATGTCTTTTACTTGCACTTCTTCAAAAGAAGAAATTATTTTAAGTTTGTTCCACGTAACGCTGCCGAAACCCGCAGCCTCGATATATTTTTCTCCGTTTACGTACATTACCATAATATCGTCCGCTAAAGTGAGTTTTACGTCAATCCAGGTGTCTTTGCCGAACCCGTCGGCTCTGCTTAAACGCGGCGATTCGCCGAGCGTGGTATAACCTTTGCCGCCGATTAATTTCTGAGCGCGGAAAAACGGTTTAGCACTTTCGTCGTTGTAATATTGACCGCAGTTGAGATACATTCTCGAGATGAAAAACATGCTGTCATCGTAAAAAACCTGAAATCCCATATACGCGCTGCCGCCGTCGGTGGGGTTGTTTTTGTACAAAAATTTCGCGCTGACCGTGTTTATGTTTTCAAGCGAGTTTTTGTAAGCAATGGTCGATTCGCCCACGTTTGTCGAAGTGTAAACCCCGTTGTCGTCAAGCGTATAACCGCTCGGCTCGAATGCCGTGTGATCCATTTCGGCGTTTACCTTGGGCACTCTTACGCTGAAAGTAAAACCTAAAAGCGAAACCGCAAGCATAACCGTAGCAACGAAAAGCCAAACGTTTTTTGCCTTAGTCATAATAATTTTTCCTCCGTTTTTTCTTTATTTTTAAGATATTGATTTCTGACAGAAGCGTAAACTTCGTCGGGAATTTCTAAATCGCATTTTGCATAACTGGGCAAAACTTTATCCCCCGCAACCGCTTTGTCCGCGCACCTTACGTCGTTTCGCCATTTGTCGCGTTCTTCCTTATTCCTTAAATCGGGCAACTGTTGCGGCTTGTTTCCGTCGAGTATACTGAAATAAGCAAATAGCCCCGGAAGAGCGATATCCATTGCCTCGTACACCCCGATTATATCTGCGGGTTCACCCTTTAAGACTTTCACGAAATTATGTATCACGTAATAATCCCCGCCGCCGTGCGCGCCTTTGTCTATCATTTCAATGCCCGTGTTGTGTTGGGGCAAATACGTCTGCGGATTGTTTTTACACTCTCCGTCGTATGCGTCGAAATTTGTATATATCCTCGATACGCCGCCGTTTTGCGAATCTTCGGTTGCGTTTTCCATACGCCCTTTCGTGCCGTAAAACACATAACGCACACTGAATTTATCCAGACAGCCGTGTATACTTCTCACTACTGCGCCGTTTTCAAGCGTAACCATTTCTACGCCCGCGGGAGCACCGCGTCTGCCCATTCTCGCGCATCTGTCGGCATAAGGCAACTCGAATCCCACGACCGACTCGGGGCGAAGTCCCGTGACGTGAATAATGGGACCTAACGAGTGGCTGCAATAAAAAGTAGCATACATAAAATTGCGCCAATGGTCGCGTTCGCCGTAAGTTATGTCTGCCCAGATTGGCTCGGTATTGTGCAAATACTCTCCCTCGGCATATTCGAGTTCGCCGAGTTTGCCATCTTTATAAAGTCGCCTCATTTCGCTGAGCGTGGGCATATAACAGTAATTTTCGCCGTAAGCGTAAATCTTTCCGCTTTTTTCTACCGCCTCGACAAGTTCGACTGCCTCTTTCATGCATTGACAAGGCAAAACTTCGCTGAAAACATGCTTTCCCGCTTGCAAACTTTTTATTGCAAAACCGGCATGTTCTGTAGCGCAGTTGGCTAATATAACCGCATCTACGTTTTTGTCCTTTACAAATTCGTCGAAATCGTAATAATAACGCGCGCTGCTTCCTAATTCTTTTTTAAGTTTTTCAATGACGTCTTCGTCTTTATCGCAAACGGCAACGACTTCGGCGTCGCCGTATTTGCAATATCTTATCAATTCGTCTCCTCGTTTTCCGCCGAAAAGACCTAATTTTATTTTGGACATGATTCCTCCGACTATGATTTTACCATTTACATAATAATGTATAACGCCGCAATATGTAAATGGAAATTTCTTTTTTAATATGGAAATTTTTTTGTTTTGTATTGACAATCGCCGCCGCAGGCGTTATTATTAAATCGGCAATAAAATAATCATAAAGTTTTATTTAAAAACGTTTTTGCTATTTTACCGCATAACATCGCTTTTTAAGTGTGTTTTTATGGCAAAACGCATTAGACAGGCTGACTACTGCCGAAATAAATGTGTTTTAAATTCTCAATTTTATAAAATACTGCAAAATTTATCTGCACAAAAAAACATGCGAAAAACGGCTTTGATTTTATCTGCCGATTATATATTCTCGAAATAATCAAACGCAAAACGAAAAAATAAAGCCCCGCCGTTTTTTAAATCGAAGATAAGGAATAATTGTTTTATGGAAAAATCTAACATTTGTATGTTTAACACATTGACGCCGCAAGAAAACGCGTCGTTTAATATTTTGCACTTCGTTTACGAAAAAAAAGCAGTTTACGAACAACACGTAATCATTTTTGCCGCATTCAGCATAAACCTCGTCACCAAGGGCAAAGGTTATTTTACTCTAAATAAAAACAAATACGATTTAAAGGAAGGCGATTTGTTTTTCACTTTCCCGTCCGTGCCCACCTCGACGGTAAACGAAGACAATCTCGAATATATGTATATCAGTTTTACGGGCACGCAAGCCATGCCTATGCTCGAACGGGCGCAAATAAGCAAGGACAATCCCGTTATTCACGGCATGCAACACCTCGCCGGTTTCTGGACGGATTCGCTGGGTATTACCAACGAAAACAATATCGACATTATATCTCAATCGGTGATACTTTATTCTTTGTCGTCGATAATTACCGAAGGGCGAAAAAGCAAAACTACCGACAAAGCCGCCGACATTGTATGTAAAATCAAACAAACCGTCGATAAAGAATATTTTTCGCCGGAACTCAATTTAAACAGAATTTGCGCCGAATTTTTTTACAACCCCAGTTATATTTCATTTCAGTTTAAAAAAATCGTCGGCGTGAGTTTTAACGAATATCTGCAAAACCTGCGACTTCAAAACGCTTTAAGACTGATAAAAAGCGGCTATACCCAGGTGAAAGACGTGGCTATAACCTGCGGCTTTTCCGACCCGCTGTATTTTTCAAAGGTATTTAAAAAGAAATACGGCATCAGCCCCGGGGAGTATATCTCCACTCAAAAAAACTTGCAGCCTTAAATTTTTAGTTTGCTTTTAAAAACAAGGTCCGACGTTTTTTGACGTCGGACCTTGTTTTTTATTTACTTGTTTGTTCTTACGTTTACTTTATTCGGTTTTATTCTTCGGCGGTTTTGCCATGTTTATTTACGGCAAATTATTAAATTAATAAATTGTTTATGCCTTACACACGTCTTGTTTACGCCTTATTTTACCTTAATTTTGCCGTTTTTACGCAATACGTATCGCATAAACCAGACAAAATTTAATTTTTTTAACTTATTAAATTTCAGTTCCGCTAAACGATTTGTTCTCTATTATGCCACTTATTTATCGGTGGGTTCTTCGGGCATTTGTTCCGCTTCCCACGCCGCTTTAATTTCCGCAAGGCGGTTTTCGGGGAATTTCATGGTTACGTCTTTAAGCGACATAGAAAACGTTGCGTTGCCGCGGTAAGTGTTTAATCCGTAAGTTACGTCAAATTCGAGTTTTGCCGACGAAAGAATGCCGTTTTCAATAACTATACCGAGTTTGAAAGGTTTGTTAAGTTTGATTTGCGCCGTCAACTCTTGTACCTTTGCGGCAATTTCTTCATCAGTCGCTTCGGGTGCGTCTATACGGCAATATGCCTCGACGTATCGTTTTAAATTGTCATTGTTTACCGTCCACTCGATTGAATATTTTTCTCCGCTTACCGTCGCCTTGGGATTGGGAATTATAGAAGAAATCCGGTCTATAGAAGCGGCGAGTTCGGTTGCGTCCACGTCGGACAAGTCAACTTCTCCGCCCTCGGCATTCTCTTCATAACCGTAAGATTCTTTTATAAAATTGCTGTAAGTATATAAATTTCCGTCTTTATAATACTGCTCTAAAATCAAACCTTCGTTTTTGTCGTCTATAAGTTTAATCCACGTGTTTTGCGCGACGGTTTTGTTGTTTTCGTCAGTTTGTAATTGCATAACTATGTCGATTATACCCTGCTCTTCGGTAGTAACGGGCGTATCGCCGGTTGCGTCGACGGTTATGCTTGTAAGTTTGCCTTGAAGCGAAATGTCGATTTGGTTGCTTACCACCGTTGTTGTCAACGCGGCTTTAAGTTGAGCGTAAGCGGTTTCGTTCGATACAGACTGCGCTTTATCCTTTCCGCAAGCGACAAAGGGAAACGCCATTATTATTGCCAAAAGCAACAACGCCGTCTTTTTGAATAGTTTTCTTTTCATAAATTTAGTCCTCCTTAACTTTTATAAATATATTATATCATACGCACTTATATTGTGTCAATACACAAATTTTATGCCGCTTTTGATTGTGATGAAAACATAACTCTATGAGACAAAATTAAAAATTTGTGGGAAAATGTGGGGACTTTGTTAAAAAAACACCTTTTTAAACGCATTGCCGATATCGTTTGAATTTAATATTTAATTTTGAAGTAATCGAGCCAAGTTTTAAATTTATCTTGAGCCGAAAGACACGTTTCCCTTAAAAACCCACGCTCGTTACTCCACTCGCGCAAGCCACGATAATAATATATTTTTAAATCTTCATCGATAATAAAAGGTACGATGTTATTGTGCAAACATTCTTTAAACAAAATTAATCTCCCCACACGACCGTTGCCGTCTTGAAAGGGGTGAATACGCTCGAATTTATAATGAAAATCTAAAATATCGTCAAGTGATTTGTTTTGAATTTTATTGTAATCTGCAATTAATTTTGCCATTTCATCGGCTACGTTTTCGGGACTTGTGGTGGAAAAACCGCCTACTTCGTTGGCGAATTTTTTATATTCTCCCACAGCAAACCAATCTTTTCTACTGTCGGCAGTGCCGTTTTTAAGAGTGCGATGCAGTTCTTTAATAAATTTTTGAGATAAATTTTTATCCGCGTTTTCAATGAATAAATCGACACATTTAAAATGATTTGCCGTCTCAACGATATCGTCCACATGAATAACGTCGTTTTCTACTCCGATAGTGTTCGTTTCAAAAATATAACGGGTTTGATCGTGCGTCAAACGACCGCCTTCGATATGGTTTGAATTGTAAGTAAGTTCTATTTGTATTTTGTGGTATATACCGCCCGACAATTTTGCGGCTTTTTCCGCTGTCAACACCTCTAAAAGAGTTTGCGGTTGTTTGTTTTTTTCGTTTATTCTTTTAGGTTTTGTCGCATCTTCGGGTATATTCCATGTTTTCCCCATCAAAAACGCCCCGTCGATTTTCCCCAACGCGCAATAATTTCGTACGCTGCGCTCGGACATATTCCATTTTTTTGCTATTTCACTTACCGATAAATATTTCATAACTTCTCCTATTTATCTTATTATATTACATTATCGGCAAAAAATCAATATTTAAACTTTGAAATTTTGTATATTTTGCCGATATCGGCAAAATATACAACAACAAAACAGCCGCAACAGGCTCAAAATTATTCTTTATACCTTTCGATTTTTTCTTTAAACGGAAAAGGATTCGGCTAAACGCCGAATCCCTTTTCCTCTTTTTTATTTTTGCCAAACAATACATTTAACCATAGGTTTTAATACTTTTTAATAATCTTGATAAAATCCAAAGGTATTGTACTAAGTTGTTAAATTCATTCTTTGTTGATATAGTCCCAAATAATATATCTCGGTCTATGTTTGGATTCGAGATACGTTTTGCCCACATAATCGCCGATTAAACCTATCGCCGTCATCGATACCCCGCACAAGAAAAGTCCGAACGTCAATATCGAAAACAGCATCATATGGCTGAAATTCAAGAAATATAATACAAGGCACACGACGAACGCGACAAACGACAAAACCGAAGTGACTATGCCGAAATTTCTTATGAAATAAATGGGTGCAAGCGTCATCGAAGTAATTCCTTCGTAAGCGAAAGACAGCATCTTTTTTAAAGGATATTTAGACTCGCCTTTTTCCCTTTTGCCCCTTTCGTAATATACCACGTCGCTTTTAAATCCGAGCATAGGCACGATTCCTCGCAAAAACAAATTGACTTCGCGATATTCGGACAAAGCGTTGACCGCTTTTTTGCTCATCAATCTGTAATCGGCGTGATTGTAAATAACTTCAGAGCCCATTTGATTCATGATTTTATAGAATTTTTGAGCCGTAAACCTCTTGAAAAACGAGTCCTTTTTTCTCGAACTGCGCACGCCGTAAATTATATCGTTGCCGTCGTAATATTTTTCGATCATTTGGTCGATTACGTTGATGTCGTCTTGCAAATCGGCATCCATCGACACGACCATATCGCAACTTTTTATCGCCGTTTCAAGACCCGCAAGCAATGCGTTCTGGTGTCCTCTGTTGTGCGAAAGACAAAGTCCCGAAAAATGTTCGTCTTCGTCGTGATATTTTTTTATCAATTCCCACGTTTTGTCTTTAGAACCGTCGTTTACGAAAAGTATTCGGCTTTTATCCGAAATTTTGTCCGCATCGATAAGTCCTTTCAACTTTTTTAAAAGAATATCTTTCGTGATAGGCAGCATTTCTTCTTCGTTGTAGCAAGGAATTACCAAATATAAAATATCCGCCATAATTATGCCTCCTTCAATTTATACAAATAATAAACATTGTTTTTATACTTAACGAAACTATAATAGTCGGGCGACTCTTCATAATAATACAGTTCGTATTTGTCGGTAAAGCCATCAACCCTTTCGGAAATGTCGTCGGCGTTTAAATTTTTAGCAAGAACAAACGTCACTTCGCCGTTTTTCAGCGTCTCGTTTTGTACTTCGTACATTTCCTTAAGCGGCACGTTGAGTTCGCAAAAATATTTGTTAGGCGGCATTATGCCTGTAAAATTATAAAGTCCGTAGTCCAATCCGCCGTAATTGTAAACGGATACGTCTTCATGCGTCTTTTTATACTCGTTTACAATGTTTGCGATATTTATCTCCGCAAAATCTGTATCTTTGCGGAACATAAAATAGTTGTTTTCGCCTACAACAAAAATCAAAACCAACTCAAGTGGAATAAAAAGTAATAACAATTTCTTGCCGTATCTTTTTATAATATCAATTATTTTGACCATTTTATATCCGTGTTTGTCTATAGAAATAATGCCGAACAGTCCGAATATAACAGTGGGAAGTCCGTAATATCGGTAATACACGCCGCCTCCGAATAAAAACAAAACGGTAATTATATAAATAGCCAAAACCGTAACAAACAATCTCGAATGTGTGCGTTTGTCTTTAATGGCAAAAATGAGACCTAATATAATCAATAAATAAGTCGTACACAAGTGTATATACGACGTAAAATACCCCAAAAGTGCCAACCCTATTTTTACTATAAACGACTTCTTTTCGGAAGAATATATGAAAATATTATTGTAAAAATAAGCGTCCCAAAAATAAGAAAGAGAATTGTTTACTTTAAAATAAATTAAAGCGGGCAACAATGCTATGATAAAACCCGTAAAGAAATACACGATTTCCAAAAAGGCTTTTTTAGTCCTTTTATCTTTTATATCCCAAATAAAAGTCATCAACGCAATTGCGAAAATCATTCCGCATATCGTGTATTTGGAAAAAAAGATTATGCCCGACAACGCTCCGATAATCATCATTTGATAAAACGGCATAGGCGCATTGTTTTTTATCGATTTAACCAAAAAGTAAAACGCAACCAATAAAAACGGTATCGACATTTCTTCAACCGAATCACCCGTACGAAATCCCGGTGAAGTATAATAAAACGACAAAAATATTAAAAGATAAATAATTCTTTTAAAGTCGTTTTCAATGTATAACGACAATAATTTATAAGCAAAACAAGCAACTATAAGTCCCGCAATCACCTCAAAAATCCACATTCCTAAATATCCGTCGGATATAGATGCGGCGATATAATGCAAAAAATACACGTAAGGACCTTTTTGTTCGTAAATATCTCTATACAGAACGAACCCTTTTTTCATTGCCCTTGCAACCGTAAAATAGCAATTCGGATCAACCCAATAGTTCATTTTATATAAAAAAGAACATTTTGCGGTGATAGTAACCAATATAAAAACAAACAACGCTATCAGCGATTGCTTTAATAATTTATCTTTCGTTTCCGATTTCATTCAAACTCCCATAGACATAAACGACAATCGTTTATTACCCGTTAAACACATCGCTATCGAATCTTTTTTCATATTGAAAAGAATCAACACTACATATACATATCGCCTCTTATGTATTTAAATTTCACAAGAGACTAATAGTAATTGTATCACATAATACAAAATCTGTCAATATGTCGTAAGATTTTACAAAAAAACATTTAGGTTTGTCAAACATATGAGACAGATTTTGAAAAGAAATTAATTATATACAAGTCCAAGATTTAAATAGTCTTAAACGTATTGTTCGGGCAATCTTCAAGCAAGCACACGCACAAAGAGACAACTTTAAAACACCGAATATACAAACCCGACAAGCAAAAAACGCTAAAATCATTTTTATTTTAAAATTTAAGCGACTACAAAATATTTATAAAAACTTTGCGTCGCTTAATTTGATTTATTATGTTTTGTTTGTTATTTTACTTTAAAAATTTCTAAATCGAAATTGATGTTTTTTTCGCAGATTTTGTATTTCGTATTTAAAACGGGGCCGCAAGCCTGCGTGCCTACGCCGCTCATTTTATAATCGACGAATAAATATCTGCAAGACGTTTCTTTCATTTCGTTTCTGTGCTTTTTATAGTCATTCAAATCGAAACAGTCGTAAGAAAAACTGAATCCGTCGGTACTCTCCGCTTTTATGCACAAACCGTCGTCGTCCAGAACCAGATATTGCGTACCAAACTTGTCGTTTGCGGCTTGCGGAACGATATTTCTGTAATTATCTTGTACGCTTACCGTGTAATATCCGAAAGGATTACCCTCTTTTCTGTCGCAATAACTTTCGCCCTTTAATCCTAAATAAGATATCGACTGATAGTTGTCTGGCAATCTGAATTTAAGTCCGAATCTGAGCGGACCTTCAAAATCCATTATCTTTTCGGCGGCTATATTCAGTCTGATTTTGTCTTGCTCTGTTTTATAAGTGATTTTTACCTTATAAAACGGATTTAACGCCGCCACCGCCAGATAGCCCTCTACCGTCAACCCGTCATTATTCTGTTTTTCGTCAACAGCGTAAAATTCAGCGTTTTTAATTCTTATAAAGTCGTAATAATCGCGCGTTTTTATGTCGTTTGACACATAAGGGCGAGTCAGAATAAACTGCATATCGTTTAACAAACGTTTACCGTTTAACATAAGACCTTTAATCAATCCGCCCTTTATATCGGCGGAGATTTTATTAGGTAAAGCCGCCATTTCAAACGTATCGGGTTTTACCACAATGCTTTTTTCGCTTAAGACAAAATCTCCGTCTTTAAGTCTGATATTATAAGAATTGAAATTTTTATCCTTTATCGGCAGTTTTATAAGTTTTTGCGTTTGTTTTGGCAAAAGGTCGATTTTCATAGTTTGTTCGCTCACTTTTTTGCCGTTGACAAACGTGACTGTTTCGATTTCAAATTTATTGAGATTTATAAAGTCGTAACGGTTTTTTATGTAAACGTACCCGTCATTTACAAAATATTCCACGGGGGAATAACACTCTTTAATCTCATACGCCTGAGGAGTCAGAGTTCTGTCTTCGTTGACAAGCCCGTCGCAACAAAATGCCCCGTCGGAAAATTCTTCGCCGAAATCTCCGCCGTAACACTCTATTCCATCTTTTACCACGTAATGGTTTGTCCACTCCCAAACGAATGCGCCCGCAAAATTATCCAAGCCGTAAAACGCCTTCATATAATCGGCTGTTTCGCCGCACGAAGTCCCCATTGCGTGGGCGTATTCGCACAACACGAACGGTCTGTCCATTTTTGGCACTTCCTCGTTGCAATACTCTATCGGCGCGTACATACGCGAGTACACATCCAAAACGTCTTCTTTGAAAAATCCGTTTCCGTCGACGTTTCTGTACGCTCCTTCGTAATGCAAGGGTCTGTCATCGTGTTCTTTTATTATTTTGGCGTAATCGATTACTTTATCGCAAAAACCCGACTCGTTGCCGAGCGACCACATTATGACGGACGGATGGTTGCCGTAGGTCAACACGTTGGAAAGTTCTCTTTCGACGATTTGGTCGTAAAAATCAGGCGAAGATATAACTTCATGCCAATTTTGCATGTCGTATCTGCCGTCCTGGCGCACGACGCCATGCGCCTCTAAATCGGTTTCGCTTATAAGATAAATGCCGTATTTATCGCACAAATCGTAAAACCTTGCGTCTGCGGGATAATGCGACGTCCTGACGGCGTTTATATTGAGTTTTTTAAACAACTCGAAATCTTTTTCCATAATTTCCAAAGATTCCGCATAGCCGTTTAAAGTGGAAGAATGACGGTTTACTCCGCGCATTTTTATAATTTTGCCGTTTAACAAAAGTTTATTGCCGATAATTTCTATTTTTCTTATTCCGACTTGCTGACAAATAGTTTCGCCGTTGTACTTTATGAAAAGTTGATACAAATCAGGTTGCTCCGCATTCCAAAGGTGCGCGTCGTCCACGACGAAACGCGCGGTTTTGCCCACGCATTTTTGCTCGTAACCGTAGCCCGACAAAGTCAAAGTCGCCGTTTTGTCTACTTCGACGGTGACTATTCCTTTATTTCCGTCTACGTCGGTTTTTACTTTAAACGCACCAACCCTGTCTTTGGGTCTTTTGACTAAATAAACGGGTCTGTGTATACCGAATAAACGTATTTTGTCCTGGTCTTCAAGATATGACGACGGACTGAATTTCAACACCATTAAACGAATTTCGTTTTTGCCGTCAACTATTTTGTCGGTGATATTAAATTGTTTTACCGCATGCGAAATGTTTGAAAAGCCGACAAACTCGCCGTTTACAAACAAATAATAACAGTTGTCTATTCCTTCTGTTTGCAGAATATAATCATTGCCGTCTTTTATTATTTCCTCTTCGCGCGTAAACACGAGCGCAGGCGTTTTTATCAGAATATACGGCGGCAAATAAGGAAACAGATATCTGTCGTTGGTATAAACGGGATTGCCGTTGCCGTGAAGTTCCGCCATGTACGGGATTTGCGTGTTTTGCGTGCAGTTTACGTTTAACGCCTTATCGAAATCGAATTCGTCGAAATAAACGAATTTCCAATTTGTCAAAACTTGTTTATAGCCGTTTAAAACGTCGTAATAATTGCACATTGGCAATGCGCCGACGGTCGTCGTCGGTATTTTGTAAAGATATTTAATGTCCATTTATATTATCCTATCCCCGGAAATCGAATCGAATAAGAAGCAATCTTTTACGAATTCGACCTTGATTTTATCTCCTGCGTTAAAAATGTAATCGTTGGGCAAATTTATCAAAAATTTTGCGTCGCCGATTTTTATATTGACGTGATATCTTTCGCCGAGCAATTCATAGTTTAAAATTTCGCCCTCGAGCGAGCCGTTATCGTTTACCGCTATTCTTTCGGGTCTTATTCCGAATTTAAGCGGATAATTGCCCGTTTCGACGACCTCTTTCAATTTTTCGATTTTTTCGTCGGCAAGCCTTATTTCGTCTTGCAAAAGTTCGCCCGTAAACGATTTATCCAAATTATATCGCCTTTCGGTCTCTTTTTCAAGCATACTTCCGTAAAAAGTTTTAAGAGTGTCGCCAAGCGAATCAAACTTTTTAATCATTACGTCGTTTGAGTAAACGCCGCCGCTGCGATAAGTCACGTCGCAAATATTCATCGACGGAGAACCTATAAAGCCCGCCACGAACAAACAGTTCGGGTTTTCGTACACTTCGGCGGGCGTGCCCACCTGCTTTACGTGCGCCCTGTCCATAATGACTATTTTGTCGGCCATGGTCATTGCTTCGACCTGGTCGTGAGTGACGTAAACGGTGGTTGCGTTGAGCGTCTTGTGAAGATTGATTATTTCGCTGCGCATGCTCACCCTCAATTTTGCGTCCAGATTGGAAAGAGGCTCGTCCATAAGCAACAATTTTGCGTCGCTTACAAGCACTCTGCCGAGGGCGACCCTTTGGCATTGTCCGCCCGAAAGTTGAGCGGGTTTTCTCTGCAACAACTGCTCGAGATTGAGTATTTTTGCCGCACGGTTTATTTTTTCGTCAATTTCGTTTTTAGTGAGTTTCCGACTTGCAAACAAAGGTATTTCGTGCTGTCGATATTCCGAAATATCGTGGTCTATTGCGGCTATGCTCTCTGTGTCGGAAGGGTCGTGTTTTAAATACCAGTTTTTCTCTTTTACAAGTTCTTTAATCGCCCTTTCGTCGATGCCGATTACCTGATTGCCCTCTTTATCCAGAACGGGCGCGACTACCTTTTTTACCTTTAATCCATACGCCAGATTGTCGTAAACGGTCAGGTGCGGAAAAAGCGCGTAATTTTGGAAAACCATGCTTATTCCGCGGTCTTTCGGCTCTAAATCGTTTGAATAAGTACCGTCTATGTAAAGCGCGCCGGCGGTAATGCTTTCAAGTCCGCAAATCATTCTCAGCGTGGTGGTTTTGCCGCAGCCCGAAGGACCTACCAAAACGACGAATTCTCCCTTTTTTATATCCAGATTAAAATCGACCACGCTGTAATATCCGTTGGGATAAATTTTTTGAACGTTGTTTAAACATACGAACGCACCCTCGTGATTCGGAAGATGATCGGCTTTTTCTCGTTCGGCTTGGTTTGCCACTGCTTTTTTATAATATTCCTGGCGCAATTTGTTTATCTGATTATCTTTTTTCTTAAAAAACTTCATGCGATACCTCTGATTGGTTTTGTGTAAACGCGACGACGTTTGTCATCGATTGCTCTGTTTTAGTGCCGAAATACGGATTGTTTTTATCCGCGTAAATTACGTAACTTACCATAGCGACGATTATAAGCGCGATAAGCGACATCCAGATTGCCGCTATAATTCGATTTTTCTTCATAATATCACCCCTTGATTCCCGCCGTGGCGTTGGTCTGTACAAACGCCTTGTTCATGAGGATAAACAACAATATAATCGGCAACGACGAAATAAACGCAGCAGCCATTACAAACGGCAAATCGCCCAGTTCCGCGCCCGCAGTCGAATTAAGGCTCATTATAAGCACCTGAACGGTTTTTATTTCGGGGTCGGTAAGGTAAATGCTCGGCCCGAAAAAGTCGTTCCATATACCCACGAACCAGAAAAGCATCTGCGCGATAATCGCGGGTTTTATAAGCGGTAAAACCACCTTGAAAAATATACCGAACCACCCCACGCCCTCGACTCGGCTTTCTTCTATAAGCGAATCGGGCACGTTTGATTTTATAGTAGTAATCAAAAACAGCATCATTCCCATATTACCGAAAAACCCGGGAATAATAAGCGGCCAAAGCGTGTTGATGAGTTGAAGTTCTCTCCACATACGATATTGCGGAAGCATAACCGTAGCAAACGGAATCATCATCGACACAAGCAAAATCATTAAAATCACGTTTTTGCCTTTAAAGTGCATTTTCGCAAACGCAAAAGCGGCAAGAGCGGAAACGAACGTGCCTATGGGGACGACTAAAATTTCTATTATCATTGTGTTTTTTACGCTGTCGAGAAAATTGAATTGCTTTACGGTGTATCTTTCGTTGCCCGTAAAAATTTCTTTAAAAATTTTCCAGTTGGGATTTTTTGGGAAAAAATTTTTTAAAACGGAAGAAGAACTCAATATTTCCTTTTGCGATTTCAATGCGGAAACAACCATATACACGTAAGGAAAAATCATCACAAACGCCGATATGCCCACGATGACAGATACAACTATAAACAACGTTTTGTTTAATATGGTTTTTCTTTTATAATTGACAACGTTTATCTCTTCTTTATAGGTCATTCTTTCACATCCTTAAACACGTTAGACTTTGAAAACAATATTATCGTGATAATCAAAATAACGATAAGCAGCATTACCGAAGCCGCGCTCGCCAGACCGTATCTCGATTGATTTATGCCGTTTCGCCAGATATAATAAACTATCGTCCTTGCGCCTGCATAACCCGAACCCATTACCGCGCTGTCGGCATAACTTTGAAGTCCGCCGATTATGCCCGTAACGATTAAATAAAACGAGGTGTTGTTTGTCATGGGCATGGTAATGTCGATAAATTGTTGCCATTTAGACGCACCGCTCGTGCGCGCCACTTCATAATAAGACTCGGGAATATTGTTTAAGCCCGCGAGATACAAAATCATCGTTCCGCCTATTCCCGCCCAAATATTTTTTACGATAATGGCTATTTTGATAAGCCACGGATCGTTTGATATCCAATTTAATTTCATCCCGAAAAGCCCGTTTATAAGACCCGATTCGCCGCTTCTGAAAATTTCTTTAAACACAATCAGAATTGCAATCGTCGAGGTGACGGCGGGCAAATAATAAAGTATAGTAAGCAACGTTCTGCCGTGCGCCAACCTCTTTAAATAAACCGCCAGAATAAGTCCTATAAATACGCCTATGGGTATGCTTAAAAGCATTAAAACGGTGTTTGACACCGCGTTTAAAAAGCCTTCTTCACGGAAAATTTCGATATAATTTTCAAAACCGACGAATTTAAACGTGCCTTTAATGACGTTGTAGTCGGTAAACGACATAAATATCGAATAACCCAAAGCCCAGGCGGTAAACAAAAGAAATCCCAATACGGGTATAAGTACAAACAAATACCCGTACAGACTTTCTTTAACTTCGGCTTTAATCGTTTTTTTATGTTTTTTCTTTTTATATAACAAATTTAATTCTTGCATGATTTTTACCGAATTATTCTAAATTTTTGTGCATTCTGGTCAATTTTTGCTGGAATGTGGAAGCATAACTCTCCACTACTTCCCTCGCGGTTTTAGTACCCGCCCAAACCGCGTTGAATTTATCCATTAAATCGTCGTATGCGGTTTTTTCGTAAGTGTAATAATACGGACGAGATTTACCCGTCATCGTGTCGGTGCCCTTTACCGTATCGATAAATACCGATTTGGTCACGGGATAAGTTTTAATTCCCTCTAAACCGACGTTGTTGAGCCACTCGTTTGTAGCCATGCTTTGAATGTTTGGCATTGCCTGACCTAACTGATAGTTCATCGTTGCTGCTTTTTCTCCGGTTGCAAGCCATTTTGCAAGCAACACCGCAGCGGCTTTGTTTTTACTTGCCGCGCTTACCGAATATGCGACCGTGCCTATAAGCGAAGTTGATTTCGAGCCTTCCGCATCGCCCACCGGTACGGGCATAATGTCGAATTCAAAAGACAAACTTTCCCAATAAGTTCTCATATCCCACGGTCCCATCCATGTAAACAAACATTGCTGAGAAGCAAATTTCGTAAGCGCGCTCGAACTGCCCGCCGAAGCATAGTCGGAAGCGAGTCCTTCAAGCGACAAATCGGCAACGAATTGAATTGCGTCGATAAAGTTGTCGGTGTTTATCGCGCTCGTGGTCGCGCTGTCGTCCGTGTAGAAATCGGCGTTGTTTGAGTAAACCGCCGCGCCTACTTCATAGTGAGTGATGGGCACGAGTCTGGTTTCGTCCACTTTCAATCCTTTAAATGCCTTTAAATACTCTTTAAACTCGGTAAAAGTCATGGGCTGAGTCGCCGACGGCAACTGCACGTCAAGGTTGTATTGCTGTATCAACTGTTTCATCAACGTTTTGTTGTAAGCAATGGTATAAGGACCCAAATCTTTGGGAAGACCGTAAATATCGTCGCCTTGACCTACGGTTTTCGTCTTTGAATTCCAGCGGAAAATGTCGATTGACATATCCCACATTTTTCCTTTTTCTTCTTCCGAAAGATAAGGTGCTAAATTCAACAATCTACCCGAATCCGCCCACTTGATATAGTCCCAATCGGGAACGTAAAACACGTCGGGCAAAGAGTCGGCGTTGTTGACAAGGTTGTTTGAATAAGTCGTGGTGTCGCTTATTGCGTTGTAAAAAACTTTAACGTTTTTATATTCTTGCATAAACTGCTGAATCATCGTTTGAAAGTTTTTTTGCTCGGCGATACCGCCCCAACCCAAAAAGTCGAGTTGATATTGCTTGTTGGGGTCGAACTCTTCATAAGTCTGAGAGCCTTTTCCTCCGTTTTTTCCGCAGCCCGTAAAGACGAAACTGAATGAAAGGGATAATACTAACGTCAATAATACTGCAATAATTTTTTTCATTTTACTCCTCAAAAAAGCGAGTCGGCAGGCGACTTTAAGCCGCCTGCTATACTCATTGTTTTATTTATACCGGTATTTCGTTTTCGAGAGTGGTTTCTTCTCTGTTGTTCATTACTTCGCCGTATTCTTCGTTGAGAGCGGCTTCGGACTCGTATTCTTTATACTTGGGTTCGCGCAAAACAATGCCCGCTTCCCAAGTCTCTATCATGGTATAACCCACGTGATAAGTATTGGGCCAGGTGTTGAAAATGCACTCGCCGTCGATAAGCACCATTTTAGTCCAGCCTCTCGTTAAAATCTGAAGGTGGAATTCCTGACCGTTTGCAATACCGCCTTCGTGATTGACAAGCAATAAATCTGCCGCCGCATTTTGCGCGGAATCCCAATAACGGTAATAAATTTTGATACTGTCGGACTTAATTACCATTTTAAAGCAAGTGTTTGCATCCCATGCGCAGAAACGTATGGTTACTTCCGACCATTCGGCAGAACGATAATCGATTGTCATATAAGCGTCGAAAACCTTGTTCATGTTGTCGGTTTGATTGCCGAACTTGAAATTGGTTCCTACGCCTTCTTTATTAGTGTCGGATACAAGTTTGCCGTCTTTTACTTCCATTCCGTCTACCGGCGTACCGACTACGTTAGAACAAATCGCCTTGAAATCTTCTGCAAGTTTTCCGGGTCCTTCCTGATTAATGGTTTTTACGCTTGCCAATTTTTCTTTTACGTCGGCAACTACGCTTGCGATAGCGTTTTCGTCGACGCAAGCGTCGATATCGGTTTTGCCTTTTTCGATAATGCTTGCGATTAACGCTTGATTTTCTTCACTGTAAGAAGTTTCTACGTCTTTAAGATACCCTTCTATTTCTGCTTTTGCCGCAGTTTTCTTTGCAATCAACTCGGTGTTTTTCTCATCTTCGATTGTGTAAACCGCGTCTAATTTAGATTTAATTTCCGCTACAGTCGCGTTTACCGCGTCGATAGTAGCGCAAGCGTCAATTGCCGTGTTTCCCTGAGAAATAATTTCTGCAATCACCGCTTGATTTACTTCGCTGTAATTAGTATCAACGTCTTGTAAATAACCGGAAACAGTAGTTTTAGCGGCGGCTTTTGCCTCCGATAAAATTTGCGCCTCGCTCTTGTTTACGCACGGCTTGTCGAGTTCTGCCTGATGCTCTGCCTTCAACGCATCGTCGGAAGAATATTCGATATATTGCGGAGTGCCGAGCGTTACGCCCGCTTGCCACGTTTCAAGATAAATTCTGCCGACGTTATTTGCGTCTTCGATAACTTCGAAAATACATACTCCGTCCAATAATACTTTTTTAGTCCAACCGCAACATACGATTTGCAAATGCATTCTTGTCTTGTCGGTTAGGCCCGTTGCATTTTTCATAAGCAACGTTTCTATTTTTCCGTCAATCCATTGAGATTTGTATAAATCGATTTTGCCGTCTTTAACTTTCAGGTTGTAGTTGCTTGCCTTATCCCACGCGCGGAAATAAATGGTTACCGACGACCATACCGTGTTTCGATAATCAACCGTAATATACGTGTCGAAATATACTGCCGTGTTGCCGTCCTGATTGCCGAAATACAATATAGTGCTGTCCGCTTCTTTCGTGTCAATAATTACGTCGCTTCCGGAAACTCTTACATGCTCTTCGACTACGTTGCCCGTGTCGGTTACAAGCGAATTTTTAAACGCGTTTGCCGCAGCCTCTTGCTCCTGAGCAAGCGTGGGTACTTTGTCTAAATCGTCTTTAGCGTCGGCAACTATTGCGTCGATAGTTTCTTGGTCGGTCGCGTTGTCGATATTTGTTTTTGCGTCGGCGATTATTTGATTTATAGTTGCCAAACCGTTTGCGCTGTAAATGCTTTCGTCCTGAATGTAAGATTCGACTTCCGCTTTGGCGGTCTCTTTCGCCGTTTGTAAAATCGTCTTTACTTCGTCTATTGCCGCTTTAGCCTCATTGACTTTAATAATGATTTCGGCAGCCGTCGTGCAACCGTCGATTGCCGTTTTAGCGTTTGCGATAATCGTCTCTATTGCGCCCTTGTTTTCTTCGCTGTAAAGACTTAAATCGACGTATGCGGTAAGATTTGCTTTCGCGGTCTCTTTTTGCTTTGCAAGCACCATATCGTCCAAAGTCGTCTTTGCCGCACTAACGGCGGCGTCGATTTCCTCTTGGGTTTTCGCCGCCTTGATTGCTTCGACTGCGTCGGCAATTACTTGCGCGACGTCTTCCGTCTCCAGATCGGCATACTCTGCTTTTTCCGCAAGCGCGCTGACTTCGGTTGTTGCCGTTTCTCTGGCAGATGCCAATTCGTCGACCGGCGTGCCGCAGCCTGCGAGCGCAAGGGCGGTAATTAAGCATAACAATACTAAAAATACTTTCCTTTTCATTACATTTTCTCCTTTCATAAAGTTTTTATTTTCAAATTAGAGAATACACCTTCGATATAATTTGCATATAGTCCGCAATATCCTCTATTTTTCCCCATCGGGTCAAACGTTTCCAACACTTTTTTACCGTCGACGTACATCGTCAACACTTTGCCTTGTTTTACCGCCTTAATGTTGTAAACGCGGTTTGTGTCGAATATAAATATGTCTCTGCACGATTCGTCCGAATATTGATAATTAGACCTTATTATCGTCACTTTGGTGTTGTTGAACGCGAAATAATCGCCTTGCAACGACTTGTAATTATCCAAATCGGTGTTATTAAGCGCCCAATTGTCGGCGGCTATTACCAAACCGATAATGCCCGTACCGTTGTCGCCCGTCAATTTAACGTCGCAACTTATCTCTAAATCTTCCAAAGTTCCGTCGCCGAAAGTACACAAATATCTCGCGCTGCTCGTCGTCGCCAAACCGTCGTCGGTTGAGTCAATGAACGTGGGATACCATATTCCGTACTCGGGATAACTCTTTAAGTCGTGTTGATAAACAGTGCCTTTTACGTTGTAGTTTCTTTCGATATACATCGATTGGAAAGCAAATTCGTCCTGCATATTCCAAATCGTGATATAGTGGTTTCCCTTTTTAAGATTTAAATCGGCAACTTTCACTTTCATATATCCGTCGTAAGCGTATTTACCGTAATCGGGAATAGTCCACTTGTAAATAGTGCCGCCGTCGACTTGCACGCCTATCGTTTTACCGCCGTGCTTTGAATACACCGTCATATCGAGACCGTAACTTCCGTCTTCGCTTACGTATTCTAAATAAGTCGCGTAATCGCCCGCATTTGCAAGTTTCATCTCGTAAGTGCTTTCGGTAATATCGTTTGCCAAAGTCTTGCGAGCGGCTTGAATTCCGCTGTTTTTGCCGAGTTTGCTGAGTTGTTCGGTATAAGTAACCGACGGGATATTTTCTTGCTTTACAGCCTCTTTATCGCTGTCGCCCTGAGCGGTGTTGTTGAAAATAAGACTGCCGATATAACTGAAATCGCCGTAATAACCCGCTTTTCCGCTCGTAAACGCGCCTACCTGAAGGTCGTTTGCGATTTCCTGATAATCGAACGTCACGTCCATTAAACCGTTTTTATATCCTATTTTAATCGCATGGAAAACGTCAGTTTTATATGTCCTGAAAGTTTTGCAAGATTTTACGAGGGTGTCTTTGCCCGACTGAACGCGGTGAATATCTATTTTCGACCCGTCAAACGTGAGATAGGCGTAATCAGACGGGTTTTTATAAGAAAATACCGCTTTGCCCGTTCCCGTGAAGTTGAATTCAACGGTGAAACTGTCTTTATGTTCGCTGCCGCTGAGCAAATAACCGTTTTCTTGAGTGAGGTTTGCCGAGTTGTATTCGGCGTAATCGGGAAGGTTGGGCATTATGTTTTCGTAAAGACCCGTATGTTGCATCATTACGTCGCTGCCGTTGAATAAAAGCCTGCCTATATTAAAGCGTCTGCCGCCCGAGTTGCCCTCTGCATAAGAATTGTGGAAACCTAAATAATAACTGTCCAAATCCGGTCCGGAAATAACGCAACCGTGACCCAGACCGTACCAATCGTCGTCGGTGTTTAAAAGCACGTTAGGTCCTTGAGTAAGTTCGTCGTCGAAAACCGACTTATCCGCCGAACCGTAACTATAATTTATACGATACGCCCTTTGCGTAACGCCGTTGCCGGTGTAGAAATAATATCTTATTCCGTCTCTGGTGAACACTTCCGGTCCTTCCGTCCAGCCCGTCATTGTGGAATTTTTTAAAAGCGTTTTTTCTTCAGCCGACTTCATATCGTCAGCCATATATGCCGCGGCAACGCTGCTGTTTGCCGAGAAAAGCACCATTTTGCCGTTTATATCCATGTACAAACTGCCGTCTATAGCGGGGTCGATAGTGCTTTCGGTAATCGGCTCGAAAGGTCCCTCGGGCGAAGTGCTCGCCATTACGTAATGACCTTTGCCGTTTCTCGATTCTACCAGATAAAACGTTCCGTCGAGATAATAAACTTCGCTCGCCCATGCGTCGAACGACTCCGTCACCGTTTCGGACACGATAAAGCCCTTTGCGCAAACGCCGTTGTCGACTTGCTCCCAATTGATTAAGTCTTTCGACTTCCAGCCTTTTACGCCCTGCCTTTGCGCTTTTGTCGAACAAATGAGATAATACGTTCCGTCAAAACGATAAATAAACGGATCTCCTATACCGTATTCTTGCCATTGACCCGCTATGCGGTCGTCTTCAAAGAAGTTTTTGTAAGTCTCTTCTTCGGCGGGCGGATTTTTAAGCGCGGGATTGCCGTTTATATAAACGTCTTTACTGTTTGAATTGCAACCCATCGAAAAAGTCATCGTAACGGCGCATAAACAAACGGTCAACAATGTTTTAAACTTTTGCATAACTTTCCTCCTACTTAATACTCATATTACCCGCGGCGTCTACTATAAAATATTTGCCCGGAATCTCGAAATCGCACGTTTTTCCATTGTAAGATAATTTGGAATTTTCGCCTGCGCCGTCGTGCCACATACCCGCCGCAAAACCTATGGCGTTGGTTTCGTCTCCGCCGAAGATGGATACGTCGAGTTTTACGTAAATCGAATTTTTATAAATATAAGCCCAAGTGTTTTGACTGTCTATTTCATAATGTTTTGTACTGCTTTCTTTGTTTGCGGCTACGTCCCAACCCGTATATACGGATATCGGACGACCCGGGTAAATGGAGATGTGGTAATTGAAAGCGTCTTTTTTAGTTTTGCTTGCGCTTGCGTTCATATCCAGGTACACGTTTATCGAGTGACTTGAAGAAGTCATCGTTTGCCCGTTGTCGACTAAATCGAACTTCAACATTACCAAGCCGCCCTTTCTTGCGTAACTTACGTCGTATTGTTGAGTGATTTTTCCGCTGAACTCGCCTATTCTGCCGACAGCGTTGAAATTAAAGTCGGTGGCGGGTTGAGTGTTGCACGAAGCCGTGAATAATTGAGAATTTTCGTCGAGTCTTATATAGTTGACTGTCGCTTCCGCCTGAATGTAATCGCCGTGCGCGTCGTACATACCCGTCCAGACGTAATTTACTTTTATTCCGAAATATAGACCGAAAACTTCGTTTTTGCTTACGTTTATTACCGAATAAGGTATATCGGCTTCGACGTAATACAATTCGTTGATTTTGCCGTAAGTCGTCTTTATGCTTCTCGTGTTGACGGCTGCTCCGCCGTAATTGGTCGCTTGCAAAACGCCTTCGTCGGCATATTGGAATACGAACAAATAGTCGGTATCGTCGCGTTTATTCATTGCGCAAGACTCTTTGGTATCTACAAACACTTCAAAATTAGAACCCTGAACCTGATTTAAGTCTATTACCGACTCGGTTTTAAGCACCACTTTGAAAGAATCTTCTCCTCTTACTATTCTTGCGGTCGCCGTGTCGGAGGCTTTTCTGCCGAAGTCAATGCTGCTGCCGTAATTTTCGTCGAGATTGATTGTCGATAAATCGGTGGTCGAGCCTATGTTTACGTCAGAAACCTCTAAATTGCGGGTGTAATCGAGGTGATTTTCTGCACCGAACGCCAATAAATTGTTGTATCCGTACAATTCGGCGTTTAAAGTGTATTTTCCGTCGTCTGTGGTTTTTACGCTGTAATCGCCTACGCTTACGGTTGCGTTTTTAATCGGAGTAACGCCGTCGCGCTCTGTAACGACGCCTTTTATAGTAGTCGTGTAAGTCGCCGCGTTTGCCGCCAGAAATAGCGAAGTGCCTAAATCTACCGTATTGTTTTTTGCAAGTCTCAAATCTTTTTTCTCTACTATGATTTGATTGTCTAAATAATCTTTTTTGGAGAAGTTTACTTTTACGTCGCCCGTGCAATTTGTTATATCGAGCGAATATTCGCCGTCTTTGTTTGTGTAAACGGTTTTATATCCGTCCGCGCTGACTTTCGCACCGACAACCGCTTGATTGTTTGCGTCGATAAGTTTGCCGCTTATCGTTCCGTTTACGGGGCAAGTCTCTTGCGTGTAGAATTTATTGTCTCTGCCCAAAGTGAGATAATTATCTGGTATTTGCGGGTCGAAATTACCGTGCCAAACGTAACCTTTGTTGCCGGTTTTCGTTACCCTTGCAAACGCAAACGATGTGGGTGTGTTTTCGTCTACGTCGTCGCCGAGTACCGAGTAAGAAATATAACCTTCTACGTTGAAACCTCTATCTACGTCGGTGTGGTCGTTTAACGTGCCGTAAGTGAATACTCTTGCGACAAAGCCCGTCAGATAAGAATAAATACGCCCCGAGGCGGTAACTCTGAATTCAAATTGATTGCTGCCTCTCGTCTTTCCGCCGCTGCCGTAAGTATCGACGTAAATTTCCACCGAGTCCGATTGAGCGGTAACCAGATTTATATCTTCTACGTTTAAAGTAGACAAACAGTCGTCTTCACACTCGAAAAGATAATAAATGCCGCGCTTTCCTTTATATAAAGAAACGTACGTGGTTTCGGTTTCGCTCGAATAAACGAGATATTTGCCGCTGCCTGTGGGATAATCGTATTGGCTTTCCCTTATGCCGTCGATTTCGACTTCGGGGTCGGCGTAAATGCCCTTGTTTGAAAACGGGTCGGCGCCCTCGGTCGGTCTTTTTCCGTTGTCGACGACTACCCCGTTCCCGAGAATATAATTATATTTCGCCTTATCTGCGCAACCGGCAAAACACAATATACAAATCGTCACAACAACTAAAATTTTTTTAAATACTCCCTTCACGGTAAGTCCTCCTTTTTAATGCGTTGCGATATATTCTGAAATTTTTAATAAAAATAATTTTAAAAATCTTTTAAAATGAAATGCACTTTTGAAAAACGAAACACTCTTTACATAAAATGCAAGTTTGAAAAACGAAATGCGCCTTTAATAAAATTAAGATAAAACGCGATTTTAATGAACTGCACTTGAATAAAATGAAATTCTTTCCTATATAAAATACACGTTTAAAATTCTTTCGTTTGCGTCGGTTTTGGTTTTTATCAAAAAGCGATTGAAATTGTCTTTAATAAAATTTATCTCAATAAATCATCTTAAATCGAGAGATTTTTCTTTTAACCACAAAAACGGGTCGTCGTCTTTGCAGTTTTTGCGGTATTCGCTTGCGCTCATTCCCGTAATTTTGCGGAAAAGTCTCATAAAATACTTCTCGTCTTCTATGCCGACGATTTTTGCAATTTCTTGTATTTTATAATCTTTGGTAATAAGCATGTCACACGCCAACGATATGCGAAATTTGTTCATATACTCTATCGGCGTAATGCCTATGTTCGCCTTAAACATTGCGATAAGTTGTTTTTGCGTCAGATACATTTCATCGGCGATTTGACAAAGCGTGGGATTCATTCTGAAATTGTTGTTTATATAAATCAAAGCGTCCCTGAATTGCTTGAATTGCAGGTTTTTGTTCTCTCCCGACGAAGTGTAACGTTTTTCATAACTGATTAAATTGCCGAATAAAAGCATTAAATTTGCATAACAAAACAAATCTTGCACTTCGCTGCCGTTGTATCTTTCGTAAAGTTGCTTCATTATTTCGCAAATGGTCGCAAAATCAACCTTTTTAAGCACGGTCTTTTCTTTGGATAAACCGCAAGCGTTTAAAAGTTCTTCAACGCCATCGCCGTAAAAATCAATCCATATATATGACCAAGGGTCTACTTCCATAGGGTAATATTTACATTCTACGCCCGGCCAAAGAATAAACACGTTGCCTTTACCTAAACACACCATGTCGTCGCCGTTTTGAACGTACCCCAGCCCGTGCGTAATCAAGTGAAAGGAATAATAAGTGCAGTTGCGCACTTCAACCGCTTTTTGCGAGGCGCAATGCTCTTGTCCCACACGTTGAATTTTTATAAAACACTCTTTCCCTTCGTATTCTATTTTTAATTTTTCAAACTTCAACTCTTGCATTTCCTTTATAATAATATTGCAAATAGATATTACAATCTAACACCCGCATCGTCAATAGTTTTTGTTAAAAAAGAGAAAATAATCCACCTTTTTACCCTTATTTTAATGACCGTTTACTCCCTCAACGGGAAATTTGTCCACAAGCGTTTGTTTTAAAAAACAGTCTTTTTAAAATGAAAAACAGCCGCGAAACAAAGCATTTATGGTATAAACGAGGGACTTTTTATCACCTTTATTTTTTGAAAAATTTTTGAGTCGATTTTATTTGGCGTACGCAATGATTTGGTTGATTTTTTGTAATTATATAATAATGAATATCTGCAATTAATCTATGCGTTTAAATAATGCTTGCGACATTACCGTCTGCTCACTGCAATATATGCAAGCGGTTTTTATATACGCCGCGACCGATATCTAATATAATAAAAAAATTGTATAATACAAAACATATTAATCGGCGGCACGAACATAACATGCCGGCGGTAAAAAGCCGATTAAAGATTTTTACAATTAAAATAAACAGCCTTGATTTGATTGTCATTCGTTATGCACGGCACTGACGTTTTTGCTCGTTTGTACACAAAAAATGTCATCTTTACACAATACAGTCGCTGTAAAGATGACATTTTGATTTTTCGTTTTTAAGTTTTAAACTGTTTGCACCGACGTTTTTACGACGTTGGTTTTTATATTCCTTCACACATTTTTACGAAGTATTATTTTAATCAACCATTATAAACAACACCTATTTTATCTATCAAAATCTTTTATTATACCTCTTTAACCAACTCGTTAAAAATTTACTTTAAGGTCTTAAAAGTCAAGTTATGGATACCGATTTTGTAAAAAATTAAAAATCGGTATCCATAAACCGCTACTATTGATATCAAAAAGCAAATATTTAGATAGTTTTTCGTTTTTGGCGCAGTAAAATTTCTCACGTTTCGCGCACAGAAATGAAAACCGCCCGACTAAACCCGACAAAAAAACGCCGCCCTTCCATAAATAAAAGGACAGCGTTTTTCTTTAATTTTATAATAGGAGAAATTGAAAACTTGCTTGCAAGGGTTTACAATTTCGTTTTTTACATACTTAGAAGTGCAAAGTGTCAACTTTGCGAGCGCGTTACGCAAAATTTTGAACTCGTTTCAAAATTTACTTCTTATAGTATATAATAGGAGTTTAACTCGCCGCTATCGGCGGAGTCAGTCGATATTTAAAAAATAATTAATCATCTTTGCGTTTTTTTGCAAACATCGCCGCGCCGATAGGCAACAATGCCGCCGACAATGCGCCCATATCGCCCGCAAGACCGGAATTACAGCCGCCCGAAGACGACTCAGAAGAATTGCTTGAAGTGTCGGTAGCGGGAGGATTATCGGAAGTCGAATCACTGTAAGGACTAATGGTTATGCCCTTTAACGCTTCGACTGCGCTGCTTTCGCCGTAAATTTTTAAATCATGTTGACCGAGCGACAAATCTACCGTGAATTTACCGCCGCTTAATTCAACTTCCTGATTGTCGAGTAAAACTTTACAATCAGCCGCTCCCGAAAGTCTGAAGGTGTATTTTCCTTCCGATTCGGCGTACAATCTGAACATATCGGTCGTATAACCGTTTTTGGCGTAAGTCCACGACGTCGAATCTTCGAGATTGACCGTAACGGCGTTTTGATTGTCGAAGTTTGTTTGTACTTTTATAAACGAATCCGTTCTCATCAGGAAACGCAACATATTTTTAACGCAGAATTCAAGTTGTTCTCTCGTTAAAATTCCGTTTCTGTATGCCGCAACCAACATATCGTAATCTGGAACGAAACTCTTGAAAGTATTTCCCGCTTGTACGTATTTGATATGGCTGATTGTAGAAGTCCAGTCGCCGAATACCGCGCCTTCAAAGCCCCACTCGTTATATAACATGTCGGTAATGATTTGATAAGTTGCGCCCACGTATTTGCCGTTGACTCTGTTGTAAGAACTCATCACTGCATACGGGTCTGCTTCTTTAACAATAATTTCAAACGGTTTGAAGTAAATTTCTCTCAATGCCCTGTTGGAGACGCACGCATTATAACTGTAACGCGAAGTTTCCTGGTTGTTTACCGCAAAGTGCTTTACGCAAACGGAAATACCGAGCGACTGTGCGCCTATCGTGACGTATTTACCCATCATACCCGCAATCAACGGATCTTCGGAATAATACTCGAAGTTTCTTCCGCATAAAGGATTTCGGTGAATGTTTATGCCCGGAGCAAGCCAAACTTGAACGTTACCGAGTTTCGCCTCGGCTGCAACAGCCGCTCCGTAAGTCTGAGCGAGATTTATATTCCAGGTCGAAGCCAACAACGTCATACACGGCATCCATGTAGAATACATTGCGGCGTTTGTATATCTAATACCCGCAGGACCGTCGGAAGTGTTTGCATTGGGAATACCGTATTCAGACGAGATATATTTACCGCCTACTCCGCCCGTGCCTGTCTGAGCGTCGTTGTTGTCCGGTTCGACAGCAAGCAAACGAGCAAGTTCGCTTACACTCATCTGACTTACAAAATCGTCCATTTTGTTTATATCGGCGACTACGTCGTTGTAAGAGATAAATTCGTCCAACGTTTTTCCTCTTATGTCTTCGATATAAGTAAATTCGTTAGTGTTATCGTAATAACCGTCGCCAGTTTCGCCACCCGTTTTTTCGGGAGAAATATAAAGTTTGTCAATGCAAGCAAGCGACGCGTCCAAAGTGGTGAAAGTAAGCGTAACCAAACCTTTAGGGAGCGTAACCGCCACCGAACCCGACTTTGTAAACACGTAATTGTTGCTTATTAAACCGTTTACTCCGCCCACGGCTGTACGTTTAAGCGAGAAGTTTTTATCAGCCGCTTTTCCGTTTACCGATAATTTTACGCTGTTTTCGGATGCGAACGAAACGTTTGAAGCCAAAAGCGAAATATTGTAAACGCCAGTCTCTTCTACGTTTAAAGCATAAGTGTAAACGTTGCCCGCTTTGTTAGACGGTGCGGTAGCCGTTCCGTTTGAAACCTGAACAGTGCCGAGCGTTGAAGAAACCAAAGTTTCGGCTTCGATAACCGTTTGGTAAGTACTTGAAACGTTATCTTTATAAATCATGAAATAATCTATGTTCTGGAAAAGTTTGCCGTTCGCCTTGAAACGAAGTCTGACGTCGCCCCGAGGTAAATCGATAACGTAAGTATCGTCAGTCAAAAACGCACATTTATACCACTCGTTGGTGGAATTGGGGTCTACGGTCGTTTGTCCCATATTTACTTTAATGGGTTGAGCCTCGCCGTTTACCATAACGGTGAACATATCGTTTTGATTTGCCCACGCCGAAGCCATAGAGAACGCCATTTTATAAGTGCCCGCCTCTTCGACGTAAAGGTCATATTCGAGCCATTCGCCGAAAGTGTTGTTTAAGTTGCCCATACCGAACGACATATCCGCGCCGACGTAGAAAGTTTCGGTCTTGGGATTTTGAGATTTAGCGGAATATTCTTCGGCTTGAATTGTGTTTGCGCCGTAAGCCTTTACCACGTGTTTTACCAAAGAACTATCGTCTCCGTTTCCAAAAGTCTGATAAGTCCCGTCGGAAAGAAGTCTTTTGTTTAATTGTGTGGGCAATAAATCGCAAGTCGTCTCTAAAACCTTATTTTCATTCACAGTATAAACGCTGTCTATTAAGCCGTTTAAAGCAGCGTCTTTAACACTGTTTCCTACGTAGAATTTATAATCGCCTTTTAATAAGACCCAACTGTCGTTGCGTATAAGCGATTGGTCGTCGTAAACCGCCATATCGCTGATTTTAAACGTGATTTTTACCGTTTCTTTTTTACCGGGGGCTAATAAACTCGTTTTAGCAAAGCCTGCAAGTTCTCTTGCGGGGTTGCCGAATTCTCCTTGAGGTGCGGAATAATAAACCTGCACCGTCTCTTTGCCGGCGCGTGTGCCTTTATTTCTTACGGTAACGTTAACGGTTATTTTGTCGCCGTCTACCGTAAAGGATTTTTCGGTAAATTCAAATTTAGTGTAAGACAAACCGTAACCGAATTCGTAATTTACTCTTTCGTAGTTTTGGTCGAAAGTCTCGAAATATCTGTAACCTACGTAAATGTCTTCAGTATAGAAGGTGTTTGCGTCGCCCGCGAAAGTACCTATGGAAGAACTCGGATAATCGGTGTAATCTTTAGCCCATGTATCAACCGTTTTGCCGCTGAAATTGCTTTTCCCCGTCAATAAGTTTGCAAGCGCTTCGCCCGCTCTTTCGCCGGCATAATAAGAAAGCACTATCGCGCCGACCTCGTTTTCGATAAGCCAAGTGGTATCGATAACCATACCTACGTTTAACACAACGACTACGTTGGTTGCGCCGTAAACGCTTATAAGACCTAAAATGTCCGTTTTTTCTTGACTGTTTAAATAATAAGAAGAAACGCTGTTGTCTTCGTTTTCGGTGGTGGAACGAGCGATAAAATACATTGCTTTTGTAGCGCGCTCGCCCGAGTCTGCGCTGTCGATCGTCGTATAACTTTTGATATAACCGCTTTTAACCGCGTCTTTAAGTCCTTGAGCGTAACTAACCATGTTGGTCGCGTTGACCCAACCCGAGCCGAGACCGCCGTAAATCATTCCCGATTCTTGAGCGTCGCCCAAGCCTACTATCGTGTCGCTTTGTTTAAACGGAAGCGTACCTTCGTTGCGAAGAAGAACCATGCCTTCTTCCGCTATCATTCTTGCTATATCTGCGTTTGTGTCAACTTTATTTCTCAATGCTTGTGCTTTCATCGGTTCCTTTAATATCATACCTAACGGAATTGCCATACAAAGACTTAACGACAATACCTTTTTTAAAATTTTATTCATTAAAATTCTCCAATTCTTTATATATTCGGGTGTCACAACCCAAATAGTCGTGACACCCTTTTAAAATTATTCTGAAATTTCTCCGCTTAAAAGTTTTATGAAAGTGAATTTTATTGCGCTGTTTTCGCTTGTGATACGGACGGTAACCAATCCCTCGAGTTTGCTCATAGAAGCAAATCCGTAATATGTAACGGGGGTCTCGTTTGCGTCGTTTGAAACAGCCTTACCGGTAACGGTGATATATCCGTCTTTTCTCGTCACGTGTAAGTACACTTTTGCGGTAGCGAGTTGCTCTGCAAAATTCGTCACGTTAGCCGTGTCTATGCGCCAATAATTTTTCCAGTTGAGGTCGTGATATAACGCGCTGTTTTCGGGTTCTGCGCCGTTTGCCGTACCCGACCACAATAAATTTTCTCCGGGTACTGTGTAGTCTGCGTCGTTACCTTTGAAAATATAGAAGATGAAACTATGCCAATCGCTTGCCGCATTACCGTTCATTACGAATTCGTAATCCATACCGAAATCGCCTTCAAACGCATAATTTACGCCTTCTACGTTTTTAGTGCCGTCAGCGTTGGTTACGGTCACTTCTTCGGTTAAAAGTTCCGTGCCGACAACGTTGTTTGCCGCAACGCTGCCGCTGTTTAACGTGATTTGCTTTACAACGTTTTGGTTGTTTTCGCCGCTTAAACCGATATGTATATATCTTGCGCCGCCGAAGTTGAGCACCGCGTTGCTTCTGAATTCATAACCGTCGGCGTTGCACGTGATGACGAAGTTGACGTAAATCATTCCGTCTGCACCTTTAATCGTCGCAACGACGCTCGTGCCTTTCATCATTTCAACGGCAAACCCGGGGTCTTCGCCGTTAGGTCCTAAGAACCATCTGTCTACGTTATAACTACAACCGCTCTTTGCCCAATATTCGCCGTAATGCGCGTTTGTGTCGCCGGGGTGGAACGGAATAAGCATGTGGCTTGCGCCGATTTGATTAAGCGTTCCGTTATAGTAATCAGCCATACCTATATTGAATATAAAGTTGTGCCAATTTCCGTCTCCGCCGTCAAAGTGAAGGTTGTCGAATTTGTAAACGAGTTCAAACGTGCCGCTTAAATATAAATCGTAAACGTTTACGTATTTAACGTCCTTGTTTGTAATCGTCATTTCCTCTTTCAGAAATCCCTTACAAGCGGAACAATATCCTTTACCATCGTCGTAAGCGACGTGCGCATACATATCTACGGGAATCGTATCGTAAGTTTCTTCGCTGCAGTTTTGACATATTTTAGAGTTTGTTCTTCCCTCAGCCACGCAAGTTGCGTCATGGTTTGCCGAGGGGTTGTCAATCATTACGTGTTGTCCGTTTGCGGGAATAGGTCTCGATACCGTTTCTCCGCAAGCGCAAGTGCCTTCTTCTCTACCTTCCGCACAACTCGGCGCAACCGTTTCAACGTAAGTTTCTGCGCCTACGTGATTATGCGGGTCTAATTCTACGGGTACGTCTTTTTCTACAACCTCTCCGCAGACGATACAATAAATATCTTTTTTGCCCTTTTCTACGCAAGTGGACTTAACCGTTATTACTTCGCGCGTAGCGTTGTGAGCAAGTTCGCCCGAAACCAATCTTATATCGGTAAAAGTTGCCGTGCTGTTTTCGGTGGTAATCCTGAACGTAACCGTCCCTTCCAACTTGCTTATCGAAGTAAATCCGTAACGAGCAAATACTTTTCCGTTTGTAGTAGCAACGCCGTTTACGGTAACGTAACCGTTGTTTCTCACTACGTGTAAATAAATTTTTGCGTTTTCAAGGCACTTACCGAAGTCGTATCCGCCGACGTCGCTACGCCAGAAACCTAAATGGTCTAAACCGTGATACAACGCGCTGTTTTCCGGTTCTGCACCGTTTGCCGTACCAGACCACAATAAGTTTTGTCCCGGAACCGCATAATTTGCGCCGTTTCCGCTGAATAAGTAGAAAATGAAACTGTGCCAATCGCTTCTGTTTGCCGCTCCGCTCATTTCAAAGTCGAAATACATATCGAAGTCGCCTTCAAAAGCATAATTTACACCTTCTACGTTTTTACCCGTGTTGGTAAACGTTTCAGATTCGGTAATTAACTTTTTGCTTTCTTTTTCGGTTGCACTTGCAAATGCGCCCGATTTTAAATATACTTGATTGAGTATTTCTCTGTTGTCTTCGCCCGTAAGACCTATATACATTACTTTCGCTCCGGGGAAATTGACGTTAAACGTGCCTTTAAAAGTGTATCCGTCGACGCAAGTCATTTCGACAACCATCGTTATAAATCCGTTTACGTTTGTAATCGTCACTTTAGCGGTAACTCCTTTTTGCATTTCAACGGCAAATCCGGGGTCTTCGCCGTTAGGTCCTAAAAACCAACTGTTGACTTCATAACTACAATTAGTAGCCGTCCAATATTTGCCGTAATGCGCGTTTGTATCGCCGGGGTGGAACGGAATAAGCATATGGCTTGCGCCTACGCGTTGAAGTCTGCCGTTTACGTATTCGCCCATGCCTAAATCGAAAATGAAGTTGTCCCAAGCCGCTTCTACGCCGGCAAAGTTTTGAAGGTAATACTCTATTTCAAAGTCGCCTTCTAAATATAATTCGTAATAATCGAGACCTTTGCCTTCGTTTTTAATTTCTACAGCGCCGTCGAGTACGCCGTGACAATCGGCGCAATAACCCGTTTTAGCGTTGAATGCGCTGTGGTTGTAAATATCTAATCCGACTTCTTTGTCTTCGGTGTAATCACAGTTTTTACATTTATAATGATTAGTACCCGTTTTTAAGCAAGTCGCTTTTACGCTTTCGTTTTCGATAAGTTCGAGCACGTGAGCGTTTTCGTCGATAGGCATAACTTCGTCGAACGAATTTTCGCAAACGTTGCAAACGTGACTTCTTAAACCCGTGGTAGTGCAAGTTGGTTCAACTTTAACTACCCAAATTCCCGGGGTAAACACGTGAGCGTTTTCGTCGATGGGGATTATTTGCTCGTCTCTTTCTTCACCGACAAGACAAATTCTGTATCTCAATCCCGTCGCAACGCAAGTTGCTTCTTCAACTACTTCCCATTCGGTGTAGTCGTGAGGAATGGTGTCTGTTTCCTCTTCGTCGATTTTGTGACAATATTTACATTCTCTTACTCTCTTTCCTTTTACGAGACAAGTAGCCTCTTGTTCGGTTTGCCATTCGCCGTAAACGTGATTATCGTTTTGACATTGCGGCAGCGAACATGCAGTAAACGCACAAATGCCGCATACGGCAACCAAGGTTAAAATCATGATCGATAATAATTTCTTAACCATTTTCCTCTCCAAAAAAAATTTTTTAAGACTTGACAAACAAATCTTACGTATATTATAATGCATTTAAACTTGCAATTCAATATCAAATGGTTTACAGTTTGTATCAAAAATTGGGGTGTCGTTTATGACTTTTTTTGAATATTACAGAGACCGCAACAATCAGGACGTGCTTTATCTGCACGGTAAAAATTTGTCCTATAACAATCATTTTCACAAAAGTCTGGAAATTTTGTATTGCGTAGAAAACAAAATGGAAATTATTTTGGAAAATAAAAGTTACGTCATTAAAAAAGGCGAGGCGTTTTTCGTCTCGTCGGGTTTAAGTCACACAATCAACGATTACAGCGAAAACAACGTCGGAGTGCTTATTCCGCCCAAATATTTGGCTCTTTACTTTGAAAAACTCAAAAATAACCACCCTATTTCGCCCATTATTAAAGGAAAAAACGCAAAAAAACTTTTGACACGCATAAACAAATCCGAAGAAGTCGTCAATTTGAACAACGAATTTTCCAGTTTTTCTTACGTATACGACGTCTTGGCGATTTGCTACGATAGTCTCGATTTTTGCAAAAATTTAACGGCTCAAAAAAAAGATTTCGACCTTATAAGCAAAGTTATGCACTATATCGAAGAGAATTTTCAACAGCCGATATCTTTGACTTCGTTGTCTCAAATGTTTAAATATAATAAGTATTACTTGTCCGAACTTTTGCACACCGAATTAAAGTGCAGTTTATGTGATTACGTCAACACTGTACGCCTTGAAAATTTTTGTAAAAACTACGATAAAAACATAAGTATCGACGAACAAATTTATAAATGCGGTTTTAACAGCAGGCAAACTTTTTACCGGGCGTTTAAAAAGCGTTATCACAAAACCCCTACCGAACTTTAATGTAAATATTTAATATATATTGATTACCAAAAAATAGAAAAAAGACGGTTGCATAATTACCAACGTCTTTTTTATTGCACTCCATTGGATATACTCTCCCAAAGAAATGGGAGAGATGTCACGAAGTGTCAGAGAGGGAGTGCCCGCCGCGCAGGCGGTCGAATCCACATAATTATTTACTGCGGGAATTTGCCGTTTTCCGCAAGCGGGAATCCATCGGCAAGAATATGGCTCTGCCGCTATTACGAACCGAGGACGGATTCACCAAAAAGGGCGCAAAAAAAACGACGAACACAAGACTGCATTCGCCACTTTTTGGTACTCCTGACGGGAATCGAACCCATAACTAACCCTTAGGAGGGGTTTATTATATCCATTTAACTACAGAAGCATTTATTTAAAATAGTTTGCTAAACTTCAAAAACCTATCGCGTCATTTCGATAAACACCGTTTTCGTCAACGAGTAATATTTTATCATTTTATAAATTGTTTGTCAATAATTGCCACTTACAAAACTTGTTTTAATAATATTTTTTTCGTTTTTTAAACCGTTTTTATCAAAAAATAAGCAAAATTTCAAAAAATCGTAAAAATAAATAAATTATTTTGCTTTTTCCTCTTTTCAAGTTGATTTTATTGTGTTATAATAACAATCGAACACATTATTCGGGCATATGGGAGGTTTTTTATGAAAGTTTATAAAGTTGTTCCTGTTTCATATTCTGTGGTAATAAGCAAAAATTCAAACGCTACTACCGCTATCGAAAATTATTTCGACGTAATCAATCAAGAAGCAGCCGCAGGATGGGAATTTGTTTCCGCAACTCCTTTTTCGGTAAAGAGAAACGTTGGCAAATTTAAATTCAGAGACGAAACTTATCAAGCATTTATTTTCTGCAAAGAAGCATAAACCAAAGTAAAAAACGCAATTTTTTATGCTGAAACGCATCGTTTATACAATTAAATACTGCGTTTGAAATTTACGTCGCTTGTTTACGTAAGTCTATTTTTTATTGTAAACAAATGCATAAAAATTTGCGCGAATACAAATTTTAACAGTCGCTTTTGCGGCTGTTTTTTTGTTAAAAGAAAAAAGGATATGCACCAAAAGTACATACCCTTTTTAAAATACCCAAACGGCGGGTATAGTGTTTTAACGCTCTATTGCGCCGTTTGTCGATATAAAATTATGCTTATTAAGCGTTTTTAATGTAAAGATTGCCGTCTTTTACGTCGATTGTAAGCGTATCGCCCTCTTTACACTCGCCTTGCAAAATGAATTTAGCAAGCAAAGTTTCGACAGAGTGTTGAATAAATCTACGCAACGGTCTTGCGCCGTAAACGGGGTCATAACCGTTGTCAACGATGTATTCTTTTGCTTTTTCGGTGACGACAAGGTTAAGTCTCTTGTCTTTAAGCATGTTGCCCACGCCTTTTATCATAAGGTCGACGATGGCAAACGTTTGCTTTTTGGTCAAAGGCTTAAAGGTGATTATTTCGTCGAGTCTGTTTAAAAACTCGGGGCGGAAATGTTGTTTTAATAGCGCGGAAACCTGCGACTTTGCCTCTTGCGAGATATTGCCGTCGGCATCTATTCCGTCAAGGATTATATCCGAGCCGATATTCGACGTCAAAATGATTACCGTATTTTTAAAATCTACCGTTCTGCCTTGCGAATCGGTAATTCTGCCGTCGTCAAGCACTTGCAACAAAATATTGAACACGTCGGGATGTGCTTTTTCTATTTCGTCGAAAAGTACGACCGAATAAGGTTTTCTTCTTACCGCTTCGGTAAGTTGTCCGCCTTCTTCGTATCCGACGTACCCCGGAGGAGCACCTATAAGACGAGATACACTGAATTTTTCCATATACTCCGTCATATCGATACGAATAAGGTTTTTCTCGTCGTCGAAAAGTTTTTCCGCCAAAGTCTTTGCAAGTTCGGTTTTACCTACGCCCGTAGGACCTAAGAACATGAAACTGCCGATAGGCCTCTTGGGATCCTGAATGCCCGCACGCGAACGAAGAATAGCCTCCGCCACCTTGTCGACGGCTTCTTCCTGACCGATAACTCTTTCATGAAGTACCGACGAAAGATTTAAAAGTTTTTGCTTTTCGCTTTCCATAAGTTTGCTTACGGGTATGCCCGTCCAACGAGCGACTATTTTAGAAATTTCCTCTTCGGTCACTCTGTCGTGAAGTAGCACATTGTCGGATTTGACTTTATCTTTTTCAGCCTCTTCGATTTGTTTTAAAAGTTGAGGCTTTTTGCCGTATTTGAGTTCGGCAGCCTTGTTAAGGTCGTATTCTCTTTCCGCTTTTTCGATTTGCAAGTTGACTTCGTCAAGTTGCTCTCTCAACTTCTGGACTTTGCCTATTTCGTCTTTTTCTTTTTGCCATTTTGCCTTCATTGCGTTATACGTATTGCGGTAATTTGACAATTCCTTCTCGATTTCCTGAAGGTGCGAACGAGATAATTCGTCCTCTTCTTTTTTAAGAGCGGCTTGTTCGATTTCAAGTTGCATTATCTTTCTTGCAATATCGTCCATCTCGCTGGGCATTGAATCCATTTCGGTTTTTATCATCGCGCAAGCCTCGTCCACAAGGTCGATTGCCTTATCGGGTAAAAACCTGTCAGTAATATATCTGTCCGAAAGCGTTGCCGCCGCAATCAATGCGTTGTCTTGAATTTTTACGCCGTGGAAGACTTCGTATCTGTCTTTAAGACCACGCAAAATTGATATCGTATCCTCGACCGTGGGCTCGTTTACCATAACGGGCTGGAACCTTCTTTCCAAAGCGGGGTCTTTTTCGATATATTGTCTGTATTCGTCAAGCGTAGTCGCGCCGATGCAGTGGAGTTCGCCCCTTGCAAGCATGGGCTTTAACAAGTTGCCCGCGTCCATTGCGCCGTCGGTTTTACCCGCGCCGACAATAAGGTGCAATTCATCGACAAACAATATAATTTTGCCTTCGCTTTTCTTGACTTCGTTGAGTACCGCTTTTAATCTCTCTTCAAACTCTCCTCTGAATTTTGCGCCCGCTACAAGCGAACCAATATCCAAAGAGAACAATTTTCTGTCCTTTAAAGATTGCGGAACGTCGCCCTTCGCGATTCTTATAGCGAGTCCTTCGACTATAGCCGTTTTACCTACGCCCGCCTCGCCTATAAGCACGGGGTTGTTTTTCGTCTTTCTCGACAATATCATTATAGTGTTACGAATTTCGTCGTCCCTGCCGATGACGGGGTCGAGTTTTTGTTTTTTAGCCCTTTCAACCAAATCCACACCGTATTTATTGAGTACGTCGTAAGTTGCTTCGGGGTTGTCGCCGGTTACTCTTTGATTACCTCTTACGGCTACAAGGGTCTTTAAAAAGCCGTCTTTACTGATACCGTATGTCCTGAACGTGTCTTTTATAAAAGAATTTGCTTTATCGATTAAACCTAAAAACAAATGCTCTACAGATACGTAATCGTCTTTCATGTTGTCCGCTTGAGACTGCGCATCGTCAAATGCGTCGTTTAAATCGGAAGTGAGATATTGTCCTCCGTTTCCGCTTGCGCGAGGCATTTTTTCTATGCGATTAATAACGTCGGTTTTTATCTTTTCGACGTCCTTACCGTCCTTTTCGAGCAGTTGACAAATAAGCCCGTCCGCATCGTCTAACAAAGCGTACAACAAATGCTCTTGACCTATTTCGGTGTTGCCGTATTCCTTTGCCGTCTTTTGCGCGGCGTTTACCGCTTCGATACTTTTTTGCGTTAATTTTTGCATGTTCATAAATCATCGCCTCCGTTTTTGTTATTTTATCTTTAACGCACATTGTGTTTGTTATTTTTTTATTGATTATCGCCGTTTTCGGTCGACGCATCGTTTTTAGCCGGCGCATTGCCGCCAATTAAACATTGCGCATTACAACCGTTTGCGGCGTTTAATTAAATTTTGTTTGTGTTTTTATATCCTTTTAAATATTCCTCTTCGATAATTTTATTTAAATTTTCATCGCCGAGTTTTGAAAAATAAACGTTTATAAGTCTGTCCAGAAACTTTATATACTCCGCCGCCGCCTGAGCCAGATTTTCGGCTGAGGACGCACCCTCGGGATAATGAAGTTTTCGCACGAATTTCCCGCCTGATGTAACGGTTTTTACTTCTCTGTGCAAGTATACGCTTTCCAATTTGTTTAAATACCTGAAAAATTCTTGCATAAACGAAATAAGTTGAGCGTTTTGCGTACGCATGCTTATTTTAAGTTCGCCGAAGTATTTACCCTCGGGAAAAAGTTCTACCGAGTATTTAATCGTTGGATTGTACCTGTATACAAGCATACTTTTTACGGTTGCCACGTTTTGCGAGGGTCTGTCGAAAAATCTTAAATAATCGCTGCTTGCGATAAGTTTGCTCATTTCACCGAAAATATCCGAAAACCTTTTCTCGGGTATCTCGCATTGAGCGTATTCCGCCAGAATCTCGTTTATAAGCGCAGATCTGCTCATTCCTTTTTCATATGCTATTCTGTCAATGCCGGCAACCACTTCGTCGCCCAGCACCAGACTGTACACCGATTTACTCATTTGTACGCCTCCTTATTTTTCGCCCGTATTATAGCACCGCTTTTCAACTTTGTCAAGTATTTTATATAATTTTATTTGCAAATTATTTGAAAATTTTTTACAAAGTTTATGCGCCCCGAAAAGCGCGAAACAAGGCGTGTTCAAGGCAAAAATCAGGCATATTTTTTAATAATTGTAAAATACTACATCATATGGAAATTAAAAAAAGCCTGCAGTTAAATAAAGAAACGGCAAAAAAAATTTACACAAGCGACGATATTGTATTTTTCGATTTTACGATGTCGACGACTAAATGTTTTGCCGTGTATATAGACAATATAATAGATAAGGCGTCTTTAAGCCAATTTGTGATTACCCCGCTCGAAACGCTTGGCAAAACGACGAGCATTGAAAAAATTGCCGAAAAAATTTCTCTTCCGTCGGTAAAAATCGCAAACACATTCGACGAGTGTACGCAAATGCTTACCGAGGGCTATGCGATAATTTTTATAGGTAAAAACGAAAAAGCCTTGTGCGTTGACATAAAAAAATACGAGTCGCGTTCGCTTACCGAGCCGCCTACTTCCGCTATACTTAAAGGACCGAGAGAGGGTTTTATAGAAAATTTAAAGACGAATTTGTCGCTGCTTCGTAAACGAATAAAATCAAACGATTTTTGCGTGGAAAATCTGCAAGTGGGCAAATACACCAAAACCACCGTAAGCGTAGTGTATATTTCGTCGCTCGCCAATAAAGAGTTAATCGAAAAAGTCAAGAAAAGAATACAAGCGATCGATATCGACGGAATACCCGACAGTTCGTATATAAGCAAATTTATAAGCGACGACGGAAAATCTCTTTTCAAGCACACCGGCACGACCGAAAAACCCGACATTATGGTTGCCAAAATGCTTGAAGGAAGAATAGGTATTCTCGTGGACGGCAGCCCTATCGCAATTACCCTTCCTTACCTTATTATAGAAGATTTCCAGACTCCCGAGGACTATTATATTTCGGTTTTCCGCGCAAACTTTATAAGAATATTAAGGGTTTTGTCTTTATTTATAGCCGTGCTGCTGCCCGCTTTTTTCGTGGCGGCGCAACTTTTTCATCTGCAATTTATACCTTTAAACTTTTTATTGACAATCGTCAACAGCATTAAAGGCATACCCTTATCGCCGAGTTATGAAATGTTTTTTACTCTGCTTATTTTCGAGATATTAAACGAAGCGAGCATACGTATGCCAAAGTACGTGGGTATGGCGGTGTCTATAGTAGGCGCGTTGGTTCTCGGCGAAACGGCGGTAAACGCAGGTATCGTATCTACGCCCGCGATTATGATAATGGCACTTTCGGGCATTTGTATATACACTGTGCCCGAACAACTTGAAACCGTATCAATAATCCGCATTATCTTTTTAATAATAGCGGGCTCGATAGGCGCGTACGGAATACTTTTATGCACTGCGTTTTTGTTTATATACGTGTCTTCGCAAACTCTTTCTTTCGCACCGCTACTGGCACCGTACGCTCCGCTTGTTAAAGAAGATTTAAAAGACGGACTTACGCTAACCCCCGTGAGCGAAATGCAATACAGACCAAAATCTTTTACACGCGGCAACAACGACAGAAGACTTAAAATCAAGGAGAACGACAATGAATCAAAGCAAACTGAAAAGTAATAATCTCGTGTTTTTTATACTCGCTTTCTTCCCCGTGGTAAAAACAATCACTATGCCGTCGATACTTGCAAAATATTCAAGCGAGGGGTGCTTAGTGAGCGCAATCGCACTTATTTTGTGCGATTTACTGCTTACGTATGCCGTAATGTTGGCAAATTCATACAGACAGCAACCGCTTGAACACGCAATCGGACAAAAGTACGGCAAAGTAGTTTTCAGAATATTTTACTTGTGGTACGCAATTTATTTCGTTTTGAAAGCGTTTTTGTTTTGCTGTGAAAACGCGCTTAATCTGCAAGCGAATTTATACGATACCGCACCGAGTATATTAATTTTCGTGCCGTTTTTCATATTTTCGTTCTATGCGTCCGTGTCGGGCATAAAGCCATTTTTCAAATGCTCGGCTATACTCTGCGTTTTATCTGTAAGCAGTTTAATATTCATTTTCGCCCTGACGTTTACGCAATGTAATTGGGAAGATTTGCTCCCCCTTTTCAACCGCCCCGTTTTAAACTATTCTACAGCCATAAAACACACTCTTTTCTGGTTTGACGACGGATTGTATTTACTGTTTATAAGCGATTATATCGAGAAAAAAGGAGCAACAACAAAAGCCGTAATATCGACTTTGATTTCGTCGGGCATAACCGCAATTTTTATAGCGATGTTTTACTCGGTGTTTTCTTTTATCGCGCCCGTAAAACTTTACGCCGCCACCCAAATGAGCAAATACGGCGTAATAAACTCAAACATTTTAAGGTTCGACCAATTCGCTTACCTTATAATAATTTTTGTCAACGCATTTGCAATAAGTATACCCATAGTCATTGCAAGCGACTGTCTGAAAAAAGGTTTGTCTTTAAAAGGCAAATATATATCTCCTTTAATTATAAATCTGTTGCTCGCTTTAATCATAATTTTTATGAACAATAAATTAAACGTATACATGGCGTTTTTGTATAAATATTTATGGCATATTGTCTTTTTTACAGGATACGTATTGCCCATAATCGTCATTTTACCGCTTTATAAGTCGGCTTCTACAAACACTGAACCGGATGCCGCCGAGGCTTGACGGAAAAACGTTTAAGTATCGATAAAACAACATTAAGTCTCGGCAGAAAGTAAAATCTTCGCCCGACCGAAAAAAGCAAAACCCGCCCGACCAAAATACAAAATTTTTAAAATTTAAAACCGCTGCTTCTGTTTTAAGGAGGAAAAAATGAAAAACAAATTGATATATAAAATCGTGCTGATTGCCGTTCTGTTTTTTACCATAAATTATTTTTCAAACGACTTTTCTTTGCACGACATAGAAAAAACCGCAATAGTCGTCGCTCTCGGCATCGATTATAATCAAGGCGAATACGACGTAACGGCGCAAATCGCCATACCGCAAGCATCTACCACCACTTCCGAAAACATAGACTCGGTAATAAGCGCAAAAGGGAAAACCATTGCCAAAGCCATTTCGGAAATAGGCGCGCGAACGGGCTGGTACCCTAAACTTTCGTTTTGCAACATAGTGGTAATAGGCAGTAAAACGGCGGAAACCGGAGTAAACGACGTAATCGATTACACAATGCGTTCGACAAAACTTCTGGATTCGGCAATTATGGTCGTCGCCGAAAACACGGCAAAACAACTACTCACTTCAACAACCCCGCTCGACTCTGTCACGTCTTTCGCTCTTTTGAAAATTCTTGTGAAAAACACCGAAAAAACCGACGTTATACTCACAAACGACATAAAGGATTTTGCAAAAGAAACTTCATCGTTTTCAAAAGTGTCCGTATTGCCGATAGTCAAGGAAATGCAAAGCCGCGAAGACGACAGCAAAAGCAATTCTTCAAGCGGTTCGTCAGGCGGTGAAAACGACGTGCAAGGCGAAAGTTCGGGCAAAGAAAAAAGCGGCAACGGCAACGTAATTTACGACGCAACGAATTCGGCGGTGTTTTCAGACGGAAAAAAAGTGTCCGTCCTTACACATACCGAATCGCTCGTTCTGCAACTTTGCCGTGACGATACCGACCTCGCGTTTTTAGAAAAGGAATTTAAAGACGAAATCTATTTGTTCAGGGTAAAAAGCGATTCGATAAAAAAAGGACTTAAATATAACGACGGAAAATTCACTTACACTCTCGGTGCGACGGTAAAATTGAAAATCGTAGACGTGACGGGAAACAAGCACCCGGAGAACTCAAAAGACACCGACACCGCAAGCGACGCTCTTTTGTCGTCCGTAAAAACTTACCTCGAACAAGAAACGGCAAAACTCGTCGAAAAAACCCTATCCGAAAACATCGATTTGTTCGGACTGAAAAACGAACTCTATCAAAGGTACCCCCGTTTATACCACAAGTATAAAGACGAAGTGCTTTCTTCGGCTTTGTATAAAATAAATTTCAAAGTCAAAAAGGTGATTTAAACTTTAAATGTCGTTGATTTTTACACATAAATGCTTTATACTGTTTATGCAGTGACAATTGCGAAACGGCGGTAAACGTCTTTGCTTAAAAGGAGTATAAATGGGCTACGGCATTGTTTTGTTGGATGCAGACAACACTTTATTTGATTTTTCAAAAAGCGAAAGAAAGTCAATTTTTTCGACATACGCAGAACTGAATTTGCCTTGTTCGGAAGAAAAACTGACAGAATATAAAAAAATCAACGACGAAATATGGGGACTTATTGAACGGACTCCCGGCGACAACACCCCTCTTTTAATCAGTCGTTTTGAAAAAATTTTTAAACTGTTCGGCGACAAAGCCGACCCGAAAACAGCCAACGAGATTTACCGCATAAAATTAAGCGAAGGTCACGACATGTTGTACGGTGCGAGAAAACTTTTAACCTCGCTTTATTCGTCTGGCAAACGCATGTTTTTAATCACTAACGGAATAATCGAAACGCAGAGAAAAAGACTTAAAGAGGCACACTTGAATAAGTTTTTTGAAAACGTGTTTATCTCCGACGAAATAGGTGCGAGAAAACCCACCGAAGAATATTTTGAGTACTGCGCGGAAAAAATAAACGGCTTTGACAAAAAAAACTCAATCGTCGTGGGCGATTCTTTAAGGTGCGATATGCTGGGCGGAATAAACTTCGGCGTGGACACGTGCTGGTTTAACCCGTCGGGAAAAACAAACGACCTTTTGTTGCCCGTCACTTACGAAGTAAAAACCCACAAGCAAGTAGCCAGAATTATTTTAAACGACTCGTGGCAAATCGATAAATAAAAATCATAAACAAAACGCCGAACCGTTTCAGGAGACGCAAGGTAACACAATAAATTGCAAGCAAATAAATTAAATCGTTTAAAAACCTCGCGACGAAACGGCTTTTCGACCTTTTTCGTCTTAAAAAAACACAAACATTTAAAATTAAACCGTATATATATGATATAACTGCTTTATAGAATAAATTTATTATAATCTATAAGGCGGTTATTTTTTATGTTTAAAAAACTCGACTATAAAGACGTGGGATTGTTTTTGATTTGCAATTTGTTGTGCCTTACGTTCAGATTTTGCCTCCCCACACAAATTCCCGTCGATACGGCGGTGATAACAGGGCTGATGTACAATGGCTTTTCGCCTGTTTTGTGCGCGCTGGCTTTTATATCGTCAAACTGTATATTTTTCAACTTAAACCACGTGCTGTTGTCGCTGTTTCCTGCCGCGATTACGGCAACCGTATTCTCCTTATACGACAAATTCAATAAAAAACCTAAATTTGAAATCGTGCTTTACATACTTATTTCTCTCGCTCTTTCGGTGTATAAATACCCACAAACTTACAACTTTGTCTGCGCTTTTCTGACTCTTTTGATAAGCCTTATTTCACTGCAAGCGGTGCGGGTTTTGTTTGTAAACAAGTTTTCGTACAAAACCACCGATTCCGAACTTTTATGCGTTTGCACATTTGTAGTAGTGACGGGAATTGGCGTAACCAACCTCGCTTCCGCGGAAATCTGGAAGTCGGTTTTGATTCTGTTTATACTCTATTCTTCCGTCATCGGCGGGGCGGCGTGCGTGACGGGAAGCATAGTTTTATCACTTCCTCTGGCGGTTTATAGCCGTTCGTTTTTACCCGTCGGGTGCATGGCTGTAATCGCGGTCTGCTCTCTTTATTCAATCAATATTTCAAAACTTCTGGCGGCGGCGTTGACGATATTTATCGACTTTGCGATAAGTTGGATAAGCGGAATAAATTATACTTACGTTTCGCTTATTTACTCACTTGTCCCGGTGGCGATTTTCGTATTCACACCCGAAAACGCTATTAAATCTATGGGCGATAAATTGTATTTATTCAAAAAACGCCAACTCGTGCGGGCGGCAATCAACCGCAGCCGAATGAGCGTTTCGAGCAAACTTTATGAAATTTCGGGCGCATTTAAGGAAATTCAAAACAGCCTTTACGAAATGCAATCGGTCGCGCCGGACGAAGACAGCATAAAAAATTCTATCGTTTACGACGTAAAGACAAACGTCTGCGCCGACTGCACTCTTTACTCTAAATGCTTGAAAAAGAATTTTCCCCGGGACGACACCCTTTTCCGACTTATTTCTATAGGCATTGCCAAAGGCAAATTGTCGCTTGTGGACATACCAAAAGAGTTTGCTGAAAATTGCGCTTACACAAACGGCATGCTTTACGAACTGAATAAACACATATCTTCTTATAAAGAAACTTTAATGAAACTGTCCGACGTAAACGTGGGCAGAGAACTTATTTCGCTGCAATCGGAAGGGCTTTCGGAAGCACTTAAAAATATCGCTTTCGAGATGAGCCAACCCATTCGTTTCAACGACAAACTTAAAGTCAAAATAGAAAAAGTGCTGACCGAAAACGGCTTTTACGTAAGCGAAATTCTCGTGTACGGCGACGACGATTTTCAAATCGAAATTATGCTTGACGAAAAAATATTTACCCTGCCGATATTTACCCGACTTATCGAAAACGCAACCGGAAAACCTCTTACAATCGTGAGAAAATTATATTTTTCGGCAGAACTTATTTGCGTCACTTTAAAGCCGTCGCCCGCATACGATACCGTTTTCGGAGTAAACGCTATGCCCAAAGACGACAATAATTGCAGCGGAGACACTCACTCTATCATTAAAATCGACGAAGGAAAATTTCTCATTGCGATCAACGACGGCATGGGCACGGGAGTCAAGGCTCACGGCAATTCGGTTATTGCAATCAACCTTATCGAAACTCTTTATAAAGCGGGGCTTGAAAGCGAAGTCGTGTTACCCGTCGTAAACAAACTGCTTTCTTTTTCAAACGACGAGGACTTTATCGCTCTCGATATGGTGACGGTGGATTTATATAAAGGCAGAGCGACTTTTATAAAAACTGGTGCGCCTTACGGCTTTTTTATTCAGGACGAAGGAATAAAAATAATCGACGGCTCGTCGTTGCCGCTGGGGATTTTGGAGGACGTCGAAACAAAAAAATGCAACGTCGACTTCGACGGGGCTTGCAGTATAATTATGTTCAGCGACGGTGTTTCGGACGCATTCACTTCTTCTACCGACATGCTCACATTTATTCACGACCACCCCTCTTTAAATCCTCAAAAAACCGCCGACTCTATAATGGAAGAAGCAATAAGACTTTCGGGCGGATACGCCAAAGACGATTTGACCGTCATTGTAGCGAGGATTTTTAAAAAAGATTGACAATAGAAATTTTAAAAACAGCCGATATATTTTTATAAACTTTTGTCTTTGTCTCGTTAATGCAGTTACGCTCGCCGGCGGTGTGTTCTCTTTTGTCTTGTTTTGTAAAATTGCCGTTGCCGATTAATTAATTCTGCGCCGACTGCACTCTTTTAAAGACATTCGTTATGGCTCCCCCTTTAATAAAAACTTTTGAAATTTGTGTCGGTAAAGCCTTGATTATATAATTTTAAGGTTTATAATTTAATCGGCGTTTGGGGAAAAAGCAAAAAGGAGGGAGTAATACGGTCTATAAATATTCTAAAAACAATTTTTACGTGAGATTAAGTAGAAAGATAAAAGATATTGCGCCTGAAGATTGATTTTCTCTCCTTTTTGAAAGGAGCATGAAATGAACGAATTTCAACTTATGGGATATCTTAAAAAATGCGGCAAAGACTTTTTAATTCCGAGTTTTGCGGTGTGTATCGTAGTGTATATTCTCGGCAAACACCCCTCGGTTTTTTCGGAAAGAGCAAAAAATTACGCAACATATTTTTCGGGTATTCTTTTCTATTTCATTTACAGTCTGCTTACAAAAGACGCCGTGGTATTTGAAGACTGTTTCAACCTCGGTATAACTTGCGGCGGTATCGCAACGGTAATTTTAAGCACGATTTGCCCCGAAAAAAAAGATTTGGCTTTTCAAATCAGAGGCATACTTTTGCTGATAACCGATGCCGACAAAGTGCCGTGCGCAGTCAAAAAAATACTCAGATTGGTCGGCAAAGATAAAATTTCTATCGAGACCGAAATCGAAAAAATACTTGCCGATTGCAGAAAAAACTCTTTAAGTCCGGACGAAGAAAAAATACTTGTTTCGCTTATGGCAGACATTTTGTCCGAATATAAAAAAAACGAGTCCGAAAAAGACTCGTAAAAATTTTTTCAGGCGGGGAAACTCCCCGCCTTTTTTTGTATGCCAAAATATTTTTTTACCACACGGTGTCCACCTTTTATTTTCTTGCAATAGTTTGCCGCATAGTATTTAACTTTTATTTCTTTACGGTATTTTACCGCTTAAAATTTTTATTAAAGTCGACGTTTAAATAATTTAGCCGTCTTACGGTAAATAATTTGCCCGTTATTTTTAAAAATAAGTCAACTTTATGCAATACGTATGCCGCAAATACAGCAAAACTTAATCATTTAAGGTGTATTTATACATTTCCGACTTGCTTACGCCCCTATCTTTAGCGGCTTGTTTTATAGCCTCGTTTTTACTCATTCCGCCGTCTGTATACGCTTTTATATGCTCTTTGGGAGACAGGTTTACAAGGTCGTTTGTTACCGCTTTACCCTCTATGCAAATCACGTATTCGCCCTTATCGGGAAGAGAAATTTCGTCACCGAGGTCAAACTCTATCCTTTCTTCATAAATTTTGGTAATCTCTCTTACAGCCACTGCCTTGCGCTTTCCTAAACTTTCAAACAGCACCACTACCGTCTTTTTAAGATCGTGCGGGGCACAGTAAAATATCATGGTACACTCACAAGCCGCAGCCTTTTGCAAAACACACTCTCTATCCTTCTTTTTTTCGGGCAAAAAGCCGACAAAAGTAAATCTCGACGCGTCGAGACCTGACAAAATAAGCGCAGGGAGCAAGGCGTTTGCCCCGGGAATTACGGTATAAGAAATTCCCTCTTCTATAAGCATCTTGCAAAGCACGTTGCCGGGGTCTGAAATAATCGGCGTGCCCGCGTCGGAAATAACGGCAATCTCTTTACCCTCTTTTAAAAGCGAAATTATTTTTTCGCCCGACTCTCTCTCGTTGAATTTATGATAACTTACAAGCGGCTTTTTAATTTCGTACGCATTTAAAAGTCTGAGCGAATGTCTCGTGTCTTCGCACGCAATGACGTCGACGGTTTTTAAAATTTCTAATGCTCGCAAAGTGATATCTTTAAGATTCCCTATGGGTGTGCTTACAAAATACAGCATATTCTCTCCTTAATGTAGCCCTCTATAGTCGTCGGCAAATTAAATCGAAGTATAAAATCGGTAACTTTTTTCCGAAAATGTCAATTTTTAATGGTGGATAGTATTTTAATTTGCGGACTGATTTGCTTTACCGCCTCGATTAAAAATAAATAAATTTTATCCTCTTTACCCGCCGAAACGAATTGAATTTTGACGGGATTGAGTTTATTTTCCCTCATTGTGCAAACGGCGTCCACAAATCTTTCGGTGCGTTGGCACATGCAAAATCTTCCGCCGTAAGCGAGTTTTTTCGCCGCGATAGATATAATTTCCTCTTGCGTGACAGTGATTTCGTGCCTGCACATGGCGATATGCCCTTCTGGCGGCTTCTCTCCGCTGTTCAGTTTTTTATAGGGCGGATTACATAAAATTAAAGTAAATTTCCCGTCGCAATCGTTGCCGATATCCTGCAAACGGCAGTTTACAGCCGTCATTTTGTCCCAAAGTCCGTTTATTTCGATTGATTTTTTATTTAAATCGCTAAGTTCTTTTTGCATTTCAAAGAAAGTTACGCTGCTTAAGTCTTGATGAAGCGCGTAATAATGCATGCCAACGATGCCGCAACCCGAACAAAAATCTGCGACTTTATCATTCTTTTTACTTGAAGCAAACTTTGAAAGCAAAATCGAATCCGAGGTAAATTTATATAAATTGTTGCTTTGCAAAATTTTTAAATCGTCTATGCCGAGTTCTTCAATTCTTTCGCCGTCAGCAAGTAACATAACAGTCTCCTTTTATTTAATTATAATACCATATTTTTGCGTATATTTCAACGATTGAAGGCAATTTTTTTGTTTTTGCGATTTTAACCGAACGCAGACATTTACCGATTATCACAATTTAAATATGGAGCAAATCGAAATTTTAGTTTTTTGCGCAAAAAATAAAGCGAGGCAAAATCTGCTTTACCTGCGCTTTATTTTAAATGTTCGTGTTTGACTAAAACTTTTATTCTTCTTCCTTTTTGGCTATCGCTTTGGTTGGATGAACCGTGCCGTGCAAATGCTCGGGCGGGGCGTATACCGAAAACATTTTCAATGCGCCTATGCCGCAATTTATCACGTTGTGCCACGTACCCGCGGGGATAAATATTCCGTAGCCCGTTTTTACGGGCACTTTTTTTGTGATTACGTCGCGCGATTCGCCGAAAGCAACAACACCGACTCCGCAAATTATCATTATAAATTGGTCTGCTCTGTCATGCATTTCAAGTCCTGTATCGTCGCCACCCTCTATTTTCATAATAGTAGTCTGTAAACGTTCGCCCGTCCACAAAGTCGTGCGATAACAATCGTTGTTCATGGTCGCTTTAAGCATGTTTTCCACATACGGTTGCGCTCCGTGGTCTATAAGTCCATCAAAACAATCGTCAGTGCGGTCTATCATATTATACCTCCGTTATATTATATGCGACCGAAAATATTAAAGACATGGTTTTATTCTCTTTTACTCTATTGCAAAACCGCTAAAGACTCGACACCAAACCTATACGACAGCGCAACGAAAAATACTAAATTAAAACGGCTTGTCTTATTATTTAATCAAACAGCAATAAACGTTTTCAAAAACGGTTTGATTATCAGAAAGACAAGTCGTAAATATTATATTTTACGGATATTTATTTTTTATGTATTAATTTAATCTTCAACAGGTTCGGCGTGTTCGCCGTCCCAAGAAATTTCATCCTCGACAAACCCGTTTTTCGATTTTGCCCTTACAATTGCCTTTATTATAAACCCGCTGGCAAACACGAGTGCGCTTATAAGCCAACCGCCTATAATATTGCTTGCAAGCGAATAATTGTCTTTGGCACCGTAAATACCGCCGCCGACAAACAATGTAATTAAATTCCACACGAAAAACACGCACAGCACAACGGGAGCGATAAATTTAATCGATCCTACAAACCACCACTTTGCCATTTTAAATTTTTTAGAATTTAAGTTGATTTCATCCAAAACTTTTGTCGTTTTAAAGCACCAACCCACCGCTATTGCCTCTAAAAGCCCTACTATAATAAGATTGTAGGCGTTGCACCAATTATCAACGACGTCAAGCCAGGCAAGCCCCGCGCCGGTAGTAAACCATAACGACAGAAGCCCCGCGATTAAACAAACCGTAATCGTCGTTTGTTTTTTGCGCAAGTGAAATTTATCCGATATCGCCGTCGATACGCCTTCGGTGATTGAAAATGCGGAATCTATCGCCAAAGTACACAAGCAGAAATAAAACACGAAAGCAAAAATAGCGTTTATAATTCCGTTTGAAGAAAGATTGACAATAGCCGTAGGATAAATAATAAACGCCGTAGCCACACCCGAAGCCGACATATCGTCGACGGTCATACCCACGCCGTACATGGTTGTGAATAAAACCACGCTTGAAAGAAAACTTATAAAAAAGTCGCTGAACGCAATAATTAATCCGTCAACCGCAATAATTGCGTCATTTTTTAAAAACGAACCGTACGCAAACATTATCGCCATCATAATAGACAAAGAGTAAAACATTTGTCCGACCGCATCTATCCATAATTCGGCATTTAACAGCGCAGACCATTTCGGGATCATTAAAGTCGCAAGCCCCTTGCCCGCGCCTTTCATCGTAAAGCCTTTCACCGCCATAATAACCAAGCAAATTACGGGCAAAAACACCGTATACTTTACAACTTTGCCAACGCTGTGCGCTCCGTTGCGAATACACACGTAAATAAAGCCCCACGCAATCAGAAGACACACGACAACCACGCTCGACATATTTGAATAGCCTTTGGTAGTGCCCGTTGTTTGAATAAGTTTCGCCCATAATCCCGCCGCTTCTTCGTTAGCGGTGACTTTACCCGTAATTCCCGCAAACTTATACGAGAAAATAGCCATCATTATTACCCAAGCAAAAACAACCGCGTAATAAATATTGATTACAAACGCGTTTGCCGTGGCTGCCCAACCGATAGGCTCTAACTTTTTATTGAGTCCTCGCATAGACCCCGGTGCGCCTTGACGCAATCTTCTGCCTATCGCTATTTCCATCATTAAAAGCGGCACGCCTATCACAACAAGCGCAAGCACGTAAGCGAGCATAAACGCCCCGCCGCCGTGTTTTGCGGCAAGCCCCGGAAACCTCCAAGCGTTTCCCAAACCAACGGCAGAGCCTATAGCCGCAAGTATAAAAGTAGATCGTGATGCCCAAGTTCCTCGTTTTTCCATAAGTCACCCCATAAAAAAATTATTTGCTCATTACTCTACCAAGTTTTTTAATTTGTGTCAATGAATTTTCACTCAAAAAACACATTTTGTTAAAATTGACCAAAATCAACAAGCATTGTGCATAAAAACGCATTTTTACTACAAAATCATCTGATTTATTAATTAACGAACAACCCCTTGCAAGCAACAACTTGCAAGGGGCGTCGGATTTGTCTCTATAATTTGTTGAATTTAATCTCAAAATGCTTACACATATCTGAAAAATTAACAATTATGTCATTTTTACGCAATACGTATGCTGTTAAACCTCCGATTTTAATTTTCTATGGTAGTCGGCAACTCGTCTTTTTCGGGCTTGCGCACACATGTACGAAAACGTCTGTCGCACGCGCCGAACCCGGCATAATTCTTTTTTGCTTGTTTTAAAGAAATTCCGTTTGCGCCGCCCTCATAGTCGGGGTCGTCGAATTGCTCTTCGTCGTCTTCCCAATAACATACAGGGCAAATTTCAAAATATCCGCGCATGCTGATAGTCAGATAGCCGCAACATCTGCACGGCAACATAGGCGATTTTCTGTATAACACTTCTTTATTGTCGAAAATACACTCGACGTTTTTATTTTTTATATATTTATCGATGACAAACTTGTTTCTTTTGACAACCGAAAAATATTTATATAAAGCGAAAAGATTTTTCTTCTTTTTGCTATACTGCACGTAAACGACTTTGCCGTCGTTGGCAAATTCTTTAAGAGATTCTTCAAAATCCTGCTCTTCCATGTCGCAAAAAAACTTGCCGTTGATACACGTTTTATACAAGCCGTCAGATGACAATTCCGCCGTAACTATAAAGCCGTCGTGGACGGTCAGTTTTATTCCGTCGGCTGTTTTTTCAAGATTTTTCAGTCCGGGATTTTCTTGCAATTTAATATCGGCAATCGTAGATAAAAAATTCAACTTGATTTCTATATCTTTTGCCATTTTCTTGCACAAACCGTCCGAAAGTTCGACTGAGAACATTTTATAAAAAACGTCCTTTATTTCCCCTTTAATATCAACCACGTTTGCATTTTCCAGCCTTTTTGCAATCTCCTTTGCTTCAAGCGAATATTCGTCGGCAGGACACATAGGAAGCAACTGCATGGGGTCGTACTTGTCGATAACGAGATTAATCGCCTTGACCTTGTCTTCAAACGACACTTTATCACCGTAAATATAATTTAATTTATCCATGGTTATAGGACCGAAGTCAAGCACGAAATGTTTTTCGGAAATACCGGTTGACGGATGATTGCCCTTGCTTAACCCTAAATTTAAGCCGTCGATTGTCGTAACAACCTCGTCTTCGCACTCGCCGAACACTACGTACATGCAAACTAAATACAAAATTTTGTTTTCTTCATCGGCAGGAACGGAAGCAAGTTCAAACGGTTTTAACGGGTCTGCCCCCAAAGAACGCAAATATTCGCATATATGCGGAAACTTGTCCTCGATTTGCGCAATATAATTTTTGCAATCGGCACAGTTGCACGGAACGTAAGTTTTGTAGTATTCTATTGTCTTATTTTTATCGACAATCATTTTTTCTCCTTAATTTGTTAAACGTTGCACTTATATATGCTGACCGTTACTCCTCATTTTGCCGTTTTTACGCAATACGTATACTGTTAAATCGGTAAATACCTTCATCAATAATTGTAATTTGAGCGGTTTTGGCGGGCGTTTAAAAACATCCATCTCGTCTTGGGATTGATAAAGCAAACAATAAGAAAAACGCCGCAAAGAGCCAAAATCGGACAAATTATCATACCGATCATTTGATTGTTTTTGTTTGCCTTTTTATATCCTTTTAAACTCAAAACAGTAGACGAATTAGTCTTTATTTCGCACACTTCATAGTCGGAACGTTTTAAAGAGGCTTTGCGATAATAAATTTTCAACACCGTTCCCTCGGATATCTTGTCTAATTCGTTTAAATTTAATTTGCTTTTAGTAATGCTTGTGACTACAAAAGGCTTGTCGTATTCTTGAAAATAAAACAAATATTCGGGTCCGCTTTTATACATTCTTACGCTTTCATAGTCTTTAAAAGTCAATTCTTCGTAAATTAAATCGGCATAACTCACGTCGTAATACTTGTAGTCTTTCACGCACTTTACGCCAAACCACACGAAAAGCCCTGTAAACAAACATATAACGACAAACGTAAATATAAACGCAGTTTTCTTCATTTTTTGCTCCGTTTTGCCGTTTTCACGCAATACGTTAATCGTAAAAACGACTTTTTGTTTTTTTCACGCGCTTACAATAAAAACGATTTTCATCGGCAATTTTTGTGCAAACGTCGCAATAATCATACACGATTAATCACTTTTTGTCAATACCCGATAAACATCTGCTTTTTTAGTCTTTTCAATCAAATTCGCAACCGCTTTCACGATATAATGATACGGCAATCACTTCATGGTATGCCGACGCTCAATCAATTCACGTCATAAATTTAGCCCCGTCGCATACGCGGCGGGGCTTGCAAATTTTAAATTTAAATGCCACTTTTCATTTTGCAAAAGTAAAACTAACTGATTTTAATAATCTCACCTATTATAAAACAAGACTTTACAACACGGGATTAACCAATACAGCAAAGGAAAAATCAATGTGACCGTACAATTCATGCTCATAACTGATAGTAAAATTAATCGAGTAACTTGTCGATGTATCACCGTTGTAGGTTACCATATCTTTTGTGATCGTTATCGTAACACCGGCGCCGTATTCCAAAGACGCTTCAAACGTTTTGCCGACGAGATTTTTTTCAATAAAAGTATCTATACTGTCGCCCACATTTAAATATGCCGTAGGCTCGGTAAAAGTATAACTTGAATTGAAATGATTCTTTTTCATCATATCTGCATAATTTCTAAAATTCATCAGCAAGTCGTTGATTACACTGCGGTCTAAAGCCGTATCGATTCCCGAGATAACACTATCACAACTATAGCCGTTATTCTCCATATAACTTACGTCATAGCCTTTTTGGACTAATTCGTCCCACATTTCTTTGACCTGCTTTTTAGCCTCCGCTTTAACCTCGGTTAAATCTTCGGTAAGGTCAAAATCGGGACCGTTTTCTTCCCATGTATATACAGTTGCGCCCTCTTCACCGACTTTTAAAGTGTTCATCCAAACGGAAGAGAACTTTTTGTTTTCCATATCGAGCGTACAATATGTAGACCAACCGATATAATGCCCGTCTTCGCTTGTCGTTATGCCGTAATTACAAATCGCAACGTATTTGCCCGCTGTAGTATAATTGCCATATACCCAAATGTATTTAAAAGTAAATTCCGTCCGCCATGCGGTAAATGAGGCAATAAGGTCGCCTGCGGGATAATAATAATCGAAAGTATTTTTAGTTTTGTCAATTGTAAACAAACCGACGCTGCAGTTTGCGTATTCGCCGAATTCCACTTCGATATAATCGCCTTTATCGGTATAAGGGAAATATCCGTTGTAGCGGTCGCTAAATGAAAGAAATCCGTTGTTGTATAAAGTCATCGTAGCGCTGCCGCCCATGTCGATATCATTCAAGAAATATCCTGTCGAATTATACGTTCCTACAACCGTGGCATTTTCCATATCCGGCACAATCGTAACGTATGCATTAGAGTAAACTTCAAAATCTTCGTTTTTAAAATGGATTTCTATGCTGTAATTGCCGATTTTGGCAAAATTGACGTTATTAAAACTTAACATATCGGCAGTCAACGAAAATTCTTTCGTGCTACCGTCGCTGTAATTTCCGATAACCTTTACTTCAGAAATAATTTCTGCGATTAACTCGTCGGAAGTAACACCGAGTTTCTTTTCCATGCCTAAAATAGTGTTTAATTCTGCCTTTTTCGCATAAACCATATCCTTTACGGATTCGAATGCGGCTTTTACTTCGGCAAATCTTTCGGCTGCTTGTTCGATGTTTTCCGCACCTTTTACATAACCGACCAAATCGCCCAAACTTTCGGGAACGTCGATTTTTGCAGCGGCGGCAGTGACCACTTCATTTTCAAACAAACCGATATAAAAACTCGTCAATTCAATATAACCTTCCATTAAACCGTCAGAATTTTGGAAGACGTAGTCAACCCTATAGTTCATATAAAAGTAATAATGTTTAATATCTTCGGCATTTTTGCAATTTTCTACCACGTAAAGCACCTGGTCTCTAAACGCTTCTTTTTCAGTCGAAGACGGAGAAGTGCTATAAGAGTCGTTGACTGTTTGCTTAATCTTTGCGATAGCAGAATTTAAAGCCGCTTTTTCAAGATATGCAAGATATTCGGTTTCAATCTTATTTTTAATTTCTTCAAGTTGCTTTTTCGTTTTTGCCGCTCTTATTTTTTCAAGATATTCATTTCCTTTAGTAGTAACGTCTTCGCCAAACTCGAAATAAGAAGTACCGCCATATTCTTCCGAAACTTTCTCACGCAACGTATAAATCAACGATTGCACTTGCGTGATTTCATCCATGGTCGGTTGAGACGCAAATTCTTCTTCCAATTGACTTAAATACAACATTACCGCTTGATAATTTGTGTCAGCCTCGGTAACCGTTTTAGACGCTTTGAGCGTTTCTCTCAACCCCGTAATTTCGGCATTGATTTCGTCGGTAAATTTATCTAAATAATTTTGTTTTAAATCGGAGAGTTTCCCTTCGATTTGCTCTTGATACATTGCAATAGCGCCACTGAGGTTTACGCTGTTTTTAACCTCTTCCGCAAGTGCTTCAAAAGCATTTTTTGCGGAGTTTATCTCGCTTATAGTCGTAGCACTTTGCAATGCAGACTTTATTTCTTCATAACGAGTCGGGAAATTCGTATCTGCCATAGAGCCGAACCGACTTATAAACTCTTGCCATCTACTTTCTATTTGAGATTTAACTTGCTCTTTATAACTGCTTATATCTCCACTGCCGAACTCTTTTTCGATAATATCTAATAAGTTTTTAAACTCGCTTTGGATATTGTCTATTTCGGCGGATGTCGTTACGTTTTGCGCTCTGTTAAGCAATTCATTATACTTATCAGAATATTTTTTCGCTATTTCTTCGGACATCGAAGTGAGTTTCTTCCACTCGCTTTCTAAATGATTGATAAGGTCTTGCTTTTGCTCTTCGGTGATATCGGGCGTTTCTTGTCCGCCATCGTATTGTTTGTAAATATCACTTACAAGTGAACCAAAAGACTGCATAATTTCGTCTACGGCTTCTACCGTATCGGCATTTGTAAACGAGTTTAAAATTTCGTTATAACGCGATTTTAATGCTTCATCGGCAGAAAGGGCGGCAAACCTATTAGTTAAATTCGCCCAATCGTTTTCTACACTTGCTTTTGCCAACTTTTTATATTCGCCGACGTCGGGAGTTAAGTTTTGCTGTACCTCTTTCATAAGGTCGTTAAACCGCTCCATTATTTCGTTTAATTCGTTAACGCTGGTTGCTTCTTCAATAGTATTGAGCAAATCCGCATAAGTCTTGGCATAGGTAGACGATTTAAGGTCGGGATAAAGTTTGCAAAGGTCATCCCACTCGATTTTAAGACTGCTCTTCACGTTCGCTTTGGCTCTATCGAGGTCGTCGGGTTTATCCACTTCGCCTTGATTTTCGTAATAACTCGAAATTTCCGTCACGAGATTAAGAAGCGCGTTCATCGCCGTTTCTAAATCTTTTTCGTTGTCCGCGGCGTCGATTTTCTCAAAAGCCTCATCGTGACGTTTGGTGTATTCGGCGTTGTTTGCCACATCCGGATATCTGGTAAGAAGTTCGTTCCAATATCTGTTTGCATATGTTATAGCGTCCTTTTTATATGCGTTAAAATCAAATGTAAAATTATCTCTGATTTTTTCGACCATCTCATTAAAGGACATCATAATTTTTTCTAAATCTTTTTGCGTGGTTGCATTGTCCACTCTCATAAGCAATTTCGTAAACTCTTCGCCGTATTCTGTTGAATTGCAAAGGTCGGGGAAATATAACAAAAGTTGATTCCAATTTTCATTTAATTGCTTTGACGTTTGAGCCTTTACGTCCTCGATATTGTCGGAACTGCTGTCCGTGCCTGAATCCGTGTCGGTATTGCTGTCGGTATCGCTGACGGCTGTGTCGGTATCGGAATCGCTTCCGCCGCCGCAACTCGCCATAAACAAACCGCACGCAATCACTAAACAAAGACTTAAAATAAGTGCTAAAAATTTGTTTAACATAACTTTCCTCTCAAAATCTTATTAGATAAAGTTTAACTTTTTCCTTACCTTACTGAAAAATTTACAAGCAATTTTTCATAATCCTTATCCTTTAGTATATTACCATATATAGGGAATAATTGTCAATAGTGTTATCACAAAATTGTCACAATGAGCGCTTTTATGGCGCGGATACATAAACTTTCGTTGAAAATTTTGCTTGTAGCGAATTTTAAGCGGGGTTTTAGACGGGCGTATACGCTTTATTTTAGATCGCAAAGTTATATTTTACATAGGTAAATTACTATAATTTCACCACAGTAAAATTATTATGTTGTCATCACAGTAAATCGCTACGATTTTGTGGCAAACTAAAAAGAAAATGCACTTTCTGAATATTTTTATTGACTAAACAGCGCAATTAATATACAATCATTATGATTGCGTTGTGCTTGCAGTTTGCGCTGATATAAACATACGATCATATCTTTAATCGAGCGAAAAACGCAATCGTTTTTACTTAAAAGAAGAAAAATTATACCGTGTTTACGCAATACGTATGCAATAAACACGGCAATTCGGAGAAAAAATATGTATTCGTTTTTACTTGCTCTTATTTACGTCGCTTTTATAAGTTTGGGACTGCCCGACTCTCTTCTCGGTTCGGGCTGGCCGGTTATGCACGCCGAACTCGGGGTGAAAATTTCTTATATGGGCATTGTGACTATGGTCATTTCGGGCTGTACTATAATTTCAAGCCTGCTTTCGGACAAACTTACGAGAAAATTCAGCACGAAAATCGTCACCGTGGCGAGCGTCTTTTTGACCGTAATCGCCTTGTTCGGCTTTTCGTTTTCGAGTAAATTCTGGTTGCTGATACTTTTTGCCGTGCCTTATGGTTTGGGTGCGGGAGCAATCGACGCCGCACTAAATAATTACGTTGCACTGCATTACAAAGCCAAGCATATGAGTTGGCTGCACTGTTTTTGGGGCGTAGGCACTATAGCAAGTCCGTTTATAATGGGTTATGCGTTGAGCAATTTAAAGTGGAACGACGGATACAGAATAGTCGGTTTTATTCAACTTGCAATCGTTATGTTGCTGCTTGTCACGCTGCCCGTCTGGAAAGTCAACTCTTCAACTGCGGAAGAGGATAAAAAACCGGTCGGCATTGCAGACGCGCTTAAAATTAAAGGCGTGCCGTTTCTTTTAATAGGGTTTTCGGCATACTGCGCGGCAGAAGCGACGGCTATGCAATGGGCGAGCACTTATTTCGTCGAAGTGAAAAAAATTTCTTCGGGTCAGGCGGCTAATTTTGCATCTCTTTTTTATATCGGTATTACCGCGGGAAGATTTTTAAGCGGGTTTATTACCGACAAATGGGGAGACCGAAAAACAATAAGCATCGGCACGGGAATTTTGATTTGCGGCATTATTATATTGTGTTTGCCGATAAATTCTTATAAAATCGCGGTTGCGGCGTTCCTTTTGATAGGTTTTGGCTGTGCGCCGATTTATCCTTGCATAATTCACTCTACCCCATATAATTTCGGAGCGGAAAACTCAGGTGCGATTATCGGCATACAAATGGCTAGCGCATACGTCGGTTCTACTTTTATGCCGCCGCTTTTCGGAGTGATTGCAAACGCGATAGGTTTTTCGATTATGCCGTATTATCTTTTGATTTTCGTACTTTTGATGATAACAATGGTACAACTGACCTTTAAAGTCACCGCAAAACAAAATAATTTGCTGAAGTGATGAAGTTTTATAATTAAAATTGATATTTAAACTAAACTGCAGCGTGATAAAAAAGCAACATAAGGCGCGGAAACACTTAAAGATAACCTTATTTACAGACATTTAACTTAAATAAAACAAAAAAACAAGCAATTTTCTTGCTTGTTTTTTTGTTTTATAAGTTTGGTTTTTACAAGAATTACCTTTTGCATTTTCTAATTATGTTGCTATATATTAATCCACAAATTTGCCTTTGCTTTTATGTATTATTCTTCAAAATATCCTTTCTTTTGACACATTTCGTTTATTGCTTCGGCATATATCGAACGAGAGTGCTTCTGTGGGTTGTTATTATTGTTTTTCTTTTCTATATAGTAATCCCGCAACTCTCCCCAATATCCGTTTTCGTTTAACCAATCAATCTTGTCTGGCAAAGTTTTAAACCCAACGCCTTGATATTCCCAAGTATAAGTTTGATTATCCTTATTATATCGAATATACTGCTGTCTTCCATCTTTGCAATTATAGACAATTGCAAAATCACAACTATGAACGATTCTCGAGTTTTCTCTATCCTTCATTTTTATTGTTAGCACGCGAGTTGAATCTTCACAATAATCATAACCATACCGCCTTACCACTTTATCCAAAGCATTTCGAATGATTGTTCTGATTTCCTTTGGTTTATAGTTTTCGTCATCGTCATTGACTTCAATATTGACGTCAAAATCAAAGCCAATGTTCGACTTTCTATCATAAGTAATCATGTTTCTACTTGAACTACCTATAAAGGTAAATTGAAAAGTAAAATTATCTCTTACACTTTTCTGTCCTTCATGAATAATGCCTAACAATTTCGCTTTTACCGGCGTCGCAACCTTTTTAGTTACATAACAAAAATCATGCATATTAACCACCTCAAAATATATTTCCCCAAGCCGACCTTTTGGTATTTATCACACCAAATCGGACAATTATACACAATCAAATCCCATTTGTCAAGATATATATTATTTTTTAATAAAATTTTAAGTATTATTTATTGTCTTGCACAATAGCGCGCCCTCAGCCGAGCGGGCACAAGCACGCGAACGCCACGCAGCGTCAGCGTAGTATAGGGGGCTCCCCCTATGCCGCGACATTAAAAAAGAAGCAATGAAAAATTGCCCTCTTTTGTAAAAATAATTTATCCTTATATTGTAGCGCGCCCTCAGCCGAGCGGGCGCAAGCACGCGAACGCCACGCAGC
>CAKQKE010000007.1 GCA_934247935.1 uncultured Clostridia bacterium
CGCTACAATTATAAAACGCCCAATTACCGATAGAAGTTACGCTGTAGGGTATTGTTATACTCGTAAGTCCGCTACAATAAGCGAGTGCATTTTCGCCAATTGAGGTTACACTATTAGGTATTGTTATACTCGTAAGCCCGCTACAACCCTCGAACGCTTTACGACCAATTGAAGTTACTCTGTTACCGATTGTTATACTCGTGAGTTTACTACAGCCATAGAACGCGCTATAACCAATTGAAGTTACACTGTTACTTAAAATCACAGTTTTTAAACTTGAAGGTATATAATAATGATAATACTTGTTAGAACCATAGTATTGATATATTGCACCACTAACCGAAGAGCCATATGAAGAAGTTGTTTTATAACCGAAAATATAACCAAATACTTGCTCATAACCATTACCCGCAGTTTTACTTGCTCCTATAAACGGCAATGTAATGCTCTCAAGCAAAGAACAACCATAAAACGCATCCCAACCGATTGATGTTACACTGTCTGGTATTTCAATACTCGTAAGCCCGCTACAATTATAGAACGCTTTATGACTAATTGAAGTTACTCTGTTACCGATTGTTATGCTCGTGAGCCCGCTACAATTATAGAATGCAGAATCTTCTATACTCGTTACGTACTCCGGAATAACTATTTCGGAAATGGTTTTATCTTTTAATCCTGTTATTTTACAAGTGTCAACAGAAGAATTAAAGTTAAAGTTTAACATTTCATCTTTAACTTTAAACTTTGCGGTTACGTTATATTCTGCTGTAAACAAGTATTCTTTTTCAGATGAAAGCAGTTCTTCACCGTTAAACCAACCTATAAATTCACAACCTAAATATTCGGTCACAACACTCTCTATATTACTACCGTATTTTACTGTCGTAGCATTAGTTATTATACCGTACGACGTGTTTGCGTTTGATAAAGTGTAAGTATTTCTCGTGTAAAATACTTTCAATATAAGACTTCCGTCGCACGATATATTTCCACTCAATACCCCTCTATTTTTGTTGAATGTAAAGTGGTCGTAAGTTTTTATATTTGCTGTGGCGGTAGTGTCGGTAATGCCTTGCAAATCGTCTGTCTCATATAAAGTGTAGTCATTATTTTCAAAATTTTCAAAATAATACTCGACTTTATACAAAGTGTCGATATTTGCTTCCCATTTAGCCGTTATATTAACATCTTCTATTATCGGTTGAGAAAAATCATAACTCCATTTTACAAATGTATAGCCAAGCCTCGTCGTAATCGGCGCGGAAATAATTGTATCTTCTTCTACTTGTTGACTTTCAACGTCACTGCCGCCGTTTGTATCGAAACTTACCGTATACATGGGTCTACGGCGAATGGTTACTTCAAACGTTGCTTTCGGTTCGCCATCTAACAATTCGGTAACATAAACAGTGTTGTCTCCTACGTTTAAAGGAATCGTTTTTGTATCTATCTTTTGATTTCCGTAAATATCAAAAGATACAAAATATTTAATAAGCCCCACTGCTTCGATTTCGTTAATAAAAGAAAACGTTTTTGTGTCGTTGCTCACTTTACCGTAAACTTTGTCTCCGTTTACCAGAAGTGTTTTAAAAGCCATATAACTTTCGAGTTTTGTTCCTTCATCGGTTATTGTGTCTGTCGCGGTACAACCCTTATGGTCGCAATGCGCCGTTTTCGTTCCGTCTTTCTCATACGTTGCGTTGTTGTCTGAAACGTAGTTTGTAAAACTATGACCTAATTTACTACCCTCGTCAGTAATCGTATCGGTTTCGTCGCAACGGTCGCATTTTGCGGTCTTTGTTCCGTCTTCGGTACAAGTTGCGTTGTTGTCTGAAACGTAGTTTGTAAAACTATGACCTAATTTACTGCCCGTATCCGCAACAGTATCGATTTCGTCGCAACGGTCACAAGTTGCGGTCTTCGTTCCGTCCTCGGTACAAGTTGCATCGTGATTGGACTTGTAGTCGGTGAAACTATGCCCTAATTTACTGCCTACGTCTGCAATAGTATCCGTTTCGTCGCAACGGTCGCACTTTGCAGTCTTTGTTCCGTCTCTCGTGCAAGTTGCGTCGTTGCCCGAAACGTAATTTGTAAAACTATGCCCCAACTCATCGCCGTACTCAAACGTTTCAGAGCCCTTTTCTCCGCACTTGCACGAGTAAAAATATGTTGCTTTTTGAGTACAAGTCGCCGCCGATAACAAATATTTGTCCGCTACGGTTTCGACCGTGAAACTGTGAGTATGCTTGTTTTTGTTTTTGCAGCCGACCATAAACAGCGATGCCGACGCCAAAAACGTTAAGCATAAAGCAAAAAGTATAAACTTTTTCATTAACATATCCCTCCGATTAAAATTAAAAAAAGTGCCGCCTTAACGAATAAGACGACACCGACAAAAAGTGACTTATTCGCTAAAGTTGCGACACTCAATTTAAAAATATCCGTCAGCATAGACGATTTTTTATGTAACGCAAATAAAGTACACCTATGTCTCATAAGTATACGTCTACGCCGGATATTAAATTGAGTTCGCATTTTCATTATATCACTTTAAAAATAAATTTGCAATAAAATACCAAATATTTCAAAATCGAAGGTCGCCGCACTAAAAAATTACTAAACACATATAGGTCGCAACGCTACAATATACCGCAATGTATATAATAAATTTCCACCTCGTTTTTAAGTTTATAAAAACGTTTTAAAAGTCCTTTTGCCAAAGTAAAAAGCAAACCCCGATTAAAATGTTGCGCCTTGACAAACGTAGACTATTATGTTAAAATATGAGATGAAACGGAGAAAATTATGTTTAACGAAATTTTAAAAACCATAAGCGAATTTGACAGAATAATTTTACACCGCCACTCGCACCCCGACGGAGACGCGATAGGCAGTCAACTTGGACTTTATCACCTTATTAAAGACAATTTCAGTGGCAAAGAAGTGTACAAAGTGGGCGACGACGCAAGCCGTTTTGCCTTTTTAGAAGGTTCTGCACCCGAGGAAATTCCCGATTCTTATTACGACGGCGCGCTTGCGATAATTCTCGATTGCGGAGCGGCGCACATGATCAGCGACGAAAGATATAGTTTAGCGAAAAAAACAATACGTTTCGACCACCATTTGTTTTGCGAAAACGTAGCCGATATCGACTGCGTGGACAGCACTTATGAAAGTTGTTGCGGACTTGTCGCTATGTTTGCCAAACAAACGGGGCTCAACCTTTCTTTATCGTCGGCAACCGCCCTTTATCTCGGCATGGTTACGGACTCGGGCAGATTTCGCTTCGATTCGACGACGGCGCGCACGTTTGAACTCGCCGCTTACCTTTTGTCTCAGCCTATCGACGTAAACTATTTGTATTACAACTTGTACGCGGACGATTTCGACAGTCTTAAACAAAAGGCGAACAACATCTTAAAAATCAAATTTACCGAGCACAACACGGCGTATATTTATACCACGCTTGAAGAAGTAAAGGCGTCGGGCGGCGACTTTTTCTCTATTTCGAGAGGGCTTGTCGGACTTATGGCAGACATTAAAAACGTGTTTGCCTGGGTAAACTTTACCGAATGGGAAGACGGCGTTCACGTAGAACTCCGCTCTAATAAATACAACATCAACCCCATCGCGGTGAAATACGGCGGCGGCGGACATAAAAAAGCCAGCGGCTGTTTAGTACCCGATAAAGCAACAGCAATGAAACTTTTATCCGACCTCGACACGTTGCAACAAAATGACGGAAATCTGGACGGAATAGTAGAATAAACGCTATAATTTCGATATAAAAATGTCGTTTTTACGGCAAACGGTTGCGGTAAACATGACAGCATGGCGCAATTTATATAAAAATAAAACGCATTAAATCAATGCACCACAAAAGCAATATTTACCCCCTATCGCGGCTCGTCCAAACGGCGCAAGAACAACATAAAAACTTTTCAATATATATCATATACAGACGCAATTTAAACGGAGAAACATGAACGAACAAATCAAAAAAGAGATTTTACAAAAAATCAAGCAGTACGACAAAATTGTAATTTCAAGACATTTGCGCCCCGACGGAGACGCATACGGTTCGACGAGAGGACTTAAAAAAATTCTTCAGGACACCTACCCCGATAAAAAGATTTACCTTGTAAACGACGATTATTCCGATTATCTTTCTTTCATGGGTGGCGAGGACACGCTTGCTCCGGAAGAATACGACGGCGCGCTTTGCATCGTAATCGACACGGGCACGACAGACAGAATTTCAAACAAAAATTATACGTTAGCGAAAGAACTTATAAAAATCGACCACCACGTGGACACTTCGCCTTACGGCGATATTTCCTGGGTAGAAGATTTCCGTTCTTCCGCATGCGAGATGATTGCGGATTTTTGGAACACATTTAAAGACGAACTTGTTTTAAGCAAAGAGGCGGCAACCGCCATTTATCTCGGCATGGTAACCGACTCGGGCAGATTTCAATTCGAGGGCGTAACGGGCGACACGTTGAGACTTGCGGGCGCGCTTTTGGACAAAGGCATAGACACGCAAACGATGTTCGCCAATCTGTACATGCAAGATTACGGATATTTCAAGTTTAAAGCATACGTTTACGAGCATATGCAAACGACCGAAAACGGCGTGGTTTACATTTACGTAGACAAGAAAATGCAAGAGGAATTCAACCTTTCCCGCGAGGACGCAAGTGCGGTAATCGGCGAACTTTCCAATGTAAAAGGCAGCCTTATCTGGCTTGCCTTCATCGACAATGCCGACGGCTCGATAAGGGTAAGACTCCGCTCTCGCTTTTTGAAAATAAACTTGCTTGCGGGCAAATATCACGGCGGCGGTCACGAAATGGCTTCGGGAGCAACGGTATACAGTCAAGAAGAAATGCGCGCATGCATAGACGACGCAGACGCACTTTTAAAGGAATATAAACAAAACAATACGGGGTGGTTATGAAAATTCTTTTGACAAACGACGACGGCATTTATGCCGAGGGTTTAAAACACCTTGTCGAGTGGGCAAAAACCAAGGGCGAAGTAGTTGTAGTCGCTCCCAAGTCCGAACAAAGCGGAAAAAGCCACTCGATTGAAATACATAAAGGTTTCGGGTTTAAAAAAGTAGACCTTTTCGACGGCGTGGAGAGTTATTATGTGGACTCTACCCCCGCCGACTGCGTGCGAATTGCGATTTTGGGCTTAAAACTCAAATTCGACCTGGTTATTTCCGGTATAAACCGCGGATTTAATCTCGGCGGCGATATTTGTTATTCGGGCACGGTTGGTGCATGTTTCGAGGGGGCTCATCTGGGCGTGAAATCGATTGCGTTTTCCACGCATTGGGACAATTTCGACGACGCCGACAAAAATATCGACAGGGCTTTTCAATTCATAAACAATCACGAACTGCTCTCTTATTGCGATATCGTCAACGTAAATTTTCCCAAAGACGGCACTATTATTATCCCGACTACGGCGGGCGAAGCCATTTACAGCGACGATTTTGACTTTAACGACGAAGAAGGTATGGTCTACCCAAATCTCGTGTGTAATTACGCCGGTACAACCGACTTGACTTTGGACACCGACAGCGTAATGAACGGTTATATTTCAATCACACCCGTAAGTGACCGTCTCACCGACGAAGCCGCTTACGACGCGCTTTTAAAACGCATAAAAAAAGAAAATTTTAGTATATAAATTTAAAAAATGAACGAAAATAACTACGTACTAAGTCAGACGAACTTTTCAACCGACAAATCAAACACAACCGACAAAAATAAATACGTGCTCGTTACGGGTGCGTACGGCGGCATGGGCAGCAGCACCGTAAAAACGCTTGTAAAAAACGGTTACACGGTTTTTGCTCTCGATAAAACAATCAAAGCCATCGATAAAACTACCGAAATCGCCGACGAATCAAACAAAACTGCCGAAAAAACCGACACACCAACATACAACTCAACCAAACTCGATAAAGAAAACAAAATCATACCGATCGAGACGGACGTAACCGACGAACAAAGCGTGCTTAACGCCTTTGAAAAAGTTAAATCGGTCACGCAAAATTTGTTTGCTATAGTGCATTTTGCGGGGATATATATGCTCGACTCGTTCATCGAAATACCTGCCGACAAAATGAAACTGGCTTTTGACGTAAACGTGCTGGGCGCATATCTTATCAATAAGACTTTTTTGCCGCTTTTAAGCGCAAATTCAAGGATAATCATCACCACGAGCGAACTTGCGCCAATCGATACTCTGCCTTTCACGGGTATTTATGCCGTAACGAAAACCGCCCTCGACAAATACGCTTTTTCGCTTAAAATGGAATTGCAACTTCTGGACATAAAAGTAAGCGTAATCCGCGCGGGCGCAGTCGACACGGGCATGCTCGGCGTATCCACCACTCAACTCGACAAGTTTTGCGAAAACACAAAACTGTATTCGTACAACGCAAAAAGGTTTAAAAACATAGTCGACAAAGTGGAGGCAAGAAAAATTTGTCCGCAAAAAATTGCGGACAAAACCCTGAAAATTTTGCGCAAGAAAAACCCGAAATTCGCATACCCGATAAATCGCAATCTCATGCTTTTGCTTTTTAACGTTATGCCGCAAAAATTTCAGTTTTGGGTGATTAAAAAAATATTGAAATAACGCATTATTCAATGCACACATAAAACAAAAAAATCGGCATTTTTACCGATAATTTACGTTTTTTTTGAAAAATTACATAATAAAATCATAATAAGGTCACAAAACACGATTAAAATAACATACGTATTTCAAACCCCATTAGAACAATTTTTGCACCGTCAAGTCGATTTGTACTGCGTTAAACGACTTTCAAGTACGTTATAGTACGTGTTCAGTCGTTTGCCTTGTCCAAACAAGCCGCAGCCATATGCAAAAAAAGACCGACTCGTATATTTTGCGGTCGACTTTACGGCGTAAAAACACTACGTGCCGCAATAATATGCAGAAAACGATAAAAACGTGCCGGATTTGCGGTTTGTTCTACCAAGGTTGGAAATACGTAGGAAAACGAGTTTTCCGTTCGCATAAAACGAACAAAATCGTTGCGGGCAAAATTCGTTTTCTCACGAAAAATTTTAATAAACCAATTTTTTCAAGGAGGCAAAAAAAATGGCAAACAGAATAGTTTTAAACGAAACAAGTTATCATGGAGCGGGCTGCGTAAGCGAAATAGTCGGCGAAGTAAAAAGACGCGGACTCAACAAAGCATTTGTTTGTTCCGACCCCGACCTTGTTAAATTCAACGTTACTAAAAAAGTAACCGACATATTAGAGGCAAACGGCATCGCCTATACCCTCTATTCGGACATCAAGCCCAACCCCACGATTCAAAACGTGCAAACGGGCGTACAAGCCTTTAAGGACAGCGGCGCGGATTATATCGTCGCTATCGGCGGCGGTTCTTCAATGGATACCGCAAAAGCGATAGGCATAATCATCAACAACCCCGAATTTGAAGACGTGCGTTCGCTCGAGGGCGTTGCTCCCACTAAAAAACCGTCGGTACCCATTATGGCAGTACCCACTACTGCCGGCACTGCTGCGGAAGTAACCATCAACTACGTAATTACCGACGTCGAGAAAAAACGTAAATTCGTTTGCGTAGACGTGCATGATATTCCCGTGGTTGCCTTTATCGACAGCGACATGATGAGCACTATGCCGAAAGGTCTTACCGCCGCAACGGGTATGGACGCATTGACTCACGCAATCGAGGGTTATACCACAAAAGCCGCTTGGGAAATGACGGATATGTTCCACTTAAAGGCTATCGAAATTATTTCGCGTTCGCTCCGCTCGGCTGTTAAAAACGAGAAAGAAGGTCGCGAAGGAATGGCTCTCGGTCAATATATTGCCGGCATGGGCTTTTCTAACGTAGGACTCGGCATAGTTCACTCTATGGCGCACGCACTCGGTGCAGTATACGATACTCCGCACGGTGTGGCTAACGCAATACTTCTCCCCACGGTAATGAGATACAACGCCGACGCAACTGGCGAAAAATACCGCAATATCGCTATCGCTATGGGAGTAAAAGGCGTAGATAAAATGACTTTGGAACAAGCGAGAAACGCCGCATGCGACGCAGTGCAACAACTTTCTGTCGACGTGGGCATACCCCGCGATTTGAAAGGAATTGTAAAAGAAGAAGATATCGACTTCCTGGCGCAATCGGCAATGGACGACGCTTGCCGCCCGGGCAACCCCAAAGACCCGACGAAAGAAGACATTATCGCCCTTTATAAATCTTTATTGTAAAATAAGTTGTTTCGATTTTTAAAGTCAATTTACCCCAACGAACACAGTTATAAAAATACGGCTCTGTTTAAAACTTATAAGTTTTATTGAAAGTATCTTTATGTGTTTTTCAATAAATTGTCAAATATAATTAAACATTACTAAAAATAAGAAGTAAGCCGAAAGGTTTACTTCTTTTGTTTTATTAAATTTTTATCTGAACGCATATTATGTTTTTATTTGATTTTTTATTTAACAAATAATATGCGGCGCGAGCGTATTTTCAAGTATAACCGATATTTTTTTAATGAAGAAGTGCAAAGTATCGACTTTACGAGCGCATTAGCGCAAAATTTTGAACTCGTTTCAAAATTTACTTCTTATAATTTTATTATATTATAAATCACAACCCGCTCGGCTTGGGGCTGTCAGTAATGTTTGTTTTTTATAAATAAAATTGAATTTTATTCGGCCACTTTGTGCAAAGGGGGCTGACACGAAGTGGCTGAGGGATTGTTTTTGTGGTTAAAAATACGGCTTGTTTTAACGGATATTGGCTTGATTTATTAAAAATTACCTTTACAATCCTTCCGTCACGCGTACCGCGCGCCACCTTCCTTTGCACAAGGAAGGCTGAACCTTAACGTCGATAAATTTAGAAAAATCAAGGCAAACGAACGCAATAATACCGAGTGGTATTATAAGCGAATTTAACGACGATTTTGCAAATTAAATTTAGAAAAATCAAGGCAAACGAGCGCAATAATACCGAGTGGTATTATAAGCGAGTTTAACGACGATTTTGCAAATTAAATTTAGAAAAATCAAGGCAAACGAGTGCAATAATACCGAGTGGTATTATAAGCGAATTTAACGACGATTTTGCAAATTTTGCGCCGTTAAAACTTAATCTATTCAATTCTCGCTCGGCTGGCACAAAGGCGGCTGGGCTATAGCAAAAAGACAAGCGAGAGAGTCTCGCTTGTCTTTTTATTTGACTTAAATTGTTTTAAAATCGAATTGATTGATTTTTTTTAATATTGTTTGTTTATGTTTTTAATAAGTGTTTGAAAGGAAAATTGTTTTTTACAATCCCTCCGACACGCGTTCCGCGCGCCACCTCCCAAGCCGAGCGAGAATTGAGTCCTTTAAGCCTTAAAGACATCTTTTTTGCCCTTTACCGCAAACGCTCGCTTGTCATACGTACAGTATGCCGCCGCTCACGTTTGTAATAAATTATCTAAAAAATATGGCTTTAAGGTGCTTCGCATTTTAACGCCGATAAATTTAGAAAAATCAAGGCAAACGAACGCAATAATACCGAGTGGTATTATAAGTGAGTTTAACAAAGATTTTACAAATTTAGTGCCGTTAAAACTTAATTTATTCAATTCGCGCTCGGCTGGCACAAAGGAGGCTTTTGGAGTATAGCAAAAAGACAAGCGGGGATAACCTCGCTTGTCTTTTTTATTTGACTTAAATTATCTTTAAATCAATCGTTTTATTTGGTTTATCTTAGTAAACGAACTCGATAGTGTTTACCATTGCACGGTTACCGGAAGAAACTTCAAAAGTAACTTCGGTAGTACCTTCTGCAATCAATACTTCGATTACGTCATATTCGCCATTGTCGGATTGTTTCGTCAACTTGGTTTCTTCGCCGTTTGCTTTTACGCTTGCAGTTCTTGCTTTATACGCCGCAACATAAATAACAACTTTCTTTACTCCTGCAGGGATACCTGTAATAGTAAAACTACCGGGCTTTTTACCAGTTCCAAGTTTCAAACATCCGTTACCCTTTGCATCATTTGCATTTTGATACATATTAGTACCATTAGAAATAGTTAATGTTACGCCGTCTACCGTTTCGGTATAAGTTGTTACCGCGGTTTTATCACCGTCGGCATGTTCCGTCGTTTCTTTATCTTTACCCAAATTGAAAGTAACGGTTTTTGTTTCGCCGGGATTTTCGCCGCTGTCAGCCTTTACAACCGTAACGGTAAACTCTTTAGTCATTTCGCCGATTTTAGCAACAAGTACAACTTGTGTGTCAGCCGTTCCGCGAGTCACCTTTGCAACGCCGTTTTCGATAGTCAATGCTGCGCTTTCTTCTTTAACAGACCAAACGATTGTTGCAAGCGTGCTTGTGGGAAGCGTATAGTCGGCGTCGAGCGTAGTCTTTACAGTCAAACCTGCAAGTACAAGTTTTGCAAGGTCTTCTTGAGTTGCTTCGGTTTTGCTTACGATATAAGCGTTTTCTTTGTCATAATAACTTACTTGTTTACCATACGTCGAATTATTAAGATATCCCTTTACGATTATAAGGTCACCTTGTGCAATAGTAGTTATATCATTACTAAAATATGCTCTGTAAACATACAATTTAACATCGGAATCAACCGCATCGGCAATGTAAATTTTGTTTTGATTGCCAAATTGTGAATTATATGTGCCGGGGTCTAATACATAACCTTTGATATATACAGCCTTAGCCGCTCCGTCAGCCATATAATAAGTTCCGGATGCAAGAGAATCCAAAACTGTAAGAGCGTCTGCGCAAGAATACGGATCTTCTGCAGTGCCTGCGTGAGAAGTAGTTGGTTCTTCAGGATTCGGTTTAGGATCGGGAGTTTCGCCGCCGCCTTGCTCTGCGTCTGTGCTTACAAGCGTCGGGAATACAGTTGAACCGTCAACCTTTGCTTGACCAACTTCTTTAGTCCCCTTAAAGTCCATAAGGAAACCGCTTACTACAACGAGGTCACCTAACTTAATGCTCTTTACTGCATCGGAATAGTTTGCGCTATAAACGTAAACTGCGTCTGCTTGAGCAGTATCTTTAGTTGCACCGAGGTAGAACTTGGATTGGAAGTTACCCGCAGTACCTTCAACTACAACGTAACCTTTAATGTAAACCTTCTTGGGCGTGCCGTCTTCATTGGAGTAAGTTTCGCCTGTTGCAAGAGAATTCAAAATTGCAAGAGTATCAGCGCAATCGTACGGGTCAGCCTCGGTACCTGCATGATTGAGAGTCATATTCTGAAGTTTAAGAGTGAAAGTCTTTGTTTTTTCGACTTCGCCGCACTTAACAGTCAAAGTGACGGTTGCGGTAGTCGTCGTCGAAGCCATAGTAATTTTTAATTCGCCGTTTTCAACAACTGCATTTGCGCTGTCTGAAGCCCACGTAAACGTTACGTCGTTGTAAGTCTTTACTGTAGGAAGCGTAATAGTTTCGTCTTCGGTAAATACCGTCTTGGAAAGGAATGCGCCGGTCAATTCGGTTTCAACCTTTTCTTCATCGGTTTTAGTGATTACCTGATAGTTGGAGTATGCGCCTGCACCTGCGGGAACGATATAAAATTCACCGTTGTATGCGCTTGCAATACCTACTACGTCTGCTTTGTTGCCTACGTTTGCGGCAAAGTCAGCCTTGAATTGCGCTTGTTCTTCTTTAGTCATAGGACATACGGAAGAAGAAATTCTTACGTAAGAAGAAAGGTTGCCGAGTTTGAAACGATAATAACTACCGCTTACGTCAGCCTCGCTTTGAGGTTGAAGTTCTACTCCTTTAAGAGTAACGAGAAGAGTTTGTTTTTCCAAAAGCGCAGTGTCTTTAAGACTTGTTGCGTTTTTGAAAATTTCAGTATAATCTGTAGGTTCTACAGTCTTGATAGTGCTGTCGAGAATCGAGCAGGAAGCGTCTTTAAGTTCGACGTAGTTCTTTATATAAGTACCTGTAACTGAAACAGTCATACCTGCTTTTACGCCTGCCGCTGCAGCATCAGAAGTCAAACCGTAAACGTAATAACCACCCTTGTTTTCCAAATCTTGTACGTACATACCGTTGTATGTGTTGCCGAGAGATTTACCCCAGATAGAAGTAACTATACCCTCGATAGAGAATACTTCGCCGTCTTCTGCAGCAAGATATTGTTCCCAATTATACAACTTGTATGCGGGGATTTTACGATTGAAGGTAGTTTCTAAACAGTTTCTGTCGGAATCGTAGATTTTTGCAGTAAGCACGTAAGATACTTCTTCAGCCGTTTTAGTAACTTTAACGGTAACCTGACCGTATTCGTCCATTTCGGTACCGATGCTTACCTTGTCGGTGTTGGCAGACCATTCTACTTTGACAATGGTGCCGTCAACTCCTACCTGAGCATCCAATTTGTAGTCAGAAGCCGTAGTCTCGCTTTCGCCTCTATACTTTTGTTCAATGAGCGTTTTTGCTTTTTGCGCTTCTTCGGCAGTTACGGTTGTACCCGAAGAGCCGGCAAGTTGGCATCCCGCACCGATAACCGATATAACGGCAACCAATGCTAACAACAAAGTTAAAAGTTTTTTCATTTTGTTCTCCTTTTTTATTTTATTTTTTAAATTTCTTTAAAAAACATTTTTAAAATCTGGTCAAAAATAGTTTGTTTACAAGCGGCAATTTTTTATTGATCGGAAATTCCCGCTTGTAAAACGATTTTATGCGTTTAACCTACTACGACGATTTGATTTACGCGGTAACAATAAATCTGATATTTGTTTTCGTATTTATCTACAAGACCGCGCACGTTGATTTTTTTACCTTTATACTTATCGGCGGTAACGAGTTGATTGTTTTCGTCATACAAAACCGCAGTACGGATAGAAACAGTCGCTCCGTTTGAAGTCGTACATGTAAGAGTCATCGCTCCGTCGCTGGTTCCGCCGTTGTTTGTCGTATAAACGCTCTTTACGGTAAGATTATTCATAGACACGGTAGAACCCAAAGCCGCTTCGAGGTAAGGAAGTTCTACGTATTCGATTTCGCCGCTGCCGTCTTTTTTATCAAACGGTACTTTAAGCGTTCCGCTTGCGAAAGTATCGGCGTCGATTTCTTTATATGCGGGTTCGTGCCCGTCGCTGATCTTGATAGTATTGTTGGGGTCGTTGGGTTTAATCGCCCTGTAAGAAAGACCCGTTACCTGATAAGTGCCCTTTGCTTCGTAAAACTCTACCGTACCCACTATTCTTGCTCTGTTACCTACGGTAAGTGCTTCGAGAACGCCTGTCGGTGCATTGTATCCGTAATATATGGGCATGCCGAAATATGCGTCGAGGTCTACGTCGTATTCTTCAACATATACGGTATTACTGTATTCGCAAGTAACGACGCCTTCAAACGAAACTTTCTTGCCTACGTACTCTTCGATGTGACAACGCAATTCGATAAGAGTAAGTTTAACCGTTTCGCCGTAATAGAAATCGGGGTCTTTTTGACCCGAATAAACGTGAAGTTTAAGTGCTTGCGCTTGCTCGAGTGCGGCAACGGCAATTTCGCCGTAACGGTTTGACGCCGTAGCGGAGGCTACCGCATAACCGTTTTGCAAAATTTCAACGTTGAGATTTTTATATTCGGTACCGTCCTGCGGCATATACCATATCCAAAGAAGATATCTCGAACCTGTCGAGTCGATATTCCATTTATCGTCGTCGGATTCGACAATTATAGATTTTGCGTTTTTAAGTTTTTCGTTTGTAAAATCTTTTGCGGCAAAACCCCACTCTTCTATTTTACCCGTAGATTCGGGGGTGTTTATCGCAATATATCTCGCTTTTATATATCCCGCCGTCTCGGTAAACGGATAATAATTTGTAACCGTGGAATCTTTTTTTGGATAAAAGTGAGTCGTGTCGCCGTCAACGTATTGTTTTACGGTGACTTCTTGTTTTAACGTGTTGCTTGAAAAATCAAGTTTAAGTTGTGAAACGTAATCTTTTTCTTCGCCCTTGCCACCGTCTTCGCACGCAACAAACGTAAGCGCGCCGAGAGCCGTAACAACAGCAAGAACAAGACACAATAATTTTTTAATCATCTTCATAATTAATTCCCGTGTTTAATAGTTTAGACAAGGCAAGGCGTTGCGACGAAATTCGTCGCAACACTCATTTGCCGGATTATTAGTCGTTGTATTGGAATTCGCAGTTGTAAATTGCGTCGTTGAACGCCTTGTCGATTTCTGTATTGATATTTTTGACAACAAGCAATTTTTGCAATAACGCGCCTACTTCGTCACGAGCCTTGGACGAACCGGGGAATGCGGGAGAAACGTAATAAGCGTCTGTTTGTCCCATACAAACTCTCGCAGAAAGAGATGCGATATACTTATTGACTTCTGCACCGTCCGCATTGTCGATTTTAGCAAATGCATCTTTATATACAGGGTGTTCAGCAACCGATTTAAGTACGGGAACGTAACCGGAAGCAAGTGAAAATTCCGCTTGGAAATCTACCGAAGTGGTGAGATATTTAAGGAAAAGCCAAGTCATTTTTTCCTTTTCGGGATATTTCTTATTTTTGAAGATACAAATCGAAGGTCCTTGAGAAATAACCTTGGGATTAGATGCGTCTATTTGAGGAATAGTTGCAATACCCACTTCAAACGGATATTTACCGTCTACCGCTGCAGGTCTTTGGTGAACCGCACCTGCGGAAGAACCTATCGACATATAACTGCGCGTACCTGTTTGAGCAACAAACAAGCCTGAAGTATATTTACCGTAAATTTCCTGAGTCGTAACATAACCGTTTGAATACCAACCGTTAAATTTCTTTACAAAATCTTTGTTGGCATCGTTGTTGAAAAGATAATAAGGTTTAGTTGCGGAAGTGTAACCCGAACCGAGTTGCTCGGTCATCGTGATAAACCAGTTTGCTTCCGAGTCGTATCCGAGAGGTATAGAATCTTTATCGATTCCTTTAATCTTTTTGCAAACTTCTTCCATTTCGTCCCAAGTGGTGGGTACCTGAATATTGTTTGCAGTAAAGAAAGTCTTGTTGTAGTAAAGAACTTCGGTAGATTTACTGAACGGCATAGTGTACATTTTGTCGTCGCCGAATTCTCTGCCTTCTTCATAATATCCGGGAATGAAATCGTCTATTTGCGCTTGCGTAAGACCGACGATATCCGTTTTTGTTTCGGTAGTGCCGTCATCGTTAGTAACAGTATACGTCGTTTGTTCGGTGCTGTTGATATAATCGTCAAGCGTCCTTACAGAACCCGTAATGTTGTAGAAAGCAACGTGATCGGGATAACAATAAGCCATATCGGGTTGTTTACCTACGTTTATTTCCTTGCTGATTGTGGATTTAACGTCGTCGTAATTACCTACTTGTTTGTGGTCAATCTTCCAACCCGGATACATTGACTCGAATTCTTTGACGTAGTTGTCAAGAACGCTTGTCAAGTTAGAACCCATCGTGTGGTAAAAACGAATAGTGTGAGATTCGTCTTCCTTTTTTCCGCATGCCGTAAACGGCGTGCAAGCAAACGCTGTAACCAACGCCAATGCCAATGCGCAAAGTTTCTTTTTCATGTTTTTGCTCCTTTATTTTTTATATTTTTATTTTATAAAAATCTTTTTAAACAAAATTGTATACGCATATCGCATTTATTGTAAGCATAAACGCCGTACGCATATTATTTTCCGCATATTTTAACCTTTTATACCGCTCCTCGATACGCCTTTCATAATATACTTACGAAGGAATATAAACACGAGGAACAACGGAATCGATACGAGCGTAACCGCCGCCATTTGTGCGGGATAGTTGGTATAACCTTCTACGCTTGATCCGAACCTTGCTTTTCTTAAACCTACCGTAATAAGTTTATGCGCGTCGTCGTTTGCAACGAGGTTGGGCCATACGTAAGAGTTCCATGCACCCATCATTTTAAGTATCGTGATTGAAATAAGCGTGGGAAGCGCAAGCGGAATCATAACTTTCCACAAGTACTTCAAATCGCTCGTTCCGTCGACTTTCGCCGCCAGATACAACTCGTTTGGTATTTGCATAAAGTTCTGCCGCAACAAGTAAATATAGAATATACTTACAAGGAAAGGCACGATAAGTACCGTGTAAGTGTTGAGCCACTCGAATTTGGCAACCGTAATGTAGTTGGTAATGGTGAAAAGTTCGCCGGGGATCATCATCGTCGCCAAAAGACCGGCAAACAATATATTTTTACCCTTAAACTCGAGTCTTGCAAAAGCAAATGCCGACAACACCGTGATGACAAGCGACAAAAGCGTGGAAACTATACCTACGAAGCAAGTGTTTAAAAACAATCTTCTGATGTCGAAGTCGCTTGACGGCGTAAATGCCATTCTGTAGTTTTCCCAGTTCATTTGTTTCGGCCACAGAGTGGGTATTGCCTGGTTGTATTCGTCCATCGTCTTGAGTGACGAAATAATCATGTAGTAGAACGGGAACAAAACGATAATCGCCATTGCAATCAGGAAAATATACAGTAAAATCTGAACAATCACTTTAACTACCGCTTGTTTTGAAGTGACGTCTTTTATATTCCTTTCTTTCATTCCTACGCTCGGCGTGGTAAGGTCTTTTTCCGCTTTTTTAATTTCTTCTTTTTTTGCCGCTTTTGCCGTATTTGCAACAACCGTTGCTTGTTTTTTAGTTTCGGCGGATGCTTTAGCGGTTGTTTTTACATTGCCTTCTGCTTTGGGTTGATTGCCCGGAATTTCTTCGCATATAAGCGAAAGTTTTTCTTCTTTCATGTTTTTATTGAGATTCTTTTTATCTGACATATTTCCACCTCTCAATAATGAACCTTTTTCTTACTTACGTAAAGGTTAACCATAGTAACGGCAAATATAATCACGAAAAGTATAAGTGCGGCTGCGCTCGCCCTGCCTTGGTGATATTCGATATTATCGTAAATAAATCCGACCATGGTGTTGAGTTTGCCGGCATCGCCAGCAGGACCCATCTTTTCTCCGAATATACCTACTATACTCGTATATTCTTTAAATCCGCCTATAAAGCCTGTAATGACTACGTATGCAATCATCGGGGAAAGAAGAGGAACGGTAATTCTCCAGAAAGTACGGAATCTCGAAGTTCCGTCGACTTTCGCCGCTTCGTAATATTGCTTGTTTACGCTTTGAAGTCCGCCCAAAAGCACGAGGATTTTAAACGGAAGCGCATTCCATACAATGTAAACCACAAGTACGAAGATGTTTGCCCAATAAGACGAACCTGTGTTTATCCAGTTTACTTTTTGACCGCCGAAAAATTCTATAATGCTGTTTATAACGCCGGCGGTTTCGACAATTTCGTTTTCCGTACCCAAGAAACTACCTACGATATTGAACATTGCCGCGAAAACCAAACCGATTGCTATTGTATTGGTTACGTAAGGAAGGAAAAATATCGTTTGCAAAGGTCTTTGCAAAAATTTAATTGAATTAAGACAAACCGCTATTATAAGCGCAAGCATCGTCGAAACGGGCACAGTAAGTACGCATAAAAGCAAAGTGTTTTTAAGACACGTGGTGAAATTTTTATACTTTACTACTTGCTCGAAGTTTCCGAATCCAACGCTGAATTTTATTCCGGCAATTTCTTTTGCATTGCTATAATCTTCAAGGAATGCCATTCTGAGCGTATTTATTATCGGCCATACGGTAAATATAATCAAAAGCACTATCGCCGGCAATAAATACAACCAAGCCTTCCATTGGTTTTTACCCTCTACCATTTGTTATCTCCTTTATTTTTTAGGTGAAGTCGCAAAATCGCTCGATTTTTTTATCGGTTGACTTTTTTATAAATCGATTTAATTACGACTAAATCATTGTTTAAAACCGTGTTTGCGGCATACGTTTTGTGTAAATTATGCCTCTTCAGCTAATTCTGCAGCCGCTTTTTCTTGTTGCTCTTGGTTTAAAAGAGCCTCGTGAGCGGCAAGTTGCTCGCCGAAATAAATCCTGTTTTCGGTTTCTTTATTGAAAATAAACACTTTGTGAGGTTTAAGATTGTATTTTATCGTCGCTTCGTGCGTAGCCGCAATGTCGTCCGCGGAAATTATCGAACGGATAACGGGATTTATCGCCGCTGCGTTTGTGGATATTACCGAAATATCCCTGCCCATTACGTCGACGCCCTCGACCTTGCACGTAAATTTACCGTTTTTATCAACTATAAAGCCTTCGGGTCTTATACCCACGTAAACTTCCTGGTCGGCAATACCCTTTGCGTCCATAACCGCTTCATCGCCGATATAAATTTTTTCGCCGCTTACTTTACCGTTGAATACGTTGATTGGCGGCGTGCCGAGGAACTTGGCAACGAATAAATTGGTCGGATCGTCATAAACCGCTTGCGGCTTGCCCGTTTGTTGTACCACGCCGAGTTTCATTACGACGATGTAGTCCGAAATGGACATTGCCTCTTCCTGGTCGTGCGTAACGAAAATAGTCGTGATTTTGGTGTTTCTTTGAATTCTTCTTATTTCTTCTCTCGTTTGCAAACGTAAACGAGCGTCGAGATTTGACAAAGGCTCGTCAAGTAAAAGAACTCTTGGCATCTTTACCAAAGCACGCGCGATTGCAACACGCTGCTGTTGACCACCCGAAAGTTCGGACGGCTTGCGATCCATGAGTTCGTCTATCTGTACGAGTTCCGCAACTTCATAAGAACGCTTAAGCATATCTTCTTTGCTTAATTTATCTGCGCCTTTCAAATTTTGAAGGGGGAACATAATATTCTGTTTTACCGTCATATGCGGATATAAGGCATAGTTCTGGAACACAAGTCCTATGCCTCTGTTTTCGGGTGTAAGTTCGGTTACGTCGTCTTCGCCGAAGAAAATTCTGCCGCTGGTGGGTTTTTGAAGTCCGCTGATCATATACAAAGTGGTAGACTTACCGCAGCCGGAAGGTCCCAAAAGACCTATAAGTTTTCCGTCGGGTATTTCAAAATCGAAATTGTTGACGGCCACTACTTCTTCGCCGGATTTTTTGTTGCGGCTCGGAAATATTTTCGTGAGATTTTTTAATACAACTTTCATATTACTTTTCCCTTATACTTTATTTTGTCTTTAACGTTTTTCGATTAAAGACCGTATATATTTTCCCGCTTTTGCGGTAAATACCCTTTTAAAACGCGATTTATTTCGTCTTTTATACGACTTTTACACGCCCATAACCGCGTCAAACCTTTTTTACTTTTAAAGACTTTTACGCGATGTTTTCAGTATAATTTATTGTAAATTTTGTTCTTTCGATTTTTAAACCGCCTTTTATGTGCTTTTATCTTTTTATAAGCCTGACGCATACTATAAAAAGTAAATCTTTGGCTGATTTGTTTTGAAGCGACTTTATTTTGCGGCTGCATTATAACGTCTTTCACCTATATGTAGAAAACCGAAATTTTTAAAATATTGTTTGGAATTTACTAATTTACCATGAAGTATCGTTTTGTCCGCAATTTATTTGCGGACAAAGGGTGCACCCTTTGTAAATTATTTTTAATCCGGAAATTAAATTTTAAAGTTGTTTTTAATTTTATTGCTGTTTCCTGACAATTTTCGTTTTATATCTGACGAAAACCGTTCAGCCTTATGCCTACGAATCTTTACGTTTTTATTTTTTTCTTTTTACGATTTATCTTTAAAAATCATCGCCTACAACATTATATGCGTTTAATTCGCATTTATCTTCGCCGTGTTTTTATTGATAAAATTCCGATTATATCGTAAAAGTTATTATTTTCGTCGCTAATTAAACTGATTAGTCGGTGATTTTAATATTCTTTAGCCGCCGCTTTTTCGGCGTGTAATTCTTCTTTCTTTTTAATGAGTTCTTCTTCGGAATTAAACACCATTTGCGTGGATAAATCAACCACTACGGTACCTGCAACAAGGTCGTGAATGGTCGTGTGATCTTTACTGAAAATAAACATACCCAAATCGGTCAAAAGCACGATTGCGATTACTATAAGTCCCAAAAAGCCCGCGTTGCCGAACAATATTAAATACAACGAAAATACGGGGACCATGGTTTCTATCGTATATTTGCCCAAAATAGCGCGGGCAAACAATGCGACGTTGTTGATTTTTACGCAATCGGGACGCACAAGTCCTAAATTGAACACCTTTTTACCGACAGTCTGTCCGTTTTTCAAAAACAACGGAATTATAAATTCGAGCACCAAATAAGCAAACGCAAACCCGAGCGACGTCATCAGAAGCATAATGTTATAAACCATTTTATATACCCTGTTGACTTCAAGCGGCGACGTCAAAGCGTCGTAATCGTCGTATGCTTTTTTATTTTCTTCGGATAAAGTCTCATAGTCGGAATCGACAAGTTTTTCAAGAGCCTTATAAAAGTCACCGCCGAAAGAATTTATAAGTTGCTGCTCGTAAGTTTCTTTATAATCGGCGTATTCTTTGTGGTATTTTTCGGACAACGCCGTGTATTTTTCGTATTTACAGATAGCAGAAACAGGCCATGCGAAGCCAACCGTCAATATCGAAAGCAAAATTATATCGAGTAAAAGAGCGGATATTCTTTTCAAAACGCTTGCTTTTTGTATATCAAAAATCATAGATTTTACTCCTAACTGCCCTTTACTCGTTTAATCGGCGTTCAAGTAAAAATTATTTATCTTTACTCTTTCGTTCCGCTATATATGATACACGACCAATCGTCAAATGTCAACAATATTCTTTTAAGTTCGACAAGATTATCGGACGTTTTAATTATAAACTTTTTAAATCAACCGAAATCAACCGCGGCAATTATCTTTTTTATCGTCAAAGTCGTCGGCATCGCCCTTTTTAACGTGCGATTTTGTCTCTTGTCCGGCTTGCTTGGCGGCAAACAGCGATTCGTCTTCGTTCAACTCTTTTAAAAACGAATTTAATGCGTCTTCGCTTATCGTTTCGCTTCCGCTATACACCTTGCCGTATATAGTTTTGTCGTGATGAATTGTCATTTAATTCTCCTATATAATATATTCTACTATAAAAATAAAAAAAATTCAATATATAAATGTAAATTTATTTGAAAATTTCCGTAAAGATTTTTCGTTTAATCGCAAATTGCCGCATTTAACTGCAATTTTGCATAAAAGTCAAATTAAATATAAAAACGGACGCTCAATCGACTCGTTACGCCGAAAAAACGTCCGCTTCAATGCTTTTAAGTTGTTAAATTGTCATTTTTACGCAATACGTATACCGTAAACAATTCTTATTCCTGATAAAAAGTAAGGTTAGAAATCTCCGTACCGGGTGCGCTTATATACAAGCCGAGGTATTCGCCCTCAAATGCTTTTATAAGCGGACAAACGGTGTATTCGGTATCGCTTGTGTAAAGCCAGACGTTATGTTCGGTCTTGTTGTATTTAAGTTTATAATGACGTTTTTCTCCCGACGGAATAGAATTGATAAACACCTTTTGAGAGTCTTCCCAATTAAACGCGCCGTTTTCCTTTGCAAATCCCGTAAAACTACCCCACGGACAACGACCGAACACATAGAAAGTACCGTCGTTTACGTTTGATAGCGGTTTGTTCGCTCCAAACACTACGCCGTTTGCAACGTAGAATTTATGTTCGTCGGTTTGCGCGTTTACTATCATATCGAATTCTATAAATCCGCCGTCTGAAGTTTTGTCTTTAAACATTATCATCTGGTCGGAAGAAAGGCATTTGTAAGTTCTGTTGCCCTCTCCGTTTTCATAAACGTCCCACGCGCGCCTGTCACCGTTTGTTACGGTAAAGTCATCTTCTTCAAGGTTTATCTTTTCAAAAGTTTGCTCGGTAAACGTCAAGTTTGAGATAACCGTATTCTCCGAATCGCACCAAATACCCACGTAATTACCACTTTCAAACGTCGTCTTCAAAAGCGAACACTCTTTTAATAATCCGTTGTTGTAAATCATTACGCGTTTGTTTACGTTGTCGAAAACGTATTTATAATGTTGTAGACTCCCCACAGGGACAAGTGTAGAAGGTCTGTTGACTTCTTCCCAATTAAACGCTCCGTTGTTTTTCGCAAATCCCGTCATAGTCGCCCAAGGACAACGACCGAACACATAATACTTACCCGCGTTTACGTTTGCGTCGAGAGTGTCCGAACCAAACACTATGCCGTTTGCGACGAGATATCCGTGCCCGTCGGTTTGCGCGTTTACAATCATATCGAATTCAATTGTGCCGCCCGTAAATTTTTTATCGTTAAACATAAGCATAATGCTTTTAGCAAGCGAAGTATACACGTAACCGCCACTGCTGTCTTTAGTGATTTGCCAATCGTCTTCGCTGCCCACAGTGAAATTATATTTACCGGAAACAATCGCAACGTACATATTGCCGAAATAAGTTTCCGCGCCCACGCTCACGCCTATTCTGCCGCCCGCACTCGAGTCTTCGTCGAAATATTCTATAGCCGTTTCTCCGTCGATTTTACACGTGATATCGCCGTCATTGTAATATACGGTCATCGTAAAGTCGTCAGAAAGTATTTTATCGATACTCTTTAACACAACCTCTTCGCTGCCGGATTTAATCAAACTCAACGCGCCGCTATCATACACGAATTTATAATATCCGTCATCGTTGTAGCCGAATATTATACCCGCCTTGCCTCCGTCTTTTGCAAGTTTGACGTCGATGCTTACTTCCGCTCTTTTAAGGCTTACGCTCTTTCTCAAAGCGAGTCCGCCGTTTACGGTGGTAATCATACTGCCGTCGCTGCTCAACATAAACGTACCTTCCGATTCGTCGTAATTTTTAAGTTCGTCGTACAAATAGTTTCCGTCGAGCGCGGCTCTCACCCTTTGCGCAAGTACGTCGTAACCTTCTTTTTTGATGTGATAAATATCTCTGAAAATGCTTTCGTTGATACTTCCGTCTTTATTGAGAACTATATCGTAAGAATCAACCACGGTGAGATTAGGATATTTCGCACCCAGCATAAAGTAATATTGATTAAGCGTGTTGGCAACCTGAGTATATTGAAGTCTGCAAGTTTGCAAGAACTCGTCGATAAGCACTATTTTAAGAGAGGGATTATAAGCCCAAAGCGCATTGAATATCGATTCGGTATATTGCAAAACGAATTCCGCGCTCGCCCCCGCTCCGTAATCGTTGCTACCCGTCATCACGACCATTTTGTTTGCACCGTAAGAATTAATCTCGTCGATGAGTTTACTCCAATAAACGGTGTCCGAACCGCCTATGCCCATGTTGATTACTTTGCCGTAACCCGAAAGGTCTTCTTTATAATTATCCCACAACTGCATGTGCGAGTGACCCCACATAATAAGGTCGGCGTTCAACTTGTCTTCACCCTCTTTTATGTCAAAATCACACAATACGTTGTTTGTGAACGCGGTAAATATACCCGCTCTGCCCTCAACCGAAAGTCCCGCTTGGCACACGAGACACACGTCGTCGATATAAGTGTATACGCCATCGGTTGTCACGCAAACTTTCAAGTTTACTACGGTTCCGTTTGAGTATTTCGCGACGAGGCTCGTGCGTTTCATCTCGATTAAAGTCGCACCGTCAAACTTGTAAAGCCCCACGCTCCTGTCTGCGTTTACCGCAAAGAGATAATACGTGCCGTCGTCCTTATATCCGAAAACAATGCCCGACTTTCCGCTTGACGGAATGGTTGTCGAAAGACTTATCATAGCATTATTGTAATTATTTTCTTTTACCGCAAGCGAATTGTCCGCGGTTGAAATAATTACGTCTCCGTTTTCCACGAACGCGCCGGACATAATTTCAAAATTCTTTAAAGGATTAGATTCGATATCTCCCGTTTTTTCAATCTTAATATTCAAAATACTCACTCCCGTGCCGTTTGCGCGTATGCCGAATTTATTGCCCGTAAGCGGAGTTTCGTCAACGTATACCGCGTTGAGTTGTCCGTTTAAATAACAATAAATTTTGCCGCCCGCATATTCGGCTTTTAAATTATAAGTGCTGTTTGCGTTGTAATTTGAAATGGGTTTTTCGCCCATGACGCTCCAATTACCGTCGCTCGTTTTGCCGAGATAAGCCGTACCCGCCTGACTTACGAAATAGAAATAATAACTGATTCCCTGTCCTTCCCAGACTTCCTGAGTTGCGGTCGAAGAAAAGGCAAAAACTATTCCGTTGTCGGTCGCTCCGCCGTTTTGACAAACGTCCGCCGAAATGCCGATATTATCTATTCCTTCTTCGGCAATCGCCAGCGACTGCGCTTGCGTGCTTAAATATCCCGCCGTATATTCGATGAAATTGCCGTGCAAAACGTTAAACACCATTTTTTCGTCTTCATCGCCGGAGTCGCTGCCCGAATCGGTATTGCTGTCCGTATCCGTAGTTGTATCCGTGTCCGTATCCGTTGCGGAAACGCTATCGGTGTCGCTTTGCCCGTTCGACGGCAATCCACATCCCATAAGCGTAAACGTAAAACAAATAACGGACAAAATCAAAATTAAAAATTTTTTCATGTTTCCTCCTTTTTGCAATGCGCCGCAAAGATTTTCACTCTTATTTTGCATTTGTTTTCGCCCTTATGTCAAGCGATTTTAAGTGTGAGAAATCTAATTTATCGGCAACTATTGACTTTATTCCGTTATTATTATATAATGTTTTACATAGGCAATCAATGGCAATTCTTGCGTAAAAATTATTATTTTTTAAGGTTTTGTATGAAATATAAACTTATCGGGGACTTTTCCGGCAACAGTTATAAATATTATTTAAAAGAAACCACCGATATAAGCGGACTTCTTTTCAACTTGCAATTTACGGGCTATGAAGAGATACAAAAAAATTATCATCTTTTCAGAAGCGAGTACGAGTCGTTTATGCTCACTTACACCATATGCGGCGATTCAAATATGATTTACGACGGAAAATATTATCACGTCGTGCCCGACTCGCTTATGTTTTTGGACTGCATGAACAGCCACGAACATTGGGCAAACCCGCAAGGCTATAAAATTTATTTCATCCACGTATATTCGCCTACTCTCAAAAATTTTTGCAAGTATATTCAGTCGCTCGCCTCGCCCGTTATTCCCACAAACAACGACAGCATCGGCTTTTGCGATTTTGTAAAAGAAGTACATAAAAGCATTGCGGAAGGGACTTTTACCCAAGAAGAATTTTCCGGGCAACTTTATAAAGTTCTTTTAAAACTCAAAACGTTGGTTGAAAAAAACACAAAAAAGCCGCTTTATGCGCCCGACTATATAAATAAATTGATATTATACATTTCCACTCATTACACGCAAAAACTCACGCTTAATTCTTGCGCGGAATACATAAACGTATCCCCCACTTACCTTGAAAGCGTATTCGGCAAATACACGGGATTTCCGCTCGCGAAATACGTGGCGAATTTCAGGTTTGAAAAAAGCAAATATTTACTCGTCACGACAACCGACCCTATTTCAAAAATCGCGCAGGACGTTGGGCTCGAAGACTCGCAAGTGCTTATACGATTATTTAAACGAAATCTCGGTATCACGCCGCTTACTTACAGAAAACAACACGAAAAAGAGGTAACTTATGGCAAAGAATAAAACCACCACAAAATACGTATGCCAGGAGTGCGGAAGCATTAGTCCGCAATGGCTGGGCAGATGCCCCATGTGCGGAAAGTTCGGTTCTCTTGTGGAAGAAATTGAAGAAGAAGTAATAACGCCCGTTCAAAAGCAAAAAGCCGCGTTTACGCGACCCGTATCGCTTAAAAACGTCGAAAACACAAAACTTACACGCATTTCAAGCGGCATTAAAGAATTTGATACAGTACTCGGCGGCGGCATCGTTCCGTACTCGATGGTGCTTGTCGGCGGCGACCCCGGCATAGGCAAATCAACCCTTTTGTCTCAAGTGGCGGGCAACCTCGCAAAGCAATATAAAGTGCTTTATTGCTGCGCCGAAGAAAGTTGTTCGCAAGTGAAACTCCGCTGCGTAAGGCTTAATATCGACAGCGAAAATTTGATGCTTTTTAACGAAAACGTGCTTGAAAACGTACTTACCGAAGCCGAAAATTACGACATGATAATAATCGACTCCATTCAGGCGATTTATCTCGACGAAATGAATTCTTCCGCCGGAAGCATAGGTCAGGTAAAAGAGTGTGCTTCAAGGCTTATGCGTCTTGCGAAAAACTCGCACAAAACGGTGTTTATCGTCGGTCACGTAACTAAAGACGGAGCGATTGCCGGACCTAAAGTTTTAGAACACATCATGGACACCGTGCTGTATTTCGAGGGCGAGTCTCAAGACAATTACCGCATTTTGCGAGCGGTGAAAAACCGCTTCGGCTCAGCACAAGAGATGGGCGTATTCGAGATGACTTCTCAAGGAATTTTCGGCGTAAGCGATTACAACGGAATTTTTCTTTCCGAAAACCGCGGAAAAGAAGCGGGAAGCGTGGTCACCCCGTCGCTTTCGGGCAACAGGTGTATGCTTGTGGAACTGCAAAGCCTTTTAAGCAAAAGCATTTACGGCATGCCGAGACGCATGCCGCTGGGAATTGACTACAACAAACTCGTGGTTATGCTCGCGGTAATGGAGAAAAAGGCGTATATCCCCCTTTACAATCAGGACGTGTACATAAACGCAATGGGCGGCATCAAAATCAACGAACCGTCAGTTGACCTTGCGATAATTTTGTCTGTGGCGAGCGCGTATAAAGGTATACCCGTGCCGAAAACAACTTCGGTATTCGGCGAAGTGGGACTTACGGGCGAAATTCGCGGAGTCAACATGGCAGAACAACGCATAAACGAGTGCATTAAGTATGGATTTAAAAAGGTAATTATTCCTTACAAAAACAACAAAGGACTTGAAAAATACGCCGATAAAATAACTATCGTACCCGTGAAATACGTATCTCAAGCGATTAAAGCCGCCCTCGAAGAAGACCAACCAGCCGAAAATCAAGTTTGAGCCGCACAGCAAAACATAGGCGATAAAATTGCCGATTATTTATCGGTATTTTGTCTATTATTTATCATTTTTTGTCGTTTTTACATAATACGTATTGCGTAAAGACGAAAAATTTACTTCATTATCAGTCAATCATTATTTAGCCTTCATTGTTTAAACCTCGCTTTCCCCTTTTGGGGAGAGTGGATTTTACAAGCGAAGCGAGTAAAAGACGAGACAGGACACAAATATATTTTTTATCCACTCGTAATTTAATGTTGTTTTTCAGCCCTCCTTGTGCAAAGGAAGGTGGCATACGCAGTATGTCGGAAGGATTGTAAAAGTAAATTTTAATAAAACAAGCCAAATTTTAATAAAATAAACCAAGTTTAAATCAAACAAAACAATCCCTCAGTCAGCCTTGCTGACAGCCCCCTTTGCACAAAGGGGCCGACTTAAAATTGCTAAAATTGTCTATTATTTATCATTTATTGTCGTTTTTACATAATACGTATTGCGTAAAGACGAAAAATTTACAACAAATTAAACAACTTTTTTATAAATCGCAACGATTTATTTATTTTTAATACAACTTTATTATATCATATTTTTATACGCAATTCAATCAGGGAAATTTAAAAAATTATTGACTGCAAATACGTTTTATGATATTATAAATACATTAATTTAAAGGAGCAAGATTATGCCATTAGTTGCGGCAAAATGCACCCAATGCGGTGCAAATATCGAAGTAAATCCTTCGCAGGACGCGGGTATATGTCCTCACTGCGGAACCGCTTACGTTACCGAAAAAGTAATAAAAAATTACATTACCAATAACTATACAAACATAGGCTCGGTCAATATCGACACGCTTAACGTCAGCATGCCCGACCCCGTCGAACAAACGGTAAACAGTTATTCTGCTTATATGAAGCAAAAAGAATATAAAAAAGCATATTTACTTTTAAGAGACGAATTGGACCTTGACTCTGCCAACGTCGTTTTAAACTTACTTGCTTATCATTTTTCGATACGTTGCAAATTAGAACCTACAGCCGAGTGGAATCATAGAATGGAATTTATACCGAGAACCACGTTTTGCGACGCCGTAACCGAATATAAAAAATTAATTGCAGATTTGAAAAGCGGCAAAACAGACGTGGCTGAGCCCCAAGAAGTCAAGCCCGTCCGAAATCATTTCTCGGGTGACACGATATATAAATACAATCAGGTAATCAACGAACTTTCATTTAAACAAAAAGAAAAATACTCGAAAATCGTCAACGAAGTTCAGCAAGAAATTGATGCCCAAAGAGAATTTAATAAATTGAAAGATGAAGCGGACACTCTGCTTGCCCCGCTGAAACGAAAACAAGCCCTGAAAGAACAAGCACGACAAGCGAAAAAGAAAAGGACCATCGCTATACTCGTAGGAGTCGGTATTTTGCTTTTTATAATATTCGGAATTGTAATAAACGTAATCGCCTCAAAACTTTCACCTTAAAATTCAACTTAAAAATACTCGATATAATTTAAAAAGGTTTGCCGAAAAGCAAACCTTTTATATTTTTGTTTATACGTTTTTGATTATATTTTTAAATTATTCTGCCTGCTCGACCTTTTTCTTGCAAAGTTTGTCTTTGTCGACAACAAGGAAGAACACGCCCGCAACGTAACCGAGTGCAAAAATAATTTGCATCACGATTGCTAAAGCAGAAGTAAGTTTTAAATTTATGCCAGGTACCTCTTGGGTAAATACCGATTTCCTTACGGTAACTGCATTACCGCTTTCGCTTTCCCATTGATGTTTTTTAGCGTTGTATTTTACTTCTCCTTCTTCTTTTCCGGAGTCGTCCCCGCTTTTTTCATTTATAATTATTTTGTCGCCTTTATATTTGACGGTAAATTCAGCCGTTACACTAACGCCTCCGTGTGTCTCTGTTAATTTACCGTGATAAGTACCGAAAGCGGGCAAGCATAACATAATAATGTTAAGCACAAGTACCAAAGCAAGCGCAGCGGTTGCTATTGTCCTTTGTTTGTTAAAAAAGTTTTTCATCTGTTTTTCCTCTCTTTAAATTTTTATTTTTTTTCAGGTCGCAAACCGTTGGAGAGCAACCGTCTAAAAGTAAATCAAAAACGTGTAGACTTGTTTATAAAAATTATCTTCTTTTCTTGCGTTTAAATCCGCCTTTAAAATTTAAAACAAAAAGCGCGATGCAAACCACGTAACCGAGTGCAAACACAACTTGCAAAACGATTGCCAAAGCGGAAGTTACTTTAACTTCTCCGTTCATTAAAGTATAATAAGTATGCGCAAACACGGAATTTCTTTTGGTGACTTTTGTACTTAAAGCACCTCCGGTTTCCCATGCTTTATCGGTAGCGTTGTACTTTACGTTAGACGTGCCCGAATTTTTACTCTCGCTATTTCCGCTCTTAATAGCATATGTCCATTTAATTTCGTCGTTTCCTTTGTATTCGATGGTGTAAGTAGTCGTCGAGCTGTCCGATTTTACACTGCCCTTATATGCACCGAAAGCAGGCAAACACAACATAACGACGTTGAGTACAAGTATCAAAGCGAAGACAATGACAGTTGTGGTGTTTTTGCGATTAAAAAGTTTTTTCATATTATTCCTCCGTTTTAAATTTTAATTTAATTAAGCAAAAAAACGCTCTTTTTTGCCGTGAAAAGGCTTTTGCTTGCGGTTTTTAAGCGCAAGCAAAAGGAGTACTCCTTTTGCCGAATTAATATTATTTGATTTAGGTATTGTACCATAACGCAAAATTATTGTAAATAATTTTTTGTAATAACTTTATTTTATAAAATTATTTCGCGTTTTATTTAATAAAATTTTTTCAACTTTCAACATTCTTGACCTGAGTGTTGAAATTGATTGACTAATAAAATTAAAAATCTATTTCAAGACCGTCGTAAGATACGATTATTCCCTGTTTTTCGGCATCTGGAACAAGTTCGTCATAAGTCTGACCGCCGTTGTGTGAAAAATGGTTGACTACGAAAATGGTTTTATCGTCGGCTATGCCGGATTTTTTCATTTTTTCAATAACTTTCAAGTCGGTTTTAAGTCCCATATGGTGGTCGGTCCAATTTGCTCCGCCTACGTTGCAACCCGTGCAATCGAGCGAAACAAAATCGAATCTGCCCGTCTTTTCAAGCAAATCCCACGTTTTGTTTGAAAACCAACCCGTGTCGTGCGCATACAACAACCTTTTACCCTCTCTGTCTTCTATCGCGTAAAACAAAGGCGAAGTGTCTTTGGCATGGTTTGCCTCGTATGCCGTAACGATATATTTACCGCCGTTTATCTTAAACTTGTTGCCGGGATTTACAAGCGTTACGCTTGCGGCGTTTTTCATGCCGGGATTGCCGATTACGCTTTTAAGCATATCATAACCCGCTTTACCCGAGTAAAAATTAAGTTTTTTATGTTGGTGAGTATAACAATCCATTGCGATAGCCACGTCGTCGACGTACAAATGGTCGCTGTGCGAGTGTGTGATTAAACAATCGTTGATTTTCTCCCAATCAAATGCGTAAGTCTGGTAATGAACCACGGTATCAGGGTTGAAATCTATCAACAAATCGTCGTTGATAAGTGCTTGCGAACGGGTGCGGATATTTCTTCCTCCCGTTCTTAAAGCCTTTTTGCAAGTAGCGCATCTGCAAAACGGCGCGGGTACACCCTCATACGCCGCCGTGCCTAAAAATTTAATTTCCATTATTTCTCCTCCAAATCGTCGCCGTTTTTCGGCATGTCGGTTTGCCCGTTTATTTTGTTTTTTAATATGCTTATTTCCATGATAATCATTACAGTGCCGACGGCAAGCATCGCTATCGCAAGTATTAAAATTGCGCCGAATTTCTTTTGAACGGCAGCATAAAAAATATACACAAGCGCAAACAACGAGCATATTACCGAAAGCAATATTATCGAAAATTCCTCTTTATATTTTCCCATTTATTAAGCCTTATTTAAGTAATTAATTTTAAATCGATAGATTTTTCGCATTGGCGTTGCCGGATTTGCCAAACTATTTATCGCACGATTAGTTCGCCGTGTCTCACTCTGATACGAGCATTGTTACAAACGTTATTGCTCGGTCTTTTTAAGTTTATACTCTGCCTCTTTATAATTTCTGTTTTGCGAAAAAGCAAGCGTATATTTTTCAAAACCGAAGTCAACCATTGCTTGCAATGCGGCGTTGCATTTTGCCGCCACGCAGTAATGCACAACATCTTTCTTGCCGTCTTTACTCAATACGTATACGTCGAAACTGCCCGTAAAGTCTTCGTCAACAGGTTTTTTGACGCACCTTTCAAAGTATGCGAGATTGTCGTTTGCATCGCCGACAGAAGGCACGAAACACGTTACCCTTACAAGTTTTATATCTTCGTATTTTACTTCGACGCCGTTGATTTTAATTCCGTCGCCGCCTACAGCAAGCACGACGTCGTTTAAAACGGGATAGTTTTTCATTGCCTTGGGTAAAGTCAAAAGCAAAAGCATAAAAACCGCAATCAATGTTATTCCCATATATAAAGTCGCACCGCCCATTATTATAAAGGCAAAGCCGAAACCGCACACAAAAATAAAAGCAAGCAACAAGAAAATGTAATAATGCTTGCGTTTTTGTTTGTTATATTCTATGTCGGGATAAAAATTAAGTTCTTCCATAACACACCGTCCTTTTGTCAGCAAAATTTTGCATTAAACGTCTATTTATAAAATTATAAATTAAATTATATATTTTGTCAATACTTTTACATTTTTTAGCGACTTATAAAAGCAGTTATAAACCGGTTTATAAATTCGTTGAATCACAGCCGGAAATATCGTCGTTTTTTATCGGTTTACGACGGCGTAAACGGCAAATTGTACGACGGAAAAAAATATTTACGCATATATGCTGAAAATTTTTAAAAAACCCTTGATTTTTCCTAAAAATATGTTATAATTTACTCACAATAAGGCAACTAAAAATAGTAAGACAATACTATTTTGCCGTAAATTGAACAATATATGTATTGGAGGACACGAGGACATTATGAACAAAAGTGAATTTATCAGAGCATATGCCGACAAACTCGGCGTAACCATCAAAGAAGCGGAAAACAATTTTGTCGCTTTCGTCGACACCCTTACCGACTGCTTGCAAAACGGCGAATATATCCACATTTCGGGATTTGCAACGTTTAATCTTAAGGAGAAAAACGAGAGAGACGGCGTAAATCCGTTGACGGGCGAAAAAGTAAAAATCGAGGCTTGCAAATCTCCCGTTGCTAAATTCAGCAAATCCTATAAAGATTTGTTCAATAAATAATTAAAATCAAATAATTATTTAGCCGTCGCGCAAATTTTGATTTAACATCATTTGCGCGACGGCTTTTTCTGTACTCTTTTTGTTTTCTATATTATTTTTACGGTGTTTTAATATGTTTTTTATTCCGCTTTTATAAAATATCCATACCATTGTCCATTATATAAAATTAATCGTAAAAACGTTTTGTCTGAATATTAAACCGGATTTATATCGCTTTTAACAAACAAACCGTTAAAAGGCAGCCTTTTATTAAACATAAAACAAAAATCCCTTGTAAAACAAGGGATTTTTGCGGCAATAATTCAAATCGCCCAAATATGGTCGGAGTAGCGAGACTTGAACTCGCGACCTCTTGCCCCCCAGACAAGCGCGCTACCAACTGCGCTATACCCCGACAGATTCGGCAAGCGAAATCTCAATTTCAAACCTGCTATATGATTTTACTAAAAACAAACGATTAAGTCAAGCATATAAAGCACTTTTTATAAATTTTCTTAATTTTATTGCTTTCGGGTGCAATTCCATACTAATTATAAAATATTATTAAGCACAATAAATTATTTTATAAAGCGATTATCTCTATTCGGTAATAACCCCGATTGTTTAAATATCTTTTGCCCCACCATTAAAAAAATATATCCGCCGAGTTTGTGCGTCGGCAAATTTACTTTAAAATACTCTGCAAACCACTCGACACAAAAATCCGAGCATAGGCACGCTTATTAAACTGAACAGCACCGATATAACCAAAGTGCCCGATACAAACTCTTCTTCCCTTTGATATTTTACCGAGTACGCACAAATCACCGCCGATACCGGCGCACCGAAACTTATCACAAGAGCCGTCAAAGAATATTCGGTAAAACCTACGTTGAAAATAAACTGAGTCGCGCAAGCGAGCCCCAAAACCATAAGCGGGACTAAAACCGTCCTTATAAAGGCAACTAAATAATATAATTTTTGTTTTAACGCCTTTTTAAGGTCATAACCGCCGCAAATTACTCCTGTCAAAAGCATTGCAAGCGGACTAACAAGCGATGCAAGCGTTTTTATGGGCGAATACAAGGGCGGACAATAAAGGTCTATTCTTATTGCCGAATGGGTTTTCCCTCCGATGGTCACGCTCGGCACGACGTCTTGCAATAAATATATCGCAAGTCCGGCAAACATGGCTATTACAATGGGGTTTAAACAAATTGTTTTTACCGAACTTTTAATCGATTGTTTGTCGAATTTTAATCCCGAAATAATTAAATACGAATACACGTACGTCATTATACGGAAGTTTATCGTTATGGTATTTACGGTAATCATCGCCTCGGCGGCGTTGCCGTCAAACAACGCTTTAAGCACGGGGAGAGCAAACAAAGTAAGTTGCCCCAAAGCCGATATGATAGAAAGCACTTGCGCCTTTTCTTTTCCCAATTTGCGAAAAACCAATCTTGTAATAAGCACCGTCAACGCATATGCCGCCGCCGAAATAAAAAACGAAGCGATTTGCACCGATATCATGCCCTTGTTGAATTCGGTCATGAAAGAATCGAACGCAATGCACGGAACAGCCAATTTAAGCAAAATGGTCGTAAGTAGGTCTTTTGTGTTTGATGTAAAAATGTTTTTTTTACGTAAAATATACCCAAGAAATATCAAAATCAACACACCGGCAAACGTGCTTACAACATGTTGGTCTGTGACATATTCTTTTAAATTTTCAAGCATTATAATTACTCCCTTTTTGTTTTCTTTACCTGCTGTTTAAAATTCGACGCCTTTACTATTCGATTAAAATTTAATTTTTATAAAATAATATTTCTATCTATTAACCACTTTGTGCGCCGAGCGAAAATTAAGTTCTTATAAATATTTGCATTTACAATCCTTCCGCCACGCGTACCGCGCGCCACCTTCCTTTGCACAAGGAAGGCTGAAACAATGTAATCAATTTTTGCTATTAAATAAAAAAATCACTTCTTATAGTTATGTTATGCCGCGCGTAAATTTAATGCGACTGTGCCGCCGAAAAACATTGTAAAACCACACTAAAATGCAGTTTTTACAGAATACGTATATCGTAAACATGACAACTTGATTAAAATCCCGCTCATTAAGATACGTCTATTTCTACATGTTTTTATATCGATGCAACCGCAAATTACTCAAAAATCACTTTTTATAAACAAGCAAAAAAGTCCGAAACGAGTCGGACTTTTTCCCGTAATTTTAAATTGATATAAAAATCTTTAACCTGTTCGCCGTTTAAGTAGATGAAAGCATTTTATTAAAGTTTTTTAACAAGCACTTTTTTAAGGTGAGCAAATCTCGGCAAACCGTCTTCAAGCGGTGCTTTAGCGTCGCCCTGAATAAGGGGAAGCGCATATTTTACATACTCGTCCGAAATGTAAGTGCCGTTGTTTGTTATCCATTCAAGCGGAACAGTCTTTTCGGTGTTTGCCGCAAGTTCGAGCGGAAGAAGTTTGTAATTGCATTTATATTCTTTTCCTTGCGCTCTTTCATAGCAAACCATTTTGTCGGTTTCGCCAGCAACTGCAGCCTTAACAGCCTCGCGACCGGCCTCAAACGTCTCGTCAACGTCGACCTTAGAAGCAAGGTGCGCGCCGCATCTTTGCATAAGACTGAGTTCGATACCTCTTGTTTTAAAGCCCGTCTTTTCCTTGATGAGATTTGCAAGCATTGAAGCAACACCGCCGAGTTGAGCGTGACCGAAACTGTCTCTTGCAACAGACGCACCTACTTCGCAAATAAGTCTGCCTTCTTTATCATGAATACCCTCGGACACAACCGCGATACACTTGTTGTTGTTTCTTGCGCAAACGTTTTTAACGTCTTCAACGAATTTATCGATATCGAAATCTACTTCGGGCAAATAAATTAAGTCTGCTCCGAGTCCTTTTACTCCTGCCAAAGCAGCAGATGCGGTAAGCCAGCCGGCATTTCTGCCCATAGCCTCGATTACGCATACCATCGGCGTGTCGTAAACTTTTGCGTCAAGATTTACTTCCATTATAGTAGTAGCGATATATTTAGCCGCCGAAGCATAACCCGGGCAGTGGTCCGTGCCGTAAAGGTCGTTATCGATAGTCTTGGGTACGCCGATTACGTTGCAATCCCAACCCGATTTTTGCATATATTTGGAAATTTTGTTGCAAGTATCCATCGAGTCGTTACCGCCGTTGTAGAAGAAATAACGAATATTGTATTTTTTGAAAACTTCAACTATTCTCTTATAATCGGTGTCGTCTACGCTTGCGTCTTTAAGTTTGTATCTTACCGAACCGAGTGCGGAGGACGGAGTGTATTTCAAAAGTTCGATTTCCTTGGGGTCTTCTTTGGAAATATCGTAAAACTGCTCGTCCAGTACGCCTTTAATTCCGTGAGCCGCGCCGTAAACGGCAGTGATGTTTTCTTGTTGTAAAGCCTCTGTAAATACGCCTGCAGCCGACGCGTTGATTACGGAAGTAGGACCTCCGGATTGCGCAAACATGCATGCACCTTTCAAGTTTTTCATAGTTTATCTCCTTAATTAATTTTTCTCGTTTTGTTTGTTTTTTGCATCTTTTTTACATAAAAAATGCGACAACACTATATACGACACAATATGAAGAATCGCATGATTATGTCGTTTTTACGCAATACGTATGCCGTTAAAGCGACAAATAGTGCGCAATATCGTACAACTCTTTATCAAACTTGCGCTCCATATTGAGCCCTTCGGTAATATCCACGTCGATTACTTTATTGTGTCTTATACCGATGATTCTGTTGGTCTTTTTCTCGTCGAGCAAATCGATTGCCCTTACGCCGAATTTAGCCGCAAGTACACGGTCGGCTTGAGAAGGCGCGCCGCCCCTTTGAATGTGACCGAGCGTGGTGGTTTTTACCGATACACCCGTCTTTTCTTTGATATAATCGCAAATTTCATCCTTATTGCCGGCACCCTCGGCAAAAATAATCATATTAGAAGTTTTGCCGCGCTTTTGGCTGAATTTAATTGACGTACAAATTTCGTCAAGATCGTAAGGCACTTCGGGCACGAGGATATATTCCGCACCGCCGCTGACACCCGCATACAACGCTATGTCGCCGCAACGCCTGCCCATTACCTCTAACATACTCACTCTCTCGTGAGAAGTCATCGTGTCTCTTAAATTGTTGATTGCGCTTACGCAAGTGTTTACCGCCGTATCGAACCCAAGCGTATAATCGGTGTAAGGTAAATCGTTGTCGATAGTGCCGGGTATGCCGACCACGTTAATGCCGCAGTTGTCGGATAAATCTTTTGCACCTCTGAACGAACCGTCGCCGCCGATAACAATAAGATTTTCTATGCCGTAAGCCCTTAAAGTGTCGGCAGCCTTTTGTTGACCCTCGAGGTCTTTAAACTCGAGACATCTCGCCGTACGCAAAATTGTACCGCCCCTTTGAATAGTATCGGAAACGCTACGGCTCGTCATACGAATAATATCATTGTCGATAAGTCCTTGATAACCTCTTTCGACGCCGTAAACGTCATAATCTTTATATATACCGTATCTTACGCATGCACGGATTGCCGCATTCATACCGGGAGCGTCGCCGCCGCTTGTCAATATTGCAACTTTTTTCATTCTGTTTCCTCTCGATTTGTCTTGCATTTCGCCTTTGACGTCAATACGACGCTAAGAGGCAAAATCAAAAACTTTACTCATTTTATTTTTTTCGTAGTTATTATATCACAATATTTAATCGTTTTCCACTGTTTTTAAGCAAAATATATATATTTTTTTGTGATAAATATATATGTTTTTTTGCAATACAATAAAGAAAACTTTTACATAAGTCGCATATAGGACACATACAAGTCTCGTCAATTTATCAGAACCGCCGCCGAAATCGCTTGTTTCTGCAATTTGAAAATAATGTTGATTGCGCAAATAATGCGACTTTTGCATTTGATTTGTGACGTTTGCCTTATAAAAAGTTTAATCCATAAAATTGATTATAATATTGTTTTGTACGTACAAGTATTCGTCTTTGATTCTCACGCTTTCGTCGGTTATTTCGATGTAATCTCGCATTGCGGCGATTTTCGCGGAAAAATCCTGCAAAAACTCGCTGCCGAACGTGTCTTTATACTCTTTTAAAACAATGCCTCTCGTAGTGCGCAAAGCAAGCATAATATACTCGAATTTTCTCTCGTCGCCCTCGATTTCTTCCGAAAAAATTTCCGCATAATGATTACTCAATAAACAGCGCACGTAGTCGTCGATAATTTCGGTATTGGTAAATCGCCTTTCGCCTATAAACGACGAAGCCGCCACACCGAAACCTATGTATTGACCTCTTTTCCAGTAATTGAGATTGTGTCTCGACTCAAACCCGGGTTTTGCAAAATTTGAAACTTCGTAGCGCAAATAGCCTTTTTGTTTTAAATAATCCACGGAAAAAGCATACATGTCCGCCACTTCGTCTGCGTCGGGCAAATCGCCGTTTAAATATCTGCCGTACATGGGCGTGCCTTCTTCGGGCTGAAGGGCGTACACCGAAATGTGATTTACTCCGCCCGAAAGCGCGAAATCTATACTGTCTTTTACATTCTCGATTTTTTGACTTTCAAGCCCTATCATCACGTCCGCGCTTAAATTGTATCCTTTTAAAAGTTTGCATGCGGAAATATAATCTTCCGCCGTATGCACACGGTTTAATTTGCGGAGCATTTCGTTGTCAGACGATTGAAGTCCTATCGAAAATCTGTTGATACCCGCCTTTTTATAAACAGCCAACTTTTCCTCGTCGATAGTCCCGGGATTTACCTCGAGAGTTATTTCGGGGTTTTTGGAAATTTTAAAAAGTTGAGTGATTAAATTCATCGCGCCGTAAATATATTTCGGGTCGACGAACGAAGGCGTGCCGCCGCCGAAATATATCGTATCGAAAGTGTAGTCTTTAAGCGTTTCGGCACGGCTTTTTATTTCTTTATAAAGGCACGCAAAATATGCTTCCGCCTTTTTTATTTCCCTCGGATATGACGCAAAATCGCAATAAGCGCATTTGTCTTTACAAAAGGGAATATGCACGTAAATTCCTGCCATAATTATTGACCTTTTAAATTAAATATGTTGTTTTTACACAATACGGTGTGCGTAAACACGTCAAAACTTGTTTAAATCGGCTTTGCGTACCGCACGATTTACCGCCGCAAAAGAGGTAAAATTTCGCCCCAAACGAGTAAAAATATCCCAAATACCGACAAATCACCGTCGCACACAACCGCAAACCGCCGCACAAAACGTAAAATTTTATTGACTGTCTATTTTTAATATAGACATAAACGCCTCCGACGGTATTTCTACACTGCCGAGTTGACGCATTTTTTTCTTTCCTTCTTTTTGCTTTTCGAGAAGTTTTTTCTTTCTCGTTATATCGCCGCCATAGCACTTTGCAAGCACGTCTTTACGAAGGGCTTTTACTGTTTCCCTTGCGATTACTTTACCTCCCACAGCCGCTTGCACGGGTATTTCAAACATTTGTCTGGGAATAACTTCTTTAAGTTTTTCGGCAATCGCTCTGCCCCTTTCGTAAGCCTTGTCTTTGTGCACGATAATCGAAAGCGCGTCGCACGGGTCGCCGTTTAAAAGCATGTCGAGTTTGACAAGGTCGCTTCTTTCATAGCCTTTAATTTCGTAATCGAACGAAGCGTAACCCCTTGTTCTCGATTTAAGTCCGTCGAAAAAGTCGAAAATAATTTCGTTTAAAGGCAATTCGTAAGAAAGCCTTACTCTCTTTGCGTCAAGGTAAGTCATATCGAGAAAAACCCCTCTCTTTTCCTTACACAAATCCATTATCGCGCCGAGATAATCGGGGGGGCTGTATATAGACGCCGAAATAATCGGCTCTTCCATATAATCTATTTCGGAAACTTCTGGCAGTCTCGACGGGTTGTCTACCGTAATTTCACTGCCGTCGGTTTTGTGTACTTTATAAGAAACGCTGGGCGCGGTAGTGATAATATCCAGATCGAACTCTCTTTCGATACGTTCCTGAATTATCTCCATATGCAAAAGCCCCAAAAATCCGCAACGGAATCCAAAGCCGAGCGCGGCAGAATTGTCGGGCACGAAAGTCAACGCGGCGTCGCTCAATTTAAGTTTTAAAAGCGCCTCTTTCAAATCGTTGAATTTACTGCCGTCAAGCGGATACACGCCGCTGAATACCACAGGTTGAATTTCTTTATACCCCGGGAGCGGGTCTTTGGCGGGATTGTCCACCGTGGTTATGGTATCGCCGACTGCCGTGTCCTGCACGCTTTTTATGCTCGCCGCGACGTAACCGACTTCGCCCGAAGCCAAACAATCTTTTGGGATAAGTTGGGGGTTGAAAGTGCCCACTTCCACAACGGTAAACGTCTTGGGCGACATATACGTGCGAATTTGCATACCGGGTTTAACAACGCCGTTTACAACTCTGACAAAACAAATTACGCCTTTAAAGTTGTCGTAATAAGAGTCGAATATAAGTGCCTGAAGGGGGGCTTCGTCGTCACCTTCGGGCGCGGGAATTTCTTTTACTATTTTTTCGAGCACCTCTTCGATATTGATGCCGTTTTTAGCGGAAATTCTGGGCGCATTGCTGCCGTCGAGACCGATTACGTCCTCGATTTCCTTTGCTACTTCGTCGGGATTTGCCGAAGGAAGGTCGATTTTGTTGATAACCGGCATTATTTCAAGGTTGTTGTCGAGCGCAAGATAAACGTTTGCAAGCGTTTGTGCCTCGATGCCCTGCGTTGCGTCGACAACCAGAATCGCCCCCTCGCATGCGGCGAGCGAACGAGAAACTTCATAAGTAAAGTCGACGTGTCCTGGCGTATCAATCAAATTAAGTTCGTACTCCTGACCGTCTTCGGCGGTATAAAACATTCTTACCGGAGTAAGTTTTATGGTAATACCCCTTTCCCTTTCAAGGTCCATCGAGTCGAGAAGTTGCTCTTCCATATCCCTTTTAGACACTTGTCCCGTTCTTTCCAGAAGTCTGTCGGCAAGCGTACTTTTACCGTGGTCGATGTGCGCTATTATACAAAAATTTCTTATATGTTCTTTTTTTACTTTTGCCATGGTTTTCCTTATAATTTTATAAAAACTTTTATAAACGACCGATAAAAACGTAAACTTTTGGTTTTAATTAAAAACCCGTTTAGATTTTTCGGTTTGCGCGGCAAACTCGTCTGGATTTTTTCGGTTTATCCGCAAAACGTATTCCGTTTTTTTATAATCGGTGAAAACGCTTTTTATTTTCGATTTGACGAAATCAATATTTCAGCCGTGCGGCTTGTCATCGATTTGCTAACGTTTTGCCGATTTTATCGAGATTTTTATTAAACGGTCGCTTACTTTTCCAGTATATATATTAACTTATTTATTAAAAATAATCAAGCGGTTGATTATTATTTTAATCTTTAAATTTATATGTCGCGTTGTTTCTGCTTTTTATTAAAACAAAAACAAGTACTGTCTATATTTTTGCCTTAATATTTGTTATCTTTTTGTTTGTTGCAATCCTCGCAAAGTGTTTGCAAATTGTCATAAATACTTTTGCCGCCTTTGGATATAGGCTTAATGTGATCGATTTGCAAACTACACTCATCTTCACCCCTTCCGCAATATCGACATTTATACCCGTCTCGCTCGTAAACCCTAATACGCAATTTGTTTGAGACCTTCCCCCTTTCCACTCTGCACAACGAATCCCAGATTCCCCTGTCGTTGTAATAATATCCGCTTCTATCGTTTAATCTGTCGATCAAGTCCATTACTTCGACTTTGTCAAACGTTTGTTTTTTATAATCTACTATTTCGTCGTTCATTTTTGCGTAATAAAGAATTATCTCGACTTCAAAATCTTCCGGCGATTCAAATGTTTCATCTTCAAATATTTCTTTTTCCGTGGTTAGTAAATCTTCTAAATCATAGCCGTCAATCGGACTTTTAAATTTACCGAACGAGTCGATCTTTTTTACCTCGTTTATATATGACATGTAGTTTCTTTTGCAAAATTCCACCATTTTCATTTTTTGCAAAATTTCGTTTTTTCGTTCTTGAAGCATAGATATCAAATAATCTGCGCAAGAAATATCATTAAAAAAATCAACATTGTCATATGTATGCGCCGCGTAGTAAATACTATCGCAATATAATTTGTTTTCATATTTTTCGTTTAAACACATAAGCGCGTTTATTGCTTCGCTGTTTTTATTTAAAAACTTTGCGTTTTTGTTTTTCGGCGAAGCAGTCTCGTTATCGCCGCTTTGCAACGCTTTAACTACAAAATACATTGCGACCGCAAATATTAAAACCGCAATCAATACCAAAATCATCAATTTCATAAAACACCTCTTAACACTTGCATTATACCACAATTTAACAATCCGCTCAACAATTTTATATATTTTGACGATTTGCTTTTTGTATAACGTAAACTTTAAATATACGACGGCATTTATTAATTTTAACCGTATTTCTATAAAACTGTTGCTTCGAGTTTCTGTCCATATCGGCTTCCGATTAAATATTATCGTTTTATTTAATGTTTTTTATTGCAATGCAAACGTATTGGGTATATAATTATATCGCATTAAATGTTGCACTAAAAACGAGGTGAAAATTATGAAAAGCAGGATACAAAAAGGATTTTGGCTTTTAGAAAGGCCGTGCGCTCACAGAGGTTATTTCGACAACAATGGCGGTATTCCCGAAAATTCTTCCGCCGCTTATAAGCGCGCAATCGAGAAAAATTATCCCATAGAAATGGACATACAATTGAGTAAAGACGGAAAACTCGTATGTTTCCATGACGACAACTTAAAACGTATGACCGGCGTCGACAGCCTTATATGGGACAAGACGCTTGACGAGATAAAATCGCTGCGTTTACTCAATACGGATGAAGTAATAATGACATTTGAAGAGTTTTTGTCGCTCGTCGACGGCAAAGTTCCTCTTTTAATCGAAATCAAACATCAACGCGAAAAAGGCATCGAAGAAAAAGTAATAAACGCGCTTAAAGGTTATACGGGCGAATACGTAATTCAATCTTTCGACCCGTTTGTTATGATTAAAATCAAGAAATTAGCCCCCGACGTAATTCGCGGTCAACTCGCTTGCGCCAACCCGGGACAAAACAGTAAATTTAAAAACAACATTTTGCGCAAATGCAGTTTGAATTTCCTTGTAAAGCCAGACTTTATCAATTATTGCTTAAACGATTTACCGACAAACTATTCGGTGGGCAAAAACTTGCCTTTGCTCTGCTGGACGATTAGAAACGAGCAAGATAAACAAAAAGCCGAAAAATACGCCGTTTCTTACGTGTTTGAAAACCTCGACTTGTAAAAATATTGAAAATCTTAAATCATAAAATTAACATATAAAAGGAACTATGCCCGTCCAAAAGCATAGTTCCTTTTTACTTTTAAATATCAAATTTTTGCGTTTTTGACGATTTTACAACAAACGTATGCGGTAAATGCGGCGTTTTTAACTTTTAAAACGACCGCACATAGCGATAAATCAATCGCCTATACCCACAATTTTCACTTCCGCGCTGTTGAGTTTTCTCCCGTCCGAAAGTATAAGCGCGCCCCTTTCGTCTATGCCGCTTGCAATGCACCCGAACACTTTATCGCCTTGCGTTACGGTGAGTTTTTTACCTATCACAAGCGAATATCTTATATAGTCATCGATATCCGACTGACCCGAAAGGTTGAAAATCAAAGTGGAAAGCACGCTTTCAAAATCGACGGCAAAACCCTCTTGCTTTAAAGACGTGGCGATGCCTTTAAGTTCGTCGGGCAAATCGTTGTTTATATTTATCCCGATTCCTACTATCGAATAAGCGACGCAATCTCCGCAAAGCACGTTTTCGATAAGCATGCCGCAAATTTTTTTGCCGTTTACGTAAACGTCGTTGGGCCACTTTATTTTTGCGTCCACACCGAAAGCAATCATCGTTTTCACAACAGCCATTGACGTATCAATCATTATTTTAAACGAATCGCTCGCTTTTAAACCGTTGTATTTTTTATACATCGACAAATAAATTCCGCCTATACCCGACGAAAAACTCCTGCCTTTAGTTCCTCTGCCGGCAGTTTGTTCTTCGGCAACGACAATCGTGTTGTCGCCGCCAACGTATTTCCTCACTTCGTCGTTTGTCGATTCGACTTTTTTCATTCTATAAATCTTCATCGTCCAACACCTTTTCTACCGCTTCTTTCGCCGTGTCGAAATCAAATCCCTTCGACAGTAGCCTTCTATAACATTTTTGCTTGTTTTCAATGCACGGTTCTTTGTTTTTCAGATACTTTTGCGCAATACGTATTGCGCTATCGAGTTCGTTTTCGATGTTTTCTATCGCTTCTTCCGCCGCCGAAGACGACACTCCTTTTGCGTTTAATTCCTTTAAAATAAGCCGTTTACCCTTGTTTTTGGAATACGACTCGACGTAAGCCGCGGCGTATTCTTTATCGTCGATATACCCATAACCCTTTATTTTTTCGACTACGTTATCGACGACCGCTGGCATATACCCTTTGCCCGATAAATAGGTGCGCAATTGTTTTTCCGTCTTTAACGAGCCGCCTATATAATTAAACGCTTTGTCCGTCGCGCGGTGCGTTTCGGACTCGGCTTGCATGTTTTCAAGCGCGCTCTCTTCGATTTGCATGCCCACTTTAAGCCTATTGGATATCACGGTAATGAGTTCCATACCGCAAAAATATGCTCCGTTGAGATAAATATTGCAACGCTTTGCGTCCTTTTTTTGCGCAGTAATGGCAGTAATGGTCTTCATTTTAATATTCCTCGTAACTGCTTTCGCCTATTACCGGCGAAACTTTACCCAAAAAGTAATCGGTAATGTCCTTAATAAACCCGTCCGCATCGGTCTTGGGAATTTTAATTTTTACCTTGACAAAATCGCCGAAGTCGTTGCCCGCGTTTATAAGCGTGCGCCCGTTTAAAAATCGCAAAAGCGTCGGGTATTTATCGTAACCTATATCAATAATCATCTCGACCGAAGGTATGTTTTTGACTATTTTCGCAACGTCCAGCACGTCGCTCGCCGCGCGGGAATATGCACGACACAAGCCGCCCGCACCGAGTTTTATACCGCCGAAATATCTCGTGACAACCACTGCGGTTTGCCTTAAATTTCTGTTTTTAATTACGTCCAGAATAGGTACGCCCGCAGTGCCTTGCGGTTCGCCGTCATCCGAAAAACGCATTAAATTGGCGGTTTCGTCGGCAATAAAAGCGTAACAATTATGCGTCGCAAGCGAGTTTTGCTTTTTGATTTTCTCTACAAATGCCCTCGCTTCTTCTTCGCTTTTCACCCTATCGCAATAACTTATAAATCGCGACCGCTCGACTATAAACTCGCTTTGAAATTGTCCCGAAACGCTTAAATATTCTTTATCCATTCTCTACCTTTAAATTTTTTATAAACACATCGCCGACAGTATAAAACAGCCGTTATATCGCAAATAATTCGCCGTTATACCTTGTAAATTTTACTCTTTACAATGCAAAAACTGTCAATTTTACGCAAAACGTATACTGTAAAGCCGACAAAACACACAATTTCAAGTATACAAACGGCGCAACCGTAAACAGCCGCAATAGTTAATTAAAATTGATAAAAAGGCTGTCATCTTCAAACGAAAACGACAGCCGCAATACTTTTTAAAGCAATATTTTTACGTGTACTTTTTTACCCTTATGCAAGACAAACGAACCTTGCTTTAAAGTCTCTTCGTCAAGCGTCAAATCGTTTACGGTAAGTTTTTTATCTCCGATAGACACGCCGCCGCCCTCGATAAGGCGTCTCGCTTCGCCCTTTGATTTAGCGATGCCCGCCGCCACCATTATATCGGGTACGGCTGTAAGTCCGTTTGCGTTAAACTCAGGCATGTCTTCTTCGTTTCCGCCGAAAGCCGCCCGTGCCTGTTTTTGCGCAAGCAACGCCTTTTCTTCACCGTGAACGAGTTTTGTCACTTCAAAAGCAAGCCTTTCTTTTGCCGCATTCATTCTTTCGTCCTGATATTTGGTGAGTTCTTCTATTTCTTCAAGGTCCATAAAGGTCAAAAGTTTCATACACTCTGCAACCTTGCAGTCCTCGACATTTCTGAAATATTGATAGAAATCATAAACCGGGCATTTGTTTTCGTCAAGCCAAAGTGCGCCCTTTTGCGTTTTGCCCATTTTTTTGCCTTCGCTGTTTAAAAGCAAAGTGCAGGTAAGGCAGAATGCGTCCTTTTGTTTCTTTCTTCTTATCAAATCCACGCCCGCAAGCATGTTTGACCATTGGTCGTCGCCGCCCACTTCGAGTTTGCAGTTGTATTTTTCGTTAAGTACTAAAAAGTCGTAGCCTTGCATAAGCATATAGTTGAATTCGAGGAAAGTGAGGCCCTTTTCCATTCTTTGCTTATAGCACTCTGCAGTGAGCATTTTGTTTACCGAAAAATATACGCCGACGTCTCTCAAAAAATCCACGTAATTGAGGTTTAAAAGCCAATCTTTATTGTCCGCGATAATAGCGGCGTTTTCGCCATCGAAATTTATAAATCTCGACATTTGCTTTTTAAAGCACTCTACGTTTTTACTTATCGTTTCGGGAGTCATCATCGTACGCATATCGCTTCTGCCGGAGGGGTCGCCTATCATGCCGGTGCCGCCGCCGAAAAGCGCAATGGGAGTGTGTCCGTACTTTTGCATCCACGCCATTGCCATAATGGGGATATAGTGACCTATATGCAAACTGTCGGCAGTGGGGTCGAATCCCACGTAAAACGAAACTTTTTCTTCGCCGAGCATTTTATATAAATCTTCGTCGTAAATAGTTTGTTTGATAAATCCTCTTTCCTTAAGCACGTCGTAAACGTTGTTTTTCATTTCCTTACACTCCGTATAAGCGCGGCGACTTTCGCAAATTCCAAATCAAATTTCATCGCAAAATTAACGGTAAAATATCAGTAAACCAAGCGATAAAATTTATACGTTGCCGCGGCAAATATTGTCGTATTTTTTATACATTATAACATTGTTTTTTATTAAACGCAATCAAAAAAACATTTTTATATGTTTTTAAACCCGATAATTTTCACTATTAATCGGAATTTGTTAAAATTTTACCTGTTAAACACGTAAAAAATATTTATTCCCGCTTGCATAATCAAAATTTGTGTGTTATAATTTATGCGGAAAAAAATAATAAATCCAAATTATTTACGGAGGAACTATAATGCAATATTCAAAAGAAGTTGAAAGAATGTTTTGCGTTGCCAAAGGTCCTAACCACGGTCCTGCTCCCATTCCCGAAGAAGGAAAATGGGTGGCATCCAAAGAAATTACCGACATTTCAGGCTTCACACACGGCGTAGGTTGGTGTGCTCCTCAACAAGGCGCATGCAAACTTTCGCTCAACATCAAGAAAGGCATCATCGAAGAGGCTCTTGTCGAGACGATCGGTTGCTCGGGTATGACCCACTCTGCCGCTATGGCGTCTGAAATTTTGCCCGGCAAGACAATTCTCGAAGCACTCAACACCGACCTCGTTTGCGACGCCATCAACACCGCTATGAGAGAACTTTTCCTTCAAATCGCTTACGGCAGAAGCCAATCCGCTTTCTCTGAAGACGGTCTTGTAGTAGGAGCGGGTCTCGAGGACCTCGGTAAAGGTTTGCGTTCGCAAGTAGGTACTATGTACGGTACCAAAGCGAAAGGCACGAGATATCTTGAAATGGCTGAAGGCTATGTTAAAAATATCGGTCTTGACGAAAACAACGAAGTAATCGGTTACGAATTCGTAAGTCTCGGAAAAATGATGGATTTCATCACTAAAGGCTTGTCGCCCAACGAAGCATACGAAAAGGCGTCCGGTAAATACGGTAGATTCGATGAAGCAAAAACTGTCATCAATCCCCGTTTGCAATAATTCGGGAGGTAATTAAAATGAGCGTTACTTTTGAAGGATATGAAAGAAGAATAGACAAAATCAATAAATGCCTCGCCGAATACGGCATCAAAAGCCTTGAAGAATGTAAAGAAATCACTTTAAATAAAGGCGTTGACGTAGACGCTATCGTAAGAGGAATTCAACCCATTTGTTTTGAAAATGCGGTTTGGGCTTATACGGTAGGTGCTGCTCTCGCTATCAAGAGCGGTTGCACAAACGCTGCCGACGCTGCCGAAAAACTCGGTGTTGGTCTTCAATCTTTCTGTATTCCCGGTTCGGTTGCAGACCAAAGACAAGTCGGTCTCGGTCACGGTAACCTTGCGGCAATGCTTTTGAGAGAAGAAACAACTTGCTTCTGCTTCCTTGCGGGTCACGAATCTTTCGCCGCTGCAGAAGGCGCAATCGGTATCGCGCTTAAGGCAAACAAGGTAAGAAAGACTCCGCTTAAAGTTATTTTGAACGGTCTCGGCAAAGACGCTGCTTACATCATCAGTCGTATCAACGGTTTCACTTACGTTCAGACCAAATACGACTACTACACCGGCGAACTTACTATCGTTAAAGAAATACCCTACAGCAAGGGCGACAGAGCGAAAGTAAGATGCTATGGCGCAGACGACGTAAACGAAGGCGTTGCTATCATGAGAAAGGAAGGCGTACAAGTTTCCATCACCGGCAACTCCACCAACCCGACGAGATTCCAACACCCCGTTGCGGGCACTTATAAGAAATGGTGCGTAGACAACGGCGTTAAGTACTTCTCAGTTGCATCGGGCGGCGGTACGGGTCGTACGCTTCACCCCGACAATATGGCTGCAGGTCCTGCTTCTTACGGATTTACGGATACTCTCGGCAGAATGCACTCCGACGCACAATTCGCAGGTTCGTCTTCCGTACCCGCTCACGTAGAAATGATGGGCTTAATCGGTATGGGCAACAACCCGATGGTCGGCGCATCCGTTGCAGTTGCGGTTGCTATCGAGCAAGCAATGAATAAATAATTGAATTTTATTAAACATAACGATTTTATAAAGTCACGGATATTGTAAATATCGGGCAATTTTAAATATCTCCGCTTTCGGTATACCCGATAAAGCGACGGATATTTTATCGAATATTTGACAACTTTATAAATAATTAAGTTTTATGAATTCTAAAAAAATTTAGTTTTAAAAAAACTTTAAGCGGCGGTTGAATTTCAACCGCCGCTTGTTTTTTATGGTTTATTTTACTTTGATTTTATAATTAATTTCTATCTTTTATTCATTATTTAATTTTATATTTATCATTACTCTGTTTTATAATTATCTCTAATTGTTTACCTCTCTATTTCAATTCAAAAATTCGTTATTTCATTTTTTATTTAAATCTTTTAATAATGAAAAACAATACCGTGAAAAAACCAATAGGTAATCCTGTTATCAGAGCAATCGCACCTTTAGGCGTCAAATAAGCAAATACTTTTTTTATTTGAAGTATAAGCGGTAAATTATCCCGCACTATTGAGCCGATAGTTTTAAAAAACAAAGAAATTACTTCCCATAGAATTGTTAAAACCTGATTAATTATATTGATTATATTCATCACACCTCTTTTTTATATATTTTTGTAGTTTTTGCACAATACGTATGAGGTAAAAGCGTCAAATATATAAATTATAAGCCGCCTTTAATTTACAAAACCGCTTTCCGTTTAAGTTGTAAACCGCCATGCAAAACAAAATTAATTACATATAAAAATGCAAAAACCACGCTTTTGAGAAAGTTTTGTTAAACGAACTGTCTTCGTCGTCGATAATTACCTGATACACATCCTGAAGGTTTTTAAAATAACTTTGCATCAAAATCAAAAATATCACAAGCCCGAATACCACGCCCGCAATCACGTTGTACAAGGTGGAATTGAATATGCCTATAAGTGCCAGACCCAATCCGCCCAACACCGTTGTCAAAAGCGAATGAATTACGTAATAAAGCGTTTCCGCGCTGAAAAGATTTTTCTTTACAAACAAAAAGTGATTTACTTTACCGTTTTTCTTGAGTTTTAAAGACGAAGAAGATTTCTTTTTCAATACTTGATAAAACAATGCTTGTACTGTTTCTTTGTCGATATCGTTTACGTCAAACGTTTTTAATTGAGAAATACATTGACAACACGCCCAATATATCTCTTTATACACGCGGTAACGCACGATAATGCTTGCCATTAAAAATCCGATAAGACCGATTACCATAAAAATCAAGCCTTTTGCGGGCATGCTTATCGAGTCTTGCGATAAAGTAAACGGCAAAAGAAATGTGCAAATCGACAAATACAACGCTATTATCTGGTCACGCTTCGTCTGTTGCAACGAAAGTTCGGAATGAGCATGCTCGTATAAATTGCTGAAATCGTAGTTTTTGGCAACTTTGATATCCTTGTTTTTAAGTTCTTTATTGGTAAATTTCATTTATAATTCCTCCTTATACGGTATACGTTTTATATGTTTCGAGACGATTTCGGAAAGCGTTTTGTGGTTTTGCTTGCTGTTTGCGGCAAGCAGCAAAATGGGCTTGTCGAAATAAACTCCTTCGTCGTTTAACGTGGTAATTACCCCTCCCGCCTCTTTTAAAATAAGTTGAGCCGCGGCAAAATCCCATGGGAAAACCCTGATTTCAAAGTACAAATCGCACATACCCGCCGCCAGATAACAAAGTTCTAACGCGCACGAGCCGAATCGCCTGATATCGTTGCACTTATAGTACGCTTCTTCTATGACTTCAAAGCACGTCGGCGCGTACTCTTTTTTATACAAACTCATCGCAGTGCAAAGCAAACCGTCGGCAAACGGACGAGCGGAAACGCTTATTTTTTTACCGTTTAAATATGCTCCTTTGCCTTTTTCGGCACAAAACAAATCTTCGGTGAACGGATTGTAGACCACGCCCAAAACTATTTCGTCGTCCTCTTTAAGTGCGACAGAGATTGCCGATTGATTTAATCCCCTTGCAAAATTCGACGTGCCGTCTATGGGGTCGACTATCCAACAATATTTCGCACCAAAAACGCTCTCGTGAGTGCTTTCTTCACCCAATACCGCCGAACCTTCAATTAATTTTTGCAATTTCTCGGTCAAGAATTGCTGAACTTGCTCGTCTGCGGAGGTCACTATGTTGGCAAACCCGTCTTTTTGCTCGACTTCAAATGGTTTTGCCACTATTTTTTTCGCATCTTCGACTATTTTTATTACTTTTTTAATCATTTGTCTTTAATCTCCGGGATTATTATATCAATAACCAACACAAAGCGCAATAGTTTTATAAAAATTACCGCCGAACCATGTATTACTTTATTAAATTGCGTTGCTTTTTAAAATATAATTTTAAAATCGCCGTATTTTTCTCTTTTTTACGATAAGATACGCCGCTTTACAATAACGCACGCCACAAACCCTAATGCAAAAACAAGCGAGTCAAACGGCACCTCTTTCGTTTTGTCGTCAGCATCGAAATATTTTTGACAGTCTTTGCACTTGTAATGTGATTTTCTGCCGTGGGTTGAACACGTTGCCCTTACTCCTTCAACAAACTCCAAATCGTGATTTGAATCGTCAAACGGAGTCTCTAAAGATTCATAAGTTACTTCTTTCGTTTTGTCGTCGGCATCGAAACATTTTTGACAGTCTTTACATTTGTAATATGATTTTCTGCCGTGGATTGAACACGTTGCTCTTACCCCTTCAACAAACTCCAAATCGTGATTTGATTCGTCAAACGGAGTCTCTAAAGACTCGTAACTAACTTCTTTCGTTTTGTCGTCCATATCGAAATATTTTTGACAAATATCACATACAAAGTGCGCTTTAATGCCGGTTGCCGAGCAGGTCGCAACGACTTCTTGCACGTACTTCAAAGAATGTGCGGCGGGAATAATCACGTCGGACAACTGTATTTCCGTTTGCCCGTCGACGTCAAATATTTTGCCGCAAGTTTCGCAAATCAAATACTCTGTGTTTCCGTCTTTCGTGCATGAAGAAGCGGTCGCATTTACCGTTTTCATAGCATGCGTATGCTGTGATTGCGTCAAGATACCCTTTATGGAAAAAGTCAGTTTGTCGTTTGAAAGTTCAACGACGGTTACAGAAATTTCATCTGTAATATTCAAAGTTTCGTTTAATCCTACGGCACTGTCAGACTTGGTGTCATATTGTCCGTTCGATATTACGGCAAAATTCCATTGAGACCCGGAAGTGCCCAGGTTTGACGGGAAACGCACGTCGCTGTTTGCGAGATAACACACAAGTCCGCTTTTTAAAGTTTGTCCTTTAATAAGTTCGTTAAATCGACACGAATACACATTTTTAGATTTTGTATCGTACTTATTTTCCTTCCCTTCAAAACGGCGATATTCGAGATAAAGAGTTTTATTGACAGATGGCAAATCCAGTTTATACCCAACAATTCCTTCCGCATGCGGAGCGACAACGTTAAGCATATATTCTCCGTCTTTTGCAAGCGCGGGTAATTGCGTCTCATCTAAAAACCCCAATGCTTCTCTCTCTTTTACCGAGACGTACTGAACAATCGGCGATATCGGTTTACCCATTGCCGACATAAAATACACCTGACTCGACATATCGGAGCGGTATAAATCTTTTAATCCGAAAACATGCAGCGTTTCGTGACAAACTTTTCCCGTCGAAACTATGGGCAACTCGTCGGCGGCTTTATACAGCGCAGACTCGCCGCCGCTTTCATATAAAAAAGTCAACTGCACCATCTTATCGCTGATTAATTCTTTGCCGTTTACATAAGTCTTTACAAGGTTTGTATTGTCTTTATAATCCCACAAAGGCGAACCCCACGTTACGTTGATGTTCTGAGTCGCGTTTTTATACACAACCGTTATGCAATCGATTTTTCCGTCGTTGTTTTTATCGAGTTCGCTTAAATCATAAGTTTTGCCCGATGCGTCGACGGGTTTGCCTCCCTTTTCAAATACGTCGTTTACGGCATTACTCCAATCTTCTTTAAGTTCTGCCATACGCAAATACTCGCCGCCTTTACTATAACCGTATGCGTTAAACTCGTCTTTTTCGGCGTAATAACCTCTCGGCCTTGAAAGAGTAAGCGAATTATCGCCGTCTAAAAGAAACAGCGTCGTCATTTTTATTTTTCCGTCCGAAATGCTGTCGAAATAATCGCTCACCGAATAAAAACTTTTGTTGTATGTATTGTCTATGATTTGCTTTACGGTGCAGTTTTGATAAACATCGTTTACAAATTCCGTTTCGTCGTTAAATTTGGCTAAAACCACTAAATTTACAAAATTAACCGACGAATCAAGTACTTCGTCTTTTTCGTCACCGCCGGCGGCGTTGACAGCCGATGTAAGGGCTTTTATACGAGCCACGTAATTGCCGAATTTTGAAAATCCGCTTCCGCTGCCCGCATAAGATAAATCCTTGCCGTTTTTTGAACTTAAAGTAATTTTCGCATCCCCTTCGATTATTCTTATCACAACGGAAAACCACTCTCCCTCATTCAGTTTTATCGGATTTGAAAGAGGTATTGTCACATATCCGCCGCAATCGAAACTCATGGTTTGTTTTGCCACGGACTTACCGCCCGCCGTAGGTGCGTCGTCTTGTCCAAACGGAGATAAAAGACCGCAAAATATTTCCGCTTCAACCGTAAAATTGTTACCCGTGATGCCAACGTTTACCGCTGTCAGTTGTTCGGGTTTGCCGTCGATTCCCTTTGCCTTGTACACGTTTGCCGCAATTTTATCGTTGCGAAGAGGAAAATCATCAATCAGCCCGTCGTAAAAATAATTGTTGTCGTACTTTTCTTTAAGAGCGAACGAAAACGCATACATACAGGAAGAAGTATTGTCGTAAGAAATATAAAAATACGGATACCCGTCCGGCAAACCCGAATAACTGTTTTTTATAAGCCAGCCTCCGTTTTGCGTCGCGCCGCCCGGAGAAAAACTTTCGGCGGGAATATCGTCGTCCCAACCTATTATCGTGCAGGCGTGCGGATAAGACTGACTGCCTTTCTCGTTTTTCGGATTGTAATAATACACGTTGTTTGCGTTGTTATACTGAAAAGTTACCGCACCGTAAGTCGCCACGGCGTTTTTGATTGCGGCTATGCGTTGTACGGAATCTTCTTTGTTCTCCGGTATACGAAACGCATTTTCAAGACGGTATTTTGCATTTTCAAACGGGTCGGCGGTTGCATCCCCTCCGCTTACCGGACCCCACCAAGAGGAAAATAAAGTCGCTATTTTAGAGGGATTGCCCGTAGCGGCTAAATAATTGACGGAATTCCACTCTCCGTTGGTGTTCTGCAGTGGATCGCTCGTTCTTCTTTGAACCCTGTATGCGGCGGCAGTCGGATTGAGGTTGAGATTTCCGGCAGTTGCCGCACTATCGATTCCGCTGCGTAATATCGACGTCTCCGCCGCGGCAATCGACGAATATGCCCAACATAAATTTGTCGAACCTTGGTCTTTCACGGGCGTAACCATACCATATTCCCGCCAATCGAATTGCGACGTTTTTATTATTTCGTCTATCGTCGGAATGGTAAAAGTTTTTTCTACGTCCGCCTTAACTCGTTTAGCGGGTGATTGAATATTAAGTTTTACCGACAGCGCAAGCATAACCGCGCAAACGACGGCAAGCAATACCACCGGAATTTTTTTATTGTATTTCATTTAAACTCCTATAAATATCCGTTTAGCAATCTGAACCGGAATTTGTTGTCTGTAGATTTATTTTAGTATAAAATTATATCAAATTACTATAAATATGTAAAGTATTTTATTTCTTTAACTCAATACGTATGCGGTAAAATCGGCAAAATCAAAAACTTCTGCGCCCTATCTTTTAAAAACATGTATTCAGCGCGGGATTAAACCAACTCGGTTTTTAAAAGCCACACGGATATAAATGCGTATGGCTTAATATTCTGATTAGTTTTTTGACAATCGTTTGATTTTCCCGCAACGGCTCAACTTTTTCCACACGGCGTTTACTTGCTTCTTAAGTGTATTCTTCGGCAGACTCATTTTTTTGCTCTGCCGCTTTTTTTTGTTTAAATTCTTTAATGCAACCGCAAATCTGATTATACAATTCGTCACAGTCGCCGAAATCAGGCAATTTAATTTTTTTATCGGCAAAAACAACTACTCTTTTGCCGTTTGAAGATTTTTCCACCTTTTTGATTTGCTCGTACCCTATCGTGCGGTAAGATTCTCCCGTCAAAACCAAGCCGTTTTCGCACACGAAAATATACGTGTTGTCATACGTCGTCAGCAGTTCGATTGCCACGGTAATTAATGCGCCCCCGAGCGGCGGCACAAGCCACAAAATGAAAAACGAACTCCACTTCATATCTAAAAAAGAGAGTTTTAAGCACAAAAACAGCACCAACCACAAAACGGACGGAATCCACATGCTCTTCGGCGCGGTTTTGCACGATTTTCTATAAATCACTTTGCCTTCTTGGGTTTTTTCAGCCATTTTGGTAAAATCGAGCGTGCAAATTTCAAAACCGCTTTGCTTAAGCGCATTTAAAAAATCGTTTAAACTTTCGTCTTCGGTTGTAAACGTCACTTTATACATGATTTCTTCGCCCTCGAAAACAAATTCGCAAGTTTTTTCGCGAACAGACTGCAAAACGATTGAATTTTCGGTGTTTATATGATATTCTTTACCGTTTTCGCGCAAGTAAACGCATTTATTTTTTACAATAAAATCGCTTAAACGTTTAATCTCGATTTTTTGCTCGAAAAAAGTTTTACACCATGCTTTGTCGGCGTAAATATGCCTTTCGTCGTTTTCAAAAGTGTTAAAATCAAAACAAATTTTACCGTTTTCTATCTTCGCCGAAGTATCGAGCAATTCGTCGTAAGCGTCAAAATCGCTTTCAATATTGCCTGCCACCTTGATTTTGACGTAACTGCCCCAAGTGTAAAACGTGAACTCGGTAAAATCGCCGAAAGCGTGAATGTTTATTAAATTGCCGTCGTGAAAATACTCCGCCGATTCAAGCAAAGCCTTTAAATCGTCGTCGCTTTTTATTTCGATAAAACCGCTCGATTTTTCGTTTTTTATAAAAGTTTTCGCCTTTTCAAGTTGTTCGTCGGTAAAAACCCCTCGCTTACAGCGGTTTAAATCCGCTTTGTCTTTCCATGCGGATTTTAAATTTTCGGTGACGACCTCGTAGTTTTCAAGGTTGTAATCGACAAACAAAAAACTCAAACCATTTTTTGACCAAAGTTTGATTTTGACAAGTTTTTCAAGCGTTTCGTCAAAAACAACCGCCCACGACTTCCAACTGTCGTACGCCAACGCCAACACCGGCGAATAATACACTTTCCCGTTTTTATTTTTTACTTTTGCATACATAACAATTACTCGCTTTTTTATTTCCTTACTATTATACCGCAATTTTACGGTTTTGTAAACGGTAATTTCTTAAAACGCCAAAACAGCCGCAATAGACCTAAATTTCAATGAAAACAATTAAAAAACCACGTCAAAAATCCTACAACTACACCTAAACCACATCAAAAACCAACGTCGCATACCACTTCAAAACCCCGACAACGACAAAATCAGCGACCGCACAAAAAAAACACAATAGCGACAAAAAGAACCACGGTAAAAACCGCGGTTCTTTTTGTTTTCGTAAAGCCTTAAAACAAAATTTTAAGCGTTATAAGGCTCGATATAAAGAATTATAGAGGTACGAGCGGAAGCCGCCGAAAGTTTAAATCCTTTCATAAGTGCGCCGCCTCTTATTTTAGCGATAGACAAATTGCCGTCGACGTCCCTTACCGAATAATATCCGTTTTCTTTCAATCCCTTGGGGTAAATCGTGAGGGTTTTGTCCGGACATTCGGTTTGTCTGAAGGCTTGAATAAGTCCGCTGTCGGTCTTTTCGTCGAAAAATTCGTACGCCGTCCACTTGGTGTCGTCGGACGTGGAATGGTCGGGAGTCAATGCGTAAAAGTCTTTAAGCAAGTACTTTTTCATTTGGTTAAACTCGTTCATGCCTTGTCTGTACAAATCCCAATCGATTGTATCTCTTTCGAGATAATAATTGGCTTGCGGGTTGTAAATCGCCATGTACGAAGCCCTTAAAGTATAAATATCTACTCTATTGTCGAAAAACGTTGCCGAATCTTTCGCGACCGTTCCGTTAAACGGAATCCACGGACAAACTCTGTTTGTCATAGATAATCTCGTAACGGTCAAAAATCTGTCGCTGTCGCTTCTGTTTAAAGGCACGCCGTAACGCATTGTTTGAAGGTCGTTTCTTCCGCCACCCGACGCGCAACTGTCTACAAACGGACACTTGTTGTTTTGCTTGCAGTACTCGATTATACCTTCCCACAACGCATAGTGACCTTGCATATAAAGATTTTCGGTAATGCCTACGCGGTTTTTACCCTCGTATCCGTCGCCTATACTCCAGAAAATTCCAGGGTCGATGTTGAAGTCTTCTCTGTATAAATCTATATCGTATTTATCGAGAACGTTGATAATTCTGTTTAAAGTCCACGCAAGGCATTGTTTGTTGCCCAAATTGTTGATATAACAGTTGTTGTCGCCGTGGTCGGACAAAACCCATTCTCTTTTATATCCGTAGTTTTGCACCATACCGTCGAGGTGAGTCACCCTTTCCGGCTCGAACCACATCAAGAATTTACTTCCGTTGTCGTGCGCGTGTTGTACTCTTTCTTTAAAGGTATCGCCCGGCCATTTTACGGGGTCTAATTCCCACGTACCTACGCTGCCCCACCAGTCGATTTCAACCGTTCGACCGTAAGGGTCGCTGTACCAACCTGCGTCAAACCACTCGAAATCCAATTTGATTCCGTGCGAATAAACCGCGTCCATACTGTTTCGCCAAGTGGTGTAATCTTCCGCCGTACTGCCGTCCGTCTTGAATTTATTGGGATTATCCATATCGAACGCTACGTAAATCGTAGAGAACGGTTGAACACTCTCTTTAGAGTCTACCGCGTTTCGGGGGGAGTTGCAGTCTACAACCCATCTGCGCCACATATTCATTGCAGCGTCTTCATCTTGGTCGTAATAGCGCACCACGCCGATTAAAGGCGTGCGCACCGTTTCGCCCGGCTTTAAGTAAGAGCAGAAATCGACCACGCCCGTACCCGTAAAACGAGTGGCGTTTTTGGTTTCGTCGTATTTGAAATCAGCCTGCCAAGTGCCGCCCCAACCTATCGCGAGAATTGCTCCGCCGTTTTTAGTTTCTAAATTAAAATACGGGAAATAAGTGTGCGACGCTCTGCCTCTTCTGTTGGTAAAGTTGACGTCTTCTTTCGTCAAATCTTTATCGTAGGGGGTGTATTGATAATCGTAATCGCCGTAAATTCCCTTTAAATGCGGCTGAGAACCGACAAACGTCATATCAACGGCGTTCATCTTGCGCAAAACTCCGCTGTTTTCATTGCCTTCGTTTGTAAAATAAACGGTATAGTCATATGCGGAATAATCAGCGTAAAAGCCCGATTCTATCTTTACTTTTAAATCGCCGAAACTCAACGTGATTACCGTAATTAAGCCGTTGCGTTCCTGACGGACTTCTCTTGATTCTTCGGTAAAATACGCGGGGTGAAAACCGTGGTAATATACGTCGTTGTAGACGAAATTTATGGGAAATAAACTCAAATTGTTTAAAAAATTGTAATATTCGTTTGCCGTCTTTTCCATATTTTCTCCTTTTGATTGGGTCGTCTGACCGTTTGCGGTTTGACTTGTCGGGGTTGATTCTGCTCGTACCGACACGCCCGTAAACAATATTAAAAACGACAGTAAAGCCGATAATATTTTCTTCATGCGTTACCTCCTTTTGCATAAGGCACTAATTTTTCCGTTTTCAACTCAAGCCTATACGTCCAATAAGAAATAACGTCTTCTTCGCTTTCTTCTCTAAGTCCTTGACAAATTGCAATAACGCTTTGAAGGGTAGCCCAACTGTTTTTATTATATATCTTTCCGTTGGGATTTTCAATAGTTTTTGCCTTTTCTATCGCGTTTTGAAGTTGAGCGTAAGTCTTTTTTTCCAATGCTCCGTCGATTGCCTTTTCAAGCATTTTTTCGCCGTCGTCTATATCGTATTGAGTGTGGTTTTGTTCTTTAAGATTTTGCGCGTTTGAAATTACCGACTCGAGCGCGGCTTTGCTGCTTAAAGTCAAATCCTTTTTTACAAGGTCTTGCGCTTGTTGAAGCAATTTGTCGAGGCGAGAATAATTAAAAGAATTGCCGCTGCCGATCACCGTGAAATTGTCGAAATAGTTGGGCGAATAATAGTTTCTCATGCCTACGCCGCCAGCCGCCGTGCCGATGTAGTGGCTGAAAGTCGGCGTCGAATTGTTGTTTACGAAAGCGTACAAAGTGCCGTCTTTTACGACAACCCTTAAATGCACCTTGTTCATGGGGAGTTTAAGTCCGCTCGCTTCTTTTAAGCAACCGGCGTAAGTGCCGCCCATAAATCTGTGAAGTTTTAAGTAAAAAGTCTTTTGGTCCGCTCCGCGCTCTAAATTAACGTTCCATGCGGTGATGCCGTCTTTAAAATTAGAAACGCCCGACGCTTGAACGTATATTCCGCTGTCAAACTTGCCCGACTTGTTTATCGTCATAATGTCTACGTTGACGTCAACGTCGGTATATTTTTTGTTTTTAAGTATGGCTTTTTGTTCCGCCAAAACCCAAAAATAAAGTTTTCCGTCCATTGCGTAAGGCTTTTTGTCGAATTCGGTGTATAAATCGAAGTCGTCTAAATCGTTGTCGTCAAAATTGTAAGTCAATCTGCCGCCGTCGACGGCGTAGGTATCGGCAAAGACTTTTTGTCCGCCGAAACCTACTGCCGCAAACGTTACGCTAAACAGCATAATTAAGGTAATTATAAATGTGAATGTTTTTCTGTGGGTCATAATTTCTCCGTGGGTTTAATTTAATACGATTTTAAAATTGTCGATAGTCATGCTTGTGCCTTCGTATAAAGACGAATTGGAAACGGGACAATAAATTCTGAAAAGATACAACTCTTCGGCGTTGAAAGTAATGCTGTAATGATTGCCGTTTACGTCGATTTTTTCCGAGCCGAAACCGCCGTGAGCCGAATCGTACCAGAAAGTAGAGAAATAACTTTCGGTTTGTTCGCCTAAATCAATCGAATAATCGAAAGAAATTGTAATCGTGCCCGTCGTGCGCCAAGAAATTCTGTACCAGAAATCGTTTCCGCCGTTGCGGCTGAAATTCAACGCGCCGTTGTTGCCGTTGGATACGGCGTCGGTTCTTATCGTGTTTTCGGGCGTATATTTCATCATCTTGTTGCCGTCGATTTCTATAATCGAAAGCATATTTTTGTCCTGAGTCCACTCAATTACTGAATTAGAATCGTTTTCGCTTACGTCGTCGTAAAACATTACGTTGTCATAATCGATAAACAAAATCACGTTGCTTTTAAGCACTATGCTTAAAGTTACTCCGTTTGTCAAAGTCAAGTCATAACGGGTTGTACCATAAGTTATATCGAGTATTTGCTTTTTAACGATTAATCCGTCGGAACAAACTTCAAAATAAGAAGACTCGATTTCAACGGGTGCGGCATATGCCGTATCCAACGAACCCGCGCTGTTCATACGGGGTGCTTTGCGCGTTGCCGAAGCGACTTTTACGCCGCCTTCAAACTCGCCTTTTATCTTCAATTCTGTCATTTTTGAGTCAACCGTATGGTGTGAACCGTATATTTTGTTGCCGTCTACGCCGCAATTTTCCTTTACGCCGAAGCCGAAATTATCGATGAGCATATAGGTGCCTTCCGCGTCGGATTTTTGCGTCATAGCGCAGTGGATATAAAATCTTTCCAAGGTGTTTGCGTCTAAATCGATGCTGAATTTTCCGCTTTCGCCCTCGATTTTCTTACTGAAATAAGTGTAATCGTTCGTTCTGTAAAGGAAAGTATAATTGGGAGTTTTGCCGTTTGAAACTATGGTGTAATCAAAAAATACCGTTATCGTTTCAACCGAAGCAAAGTCGAAATTCCACCATTCGGAAGTGAAATTCTTGTTTGCAAAAGTCAAAATACCGTTGTCTCTTCCGCCCGTAAAGCCGCCTTGAGAGTGACCCAAAGTTGCGTTTGTGGGCGTGTATTTATACATTTTGTTGCCGTCTACGTCTACAATTTCAATCATACTCGTGTCTTGACAAGACGAAACGTTGCCGCCGCCCTCTTTCAATGCGGTTTCTTCTTGAACGTATGTTTCGTCCCAGTTTGTAAAGAACAAAAGGTTGCTTGTCAACGTGAATTTCAACACGACTTTGTTGCTCAATTCCAAAGAGTATTCCATTGTGCCGTAAACTTGGTCTATAAGTTTTTTATCGAGAGTTATTCCGTCTAAACCGAGCGTAATATACGACAACGGCATAGACCCGTCGGACTTAACCTCGGTATTTCCCATCGTACTGTCCCAATACAAACTACCCTTTCTCTTGAGCGAAACAACGGTGAGCGTTTCGTCGAATTGTCCCGAAAGGAAAACGTCGCCTTGACCGTTTATTACGTACTTGCTTGTCTCGTCAAGCGTCGCCACTCTGTCGTCAACCACGTTAAAGGACTTTGTGTACGTTCCTCTTTCGCCGATAACGGTCAACGTATAAGTGCCTACTTCGAGACTGTTGCAGTATTCTGCGTTTAAGGTGTAAACCTCGCCGTTTTTAGTAAATTCGACTTCTTCTTCGTTTATTTTTACGTTTAAAACCTCTTGTTTTGTGCTGAATTTTAAGCCGTCTTCTGTCAAAACGTAGTTGTCGACGTCGTCAAGGAAATAACCCGCGTCGTTTGTTTCCCACACCTTTAAATCGTCGACCATAACGTACTTGTCGTCGCTTTGCTTAAAGTCGGGAAGAGTCAAACACATAAGTCTGGGCAAGTCGCAAGTAGTAGTCGTGTTTGTAAACCAACCCGTATCCAAAACGTGTTCTTGTCCGTCCGCAGTCAAATACCAGCGAAGTTGATTCCAACCGCCCACGTCCACAACCTTGTGCGCGCTGCCGAAGAACGTGTTTTTAACGTTGCTGTCGTGTCTGTCCATAATGTAGAAGTAACAGTCGTTTTCGCCGAAACCTTGAGACATTTTATAAGTAAACGTCACTCTGTATTGGTTGTTTTCGTTTGTGTCGAGTTTTAACCAACCCCAAACGTGAGCCATAAACTTCATGTTGAATATGGTTTTTGCCTCGGCGTTTTCGGTCGAGCGAACAAACAACGCGTTGTTGCCCTCGCTTCTCTCTTCTATTGAAATAAGCGAATTGCCGTTCATGCCCGAATACATGGGAGATGATTGCTTATATTCGCCGTTGTAATAACCTAAAACGGAACTGTCGTCGAAGTTGCTGCTTAAAATAATGTTGCTGTTTAATGTGATTTTCAAGGTTTTGCCCGTGTTGAAAGCGACTTCAAACGAGGTTTCGCCCCAGAAAAGTTCCGCCGCCTCGGCAGGGATTTCCAAATAACCTTTATCTTCTAATCCCGTAACGAGATTAATCAAATTTGCATAATTTTTCGTGAGATTGCCTTGCGCGAAATTCCACGCGTCTTCATATCCGCCGGCAAAATGCTTTGCAATTTGTTTTACCGATACTATGCTTACGCTCTCTTCAAAACTGCCGTAATATTTTACCGACTTTTTGCTTAAAGCGTCGTATACGGCGGTGTCGTCTCTCAATTCGCACACTCTGCCGTCAATTACCGAAAATTCGGCGGTTATTGTGACTAACGGGGTCTTTACGCTTAACGTATGCACGCCCGCCTGTAAATCTTTAAGCGCGTCCACTTTAATCGTCAACGTGTCGTCTTCGTTTACAACTACGTAATCGTCTATCGGCTGTCCGTCAAGCAAGTAATTGCAGATATAACCTCCGCTTACAAAGTCTAAAACGTAATCGCCGTCCATATCGTATTCACCCCTTGCCGTAACCGACGGTCTTGTATCGACTTCGGTTACGGAGAAGTTGTCGAAGTAAATTTTGCCGCCCGCACCTTTAAAGAACGCGCGCACCCAAGTACCCGTCTTTATTTCGTCGAACGACGCGATAGCCTCGAAATGATGCAAAACACCGTCGTTTTCTTCTCCGAGCAATAAATCGAACTTCCAATCGGTGTCTCTCGAACCGAAGAAGAACGTACCGGTAGAAGTACCTTCGGTCATATAATCGAAACTGAAAGCGTAGTATTTGCCTTTACTAAAGCCCGCATTGTACCAGGTACTGTCGAAATCGGGTTGACGTAAAGTGTAAATCGAGTGGCAATCGTAAAGCACGTCTTGCGTGTTGGGCGTAAAGCAAAGCACTTTGCCGTCCATACCTTCTTTACCGTCGATAATCTTTACGTTGTCGCTGTATTGATACAACGAATTCAAGCCCGTGTTAGATTGAGTGGTGTCGTGAATAGTCGCAAAGTCATAATCGGTATAGAAAATGACGTTTGTGTTTACGGTGAAATTATAAGAATCGTTGTTGGAAAGAGTAACCGTGAAATTGCCCTCTCTGCAATTTTTGCCGAGCCACTCGTCTTTAACCGCTATACCTTCAGCGGTTTGCTCGTAATATTTTTTATCTACAACGTAATCGCCTTGTTTAAGCGATTTGATTGTGGTGCCGTTAAACTCTATGTCAAATCTGACGTCTTGTTGATATCCGTAACGGAAATCTTTTGTGGTTACTTCATCGAAAGAAGTCTTTACCGAATTGTCGACGCGTACGACGCAAGTAGCGGTATCCGCGCCCACAGCGTCCGTGATTGCGGCAACCGTATGCTCTCCGTCGGGCAAAGCAAGCATAATTTCTCCGTCGATTACAAGGCAAGATTTTTCCTCGTCATAACTATATTCGCCGCTACCGAGCGTTTCGCCGTCAATTTCGACGTAATAAATATTGTTGCCCGCCAAATCGAGCGGTATTTCCATATCTCCGCCGCCCAAACGGTCGTAATCGTAACTTTCTTGCGAAAACTTAGGTTCGCCGAATTGCGGCACTTTCGCCGTCCATGTAGCCGTAAATGTTACGTCGTTTGCGGGCATTGTAAATTTAGCCCCGGCATTATAAACCTTTTCGTCGTATTTCCAACCCGAAAAGTCGTACTCTGCACGTGTAAATGTGTTTTCGGGAAGCATAAACGTTGCGCCTGCCGCCTTGTCTTCGGTTTCGGGAGCAGTTCCGAGACCTCCGCCCGACAAATACGTTACCGAATACTTTTCGGCACTATTTGAGCCGTTGTTGCCGTTTTTATCTTTACAAGCGAAAAACGACAACGAAAGCACGCACAACATCACCGCTAACAAAAGTGAAGTCTTTCTCATATGTCCTCCAAAAATCTTTATTTGATGGTTTTTACCACCCTATTAGATGGCATTTTACCATCTTGCAATTTTATTTTATCAAAAATTCTTTTACATTACAAGTGCAAAATATTGTAATCTGTTGTTAAATATGTTACAATTTTACTGTAACTTTTTAAAATACTCGAAAAGGAGACGAATATGGAAGGAAATAAAAGGCAAGTAACGACCGAAGTACCTTGGCTGCTCGAAATAGACAATCCCGAACATTTGCACGAGGTGCTTTTGATAAGCCGCGCTTTGTCATCGCCTATAAGAATAGAAATTTTAAAACTGCTAAACAAGCGCAATTATATAATGAGCGAAATTGCCGACGAATTAAATCTTCAACCGTCGTCGGCGGCGTTCCACTTAAAGGCTCTTGAAGACGCGGGACTTATTACCTCGTCTTACTCGACAAAATATAAAGGCACGCTTAAGCATTATTCTTATTCTATAAGAGACATAACGTTCAGGCTTCGCCCCGCTTCTGAAAAACAAGAGCCGTTGACTCCGTTTGTCTTTTCGCTGTCTATCGGGGAATTTTGCGATGCGGGTTTTACACAAAGAAGCGGCATGGCTTCGCACAGTAAAATACTCGTGGAGTCCAACCCCGACGAAATGTTCGGCAGCGACCGTTTTAAAGCGGAATATATATGGAATATGCAAGACGGATTTTTGACTTACGCCATACCCAACAGTTACGCGCACCGTCAACCGCTCACCGAAATACAATTTTCAATGGAAATATGCTCGGAAGTAATGGGATATAACGAGGACTTCCCCAGCGACATTACTTTTTCTATAAACGGCGTGGATTTATGCACGTGGACTTGCCCCGGCTCTTACGGGGATAAATACGGAATTTACACTCCGTCGTGGTGGTATCCCGAAAGCACCAAATACGGGCTTTTAACCACGGTAAAAATAAAAGAAAAAGGCGTGTTTGTAAACGAAAAACTTATCAACAGAAACGTGGGATTAAACGACTTGAATCTATCCGACGGATTATTTACCGAACTTAAAATAGAAGTAAAGAAAACCGCACACCACTGCGGCGGATTCAGCCTTTTCGGCGAAAACTTCGGCAACTATAATCAAGGCATAATCTTCACCGCATTTTACAGAAAAAGCGAACTACCGTTGCGCGGTCAAACCAAATCCTCTAAATAGTTTTTATCTCTTTTTCGTTTAAATACGTAATTTAATATTTTTGAAAATTAATACGCCGAATAATTAAATTGCAATACACCAACTATTTTCAACTGTTCCCGTTTTTCGTTTAACCGCAAAACTTGCATGTTGCCGCAATGTATTGCAAAACTTTCCTGTTTCCGCAACGTATTATTTAAAATTTTTATATATCAAAGCCGCAAAACCCCTAAAAACAATTTATATCATATAAACGAGTAAACCCCCGCCGACTTTTTAAGCCGGCGGGGGTATTTTTTATTATGTTTAATTTCGTTGTTTCATTATATTTTGTTTTGATATTTAATTATATAATTATCATTTTATTATATAACTGTCTTTTCGTTATATAATGCGTTTCTTTATAGTTATGCCGTTTTTGTGCCGCCGATTTTAGCCAAACGTTTCGTTTTTACTTTCTGCGCCGCACATAACATATTAAGCAATTTTAAGTCGCACATTTAATCCGCTCGTTTCGTTTTTTAAGCGGCTAAATAAGCCTTTATTGTGGGAAGCATCATATCGCCGAGGAAAACGCTTAATCTGTCTTCGTTCATATGAGTCCAGAAATTCCAGCCCTCGGGATATTCTTTACAAAACTCCCACACTTGCGGAGCGGTATCGATAAACGTTGCGTCTGGCATTTCACTCACGATTTTGTCGAATTTTGCGTTTATTCTTTTAATCGAAGAGAAATACTCGGGTCTGCCGGGGAGCGGGTTCATGCCGCTGACCACAAATTTTACGCCGGGGCAATGTTCGCGCACGATATCAATAAATTCAAGTCCGTTGTTTATTACGTCGGCGTCTTTCATCTGATGATAACAAAAATCGTTGCTCGATACTCCCATTACCACGACTTTGGGGTGATAAATGAGTATCAATTCCTCTACGTACTGCAAAAGGTCATAACAAGTGCTGCCCGCTATAGAGTTGTTTAATACTTGCACTCCGCGTTGATGATACCAACTTTCCATTCCCCACCAAAGCATATAGTTTGAATTGCCTATAAATACGGTCTTGCCTTGAAGATTTCTGGCATTGTACGGTCCGCCGTGTGTTGCGATTTGCTTAAACATATGCCCGAAATGCTCGTTGTCGTAAGAATAAATATTGTACGTGCCGTAAAGCGTGATATCTTCCGTAAGGGTAAGCCCTACGGGATTTATAAGTTCGTCGTAATCGAGCGAAGAATTGTATGCAAAAAATTGATATTTGTCCGTTATGCCCCACGCGTTTTTCTTTTCGCCGCGATATTCCCACGGGATATCCTTTTGTTTAAGCGTGTATCCCTTGGGGAAAGTAAGCGTGATTTCTTTATTTACGGGGTCGCCGTAACTGAAAGTCGCTTGCGCCGTCGGCACTATGTTTGAAGAAGGTTCGTCGCTGCGTATAAGGGCATTGCATTTTGTGCAAATCGCACCCGAACCGCTGCCCAATGCAAATGTTTCGCCAATAACGTGCTCGCTCGGTTGAGTTTTATTCGTCATTTTCGTTTGGTTGCACGTTGTGCATTTTTCCAAAACGTAACCGCAAGTTTTGCAAGTCGGCTCGACCGTCTTTACTTCTTGATATTCGTGGTTGTGCGCCGTTTCGGTTTCGTTTATAAACACAAGGTCGTCTACAAGAATGGTGGTCGCGCACTCGTTTTCGTCGGCGATTTTACACATGACGTTTATGTGATGAAGATAAACCGTGTCGAATCTGCCGTTTTTACAAATATCTGGATATCCCAAAGCGGGCACGTATAAATAGCCCATAAACGAATCGGGAAGTTTCGCTCTGCCGTCTTTTGCGGTCGTACTCTTCCACTCGCCGTCGTAATCGTAATACAAACATTCCGTTCCGTCGGCAATCGGATTTTTTTTGAAATCGTCGAAAAGGTCGCTTTTACCGTCGGCGGTTGTCAACAACCTGATGCCCAATTCCGGCGAAGTCGGCGTCTGAATATTTCTGAAATCAACAAAAATCATCAATCCGCTTGCGCCCGTAATTTCTTTTAAAACAACTCTTATCGAAAGCCCGGGCAAAGAATTGCCGCCGGTTGTGCAAAAATAAGTGGCTGTATCGCCGTTGGCTTTGGTCGTAAACCCATATTCGAATGCGCTTGAATTTTCGGTGCGCTCGGCATAAGCGTATCTTATGGTGTTGCCGCTGAAATCTATCGCCGCGACTGTTGAGTGAGTTTTGCCGTTGGGAGCGGTGGGTCTTGCATAAAGCGAAGGTTCGTCGTTTTCCCACTCTTTTACAAGCATACTGCTGCTTGAAGTTACGTTTTGCGCCGACATCGATTTTACTTCTTCGCCCGCATAATCGGCGGCTTTTATTTTAACTTTTTCATTGCCCGTATGTGTGTAAACTGCACTCATTGCGCATACCGTTATGAGTAAAACGCACAAAATCTTTAAATGTTTTTTCATTTTTACACCTCTATAATTCCACTACTTCGGCGGTTACGTCCGCTTCGACTTTTGTGTTTTTAGTGTTTTTGCCGACAATTGCGCCCACACAACCTTTGCTGCCCGTAATCGTTCCGGAAACGCTGCACTTTACGACAGTGCCGTCTTCTTTTGTATAAGAAGTGATTATCGATGAAGTATACGTACTACCCGAAATACCGCCTACGCCGTAAGTCGTTTTACCGACACCCGTAATATTGCCCGTGTTCGAGCAACCTCTTACATATATGTTTGAGCCGTGCATACCCACTATACCGCCGAGGAACGCGCCCGTCGAAGAAGTGATGTTGCCGTTGTTTACGCATAAATCGATTGTAAATCCGCCCGCTTTTATAGGAGGCTCTGCACTGCCCGCAATACCCGCAATTCTGTAATTGGTTCCGTTTACCGCACCGTCGTTTATACAAGACAAAATCGCACCGTCGGTCGATTTTGATACTTTACCTATAATGCCGCCGATATAGTCGTTTCCTTTAATCGTGCCCGAATTTGAACAATTTGTGATTTTAAGACTGCTTGCCGAAGTAGTCAAGCCATCTGCATTGCCGCCGACTATTCCGCCGACAATGGTTTTGCCGCTAACGTCACCTTTATTGATACAGTTTTCAAATAGATTTATATTTATTACCGAAGCCGAGCCGACTCTGCCGACTATACCGCCCGCATAACTTCCCGTGGTCGCAACGAAAGCGGTCGCTTCGTTTGTCACGTTTTTAACGGTAATCGTTTTGCCCGAAAGCCAACCGAATATGCCGCCCGCATCGCTTGTCGCGGTAATTTCGCCGTCGTTTGTACAATCGGACACCTCAGCAAGGTAATTCGCACCGCCTACGCCGCCGACAAAGGTCGTGCCCGTTACGTTGCCGTAGTTGTTGCAGCCGCTTATTTCGGCAGCGGTATAATCCTGAGAATCTCTGCCGTAAATGCCGCCTACAGCAGACAACCCCTCGACATTGCCGTGATTTTCGCAATTTATAATCGTGCCGCCTAAAAGTTGACCCACTATACCGCCGTTTACCGTGGTTGCGCTTGCAACGCCTTTAATAAACGCATAGTTTTGGCAGGAAATAATTTTGCCGCCCTCGTTCGTGCCCGCAATACCCGCGGTATAATAAGAGCGTTTACCCTCTTCCGCGCCGACAACTCCTTGCGCCGTGTTCTCACAATTTTCGATTGTGACGAAGTTGTAACCTACGATTCCCCCCGCATTGCGTTCGCGGGAAAGAACCTGACCTTTATTCACACAGTCCGAAACGGTGCCTGCCGCATAGTAAAGCGTTGCGGGGGTGCCCGCTATGCCGATTATGCCGCCAACGCAGTTATATCCCACTACTTTTCCTTCGTTTACGCAGTTTGAAAGGGAGAATACTCCTCTTCCCAAAATGCCGCCGATGCCGTAAGTACCGTGAACATAACCGTAATTCTGACAATCCGAAATGGCGATATAGTCCATTTCTTCGTTTGGCCCTGCGCCGTTTTTATAAGGAATATAACTATATCCCGCAATGCCGCCGACGTAACTGTCCTGCTTTTTCGCACCTTCGCTGTACGCCTCGCCGTCGACTTCGCCGTAGTTTTTACAGCCGATTATATAGCCGTTGTTTCTGCCCGCGATGCCGCCGTAATACATTGCGTCTTCGTTTTCAGCCGTCTTTGCATACGCCGTGACTTTGCCGTAATTTACACAGTTTTTAACGGTTGCAAATTGCGTGCCGAACAAAAGATAGTCCGTTTCCATTATTTCGCCGACTATGCCGCCCACGAAAGAATCGCCCGTTACGTTTACATAATTTACGCAATTTTCTATCAATGCGTCGTTGTTTATCGCGCCGACAATACCTCCCGCATACGTATGCGCATAACCCACGTTGTTTTCTCCGTCGTTTACGCCGTAAATTTCGCCCCTTACGGTCAAATTTTTAACCGTACCCGTGACAAAACCGAAAAGCCCAAGATAAGAATCGTCGGTCTTTATGCTTAAATCTGTCACTTCGCACTCGTTTCCGTCGTAAATTCCGTTAAACGGTATACCTATATTGCCAATGGGCGTAAAGTTTGTTATTCCGGCAAGGCTTATGTTTTGAGTTTGTCTGAAATAACAATCTGTCAAGTCGGCGTCGTTTATCAAAAGAGTGCCTATGTACAAAAGGTCGTCAACCGTTTTTACCTCGTAAGGACTGTCTTGCGTGTAAATAAGTTTAAGCGTTCCGCTGCAATGTTTACACACACCGTTGTCTGCAAAGTCGTGTTTTCCTATCTCTCCGTACTCTTGTCCGCAAATCTTGCACTCGGCTTTTTGTTGACACGTAGCCGTACCGCCCGAGTGTGCCGATTCTTCACTTTTTTCGTTGCAGTTTAAGCAAACTTTCCAGTGCTTTTCGCCGTTGAAAAGATAAGTTTCTCCATATTCATGCCCGGCGTAATCGCCGTACTCCTGATTGCAAACTTCGCATACCGCTTTTTGTTTGCAAGTCGCGTTGCCACCGAAGTGCTCGGCTTTTTCGCCTTTTTCGTCGCAACCGCTGCACTTGTGCCAATGGTAAGTTTCGTCATAACTCCACTGAGATTGGTAGTCGTGAATATGCGGGTCTTCTTCGGTCACTTCACATGCCGAAAAAGTACAGCAAACCGAAAAAATAATAAATAAAACAGCAATTAAATATTTTTTCATATACCGCTTTCTCCTTAATATATTAAAATATTTTTTCACTATAAAATTGTACCGCTTGACTTATAAATCGGCAATATGATATAATGCACAAAAAGATAACTATTCTGCTGTTTTTGCGATTTTTGCCTCTTTTAAAATGAGTTTTTATGTCTAAAAAGGAAAATATCCTATTTTCAGACAATTAAACCGTAAATTTTAAAGAACCTTAAAACAGCGCAAAACAAACTTTTTTATTAAGCGCACGTTTAATCAAACATTATGAGCGATTTTAAATTTATTAAAGAACAAAACAAAAAAGCAAACGACCTTTTATCCGACAAAAACCGTACACTGCTCACTTTAAAGCAAGTGTGTCTCGACGAATTTAAAATAAACCGTTTCGTCAAAAACGGCAATCATTATTACGGAGGACATCTATCGGGCATATACTGGTCGGCGATATATTATATAGAAAAAGGCGCGATGGAATTTTCAACAAGCGACAAAACCATCGTCGTAAATGCGGGCGAAATGATTTTTATACCCAAGGGCTATAGGTTCAGCGAGAAAAGCGTTTACTGCGAACAAATCGTTTACTACATAGTCAATTTTTCATTCCACAGGCAAAACGAAAAAATTTTGGACGAAAAATTCGATATTACTCCATTTAACAAACAAGTTTCGCTAAAAGGCAAAGCGTTTCTTGAAAAGGCGTTCCCACTTTTCGAGGGCGACGAAAGAGACAATTTGATGGCGGCGGCTGAATTTTATTTGTTTTTTGCGGATATTTACCCCGATTTTGCCCCTTTACAACCCACCACTTTTTCGTCGGTACTGACAAGCGCGCTGAATTACATTCATGAGCATTACAAAGAAAACTTCACCATGGAGCAACTTGCCGCCCACTGCTGCGCGAGCCAATCGAGAATTTTCCACTTGTTTCAAGAAGAATTGAAAACCACACCCGTTTCTTATAAAAACAAATTGAGAATAAAAGAGTCGTTCGGTTATCTTACCGCGACGGATATGTCTGTTGAAGAAATAGCCGAAATTTTAAACTTTAATTCGGCGGCGAATTTTAGAAAAGCGTTTCATAAAATAACCGATTCCACGCCCACCAAATATCGCAAAATTTTTAACCCGTCTCTTCAAAAAAATAAGTAAACATCACAAAAAAGCGAGCCTTTATTTTTGACGCATACGCATAAAGCATTTTGCTTTAAGTATCGCCAAAGGCTCGCTTTTTATATGAGAAAACTTGAAAATGTGAAAATTTTTAGTTGAGCGGCAATTATCTTTGTACCCTGCCGGAGGCGTCTCCGTTTGCCAATGTTTGCACTTCGCTTACCGAAACCATGTTGTAGTCGCCCTCGATTGAGTGTTTTAAACAAGACGCAGCGACCGCAAATTCTATGGCTTTTTGCTTGTCGTAATTTGACAAAAGCGAATAAATAAGTCCCGCGCCGAAACTGTCGCCGCCACCCACGCGGTCTACTATGTGCATTGCGTACTTCTTTGAAAAATATGCATTGCCGCCCGCAAACAGCATGCCCGACCAATTGTTGTCGTTTGCGGAAAGGCTCTCCCTTAAAGTGATTGCAACCGCCTTGAAATTAAACTTTTCGGTGAGTTGTTTCGCCACGGAAATATATCCTTCGCGGTCGAGTTTACCCGAATTTACGTCGGTATTTTCCGCTTCTATACCGAAAACGTCCTTCGCGTCCTCTTCGTTGGCAATACACACGTCGACGTACTTGCAAATTTTGCCCATAATTTCGCCCGCTTTTTCTTTGGTCCAAAGTTTTTTGCGGAAATTTAAGTCGCAAGAAATCGTTATACCCTTTTCTTTGGCGATTTTTACCGCTTGTAAAACAATTTCTGCAGTATCGTCGGAAAGCGCGGGGGTTATACCCGTAAAGTGAAACCAATGTGCTCCGTCGAAAATATTGTTCCAATCGAAGTCTTGCTTTTTAGCCGTCGCTATAGACGAACCCGCACGGTCGTAAATAACCTTACTCGGGCGTTGGCTCGCGCCTTTTTCACAGTAATAAATGCCCACTCTGTCGCCGCCGCGAACTATTTCAGAAGTGTCTACGCCGAATTTTCTCAAACTGTTTACCGCCGCCTGACCTATTTCGTGAGCGGGAAGTTTTGAAACGAATGCGCAATCGACTCCGAAATTTGCAAGACTTACGGCAACGTTTGCTTCCGCGCCGCCAAAAGTCGCTTCGTATTTATCGCTTTGCACAAACCTTAAATAATTTTCGGGCGCAAGCCTTAACATCAATTCGCCAAAAGTCACTACTTTCATAAGTATACCTCTTTCAAAATATCGCATGCTTTTTTGCAGTTTTCGGTTATATCGCCTTTCATCATGAACGAACCGCCCACCGCATACACTTTTTCGTTTTGTAAAAACTCTTTTAAATTTGTCAAATCAACGCCGCCCGTTGGTATAAATCTGACTTGCGGAAAGGGTGCGGAAAGCGATTTTAAGGCTTTAAGTCCGCCGTAAACGTTGGCGGGAAAAAATTTTAAAACCGTCAAACCGTGTTTTAAAGCAATCATTATTTCGGTAGGCGTAACGCACCCGGGGAAATAATTTATTCCTTTGATTTTACAATATTCCGCGATTTCTTCCGAAAGCCCTGGCGAAACTATAAACTTTGCTCCGGCGTCAATCGCCGCCTTGCACTGTTCGATATTAATTACAGTGCCCGCGCCGATATTCATATCCGGAAAGGTTTTTACGGCGAGAGCAATAGCCTCTTTGGCGCAAGCCGTTCTGAAAGTGATTTCTGCAGTGTTTATCCCGCCCGCACGCAAGGCATTAAGCGTAGGAACGGTGTCGTTTATATCCTTGATTACCACTACGGGTATAAGTTTATCCATTTTAATTTTCCTCCGGAATAATCGGATAAAGTTGAATCATATTTCCGCAGTCAACGGTGAGTTCCGCACCCGTGGTATTGTGAGCGTGAGCGACGAAATACCAAACCGCATCGGCGATATCCGCGCCTTCCGCAATAGTGCCGAGCGGAGAAAAAGCGGACGGAACTTTTTTGTAAAATTCGGGATTTTTGTCCGTTCTGTCGGTGTGAATCATACCGGGCAAAACTGCGTTTACCCTTATTTTGTATTTACCCAAATCGAGCGCAAGCGCGCGCATCAATCCGAGTTGACCGCCCTTTGACGAAGAATATGCCGCTCTTTCGGGAATAGCCCTATACGCCGTGTTTGAATTTATAAACGTTATACTGCCGCCGCCGTTTTTCGCCATGCGTTTTGCGGCGTTTTGTATAAGACAAAAATTCCACACGACATTGACGTTTATTACCTTTTGAAAATCTTTAAGCGGACTTTCAAAAACGTTAAACCCGACACCTAAATCGGCTGCGTTTAACACTAAGTCTGTAATTATTATTCCTTCATTATCGAGACTCGAAAACAAATCTGCCACGTTTTTCTCGTCCACTTCGCCGTTTTCGTTTAATGCGTTTAAAGTCGCACCTATGATTTTTACGTTTTGGAATTTGCTTTTATAATTTTCTTCGGCGTGCTTTACTCTATCTTCGCTTCTGCCCGTGAAAATTACGTTTACTCCTTCTGAAGCAAATTTTTCCACTATAGCCGCACCCGTGTTTACGCACGCGCCCGTAACCAATGCCCATTTTTCAGTCATATTTTTTCTCCTTAAAAGTAAAATTCCGTTTTGGGCGGACGAATATCCGTAAGCGCACCCGTGTAGTGGCGCAAATTATGCTCTACGTAAAGGTGTTTTAAACATTCTTCTTCGTTGAGTTCTATGCCGATGCCGGGCTTGTCTCCGATTTTGATTTTTCCGTCTTTATAAACGAGATTTTCGTTTGTAACAAACTTGCGGTAATCTACGTCGGAATACATTATTTCCAAAATGCAGAAGTTTGGACAGCAAGCCGCAAGTTGAAGGGTTGCGGCGTTTGCTACGGGACCCGATGGGTTGTGCGGGGCAAACGGTATATAATTGGCCTCGGCGATAGCCGCGATTTTTTTAAGTTCCATTATGCCGCCTGCGTGCGATACGTCGGGTTGAATATAATCGGACGCGCGCATTGCGAATAATTGATTGTAGTCGAACCTCGTGTAAAGTCTTTCTCCTGCGGAAATGGCTACGGGAGACTTGTCACGCACCGCTTTCAACGCCTCGAGATTGTTGGGGGGCACGGGTTCTTCAAACCACATCGGTTTAAACTGCTCTAATTCTTTGGCGATTTTTATGCCCGTAGGCACGTCGAATCTGCCGTGTCCTTCGATGAGTAAATCCACCTGATTTCCCACCGCTTCTCTTACTTTTGCCACGCATTCGAGCGCGGTGTCGAGGTCTTTATTCGAAATTTGCAAATAACTTTTGCCGAACGGGTCCCACTTCATTGCCGTTACGCCGCGTTGTACCGCTATTTTTGCTTTTTCGGCGAACTCGTCCGGGGTTTTTGCACCCGAAAACCATCCGTTGACGTAAATGCGGCACTCGTCGTTTGCTTTGCCGCCGAGAAGTTGATAAACGGGCACGCCGAGCGACTTGCCGAGTATATCCCAAAGGGCGCACTCTACCGCCGAAAGCGCGCTCATAAGCACAGCCCCGCCGCGCCAATAAGCATCTCGATAAATATCGTGATAAAGCCTTTCTATCTGTCTCGGGTCTTTGCCGATTAAATAGTTTTTCAAATGTTCTACCGCGCCGCAAAGTGCTTTTTCTTTATATTCGAGCGTGCCTTCGCCTACGCCGCATATTCCATCGTCGGTATAGACTTTGACAAACACCCAATTCGTTCTGAAACAATCGACCACAAAGGTCTTTACGTCGGTTATTTTCATTGTAAATTTATCTCCTTGTAAATCCCGGGAACAATTTTATTTTTACAAACAAGTTCTTCCCCCGTCATATCGTCAAACATACCGAAATGAGTCGGTACGGCGAATTTAAAATTCAATCTGTTTAAAAACCTTGCGGCATCGACGGCGTTCATATTGTTACCGCGCCCGTTTATGGGTAAAAACACCGCTTCGAAATTGATTTCAGACAGACTTTCAAACACTTTTTCGCTGTATAAAGTGTCGCCCGTGATATAATAATTTTTGCCCTCGCAAGAAATAATTACGCCGATTGCCTCGGGGTCGGAATGTTCGGCGGCAACGGCAGTGAACAAAACTCCGTCTACCGTATAACTCGTTCCGTTTTCAAAATACACACAATTGCAATCGGGATATCTTTTTTTTGCCTTTAAAAAAACCGACGGCGGCGCAAGCAAAACGCAACCGACGTTTTCATGCAGCAATTTATCCAACGTTTGCTCGTCGTAATGGTCGGCATGCGCGTGTGTGATTATCAAAACCGTGGGTTTTATATTTAAAAATTTTTCATCGATCGGCTGTCTGCGCTTGTTTTGCGGCTCGATAAGTTGTACCGAGTTTGATAAGTACGGGTCAATGACTATTTTTGAATTCTTCCTTTCGATTAAAAATCCGTTTTGTCCTAAAAATGTTATTTTCATAAAATTTACACCGAAACTGTAATGTTTTTTTGCTTTTTTATACGATTATTTTAAATTATCTATTGATTTATTCACAAATTATTGATATACTTTATTTATTGAAAAATATTGAAAAATTATTTTTTTACGGAGAGCGACATATGGAAGTTACTTCTAAATTCAACTATATAGGCGCAGGATATTTCGACTCTAACCAAGCGGAGTGGATTCACAAGAAAAAAACCACAACGCCGCCCAGAATTTGCAAAAACTATGAAATAGAAGTTTATCTTTCAAAATCGGGCACTACATTTATAAACGACAAAAAGTACGATATCGAACAATATTCCATCATCACCTGCAAACCCGGGGACGAAAGATATTCCATCAACCCGTTTAAGTGCTATTATTTATACCTTTCCGCAGAGGACGGCAAAATAAAGGAAATTTTAGATTCTTTACCTCCACAAATGCAAGCATTCGGGGCAAAAGAATTTTTAGACAGATTTTTCTCTCTGCTAAAATACCCCGCCAACAAAACGGACAACCCTTACGCCGAACTGCGTATTTTAAGCCACGTAAACGAAATAATTTTCCGCCTCGCCGAAAACTGCGACTATTACGAAAAGCAAAAGTTTGTCGGCGGCAACGTATCAAAGGCGATTACCGAGGCGAAAAGGTTTATTTCCAACAATTATAACCGCAATATTCAGTTGAAAGACGTCGCAAATCACGTTTTTTTAAGCCCCAATTACTTTCACAAACTGTTTACTCAGGTCACGGGGATTACTCCGCACCAATTTATAATAAACAAAAAGATAAACGCAGCTAAAAAAATGCTGCTCGAAAGCGACGCTACAATCACCGAAATAGTGATTAATTGCGGGTTTAGTTCGCAATCGTACTTCAACGCCATTTTCAAGCGCGAAGTAAAAATCACGCCCAACGATTACCGCAGAAGTATGAACAAATTTTACAAAGCCTAAAATTTGTAAAATCACTTTATTTTCTAAAATATTTATATGCTGAAATTTTACACTCAAATTATTTATATACCCTCCGCGAGCGAAAGCGAAGGGTATTTTTTTAAAGGTCGAAAGCCTGTCTGTTGGTGACGAATTGCGCCTTTACAGTCTTTAATCTTTCCAAAAGTTGAGTCAAAAAATCCCATTTTTTCATTACGTCGAATTCATAAGTGTGCCCCCAGATGTAAAGCACCTGTTTTTCGCTCGTGTCTTCAAGCGAATCGAATTCGTCTATCAATCGGAAAATTTCGCTGTTTGAAAAATGGCAAGTGCCGGTGTATTTCATCATGTCTTCGGGGAGCGAAAACTTCATGCTCGTACCCGCCGTTCTTGCGTACTTTATGCCCAAATCTTTGGCTATTTTTATTACTCTGTCGTCGTAAGTGCCGTAAGGATAAGCCATGCCCGTTACGTCTTGTTCAAACCACTCTTCAATGTTTTTCTTGTCGTAATACAACTCGTTGTAAATGGTTTCCTCGTCGAGTTTTTCCAAAAACGGGTGCGTAAGACTGTGTACGGCGACTTCGTGACCCTTATACAACTTTTTTAATCCGTCAATGTTCATGCGGTGTATTTCGACGCCTTCGTTTACCCACATGTTGGCACGGGTTTGTATGCCCGTGTTTATGTTGAAAGTCGCCTTAAAACCGTATTTGTTTAATTCTTTTACAAACCTTCTGTCCTGCTCGATTCCGTCGTCAAAACTGAAAGTAACGTACTTTGCCATAATTCACCTTTCGTTTATTTTTTTATTAAAATAATTCCGCCGCTTATAAGTTTTGGTATAGTCAACGTTTTTGCGTTTTTATCGCCGCAAATTTCGTCGTTTATTTCAAGTTCGGCTTCTTTATCTTCGCAAATGTATTTTGCCGTTTTTGCGCCGATTTTAGCGTCGAAAGTCAATTTTAAGTTGAAAATTTCCCTTTCGTCTTCGGCAAAATCGATTATCGAAATTAAATATTCGTCTTTGTCTTCCAAAAACTTTAAATCTACTTTTTCTTCGCTGACTGACGCTATTTTTTCGCCGAATTTATCGATTATTTCACCCGTCGTGTACCAACGCCCCGTAAAATTAAAGGGTTTAAACGCGTCTAAATACTCGTCGTAATAAAAAACTTTTCCGCCACCTGAAACAAACTCGTTTATTTTATTTTGCTCTTCTTTTGAAATGCCCTTTTCGACGGGAACTATCAATGCGTTTAACTTAAACGGCAAACAAGATAAATCTTTTGCCCTTACCGCATTAAGCGAAACGAATTGCCTTTTAAACTTTCTGTAAATGCGCATAGATGCGAAAATACTGTTTTCTTTTCCGCTCCATGCGTCTTTGTTGTCGCCGTTGCAAATAGCGTCGTAATAAGCGTTTGCGTATTCGCTGTGTAAAATACCTATGCCTTGCCTTACACGCTCTTTAGTCACGAGTTTGTCGCTTAAACGGTAAAGCATTTCATGCATTTTCATTGCTTTGTCGTATTTTTTGGTCTTGCTTAAATCGTTGTAAACCATGCCGTAGCCGTTCGGTTCGGGCGAATTATCGAAGACGTAATCTCCGCGCCATTGGTAATACATTATGCCCTTTGCGCCGCTACCTATAGCCGCGTAAGTTTCCACCTCGAAATCGCGTGCGGACATGTCGGTTTTAGCGTTGTATTCGATAAGCCAAAAATGTTTTTTAAAAATCGCCGCCGCGCTTTCGGCATAATCCATAACGCGCGCATGCTCGTAATAAAACGCGCCTTTACAATCAAGGTAAAGCGTCATGCCGACTATATCCATTTTTTCGGCAATGCGGAAATAATCGGCCCCTCTCATGGTGCTGCCTATTTGCACGGGACAACACGTCATGCAAGTAAACGTTTCCGCTTTGGGTTGATTTTTTTTCGCAACCGCCGCCAAATCGTTTAAATACCCGTTGAATTTTTCAAAGTTGAAAATTCGCCAATCTATCCAATCTTTCGGCGATTCGTCGTAATAAGGTCTGCGGCGGGGCGGCTGTAAATTTGCGTCCTCGCCCTTTTCTGTGCGGTATTTTTTATATTCTTCGAGCATGCTCGGGTTGTAATCGTAAAACCCGTTACACGGAAGAGCCGGTTCGTTGTAAATCTGAAAACCGACCACGTTTTTAAAATTGCCGAAATAATCTGCTCCGACAGCCGTCACTTTTTCGTTGTCGGCTTTTGCTTGTTTGTGGCAAACGCTGTTTGTGATAAATTGAGACCAGCACGAATTTAAGGGTTGTCCTTTTTCGTCAACCATTTTTTCGTCGTGATAATTGTTGAGTCCGCTGTAATAACCGTTCAGCCTTACAAACAATGCCATGCCGTATTTTTCAAGTTCTTCCGCGATGCTTTTACCCAAAGGAAAACTGCCTTTTACGCCGTTTTCGGCGGCGGTAAAGTCTCCTATCGCCGCCGTGCGGACGACGTTGATATGCGCGGCTTTCATGTCGGCGAAATCTCTTTTCATTTCGCCGAGTCTGTCGCCGTCTTCCGGCACGGGCACTTTATGCGGGTGGTAAGACGGATAATAATGACTGCCTATACCGAACGATGCCTTGCCGTTTATATACAATATTCCGTTTTTCAAACAGTATGCGGAAGAGTTTTTCATTTTTTTTACCTTGTTTTTACCGTAAAAATTTTATCGTGTAATTAATTTAATCTTATTTGTTGAGTTCTTGCCATGCGGCTTTTGCTTCGTCGTATGACGTTTTATATTTCTTTTTTAAATTTTCAAGTTCGGTATTGAGTTTTTTACCGTAATAGTTGCCGTTGATTACGTTAAACTCGAATATACTTGTGTCTTTTTCGAGCGTTGTGGAGTTTTTAGTCCATGCATTTGTATAAAGGCATACGCAATTTTTGACGAATTTGTATTTGCCGACTCCGTTTTTATCTCCGAGACCCAAAGCATCGTAGAATAATTTATCCGTTTCGTCGAGAGTTTCTATTGATTGCCCGTTGCAAACGTATTGCAAATATGCGTCCATGCTGAACAAATAATTGAACGACTCGAAAAGCATACCCGCTTTACGCGCTGCCGTGAAGTTTGCGTATTCGCTTTTTACCGTGCGCTTTCCGTTGTTTACCGTATTGTGCACTCCGTCAACGCCGTAGTTTAAAAGATTTATGCCTTCTTCGGTGTAAAACCAGTTCATGAAACGCACGATTTCGCGCGCTTTATCTTTGCTTACTTTAGACGAAATCATAAAGTTGTTTACAAATCCGCCCGCGCTTTGTATTCCGCTGTCGCCGTCGGGTCCTTCTATCGGTTGAATACCTATCCAGGTGCCGCCCGTGTAACCGTTTTTGCGCAAGTCTTCGGTAGAAAGTTTTGCGTATTCCGAATAATAAACGGTACAACCCAAAGTGTTGTTTGCCATTATGTTTTCAAGTCCGGTATATCCTCTCTCGGAATAACGATTATCCAAAAGTCCTTCGGCGCGAAGTTCCTGGAGAGTTTCGAGATAATTTTTATACTTCGAGTGGTATACCGTGGGGACGTACTCGTCTCCGTCGGTTGCAAAATAATATTTGGTGTTTATGCCGAACATATACCTTAAATTGGTTATGTCCTGAGCGGAGAAAGGTATTTCGTCCTGCTGTCCGTTTCCGTTGGGATCGTTATTTTTAAACGCACGCAAAACGGCAACGAATTCGTCCCACGTTTCCGGCACGGACAAACCCAATCTGTCGAGCCAATCTTTTCTTATAAGGAAGGAAAGTTGGCACTCGGGCTCACGAATGTTCATCATGGAGTAAATTTCAAACGAAGCGACGTCTAAAAGTTCCGATATCATATTCGGGTCGTTGTAACTCTCGATTTTGTCCATATAATTGGGAGCGTATTGCATCAAAAGGTCGTAAAGCGGATATGCCGCGCCGTCTTTAATGAGTGCCTGACGGTTGGGTACGCGACAGAACAGTTCGGGGGTGTCTTTACTGCCGAGCGACGTGACGAGTCTATCCGAAAATGCGCCCTCGTCGACGAATTCCACGTCGAGTTTTGTGTTGGTCGCTTGTTCTATCTGAGCGATAAGGTTGTTTGTTCTGCTGAATTTGCTTTCGTTGATGGGCGCAAGAATTTTTATCGTGAGTTTGTCTCTCGAATAAAAATTGTAATTATAATCTTGCGTATATTCGCTTCTCGGCGTACGCTCTCTTCTCTTTACCGTGTTGTCTTTGCCGTTATAACGACCGCAGCCGTAAAAAACGGGAAACACGAACAAAAGCGACAACGCTATCGATAAACACTTTGTCAATACATTTTTTCTCATTGTTATTCCTCCGATTATATTATTTTAATTTTTTACTTTTAATTTTAATTGCCCTTTACGTTTAAACGCGGCTTTCCCTGTATGTTTTCGCCATATAGAAAATAGCGTAAATTTTTTGTATTTTTGCAAAATGCGGCGCAGGTTTTTTACCGTTTTATTCTTTTACCGCGCCGGTCATCGTACCCGAGATGAGGAATTTCTGGAAGAACGGGAACGCGGCAATCATGGGCAGCATCGTAAACATAAGCGCGGCGTTACGCACTTGTTCGATGCTTAGTTTACTGCCGCTTATATCGAAGTCTTTTGACCCTGCAGAGCCGATTACCGTCGCCAGAACTTGCTGTAATACTCTCTTTGCCGGCGATTCGATATAAAGCAAAGGATTCTGATATTGGTTCCACTGTCCCACGACCGTCCACAAACTAATGGTTGCGAGTATCGGTCCCGAGTTCGGCAAAATTATCGCAAACAAAATAACAAAGTCGTTTGCACCGTCGATTTTTGCCGATTCCACAATCGATTTGGGTATACCGTAAAAATAACCGCGGAGCACTATTACGTTGTATGCGCTTAAAAGCGTGCAAAGTATCAAAGCCCAATGAGAATCGACAAGACCGAGTTGCTTGATAACCATATAATTAGGCACGGTACCAGCCGAAAACCACATCGTCACCACGATAAATTGAGTGTAGAATTTTTTAAATTTTATGTTTGAAAATGCCATCGGGTATGCCGCAAAACTCGTAAGGAGCAGCGACAAAACGCAAGTGATTAAACAAACTTTTATCGTGTTGAAATAACCGAGATAAATCGCCTTGTTTCTAACGACCATTTTATACGCTTCCCACGTTGCGCCGAGACGGTATTTACCGTTTCTGTAAATTTTGGGAAAAACGGAAATCGCACCGCTTCTTACAGCCGACGTATCCGAAAGAGATATGGCGATCATATTTACAAACGGATAAATTATCATCAGCGCAAGAATTGTCAGAATTGCTAAAAGAATTATATAAGCCACGCGAGAGGACGTGCTCATTTTTTGTTTTACCATATTAACAGCACCTCCTTACCACAGCGACGTTTCGGCAAGTTTTTTGCTGAAAACGTTTGCAATGGTGACCAGCGCAAGCGCAACCAACGAGTTGAACAAACCAACTGCGGTGGAAAGTCCGTAATTGAAGTCGTTGAACGCCATTTTATATACGTACGTCGCGATTACTTCGGATTTTTCAAGGTTGCCCTCGTTTTGCATTAAATAAATCTTTTCAAAGTTGCTTCCCATTATCGCCCCGATTTGCATAATAAGCATTATTACTATGGTCGGTAAAATGGACGGCAAAGTTATGCGGAATATCTGATTCCACTTGCCCGCACCGTCGATTTCGGCAGCCTCGTATAAGCACGGGTCTATAGACGTGAGCGCGGCACTGTAAATTATCGAATTCCAGCCCACCGTTTGCCAGATACCCGACAACACCTGTATACCGCGGAACGCGCCCGCCTTATATAAAAGCGAACCGTTGTAAGTTATGTGAAAAACTTTGCAAATTTGTCCTAAAATACCGCAATCGGGATCTAAAAACGTGGCTATAAACCCGACGAGCGCAGCCGTGGATAAAAAGTGCGGTAAGTAACTTATTATCGAAAGCGTCTTTTTATATTTTTGGTGTTTTACCTCGTTGAAAGCAAGCGCAAGCACGATTGCCGCCGGGAACAAAAACACAAGCGCAAGCAAGTTTATCGCAAGCGTGTTGCCGAGAAGATGTAAAAATTCGCCCTCGAAAAAGTCTAAAAAGTTGTTGAACAACACAAAAGTACTGCCCTTAAACCCGTTTGTAAGGCTGTAATCGTAAAACGCCATTCTTATCCACGTAATGGGCCAATAACAAAATATTATAAACCATATTATTACGGGAAGCATCATTAAATAAACGTACTTGTTGTCGTTTAAATACCTTTTTAAATTTCTTTTCGGTTTTCGACTTTTGGTTTTACAAACCGATGCCTCGTTTATCGTTGTCTGCATCGTATTCTCCTTATCGATTCTTTTCATCGTATATTTTAATATATTTCGACTCTCCGCGATAGTCTTAATATTATCGTATTTTTTAGATTTCTTATTTTTTAAGTCCGAAAAACTGTTTTTTTCTTTTATATATGTTAATATTGCAGTAAGATTTATCGCGAGGTTAAATTAATGAAAAAAACTTTAAGCGCATTGTTGACTTTTGTATTACTGCTCGTTTTGTCCTTTTCGGCGGCTTGTTCGACTGAAAAAAACGGCAATCAAGGCTCTTCTGCGGATACAAATCCGCCATCTTCAGACACAGGCGGCGAAGCCGTCGATTTGTGGAACGTGGACGACGTTGATATTTCGCACGTCGGCAACAACCGACTTATCGCCTTTACTTTCGACGACGGACCGACTGACAAGACAAACGCACTTTTAGACGTTTTTGAAAGTTTCAATACTCAAAACCCCGATTTTATCGCGCACGCAACACTGTTTACGATAGGCTCGAAAATCACTTCTGATAATTCAGCCGTTTTAAGCCGCGCCGCAAAAATGAACTTCGAACTCGGCAACCATACTTTTACCCACACCGACCTGACTACCCTTTCAAACGAAAAAATCGTTGAAGAACTGAAAAAAACGGACGACGCTTTAAAGGCGTTTGACGGAAAATCTATTCACCTTGTAAGACCGGCGGGCGGACATGCCGACGCAAGAGTTTTATCTCTTTATAAAACGACGTTTATCAACTGGACGGCTACGCTCGATACGTCGGACTGGCAAGACAATACCACCGAAAACGACATTTACAATAAAATCTCTTCAAATCTTTTGGACGGCGGTATCGTACTTATGCACCAAGGATACGACAAATCCATCAAAGCCGTAAAAAGACTCCTGCCCGATTTAAAGGCGCAAGGATATCAGGTGGTTTCCGTTTCGGAACTCATTAAGTATTATCAGGTAAAAGCCGAAACAGGCAAACTTTACGACAGTTTTATTTAAAATTTAATTTTGACTGTCAAAACAGCCGGTTTCCCCGATTAATCGCCTTTTACAATCTTTATTTAAAAACTGTCAATCACAAAAATTTAAACCCGCAGCACAAAAAACTTAATTTAATATTTTAAAGTCGCAAACTTTTTTATAAGGTTTACGACTTTTTTATTTTACTCTTCTGTTTGAAATATTTTTTTGCCGTCGGACAAAATTTCCCCGTTTGTCTCGATTACTTTTTTATAAAAATAAAACGAATCTTTTTTTATTCTTTTTTGCGTTTGATAATCTATAAAAATCAAGCCGAAACGCTTAAATCCGCTTTTCCACTCGAAATTATCGGTAAACGACCAATGATAATATCCTTTTACGGGTATACCCTCGTTGACGGCTTTTTCGATTTCTTTTAAATATCTCGCCGTGTGGTCTATGCGGTAATAATCGTGCACTTTGCCGTCGAGACAAACTCTGTCGTTTTGCGCCGTGCCGTTTTCGGTGATTATAATAGGCTTTTTATAGCGTTTGTAAAGAAATTTCAACCCGTAATACACCGCCTCGGGAATATCGTCCCACCCCATGTCGTTTTGGGAAGACCCGTCCTTAAACCCGACCACGTTTCCGTCTTTATTCATATAAAATCCCGAATAAATATTTTGACCTATAAAGTCGAGCGGCTGGGAAATCAGTTTTAAATCTTCTTTGGTTATTTCGGGCAAAACGTCTTTAAAATACTCGTAGTATTCCTTGGGATAATCGCCGAGATACACCGTGTCCGAAATGACCGACATACAATTTAACGGCTGCTGCTTCCATACCTTAAAAAAGTCTTCATAAGCCCTTTGCTCGGTTTCTTTCAAGTCGTCCGACGGACAAGTCACCCAACCGCAAGTAGCCATGCCTATTTTTACGTCTTTTACGTTTTCTCTTAAAATTTTTACCGCTTCGCCGTGACACAAAAGCAAGTTGTGCGCCGCCAAAAGCAACTTATTAAGCGTAAGTTTTACCCCCGGAGCGAGCGCGTCGGAATATAGTCCGCCGTGAAGCACGCATTGCGGCTCGTTTATGGTGATAAAGTCCTTTACCCTATCGCCGAACGCTTTTGCGGCAACGGTAACAAAATGCCCGAAATATCCGACTGTATCCCTATTTAAAAAACCGCCTTTTTTGTACACCCACACGGGCATATCCCAATGGTATAAAGTGACCATGGGAGTTATTCCGTTCTTTATAAGCAAATTAATGAGATTATTGTAAAACTCGACTCCCTTTTCGTTTACGGTGTTGTTTTCGGTGATAATTCTCGTCCATGCGAGAGAAAATCTATATGATTTAATGCCCGACTCTTTCATGAGTTTTACGTCTTCTTCAAATCTGTGATAATGGTCGCATGCGATATCTCCCGTTTGATTCCTGTAAGATTTTTTATCGTGAGTAAACTCGTCCCAGATGCTGGGCGTTTTTCCGTCCTCGTTCCATGCGCCTTCTATCTGATAAGCCGCACTCGCCGCGCCCCAAACAAAATTGTCTTGCATAATATTCTCCTTAATGAGTTATACCGATATTTTAAAGCATACCAAAAGTAATTGCAATATGTTTTCTTATGATTTTTTTTAGATTTCTTCTTATATAAAAGGTTTTGCATTTACACACGCGACCTTATTTGTTAATATTTTAGCCGACAACAGTTAAAGGAGTTTTTAGAAAATGAAATTCGGACACTTCGACGACGAACGCAAAGAATACGTAATTGACACCCCTTATACCCCGCTTCCGTGGATAAATTATCTGGGAAACGACGACTTTTTCTCTATTATTTCCAATACGGCGGGCGGTTATTCGTTTTATCGCGATGCGAAATTAAGGAGAATTACGAGATATCGCTACAATTCTCCCGCCACCGACAACGGCGGAAGATATTACTATATAACCGACGGAAAAACCACTTTTTCGCCTTCTTTTTTGCCGGGCAAAACACCGCTCGACAAATATAAATGCCGTCACGGACTCAATTACACCGTTTTTGAAAGCCAAAAAAGCGGCGTAAGCGCAAACCTTACCTGCTTTGTGCCTTTAAACGACAATTGCGAAATAAACCTTTTGCAAATCAAAAACGACTCGAAAGAGACAAAAACTTTGTCAATTTACGGCGGCGTTGAATTTTGCTTATGGAATGCGCAAGACGACACGACTAATTTTCAAAGAAATTATAGCACCGGCGAAGTGGAAATTGCCACCGAAAAAAACTACGCCGCAATATACCACAAAACCGAATACCGCGAAAGAAGAGACCACTATTCTTTCTTTTCGTTAAACGCCGAAATAAGCGGCTATGATACCGACAGAGATACTTTCCTCGGCAAATTTAACGGGTTCGATAGTCCCGACGCAGTAAACAAACGCACTTCGTTTAATGAAAAAGCAAGCGGTTGGTCGCCCGTTGCATTTTTGAGAAAAGACGTTACCCTTTTGCCCGAGCAAGAAATTTCGCTCGTGTATATTTTAGGCTATGTCGAAAACAAAAAAGAAGACAAATGGCAATCTCCGGGCATTATCAACAAAACCAAAGCGATAAACATTATTGAAAAATATTCAAACTTAAATACGGTATTTGAAGAGTTTGACAAACTTAAAGACAAATTCAACAGCCTTTTCGGCAATTTCAAAGTAAACTCTCCCGATGAAAAATTCAACCGCATGGTCAATATCTGGAATCAATATCAATGCCTTATCACTTACCGTTTAAGCAGAAGCGCAAGTTATTACGAAAGCGGAATCGGGCGCGGAATGGGTTTCCGCGATTCTTGTCAGGACATGCTCGGCTACGTGCATTTTCTGCCCGAAAAGGCGAGGGAGAGAATAATCGACATTGCCTCTATTCAACTGCCCGACGGCTCGACCTGGCATCAATATCAACCCCTTACAAAACGCGGCAACGCCGACATTGGCGGCGGTTTTAACGACGACCCGCTTTGGCTGGTGGCGTGCACGTATTCTTACGTTTGCGAAACGGGCGATATTTCCATATTAAACGAAAGCGTACCGTTTAACAACGACGAAAACGACCGCGCTACCCTTTTAGAGCACCTTAAACGCTCAATCGATTATACCATTACTCACAAAGGACCGCACGGTTTGCCGCTTATCGGCAGAGCCGATTGGAACGACTGCTTGAATTTAAACTGTTTTTCCGACACCCCGGGAGAAAGTTTCCAGACCTGCTCTAATTTTGAAAGCGGAAAAGCCGAAAGCGTGTTTATCGCGGGTATGTTTGTAAAATACGGGGAAGAATATGCAAAACTTTGCGAAAAACTTGGCGATAAAAACGAAGCCGAACGCATACGCAAAGAAGTGCAAGAAATGACCGTCGCCGCAGAAACGGCGGGTTGGGACGGAGAATGGTTCGTGCGCGCTTACGACGCTTTTGAAAAGCCCGTCGGCAGTAAAACTTGCGAAGACGGCAAAATATTCATCGAACCGCAAGGCATGTGCGTTATGGCGGGAATAGGAGTTGGCGACGGCAAAGCGCAAACGGCTTTAAACAGCGTGAAAAAATATCTCGACACTAAATACGGCATCGTTATTTTGCAACCCGCTTATAAAGAATATCATTTAAATCTCGGCGAAGTATCCTCTTATCCGTGCGGATATAAGGAAAACGCAGGCATTTTCTGCCACAACAACCCGTGGATAAGTTGCGCCGAAGCGACGCTTGGCAACGGCGACAGAGCATATGAAATTTACCGCAAAATCTCCCCCGCTCACCTCGAGGAAATAAGCGAAATACACAAGACCGAACCTTACGTTTTCAGTCAGATGATTGCGGGCAAAGACGCGCCCGACTTCGGTTCGGCTAAAAACAGTTGGCTCACGGGTACGGCGGCGTGGACGTTTGTAAACGCTTCGCAATATATTCTGGGCATTAAACCCACCCTTAAAGGACTTAAAATCGAGCCTTGTATGCCCAAAGAAATAAATAGTTTTACGCTTGAAAGGAAATTCAGAGGGGTTAATTATATAATTTCGGCAAAACGCGACGACAAAAAAGCCGCGGGCGTGTACGTAGACGGCAATAAATGCGAAGACGGAATTTTACCTCTTGCAAAAGCAGGCGAAACCATTAAAGCAGAGGTAATTTACAGATGAGCGGAAAGGTATACAAACTCGACACGCAAAACACGTCGCTCGTGTTTTTGCAAGACGGGCAAAGCGTTTTTTACTTGTATTACGGCAAAAAAATAAGCGAAATATCACCCGAGACAACATTTTTGAAAGAGGACAACATCGGCACGGATTTAAGAAACAAACTTTTTTCTTGTTTCGGCGACGACGACCACCGGGATAAGTCGATTTTGCTTTTCAATCCCGACAACACTTTTACAAACGAGTTTGTATTTAAAAGCGCGACGGTATCGAAAGGTAAAAAGGCGATACCCTGCTTACCCTCTTCGTTCGGCGCGGAAAAAACGCTTACTTTCGAGTTTATCGACGAACTTGAAAAATTGCTGCTCACCATAAATTATTCGGTATACAGAAACAACGACGTAATTACCGTGCGTTCGTCAATAAAAAACTTTGGCAATGAAACGGTAATTGTGAAAAAATTCGCGTCCCTTCAACTCGACATATCGAAAAGCGGTTTTACCGCAAGCACTTTCGACGGGTGCTGGGCGGGCGAAAGATATCGTCACGACACCCCGCTTTGCTCGGGAACGTTTATAAATCAATCGCTCGCGGGGGCGTCTTCCGCTCAACACAACCCCTTTACTTTTATTAAAAACGACGAGGGTGTATATGCTTTTAACCTCGTGTATTCCGGCAACCACAAAACCTCTTACGAGACCGATTCGTTTTTAAGGACGAGGATAATTTCGGGCGTAAACGACTTTGCTTTTGAATACCGCTTAAACGGCGGAGAAACTTTTTATGCCCCCGAGGCGGTGATGCTGTTTGCAAAAGACGAAGACGAAATGACATTGAATTTGCATTCGTTTATAAACAAACATATCATTCCAAAGCGTTGGCAAAACAAAAAACGCCCCGTCGTCATCAATAATTGGGAAGGCACGGGTTTCGATTTTACGAGAGATAAAATATTAAACATTGCCGAAAACGGCAAAAAAATCGGCGCGGAACTGTTTGTTCTCGACGACGGTTGGTTCGGCAAAAGAAACGACGACAAATCGTCGCTGGGCGATTGGTTTGACAACGAGGAAAAAACAGGCGGCATTTCACGCCTTGCCGACGATATAAGGGCAATGGGACTCGACTTCGGAATCTGGACAGAACCCGAAATGATTTCGCCCGACAGTATTCTTTACCGCACCCATCCCGAATACGCGATGGCAATTCCCGGTAAAACTCCGTTTTTGCACAGAAACCAGATGATGCTCGATTTATGTAGCGACGAAGTGAAAAACTACGTGATAAAAAGCGTGGAAAACGTAATTGCGCTTACAAAACCGACTTATATAAAGTGGGATTTCAACAGAGTAATGAGCGACTGTTATTCAAGCACGGTTTTTATAGGCGAATATTGTTATAAATACATGGTTGCGCTTTACGATATAATGAATACTCTTACTAAAACGCATCCCGAAATTCTTTTTGAAGGCTGCGCCGCAGGCGGAGCGAGATTCGATTTGGGCATACTTTGTTATTTCCCGCAAATCTGGACGAGTGACAACACCGACGCCGCAGTGAGAACGGATATTCAAACAAACACCGCGCTGTGCTATCCACAATCGTGTATGACGGCACACTTGTCCGCCTCGCCTAATTGGTTTACAAAACGGGCGTTTTCGCTTGAAAACCGCTTTAATATTGCATGCCTGTTTAATTTCGGGTACGAACTCGATTGCTCTATATTTACCGCAGACGAAATAAAACAGGTGGCTAAACTTTCCGAATTTTATAAAAAAAGAAGAGATTTTATACTGTACGGCGATTACTATAAACTCGGCGATTTAAACGACAATCTTTGCGGCTTTATCACCCTTTCTTCGAGAAAAGATAAGGCGATTTCCGCAGTAATATTTAAAACGCGCGAAAACGGAATTTCAAACAGAAAATTGATTTTAAAAGGGCTTATTTCTTCGGCGAAATACGAAGTCGTCGTTTACGATAAAAACTTATGCCGATTCGATAAATTTGTTTTAAGCGGCGAAACTTTGCTTTGCGGAATAGATATCGAAAAATACCGCTTAAACGAACAAATTTGCTCAGATTCAAACTTCCGATCTTTCATAATCGAACTTACGCAAATTTGATTTTATTTAATTAAAATTTAATAATACGAAGTTTCGGAAATTTTTAGCCTACCTTGTGCAAAGGAAGGTGGCGCGCGGTACGCGTGACGGAAGGATTGTAAAGGTAAATTTTTATAAAATCAGCCGATTTTCAATAAAATAAACCGTATTTTACTCAAATAAAACAATCCCTCAGTCACTTCGTGACAGCCCCCTTTGCACAAAGGGACCGAATAAAATTGAATTTTATTTATAAAAATCAAACCTTGCTGGCAGTCCCAAACCGAAGAAAAATTGAAATTTATTATATAAAAAATTATATAAAAACTTTATACAACAAAAATTTAACGAGACGAAAACTTTATAAAAAAACGAGGGTTGCATTTTATATCGCAAACCCTCGTTTTTTATTCAATAATTTTTATTATTTTAATATAAAAACCCTGTCGTTTTTACTTAAAATTGTCAATTTTACACGATACGTGCGCCGTAAAACGCACAAAACGCACGGTATATAGTATTACGCGGCTTTGCCGCTATTATATCCTTTAAACATGCACTCTATCACGCTTTCGGAAAACCATAAAGTAGTCTTGTCGTAATTTACGCCCGACTCGTTTTTCATATTATCGTAAAGACCGCTCGCCTTGTGGCGGTTTAAAAGCCCGAAATATTCACTGCTCCACGAGGTGCTTCTTGCGTCGTTGTCCCAAACGATTGCGCAAACGCCGTTTTGAGTTGCGTTTTTCATAAAATATTCCGCGTGTTTTTTGCGGTAAGATTCGTGTCCGCGGTCGCTTTTATATACGCTGCCCCATTCGCTGACTATTACACCGATACCCTTTTTAGTATACTTCGCGCCGAAAGCGTCAAACATCGTTTTTATACCCGAAGACGATGCGGCGTCGGCAGCCTCGTCCCACTCGTTGTCCTTTCCGAAAGAAAAGCCGTTTGGAGAATAAGCGTGTATATTCATCAAAAGTTTATCTTTAGCGGAGTCTTGCGGCAATTTAAATTCCGCAACGGCGTTTATTTCGTCGCTATAAGTCATATAACCTATATTTCCGTATCCGCACACCGACAAAAATCTGTTTTTGTTGCAATCGGAACCTTGCGCGCGCACTATGTCGACGTATAATTGGTTGTACTCGTTGAGATTTTTAATGCACTCTTTATACTCGGTCTTGTTTGACGCGGGTGACATGCTCCAACCCAATTTCGAATGTAAAGGCTCGTTTAAATTCTCGAAAATAAGCCGCGAATCGTAATCTTTAAACCTTTCGGCAACTTGCTCCCACACGTTTATTACAAGACTTTTGGTTTTGTCGTAATATGCGTCGTCGAGATAATATGCGCCGATATTGGGCGTGTCCATTATGTTTAAAATTACAAACATATCGTCGTATTTATACACATAATCGACTACTTCGTTTATTCTGTCAAGCCAAACCTTGTTGATATATCCGTTTTGTTGCATGTGATTTGACCAACTGACGGGTATACGCATTATTCTGAAACCCTTTTCGTAAACCGCGTCAATTGTCTTCCGAGTCGTCGCACCGCGGTAAATATCTTGTTGATTGCGCACTTCGCAAAACATTTCGCGGCTTTCAAAGCCGAGTTCCGATACGATTGAATTGCCGTAAACGGTGTCGGGATATCCGCTTAAATTGTTTTCAAACGTATTGCCCAGATTCCAGCCTACGCCGAGTTGTTTTACAAATTCCACCGAAGACATCGCAGAATAATCTTTTTTGTCTCCTTTATTATCGCTGTCGCTTGAAGAATCGCTATCGCCGGAAGTATCCGTATCGGTAGAAGATTGCTGCGTATCGTCGTGTGAAGAAGAACCAGTTTCGCCTGAGTCCATTGAAGAACACGACGCGCAAAACACTTGCGCTATCACTAAAAATAATATTAAAATCAGTTTTTTTATCTTCATTTTGCCCCTTTTTTAAAACGGCGCACCCGATTGGGGGTGCGCGCGCCTTTTATTAAATTTTTAAATGTTTATGCTCTTCTTTTTTTATCGAAAAGATAAACTATGCTGAGTCCGAGAAGAGTTAAACCTGCGGGTAATGCGTCTACAACGCCTTTACAACCCTTGGTCTTCATACCTTCGCTGCCGGAATCGGTTGTACTGCCGGAGTCCGTAGTGCTACCCGAGTCTGTCGTGTCGCCCGAATCGGTTGAAGAATCGGTGTCGGTGGTTTTGCTTTCAACGGTTACGTTTACGGTATACCCTTCCGCCACGTTGCCCGCTGCGTCTCTTGCGTAAATCCTTACGGTGTGGTTGCCGGCATTGAGTTTTCCGTCGGTAACTGCGCCGTTCGACCAATCGATTATTACCTCTACCTCACCGTCCATCTTGTCTATAGCAGACGCCTCGAACGTAGGTACTGCGTCGCCTTCGGTAAACGTAAGGTTAAGTTCGCCCTTATAGCTCAATTCGGGCGCGGCGTTATCTTTAATCGTCGCTGCAGTTGAGTCACCGTTCCAGTTGAACGTAACGTCCGCAATGTCGATTGTGCCGCTTATCATCGATTTAACGGCGAAACCAACTATCTTGCGGAAATCAACGTCGCCCTTGCCGTCTTCTTCTTTAACGTCGCCCCAAAGCGAACTGTCTATCGCACCGTAAACTTCGGCGATGTCGAAATACATAGTGTTCCAATTTCCGTCGGCAACGATATAAGAAGAAATATCAAACTTGTGGAAATTTAAGTTCCAATTATCAAAGTTACCGATACCGAAGTATACGGAATTGTTTATTTCCGCGGTAGTTCTGTAAGTTATGGAAACCATCGCATTGTATTCAATGGTGTCGTAAAGGTCTTGAAGCAACCAATAAGCAAATCCGTCGGTAAACGCCCTTGAAGTAGACCAACTGTTGGTGGGAGTCTGGATATAATAACCCATAGTTTCGTCGTGAGGAGTAACTGTCATTTTGCCCTTTGCGGTTTCGTCTTCGGTTGCGTCGTAATTTGCTTGAGAAACGTAATCTTTGCTACCCAAAGCCGCTTTATATCCGTAAGAAGGCATACCGTTGCTGTCGAACAATTTGCTTGTAAGCGAAAGTTTGTTGTCAAAGTCGGCAACCGTAATTTCTACCGTAGCAGTCATTCCTTGGTATGCGATTTCAACCGAAGTGCGGTTTGCAGCAAGCATACCCGTGTAATAAGTGTAATCGGTGATTGCCGTTTCGCTGTCGTCTTTATTTACAAGGACTACTTCCATGCCCGTGCAATCGAACTTTTCGCCTGCTTTATATTGAGTTTTTGCAGGTTGAGTTTTTACTTTTATTCCTTTAAACGCGGAAACTACCGTTACGGGTACGTCGGTAGTATAATTTTGGCCGCCGTAAGCCCAAGTGATAGTCACTTTTTGAGTGCTTGTGCCGAGTTTTGCGGGAGAATAAGTGTAATTTTTAACTTCAACTTTGCTTTCGTCTTCAAAAACAACGTATACTTTCAATCCCGTAGTGCAGAATTCGTCGCCTGCGTTGTATTCGGTTTGCGCTCCCTCGGTTGCAATACCAGTAATAGTTTTATTTTCAACGTTTGCAATCTTTACGTCGCCGAACGAAGCAACGTTGTCGCCTTCGCCCGCAGAACCCATAGAAATGCCCATGCCTACGAATTTGCTCCAATCGAACCATTGAGCGGGAGCGGGATTGCCGAACGTTGTCGACGCATTACATTCGATATTGAAATCTTTGATTGCAAATGAATAATCTTTCCATTCGCCTGCAACGTAATCGGTAATAGGCAATTCGACGAAAGCCGCCTCGCCCCATTGACCGCATTCGTAATAAAGTCTTATTTTTGCATATCTGCCTTCTTCACCCGCAAAATCGAATTTTGCCTTGAATTGAAGCGTGCCGCCGCCCAAAAGTGCGGAAGTAATATCCGTCATCGCGATAGTCGCGCGAGTCGCAGTCTTTGCGTTTGTACCCGAAATGTAGTACATATCGCCTGATTGACCGAACGCAAGCGCAGTACCGTCGCCGATAACTTTACCCGAAACAGCAGCGGTATATGTGCCCGTATATGCAGTGCCCGCGCCGTTTAACGTGACTTCGCCCACTTCGGTAACGCCCGTAAAAATATCATAGCCGCTTGCGGGTTGCTCTTGCTCGTGCTTTACGATTGTGAGCGTTGCCGTTTCGATTGTAAACGTGTTTGACCAAAGACCAAGTTTTATATCTCCCGAATAAGAATCGTTAAACGTGTATTCCCACGTTCCGCTCGCTTCCGTTACTTCACCTTCCGATTCGGAAAGAGTTATTGCAGTATCGCCTACCCATAAACTGAAAATCTTTCTTCCCGGGAACTTATCTATGCTGTAAGAAACGCTTAATTTATCGCCTTTTGCAACGCTGTAAGCAGAAGGAATAGTCGCCACGAATTGATACGAGGGATCTTGTTGAGAAGTAACCGCCTCCGTCAAAAGAGTGTAGGTGCCTTCTCCGGTTGCAGGTTTGTTGTCTTCGGAATAATCCGGGTTGGGATATTCTACCCAAACTCTCTTTACGTTATAAGCCTTATCCGTCGCAAGCGAGAAACCCATAAACTTTGTAAGTTGCTCTTCTGTCATTGCGGGAGATAAATCGTATTTTTTTACGACATAGCCGTCTTGATTGCAAACCGATCCTTCTACAAGTTTAACGGGTGCGTTATACCATTGATTGGAATACGTCAATCCTCTTATAGCGGCATAGTCGCTTGCAACTTTCTTTATTTCTACACAAAGTTGCGCGCCTTTTTTATTCATATCGACGGGTGCTTTCAAAGCGATGTCAAAACTACCCCATGACGTAGGTACAATCGATATAACGGTATCTTCACCGTCTTGAACGGCGGATATCGTGCCTTGATCTACACCGTTTGCTTGTGAAACTTTAAGCGCAACGTCATCGACGTTACCGTTAAATATTTCAAAAGTAATCGTCTTTTGCGCGCCCGCATCGCCTTGACCTGTAGTGTCGGCAAACGCCGTCATGGTCGATATTGCCAACGACACAGTCATGATAGCCGACAATAACGTCAGCAAAATGTTCTTTTTCTTCATATTTTCCTCCTTTATGAAAATATTTATTTATTCCGCAATTTTTCTTTTACGGACTGTTACGAATAATGCAACGCCTATTAAGGTCAATGCAACGGGCAATACGCTTCCCATTGCCGCCACCCCGTCAAGCGTGGATTTGCAGCCTTTTTTGCCCGGCTTTGTGTTGGGTTTGGCGTTGGCGTCTTTTGCGTTTGTCAATTTATAAACGTAAGACGCGGCTTCGCCCCTTGTTATGGTGTCGGTAGGTTTGATTTGCGCAAGCGCATTTAAATCGATTATTTTTACCGAAACAAGCGCGCTGAGCATCGCTTTATCTTCATTGTCCCAACCGTTGAGTTGAGTTTTGCCCAATACCGAGGCGTTTTCGTTTACTTTTATACCTTTGCCCAAAACCGCGTTGTAAAGCGCGAAATATGCGGCTTTATAAGTCAATTTATCGTAAGCCTTTATTTGCAGACCGTCTACCAGACCGTATTCGCGAGCGGTCTTGAATTGCTCGTAAGCCCAGTGATAAGAATTTGCGTCCGCATATGCTCTGTTGCCGCCCGTAAGACCGGAAGCCTTTACTACCGCACCGATAAAGTCGCCTGTTTCGGCAGTTTCGTTTGTGAGATACAAAGTGTCGGTTTTGCTCGGCAAATAATTCTTTACTGCCTCGATTGCCTCTTTATATTCGCCGTCGATATCTCTGAAGTCGCCGAAATTCGGCTTTGTATCCGAAACGTTTGTCCTTTCTATTTCGTAATAAGTTGTGTTATCGCCCGTTTTAAGGGTAATCACGGTAAAGCCGTTTGCGTCCTTTTCGACGGTTGCCGTTCTGTCGCTTACTCTCACGCCCGAACTGTTTAAAATGTAAACTTCAAAGTCGTCGTAAGTTTTAAGCGTAACTTTGCCGAGTATCGGTTGAACGAGTATCGGCGAAGTACCGAGAGAAGTAATAGTGGTTCCGTCGGAAGAAATTTCCGCGCCGGAGTTTCTCGATTGACCCACAGCTGTGATTAAAAGTTTGTCTGCGTTTGCGATTTCGGGGTTGACTCCGCCGTTTTGTGCGCCGAGCGCGCTTACCGTAACCTGAGCGTAAGCGGTATCGATGCTTATATCGACGTCGTCAAGCGAAACGTTTTGTCCGCCGATATACCCAACTGCGCCTTGCGTTGATTTTGTGTTGACTATAAACGTTTGAGTGGATTGATTCCAAATCAACTCTCCGCCTTCGCTGATAAGTTGAGAGTGAAGTATCTTTTCGAGTACGGAAAGGTCGCTTTCGGTTTCTTTAATATCGAAATCGCCGCTTTGGAAAAGTAAATTGCCCTGACTGTCGGCAAAGTACACGCCCGTTTTACCTACTACGTAAGTTCCTTCGGGAAGACCCATGATTTGCGACTTGTAATCCATTGCTTCATCCACAGTGATAACGCGGTAATAACCCACTTTCGCCTTTGCTATTTCAGCCCTTTGATAAAGTAGCGATGCCGACGTAATCGTCGAAAATCTGCCGGGGTGGTCCATAATGATAAACGAATTTGTAATCTGGTTTACACGCTTATCCAAAGCCTTATTCATATAAGTAAACGCCGTGAGATTCCATCCCTGATACGAATAAATCGCCGAAGCAATAAGATTGAATTCCACGCTGTGGATATTCGGCTCGGCAATAAGCGATTCCGTAACGATATACGGAAGACCCATTACCTTTCTGAACGAGGCGTTTGCAAAAGTGTTTCCGCCTGCGTTGCCTATCGTGCTGCTGCCGTCGGAAACCGCCGTACCCACCTGATATTCGGTGCCCGTCGTGGGGTGAGATTGATAAGTGTGGCGCGCTATATAATCGTAATGCGCGTTGAGGAACAAATCGGCGCGGTCGTCGCTCGCGAAGTTAGTTCCGCCCGCAATCGGGCAACCGATGCCGAGACCGCCGTCGCTTACTGACGATTTAGCCCAATCGTACATATCCGAATAAAAACTTTTCATTAAAGTGCAGAAAAATTCAAATCCGTCGGCGCAACGTTGCGCGGCATATTTATCCGTCAGGAAATCGCCGTTGATCTGGATTGTGGCGTTTGCCAGATTTTCGCCTCTGCTGAGTCCCGTTTTGCCGCTTTCCTTCCAAGCCGCCCTGATTTTGTCTTCGGTCGCCTGAACGGACAAAGTTCCGTCGGGGTTGTATTTTTTCTTTAAAAACCCGGCGTATTTCTCTTGCGCCATCGTTTTATATTTATCCGATTTAAACTGGTATGCCGCGCTGTCGTCATACAGAGTCATAAGGTTTGACTCGTTTGTTACTTCGAGTATCGCAAGCGTGCGGTCTTCTGCAAGTTTTGTCTTGGTATAAGGATTTACCGTGCCCAACACGTCTTTAAGGAGGGTCTTTGTAGATTCTTGCAGACGCTCGTCGATGTAAACTTCCATTTTAAAGCCTTGAGATATGTCCGCAATTTCGCTGTCTGTAAGTTTATCGTCGGTTACGTCTTTAGAGGCAAATCTGCCGCCGAGCATTACGAAGTCTATATAAATCCCTTTTTCTTTACACTTGTACCAGAAATAATTGAATTGATCCAACTGCTCTTCGGCAACGTCTTTGCTGTTTCCGTTGTAACCGAATATGTTGGGATAATAGAAAGACGAATCCCAATCGAGTATTCTTATCAGATTGTATCCGCCTGCGGCAACCGCATTTACCAAAATATCGGTGTATTCGTGTTTCTGGAAAAGCGAATAAGCGTTTATGTTTACTCCCCAGAAGTTGGCTTTCGTTCCGTCTTCAAACACGAAATCGTCGCCTTGCGCTTTAACTTTGCCGTGGTCCTTTTTATCGAGAAGATAAGATACGTCAAGCGGCGTGCCTATCATCGCCTCGAGGTCGGCGAGTTCGTATTTATACCAATCGTCGGTATCGGGAGTGTAAGGATTTTCGCGTTCCGCCATAAACATTCCCTTTCCGCCGAAATCGGCTGCGGTAACGGCAACTATCATACATGCTGCTACGTCAGATGCGATTTCACACTTGAGTTCGGTTACTTTTTTAGTCGGTTCGGGGTTGACGAAAGCGAACATATTAAGGCTTATACCCATATTGAACGTGTCCGCTTCGGGCGTGCGACCCTTCCAGATTATGGGGTTTACGGCGGATTCGCCCAATCCCCACCATTCGTAAATGTGCTTGTCTATACTTATATCGATCGCCTCGGTAGTGCCGTCTTCATAACACCAGGTGTATTTCGCGATGTTTTTCGTCGTTCCCCATGCGGCGTTGTGAATAATGTACAAACCGTCTACTTTAAGATTGATGGGTATAACTACGCTTTCTACAAATTGGTTGCTCGTCGAAGATTTGCTGCTTCTTAAACCGATGACCGATTTATTGTTGTTGTCTTCCTGAACTATCATATCGAACGGTACGCCGAAAAACTCCTGCGGACCCATAAGGTCAAAACCCGTGAGTTCGTTGTCGCTGCCCTGGTTTGTCCAACCTATACCTGCGCCGCCGTAATAACCCGACGTCGCCAAAGACCTTAAATCGATTGTGGTAAACGTGGCTTGTTTTTTACGTTCTTCATAATCTTTTGCAGGTATAACCGTTACGCCGAGATTTGTATCTTCCATGTTTCCATACACGATTTTTAAATCGTCGTACTGAATTGTGGGATTAATCTGCGTTTCGCCGTTTGCCAGCATGTGAGCGAAACCGATCGCGCACGTCTTTGACAAATCGACCGGGGTGTCTTTTACTTTAACGTTTTCTTCGTTTACGTATTCGCCGTTTGAAGAAAATGCGGTAAGCGGCACCTGGACGTATTGCCATGCGCCGATAATAGTTGTGTCTACATACGCTTTCAATTGAACGTTACTTCTTATATAACGTTGGTTTGCGGGAGCGGTTGCATATTGCGCACCGCGAGATTGGAATAAATAAATATTGAAGAAACTGCCCGGTGTATCGTTGAGTTTGATCCAAAATTCTACCGTGCTTTTTTTGTAGAAATCTTCGAGGTTTTCGTCAGAAAAACCCGCTCCGGTATAAATATCGTATTCGCCTCCGAAATCTATATAAAACTCCGTATTTGCCGTGGTGGTGCAATCGACGGCAATGTTTTTGGTTTTATTTTCTTTATCGGACGCATCGGTGTATTCCAAATCGGTGGTTGTATTTCCCCAAACGAGTTGCATATTGCCGCTTAATCCGTCTTCATATACAGACAAAACAGTTTTCGAGCCTTCTTTTTTTGGCGCAATACGTTCGGCATGAATAGTCAATGCGGAAATGGAAATACTGCCGCTTAAAAATAACATTACCGAGAGGACAATTAATAAACAATGTTTAAATTTTTTATTCATCTTTTTCTCCTTATTCTCCTTGCTTATGCGTATTTTCAGTTTCGATTATAACATTGTACACTTATCAAATATAGTCTAAAACTTATCGCTTTTTTTTGAAATCTTATTTTTTTGACTTTTCGCGAACCATAAACGCCGAAGTGAAACACGCTTGATTTTATTTGTTTTATTTTAACTTTATTTAATTTTCGGGTTATCTGATTTACGGCAAACAAACGGAACTACGCCATTTTTGCCGGTTTATATGATTGATTTTGTCACTTTTCAGCCTTTTCCCGCTGTTTTTACGATATTTAAAGCGCGTTCAATCGCAAATTTGAAAACTCCGACGCATTTTTCGGAAAATTATTAAATTTATCTTTATGCATTATTTACACTTTGACAAAACTTTTTGTTTTTCCGCTTTCCGATTGAAACACCATCATTATTATATAATTTAATTTACCGTTGATTGTCTTTGTCTCGTTTTATTGCGTTTTTAACGAACGGCTTTTTATGCGAAATCTTAAAATTGTTATTTTTTATGATATCTTACTCTTTAAAATGCGACAATTGCCCTCATGAAAATAAGATATCTAAAAAAAAAGATATTAAAAATATTATTTAATCTATACTTTTTATCCGTTTCGGTATATAATTGATAAAAATGTTTGTCGCGCTGAATTTGCAAAGACAAAAAATTCGATATACCGTCACGAGCGAAATTTCTCTTCTAAACAAACTTCGTTCCGGTCGCAAATTGCGCATAATTACTGTTTGTCATGCTCTGCCGCATTTTATAAAATCCGCTGAACTTTATTTTAAAACGCCTTGAAATTTTGCGTATCGCTTGCAAAACAGCGCAAGTCAGTATATAATTATTTATAGTGTTAAAGTTGGTTTACGGCGTTGTTTACGCAATACGTTTAGCGCAAAACGCACAGCAAGGCAAAATTTTACCGAGTTTTCTTTACAAAAAGCAATATAAACATTTAATTAGCAATTTAATGTATATAATAAACATTTAAACGGCAGGTGCAGAATGTCAAATCAAAATCAGAATTATTTAAACCTTATAGTGTATCAGATTTATCCCAGAAGTTTTTTCGATTCAAACGGCGACGGAATAGGAGACTTAAACGGCATTAAACAAAAAATTCCGCACCTTAAAGAACTTGGAATAAACGCAGTATGGATATGCCCTTGTTATAAAAGCCCCAACTACGACAACGGCTACGACATTTCCGATTACCGCGACATAATGGACGAATTCGGCAATTTAAGCGATTGGAAAAGTCTGGCTGCCGAACTTCACTCAAACGGCATAAAAATAATTATGGACTTGGTTGTAAACCATACCTCGTCACAACATTTTTGGTTTAAACAAGCGCGTTCATCTAAAAACAACCCTTATCACGATTATTACATCTGGGCAGACAAACCGCTTACCGATTGGACGGCTTGTTTCGGCGGTAGCGCATGGGAATACAACGAGGCGACAAACGAATATTATTTACACTCTTTCGCCGTTCAACAACCCGACTTAAATTGGGAAAACCCCAAAGTGAGGAAAGAATGTTGCGACGTAGTAGATTTTTGGGTTGACCTCGGCGTTGACGGGTTCAGGTGCGACGTGCTTGACTTCATTTCAAAAGATTTTAAGCAAAATAAAATGCTTAACGGACCGCACCTTCACGAATATATCAGGCAATTATTCGGGCGCGAAAAAGTAAAACACGTGTTTACCGTGGGCGAATGTCAGTCCGACGTAAAAAGTATTTGCGATATTTGCGGAAAAAACCGCGACGAATTGAAATCGGTTTTTCAATTCGAGCATATAGGACTGGGGCGTTCGGACAAGTATACCCCTGCGCCGTACACGGGTAACGACATTAAAAACGTCCTTGTGAAGTGGCAAAACTTCACTGCCGAACACGATCTGTTGTATATTTTGTTTACCGACAATCACGACCAGCCTTTTTATATCTCGCGACTCGGCAACGATAAAGAATTGCGCTATGAGTGCGCCACGGCATACTGTGGAATGTTTTATCTTTTAAAAGGTATCCCCTTCATTTATCAAGGGCAAGAATTCGGCTCGGTAAACTCTTATTACGACGATATTTCCCTTTTTAACGACGTTGAAACTTTAAATTACTATAAAGAAAACTTCGACAAAAAGCCTTTAAATCAACTCATCGACGAAATTAATTACGGCAGTCGCGACAATACCCGCCGTCCGCTCGCTTGGGCAGAAGAAAAAAACACCCATGGCTTTACAAACGGAAAACCGTGGCTTACCATGCCGTCGAGGGCTGACGAAATCAACCTCGAAAATGACAAAAAATCAAACAAATCGATTTTCGGGTTTTATAAAAAAGTGCTTAAATTGAGAAACTCAAGCAATACGATAAAATACGGAACGTTTAAAGACCTCACTTTAAGCGACGGCTGTTTTGTATATGAAAGGCAACTCGATCGAGATAAAATAATCGTTGCCGTCAATTTTGAAAAACAAAACACAATCGCTCTCCCCGACTGCATTAAAGAAACAACCGCCGAAGTACTTTTACACAATTACGTCAGTACCACCGACCTTAAAACGGAGGCTTTCGATGACGTTTTTAAGCCTTATGAAATAAGGGTGTATAAGGTAAAATAAATATACTCATTCCACTTAAATAAAATATAAAAGCGGCTCGATTTATTTTTTGAGTCGCTTTATTTTTATGCCTATTAATATTTAGTTTATATTTATTAAGAGTTCTGATATAAAAGTCACTGTGTTTTTGCCATTTTTGCCGTTTTTACGCAATACGTACGCTGCAAAGACGACTTTTTAATTTATTAACATGCGTAAAATTCAATGCGTCAAATTTTACAATGTATTTACTTAGAACTCTTTTTATCAACGATTAAAATTATTGCTTAATTTTATCATATCCATGATTTTGTTTATTATAACAAATGTTTTATTCCCGTCAACTTTATATATCGAATACCACATCGTCAAACACATATCCGTCGCGTGTAACTTTCATGCCGTAAAGCACTTTTTTAGACAGGTTAAATACTCCGTCACCGTCTATTCCGACACAATTATCAAGAGAATGTAAAAGTTTGTCGGCATTTATATGAAAGGTAGACGTAGTAACGAAAATTCCTCTGCTTGCTTTGAAAACGTTGATTGCACCATAAAAATTTCTTATTTCATTTTCTGTTACAGGAGCATTCTGCCTGCATTTTGTTTGTAACATAACAATATCGACAAACCCAAGGTCATCGGAAATTTTAATTTTTATATCTATTCCTCCGTCATCAGCACCTCCGATGACGTCACAATCCCAGACAACTCTCCCGGTTAAAGTAAAATATTTTTCTAATACATTTGCAAAAAACCGCTCGAAAAACGCACCGCCGTTTTCATGTAATCTGTTTAAAAATTTGCCTTTGAATTCATTTTCAGCAACAGGACTCGCGTTCTTTTTATATATGGTTTTATTTTTAATGCTATACTTACCATCCCGCAATTCCAACGTATTATCTTTAACATAATCTGCAAGCAGTTGCCCGAGATAACCTTTTATTTCATTGTCATCATTTCTGGTTTTTGTTTTATCCGCTCCGAGATACTTTATTATCTCTGTATACAATTCGTTTTTTGTGCGTGAATTTTGTTTCAATAACTCTAACAACTTTGCCTTACATTTTGCTTTATCGACAATAATTTTATCCTCGGCGGTTTTAGAAATCACTCCGTCATTATTGCGCAAAGTCTTTTCAGTCAACAAATCGTTTAACGCCTTACCGACAAAACTTCTGGCACTGCCTTTATTTATCCCGCTTATTTTATTTTTTGCGCAATTATCTATAAACGATTTGGTTGCATTATCCAATATTTCTTTTCTCGTCGCTTTTGAATTTCCGTCAATATATTTCAAAATACAATCAATCGAAGTGACATTGATAAGATTATTTTTTTCGTCTTTCGTCATATTTTCCCCTTCTATTTATAAATTCGTGTTATAAATATGTAATCACAATCTCTTAAATATTATTAATTCGGTTATATTTTTAATATCTTTTTAAAAACCGCGGCATATATTCAATCGGAAACGGCACCGCAAAAAATTTATTTAATTAAAAACCGAATTCAATTAAAATTATATCCCGATTAAATCAAGTTTTATTAACGATATTATACCCCCGTTTTTGTATTTGTCAACCGAAAAAAATAAATCCGATATCTATTTCGGTAAAAAAAGAATAAAATCGTAATACTATAGACTCGAAATCTGTTTTTTAGTCTGAAACACCAAATAACCCGACTGTTCATTTACAGTCGGGTTATTCCGTCGTGACATATCAACGCTATTTATATTACATTAAAAACCGCACATATTTATGTCTGTGCCTAACATCATTTACTGAGTCTTTTAAATACAGGGATTGCCGTTATCGGTGTGTCGACCGAATAGTTCCCTTTGATATACTTTTTCCCCGCCAAGTCTTCCCATATTCCGTCGGGAATAACTACCTGCCTCGTACTTATACCTTTTTTCAACTGCGGAGCGACCAAAATATCTTCGCCCAACAAAAATTCGTCGTTCACCATAGCATAACCGCTATGAGGATAAGCGTATTCGAGATTTCTTATCATAGGCTCGCCGGATGCGGCGCAACGCTTTGCCGTCTGTATTATATACTCCGCCATATCGCCGTGCAATCCGACCGCATCGAGACAAATTTTCTGATTTTTTTCGGACAGAACTTTCCACGGTGCACGTGAAAATTGCATCATAGGAAACATTGCCGCCACCTGGCAATAACGTACAAACAATTCTTCGTCGAAAACAAATCCGTCGCGATGAAAGTCCGGAACCATTCCGCCGCCGATCATATCGGGGCAAAGATATTGATATCCGCATAAACCCATTGCGATCCCGTCGGGAATCAAAGTATTCAGCCCGTCGTCATCCCAGGAATGATTTTTATCTCTCAGTCGATTGACAACGGGAAGCCACCCCGCGTTGAATCCGGCACGCAATTCGTTAAACGAGTATTTCGCGCCGATTTCAGCCCATATTTTCGCCTGCATCGAACGATCCGAACCATCGAAAAACACAAAGTCATCGTCATAATACTCGGGGTCTGCGGCGTCAAATTTAAAACCGTCTATACCAAAATCACTCATCAGAACGGAAGCCTGCTTTTCAAACCACGTCGTTGCGACCGGATTCGTTAAATCAAGTACCGCACTGTATCCGTTCCACCAATGAGAAATCGCGGTTGTTCCATCCGATTTTTTTACGAGCGCGCCGAGTTTTTCCAGTTCGCGGAAAACCGCCGTGTCGGGACTGACGAACGGACAACACCACAACATAACTTTAAACCCCGATCGATGTAATTTATCTATCATTGCTTTCGGATCGGGAAAGGAGGCAGCATTGAAATTCCAGTCTCCGTATGCCCGGCACCAGCAATCGTCGATCATTAAAACTCCTGCCGGATAACCGTGTGAAAGTATACTATCGGCATATTCGAGCACTTTATCCTGCGTGCAATTCCATTCCATTTCTATCCACGTATTATATTGCGGACTCGAAAACATAATCTCGGGAGGAATCGTATTCTTCTCCGCAGGCGCGAATTGCTTACACATCGCAATATATGCGCTTTTCAGCGTATCACCGTTGTGTTCTACAACGATATTGTCCCCATCGACTTCAATATAGTCGGAAAAAAATTCATATTTAAACGGTTTTCCCGAATAAATAACTCTTCCTCTGTCCGATAATAAAAACGAGGACGCCTGATTACCCGCATGCCACACGCGCAGATCGCGCGAAAATCCGGCGGAATACGGCATAAAAATGCCGTCGTTTACCGCTCCGCCGAAAAAATGTTCTTCTTCAAGATAATTGATTTTTAACTTCATCTTCTTCCTCAATACCGTGAAAACTGCTTCTCGTCAGGCAATTCTATTTTCACTTTTTCCTGTAACCTGATATCCGCGCTGCTTGCGCCGATTAATATCGTAAAAGTTCCGTTTTCAACATAAAATTCATTCAGGACGGGACTGAAATACGCAAAATCTCTTTCGGAAAGATTGAATCCGAACGTACACGTTTCGCCGACTTCGAGATATTTTTTTCCGAAAGCGACAAGTTCTTTTCTCGGACGCGTTACCATACTCGCGTCATCGGCAATATACACCTGCACGATTTCCGAGGCCGCATGCCGCCCGATGTTTTTTACGGAAAAAGAGATATAATAATCCGTCTCTCCAAGTTTTTTTACGTTCATATCTCCGTATCGAAACATTGTATACGACAAGCCAAAGCCGAACGGATAGGCAGGTTCGATCCCGTTGTATTCATAATACTTATATCCGACGAGAACTCCCTCCGGATACCTTTCCGCATAGCCGTCGCCACGCCGATCTGCCGTAGCCGTATCTTCAAGGCTTTTAGGAAATGTTTCGGCAAGTTTTCCGCACGGCGAAACTTTTCCGGAAATCAGATTCGCAGCCGCTTCGTTTGCTCCTTCGCCGCAATACCCCATATAGAGTATTGCTTTTACCTTTCCTTCAAACGCGGAAACGTCGATAGCGGATCCTGCGTAAATGACAACTATTACATTCGGATTTACCCGCGCGACGTCGAGTATAAGATCTTCCGCCGCGGGATTCAGTTTCAACGAAAAACGATCGGTTTCCTCCTTTTCCGTAAGCCACGTATTCCCTACGCACACCACGGCGCAATCGTTTTTTGCCGCCGTTTCCACGGCACATCGTATTCCGAAAGGCGTAAGAATATTATATCTTATCATATAACCTAAGGCAAAATCCACGTTAAAACCGAACTGTTTAAGGCAACCGCACAACGATTGAGACACTCTGGCGTTTACTCTTGACGACCCGCCTCCCTGAAATTCGGGGGTTTCCGCAAATCCGCCGATTACGGCGATTCGTTTATCCCTGCACACCGGCATGATATTGTCGTCATTCTTCAGAAGTACAGCACTTTCCTCGGCGGCGCGAACCGCAAGTTCATGCTTTTGTTTCTCCGTCATCGTAACCGTTCTCAGGGAAACCGCAGAACGGTATTTTCCCGCAAGTTCGCGAAGTCTTCCGACGCTCCTGTCCAGATCATCTTCGCCGATCAGTCCTTTTTCATACCAATCCGCAAGTTGTCTTTCGTAATCGGCACTGTATGGCATCGCAAGATCGATACCCGCTTTAAGCGATTTCGCGCGATGTTTTACCGCACCCCAATCGGAAACGACAACCCCGTCAAAACCGAATTCGTTGCGAAGAATATCGTTTAAAAGATGCTTGTTTTCGGAAGCGTAAACGCCGTTTACCGGATTATAACTGCACATCACCGTCCATGGCTTCGCCTTCAAGGCGATTTCAAACGCACGGCAATACGTTTCGCGCAAAGTTCTCTCGTCTATTTCACTGCTTTGAAAAAACCGATCGTATTCGCGATTGTTTGCAGCAAAATGTTTAAGCGACGTGCCTATCCCCTTGCTTTGAACACCTTCGATATAAGCGGCTGCAAGTTTTCCCGCAAGAACTCCGTCCTCGGAAAAATATTCAAAATTTCGTCCGCAAAGCGGCGTGCGTTTCAGATTCACGCCCGGACCGAGAATGATCGCAACGTCATGTTTTATGCAATCTTCGGCTATAGCCTGCCCTACGGCATATACAAGCGACTCGTCGAAAGAATTTCCGAGTGCGGAAAGCGTAGGGTAACAAACCGATTCCGCGGCGATCTGCTCACCGTCTTTCTCTTCGGTTACAAAACGCAACCCGTGAGGGCCGTCGGAAACTCTGAGCGACGGAAGTCCGCATACTTCCGCCGTAGACCAATTATCCCGCCCTGTTACCGCAACTATTTTTTCATTTATTGATTTCTTCATAAATATCGTTATAAACTCCTGCCGTCCAGCCTAACATCTCCGTTTCCGCATACTCGTTCGCCGTGGCTTTTCCGCCGTTTACCGCGTCGTATTTTTCCCACAGTTTTCCTGTATTTGCAAAACAATCTTCTACAGTAAAAATATATTTCTTTCCTATTCTTTCGGCTTCTTTGTCCGCACCGACCGCCTTAAGGGCGTAAAATGCAAACCATACAAGAGGGGCCCACATATTCGGATATCCCCATTGCCCTACGAAATCCTCATCTGTTTTTTCGCATGCCGCAATACCGTAAGGATATTCCAATTTTTTCAATATCCGCAATAACCCGTCTTTATCGTTACTTATTCCCGCCCAGAACGGAAGCATGTCCGCAACGGACACAACGCAACCGAATTGTCTTCCCGGAACAGCGTCGGTAAGTTTTTGCCCGTCGAAACAAAAACTATACATCTTTTCTTTCCTCCTTTCGGATGCGGCAATATACCCGGTACGTTTTTCTTTTGCACCAAATTTCGCAAGTGTTGTTTCGTAACGGTATAACAGGCTGTTAAGATCAACTGCGGCGAATTCACTGCAACGAAAATCGAATCTCGGTGAAAAATCCCACCCCGATTCGCATTCGGCAAGAATATTATTTCCTATTGTTTCTCTGTCGGTGTTTTCGAATTTACGTTTTAACCGCATTTCGGCTTCGTCAGCCATAAATATTTTTATCTTTGTATCTGCGGAATTACCGTAATGATTCAGACCGCACGGTAAAATGCGTTCTTTCATCCAGTAATCGTATTCTCGTTCCATAGCGGACAAAAGAATCGCGGCATTTTCGCCGTCGATATACGGAAGCAGATCGCAAACCATAATGCCGAACACGGGCGGTTGCGTGCGATTCAGCATTCCCGTCACCGCGGCGTTAGGCATATATCCGTACTTTTGTATCAAAAACGCCATATCGAGAGCATTATGGAGGGCGTCTTCGATTTTTCCGTCAACGATCAGACCTTTATTGATAAAACAAGTATCCCAATAATAAAACTCGTCGAAAATGCCTTCCGCGCAAGGCGAATTATAAGGATACGGCAACGGAATCCCGTCGGCGCGATGTCCTTTTTTCCTTAAACTTTTTTCCCAACTATTGCGAATATATTCCCGAACAGTCATAGTACCTCCCGAAAAACGGCGGACTTAGCATATCGTTAAGTCCGCCGCCGTTATTATTTACTCGCAGAAAAGCGAAACGTCTGTTATTTCGATTTCGAAAACTTCTCCCGCAGTAGCGTAATGATTCAGTAAAAGCATAACCGAACCGTAGGAACCGGCAAGTTTTTCGCTTTCAACGTTTATCGTCAATTCGGCTACTCCGTCACTATCAAACGTGATATCCGCTGCGTAAGCCGTTCCGGCCGCTCCGTTTACTCCGTCTACCTGAAAACGCACTTTTTCAAGATTTCCGCTGACAAGACGCATTTTAATGTGCAACTTGGTTGCTTCTATGGTAGTTTTATCGAAATAAAAGAGATATGTACTCCACTTATCGTCAGTCGAAGCGGTAAATCCGATTTTTACGGATTTGTCCTCATTTTTCGTTGCGGTATAAAAATCTTTTGTGTTATTCCATTCGTTATTGCCATGCCCCGTTATTCCGCGGAACGTATCCGCATCTTCCTGCGACGCTGCCGCAACGGTGAACTCAAACTCTTTCCATGCAGAAACACCCGCACTGTTTTTACTGCGAATCTTCGCACTATGCTTGCCTACGGCAAACGCTTTATCTTCTGTGGGTTTATACGCACGGCACATCATAGGAGCATCGCCCGAAGAACGCGTACGTTGCTTAAGGTCGGTAATTTCTTTTTCGTCCACTACCAATTCGTATTCCGAAGCCGCAAAAACACGTTCCCAATAAACGACTCCTCCTTTCACTTCGGCATAAACCGGCGCTTCGGGAGCCTGTTTTTCACCCGCTACCATGGCAATCTTAGTGAACTTAATTTCGGTTTCTCCTTTCGTTTCGTCAGTCGTGCCTTCCAAAGGACAAGGATTATTCAATTCGAGGTATATTGCTTTCCAACTTCCTTCTCCGTCGAGATCCACATCGGTTGTATTCAGACTAACCGAGTTTTTCCCGGGTTTAACAGCATAACGTTGATACTGTTTAAAACTGCTATCGCCGCCGAATTCAAACTGCATGACGGGCAAACTTCCTTTCGTCACTTCGAAATCGAGTTCGAAACTCGTTGCCTCCATGGTCACGTCATACCAAAGGATAAGGCTTGTCCATGTATTCGTCATTTTGCTTCTGTCGTAAGAAACCATAAACGCATTGTCATCGCTGCCGTTCACGGCGTAATTGATTTCTCCGTTATAGGTGTTGTTCTCGATTTTGTTGATTCCGGACACGACGTTTTGGCTGAGATGATAACCGGAAACCACAACGACGCATTCGCTTTCGTATTTTCCGTCTTTCGTAGACGCGGTTATCTTACACGTGCCTTCGTTTACACCCGTCACGTTACCGTTTTCATCTACGGTAGCCACGGCGGGATCGCTTGTTTGCCAGTTCACTTCGGAACTGCTCGCCGAAAGTTGTTCGCTTCTGCCTGCATCCAGGCTAAGGCTCTCTTTATTGAGCGTAATCGACGAAGTCGTGTCGGTCGAATCTCCCTGATTCTCGCCGCATCCGACCGCAAAGATCGATGTTACCGACAGTGCGAGCGTCAGTGCAATTACTAAAAATTTGCCTTTTTTGTTCATATTAATTTTCCTCCTAATATATAAATTTAATTAAGGCCTCATTGATTAAACGGAAAATCTTTAAAGATCTCCTCATATATTGCAGACGGAACATTCGTCATGTACAAACGTTTCCAGTCTTTTGTGATTGTGCGGAATTGCCCGACGCAAACGTCTTTATTGCTGTTCCAGTCGGGTGTCCACTGCAAACCTTTTTCACGCCACCAGTCCGCTCCGATATTCGCTACGTATTTAGCCTCGTCGATATCGGAAGGTTGCGCCGCATCCCATACGCACAGTCTTATATCCATCTCGGATAAAATATACAAAGTTTCGTTATTTTTTACGCTGCCGTCCTGATTAAGAAGTCCCGCCTCGACCAGATTGATCTGACTTCCGAACGGATGATAGTTATAACCGAGCGTAGCATAATCGAGTTTGATTCTGGTACGTTTTTCTTCGGCATAATTTATACTGTTTGAGATGAAGTTTTTATGCGCGTCGTTTCCGAAATTTTCATCGTAGAACGATCCTTTCGGATTGGCATGTTCAAGCAAAACCCATCCGGAAGATTTCGTATACGCCCATATTTTCATATTCTGAAATTCTATACCTGTATTGGAAACGGGATTTTGTCCGTTCTGAAGATAGATTGTAGACCAGATTCCCACGCCTTTCCAGCCGAGTGGTTTGTTGCCGTTACCGGAACCCGCCCTCGGGCGATATTTCCAGTCGTTGGTATCGGCGCAAGACGGTACCGCTTCGTGATATGTGCTGTCTACGGAATGTTTCGGTGTATACGCCGACTCGTCTTCGGCGATTTTTTCATCGCATAATCTCTCAAAATCTTGCGGATTATCCGATAAATACTTTACGTTATCTACAGAAAAGTCGCAAATGAAAGCATTGTCTTTTGCAGAAAGATATTTCGTCGTTCCGGTTTCGAATCCGTTTTTTGCCATATTGCGTATCGTCTTCATCGCCTCAACATAGTTTTTTTCGATTCCGCCACGAATCGTTTCCAGCGTGGCGTCGTCTCTTGATTCTTTTGCCGCTTTTTTCAGATTTACTCCGCCGAAATATATCGCTCCGCCGTTTTTCTTTGCCGCATCCAGACTGCCGAGCGTACTCCGCCCGCTCGTATCGAAAATAGCCGTTACACCGTCCTGATATGCCGAAGAAGCGTAATCTTCGGCTTTTACTACGTTCGTTTGTTCTTCGATATATTTTACGCTTACCGAAGCGTTGCCGACGCCTTGCAAAAAGCCGTACAACACACGATTATCGAAACCGTTTTTATATACGGAAATATATCCCGCTTTTTTTGCACCGTTTCCGGCAATCGCTCGTCCGCCGAGATATCCGTATTCCTCCGGTTGAAATTCCAATGCGCACACGTTATCTCTTACGTCGCGAAGTGCCGCATCCAGAACGATAAATTTCATTCCTTTGAAACTTTTAACATACCCGGACAACCCGTTATATGCCTCTCTCCCGACTATGGCAACCGTTTCGATTCCGCCTTTTGCTATTTCTTCCTCCACCGCGCGTCGATAATTGTCTGCATTTTTTCCGAGTTCAAGCGTTTTGAATCCGCATTTTGCCTTTTTTTGGGCGGCAGCATATACTCCGCCGCCGAATTCGTCGTTGCTATCGCCCGCATAACAAATCAAAACTTTTGCGTCCGCTTCGTTTTTCGGCGAGCAGGAACATACGGAAGACATAAGAAACAACGATAACATCACCGCTAAAATTTTTGTTATTTTCATTTTTTACCCCTTTACACTACCTACAGTAATCCCTTTTACAAAATAACGCTGCAAAAACGGGAATACAAGTGCGATTGGCAGCACTCCCAGGAATATCTGCGCCGCCTGTAAATTTTTTCCGCCGATATTTTTCAATGCTTCCAATTGTTCGGGCGTAAGAGTAAAGCCCGACTGCTTCGTAGGATCACTCGAAACGATCATCGTATACAAGTAAGACTGCAACGGATACATAGAAGGATCGTTCATGAACATGATTCCGTCAAACCAACTGTTCCATTGCCCCACTGCAGTAAACAGAACGATTGTGGCAATAGCAGGCATCGAAAGCGGAATATAGATTTTAAACAAAACGGTAAATTGCCCCGCTCTGTCCAATAAAGCCGCTTCTTCGATATCTTTCGGAATGCCCCTGAAAAAATTCATCAGCATCAGTACAAACCAGACGTCGCATGCCCCCGGCAAAACGTAAACCATAAAACTGTTCAACAATCCGAGTTGCTTATACAGGAAATACGTAGCGAACAATCCGCCGCTTAAAAACATGGTGACCAGAAAAAACCACGTAAATCCCGTTCGTCCTTTGAATCTTCCGTCCGTTTTCGACAACGGATATGCCGTAAGCACAACTACGATCAACGAAACCAATGTGCCTATTACCACTCTCATCACACTGATCACGAGTGACGTAAAAAATTCTTTTTTCTGCAGAAGGTACTGATAAGCCTGCAACGTAAACCCTTTCGGCAGAAGAAAAACTACGCCTTTGCTTGTAAATTCATCGGATGAAAACGACATCGCGAGAAGATGAATAAACGGAAGAATACAAATCAACGCCAATAAAGTGAGTACCGTGTAGTTTATAATTTCAAAAGCGATTCTTCCTTTACTTTTTTTTATTCTCATCTCTTCGCCCCCTCAGAACAATCTGTAATCAAATTTTTTGTAGGCAAAATAATAAGTTCCGCCCATAAGCACGAGAGTTACAACCGCCTTTGCGAGGTTTACGGCACTCGCCACGTCTACCTGACGATTGCCGAACATGCCGAGTCGATACACAAACGTATCTATGATATCGCCGCCTTCATATACCATCGGGTTATAAAGCACCAACACCTGATCGAAACCGCCGTTCAATATTCCGCCGATTGACAAGGTCATGACCATTGCCACAATTGGAGCGATGCTCGGAAGCATAACGTTAATAATCTGTCTGACTCTGCCGCCGCCGTCGATTTCGGTAGCCTCATACAAAGTCTCGTCAACTCCCATAATGGCAGCAAGAAAAATTACCATATTATAGCCCATGCCTTTCCATACGTCAGATAAAATTAACAGCGTCCTGAACCAACCGTTGTCGAGAAAAAACATAATTCTCTTACCGAATAATTTTTCGAGCATGGTATTCACAACACCGCCGTAAGCGAACATTTCAAGCAAAATACTACCTAAAATAATCCAACTGAGAAAGAACGGCAAAAAATACATTGTCTGAACAAACCGCGAAAACCATTTCTTCGCGACTTCATTTATTAAAATCGCCAACATCAACGGAACAATAATTCCGAGAACTATTTTTATACCGGAAATCAGTACCGTATTACGCACCGAGTTCCAGAATTTTTCCATTTTGAAAATATAGATAAAGTTTCCGAATCCGTGATTGCTTGCCCACTCCTGACCGAAAAACGTACCTTTAAAAATATCGAATTTCTGGAACGCCATCACGATGCCGAACATAGAGCCGTACTTAAAAACCAACGTAAGAACGATTCCGGGCAACAGCATCAGCCACCATATCCATTGTCCTTTTACGAAACGAATGAATTTTGACGCAGTGTTATGTTGTAAAGTATTTACTTTCATATTATTTCACCTGTGCAGCATACCATGCGTTTACTTCCTTGGTGACTTCGCTTCCGCCGATTCTTTTCCACGACGAGACAAACGAATCCCATGTTTTGTCGATGTTTTTTTCTCCCATAATCGCTTTAAGATAATACTCCGCCACTTCCTGAGCCATCAATGCGCCTTTGCTTGACATTGCAGGCGTCGTGATCCCGTAGAATTCATCATATGATACCCGTCTTTCATCATCGTAAATCTTCAGAATCTGCGCCCATGCCCCGTCTTTATTTACGCGGGTCATAATGTTCGCAAACATATTTTCCTGATACTTGGTAGCGTAATGATCATCTTTCCATACAAGATATTGCGGATAAGCGTTC
>CAKQKE010000008.1 GCA_934247935.1 uncultured Clostridia bacterium
TTTGTCGCCGAAGTTTCGTTGTTCATTCTCACGAGGAATGTATTTCTGAGCGGCATATACATACTGTATTTATGCCCTCTCGCCACGTCTATCTGAGGAGTAGAAAGCACAAATCCCTCGTTTACGGAAGCAACCAATTTGCCCGAATCGTAAGACAAACTTCCGTTTTCACACAGCATATTTTCAACGCTGCCGAGGCTGTTAAACTCTAAATCAAGTTTTTTAACTACTATGTTTTCAGCCATGGGGTTTCTTATTTGAGCCTCGACGGCATAAGAATAAATTTCCACTTCGTTTAAGTTTTCCAAATTAACCATGGTTTCCCACACGAGGTTTCCGCAAACGTAAAAACTTGCACTGCCATTGTCGAGTATTAATTTTGCGGTATTCCATGTTTCCGCTTCGATAACGTCAAATCTTGTAGAAGACGTTTCGCTTTTGCCGTTGCTTAGCGCCACGTAGGGTTTTACACCGTAAGTTGCGTTGATATAAATTTTAAATCTGTAATCGCCCACTTTCCAACCTACGCAGTGGTCGCCCGCCGATACGTCGTTTTTATAATAAAATTCAAACGAAACGCAGTTGAGGTTTTCGACGTCGCCGTTGTATTTCAAACTTGCTGAAAGTCCCGTTTTGTGAGCGGTGTAAACGCCGTTTTCTTCGGTGAATTTACCGTTTGATACCCACTCCGCGTCGGGGTCGACGGGTACGTCCGGATTAGTTTTTCTATCGTACACGGCGGGGTCTTTTACCGTAACCGCAATATCTCTCGTCGCAAACGCAAGCGAAGTGAATTTTTCAAAAACCAAGCCGCCGCACGTAAGCAATTCTTCTCCGTTCAATTTTACGACGACGTAATCTTCGTCAATCGCTATCGAAAGCGTGTTGTCGGTGTCGAAATTGATTTTTTCGCGAGGAATTCTGTTTGAAACCCAATCGGGGTCGCTTTTCCCCGGTTTGTATACTTGCATTATCGGCAAAGCGGTTGCGTGAGTCGCATTGAGGAAAAGTTGGAAAGTGTATCCGTTTACCGACCAACCGACCCAATGGTCTCCTGCTTTAATCGTTTTTCCGTAATTGAATACAGCCGAAGCCGAACCGTATTTCGTCATGTCGCCCGCATATTTAACAGCAGATAAACTGCTGAATGCTTCCGTAGTGTACACGTCGTCGGTTTTTACAAAATTTCCGCTTTCAACCCAACCCGTTTGCGAGGGATCGACGGGCTGCTCTTGCTCCGTCGTAACCGAGAGATTATTGAGCGTGATTTCAACGTCGCGCGTGCCGATGATTATTTCGGTTACGTTTGAATGAGTGTATCCCGCAAATATATATTTTTGTTCGCCGTTGATATAGAAATCTATACTGCCGTTTCCCCACTTCAATTCAAAAGTATTTTTTTCGCCAATGGGTATTTTCTCCCTTTCGATGCGGTTGTCTATCCTTGTAAACGTGGGCGAATTTGCTCCGGGTGCATATATTGCCATGTACGGGAGCGCGGTTTCATGCGATGCGTTTAAAAATAATTGATGCCACCAGCCGTTTACGCTTACACCCACCCAGTGGTCGCCCGCAGTCGTGACGTTCGTGTAGGTAAAATCGAATTTTACCGACGAAACCTTACCCATCGTTCCGTTGTAAGTAAGTTGAGACAAACTATTACTTGCCGACAATTTGTACTCCCCTTCGGTCGTAGTATCCCAATTTTCGCTTGCCGTCCAGGTTTCTCCCGTTTCGGCGTTTACTTCAGGCGTGGTTACGCTGAAAGTAAAACCTAAAACGCAAACCACAAACATAATCGTTGCGATAAACAACCAAATGTTTTTTGTCTTAATCATTGTTTCCTCCGTTTTAAATTATATATTTTTATATGTATTCCGAAATTTTATTTCGGTTTTATTCCTTTTTGAATTTTTGTTTTACTTACTTATCTTTGCCGTTTTTACGCAATACGTATAGCGTAAAGAGACTATTTTTTAGTTTTATAAAGTAATCACTCTCTCGATTTATAAAAAAATTTTATGCGGCGATTGAGCGAAGTCGCTCAATCGCAAATACTCAATCGCCGCAAGCAAATTAATTAGTTGTTAGTTTTTCTTCTTTTAATAATTGTGTAAACAGCAACCATGCCGAGCATGAAAAGCATTACGCTTGAAGTCTCTATTCCTCCGAAACAGCCCGTCTTTTCTTCTTCGGATTGAGAACCGCTGTCGGTAGTCGAGCCGCTGTCTGTGTCAATTGTTCCGCTGTCGCTTGCGCTACCCGTATCGGTAGAAGAATCGGTGTCGGGTGCTTGCTTTTCTTCGAGTGCCTTATAAGCCGCGTCCAATTCTGCATATGCCGCGTCTACTTCTTCTTGAGTTGCGTTTTCGGCAAGTGCTTTTGCTTTGTCGAGCGCAGTCTTTACAGCAGCATAAGTTTCTGCAGTATACTTGTTTTCTTCAAGTGCTTCAACCGTAGCGATAAGTGCGTTGAGTTGAGTTTTGTCGCCCGGCTTTAATTGAAGCGCGCCGTAAGCGGTGTTCAATTCTGCATATGCCGCGTCTACTTCTTCCTGAGTTGCATTTTCAGCAAGTGCTTTTGCTTTGTCGAGCGCAATCTTTACAGCCGCATAAGTTTCTGCAGTATACTTGTTTTCTTCAAGTGCCTCAACCGTAGCAATAAGAGCGTTGAGTTGAGTTTTGTCGCCCGGCTTTTCTTTAAGCGCGCCGTAAGCAGTGTTCAATGCAGCGTAAGCCGCGTCAACTTCTTCCTGAATAGCGTTTTCGGAAAGCGCGTTTGCCTTTTCAAGAGCAGCAGTCAACGCTTCGTAAGTTTCGCTCGTATACTTGTTTGCGTCAACCGCCCCAACCTTTTCGATAAGTGCGTTGAGTTGAGTTTTGTCTGCGGGAGCGTCGGCCTTTAACGTAACGATCGGATTGCCGATTGTAATTTCAACGTCGCGCGAGCCGATGATTAATTCGTTAACGCTTGAATGAGTATATTCGGTAAAACTGTAGATAAGTTGATCGTTAATATAGAAATAAGTGTTTGCTCCGCCCAACTTAAACTCGCAAGTATTTTTCGTGTTGAGAGGAATATTCTCCCTGGGAATACGACTATCTATTCTTGTAAACGTGGGCGAACCTGCTCCCGGTTGATATATAGCCATGTAAGGAAGTGCGGTTGCGTGCGACGCGTTTAAGAATAATTGATGCCACCAGCCGTTTACGCATAAACCGAACCAATGGTCGCCCGCAATAGTGCTGTTTGTATAACTAAAATCAAATTTTACCGACAAAACTTTACCCATTACGCCGTTGTAAGTGAGTTTTGATAAACTGCTGTTTGCTTCCAACTTATACTCGTTTTCGGTTTCGGTATTCCAATTTCCGCTTGCCGTCCACGTGGAGGTCGGTTGCTGCTTTGCTTCTGCCGTAACAACCGGATTTGAAATAGTTGTTTCAACGTCGCGCGAGCCGATAATTAAACTCGTTACGTTGCTGTGCGTATATCCGTCTAAACTGTAAGTAAGTTCGTCATTAATATAAAATTCAAATCCGTTTTCATTTAATTTTATCTCGAAAGTATTTTTCGTGTTATGGGGTATTTTTTCTCTCGGAATGCGAGTGTTATCCCAAGATACCCACGGCGAACTCCCTCCGGGTAAATAAATACATAAGTACGGAAGAGCCGTCGCATGCGATGCATTTAAAAACAATTGGTGCCAATAGCCGTTTATGCAAACACCCACCCAGTGATCGCCCGCGATGGTGTTAGTTGTATAAGTAAAATCGAATTTAATCGACGTTACTTTACCCATTTCGCCGTTGTAAATAAGTTGCGACAAACTGCTGTTTGCAGCCAATTTGTACTCCCCTTCGGTCGTAGTATCCCAATTTCCGCTTGCCGTCCAGGTTTCTCCCGTTTCGGCGTTTACTTCAGGCGTGGTTACGCTGAAAGTAAAACCTAAAACGCAAACCGCAAGCATAATCGTTGCGATAAACAACCAAATGTTTTTTGTCTTAGTCATTTTGTTTTCCTCCGTTTTTTGTTAGTTTTGAGATATTTTATTTCCGACAAAATTCAACTTTGCCGTGAATCTCCTTTTTGTTTAAAATTATATTTTTTGTCTTATTTCGCCGATTAAACCGCACTTTATTGTCAGTTTTATACACAACGCATGCTGTAATCGTGACAATTTACATTCATTTCGGTTTTGCCGTCAACAGGACATCTTTACCGCCACCGCTATCTATGACGGCACAGTTTGTTTACCGCAATCAACAACGGCACGATTTACTGCCACGATTGACAACGGCATCTCCATGCCGCGATTGACAAAGGTGCAGTTTATTTATTTCAGACAACAATGTGTTTCATTTATTTGAATAGATTACGGCTTTAAAATTATTTTTGTTTTGCAAGATATTCCGCTTTCAACTTTTCGTAAACAGAATCGTCTATATCCAACTCTCCTTTTGAATACGTGGGTAAATCTCTCCCCGGGCGGCGGTCGTCGCCTCTCACCTTGTTGCGCTCTTGCTTTAATCTCAAGTCGGGTATGGTTTTAGGCGTTCCTCCGTCCAAAACCGAATAATATGCGTAAATACCCGGCAAGGTCATATCTACCGCAGCGTACACGTCGATTATTTTTGCCGACTTGTTGCCCTTGCACGCCTCTATGAAATAATGCATGGGATAATAATCCGACCTTGCATGCCCCAATCCTTCCGCTTTGTCCGCAAACTCGTCTTTGGGGGTAAGTTTAATCACCTCTCCGTCAAACACGCCCTCGCAACTGTCGTAGTTTGTGTATAAGGTATATATATCGCCCTGCTTACTGTCCTCTCTCGCACTCTCCATTCTGCCTTTCGTACCGTAAAACGAATACCAGATTGAATTTTTACACAAATCGCCGTGAATACTTTTGATGATTGCTCCGTTTTCCAAAGTAATCATTTCGATGCCGGCAATGCCGCTCTTCCTTCCCATGCGCGCACTTCTGCTTACGAACGGCAATTCAAAACCCGTAACGCTTACGGGGCGCAAACCGCTGACGTACAGCATAGGACCGACCGAGTGAGTGCAGTAAAAATTCGCGCTCATGTTGTTGCGCCAATGGTTTTTATCGCCGTAAGTGATGTCCGCCCAAATCGGCTCGCAATTATGCACGTATTCGCCCTCGGCATATTCGAGTTCGCCTATTTTGCCCTCTTGGTATAATTTCGTCATTTCCAAAACGGCGGGCATATAACAATAGTTTTCCGCATACGCATACACAAGCCCCGTACTTTCTACCGCTTCGATTAAATCAACCGCCTCTTTTAAAGAAGCGACCGCAAGAACCTCGCTCAACACGTGTTTGCCCGCTTTTAGACTTTTTATGGCAAAAGGCACGTGTTCGTTGGCATAATTCGCCAAAACCACCGCGTCCATATCGTGGGTTATGAATTTATCGAAATCGGTATAACAAGTTATCGTCTTGATTTTTTTAAATTTATTCAACAAGTCTTCTTGTTTGTCGCACACGGCGACAAGTTGGCACTCGTCCGTGTTTTTGCAAAACTTAATCATCGTTTCGCCGCGGAATGCGCCGAGCACGCCGACTTTTATCTTCTTGCTCATTTATTTTTCCTCCGTTTTTAATTCTTTTAATGTCTCGAAAATTTTTATACTCTTCTTAACTTTTGCTTTTACAATACTCTTGACAATGTATTTGCTGTGCTTTTATCTATATTTGAAATTGTATTTAAAACGGTTTTCCTTTTCTGACTACTCGTGGACTTGTTTACCGTTTTTAAACAATTTTATCGCCGTTTTTACCTTTAAAAAGTATTTGCATTTTACCGCAATTCATCGCAACATTAATCTTATCTCATTTTACCCATACAGTATAACACGAACACGCCGTCATTAAAATGGAAATTTTCCATATAGATACAGCCCGATTTCCATATTTTAAGTGTTGCTTTTTGTTTTTCAATGGTGTATAATCTTCTTATGAAAACTATAGAAAACATTTGTTTATTCACACCGCAAAATCAACGAACAACCAACGAAGATTTGGGAATTATCAACTTAATTTATGAAAAAAGCCTCGGCACAACCGATAAATTCCTCATCGGTGCGGTTTTTCAGTTATGCGTCGTCGTTGACGGCAACGGAGTGTTTGGCACGTTAAACAGGTCATACTCTCTTAAACGAGGAGACGTTTTTTGCATATTCCCGGCCGTTCCGTACTTCGTCTCAAACGAAAACGACCTGAAATTTATTTACGTCAAATTTTCAAGCACTTACGCTTACAGTCTGTTCGACAACCTTAAACTGACTAAAAATAATTGCTATTACGAAAACTGCGAATATATAGTGAAAATATGGGAACTCGCCTTTTCGGGCAATCTTTCAAAACCCGAATTGACCGCAACGGGACTTGTTTTGCTTACGTTGACAAACTTGCAGCCGCAAGATGCGAAAACAACGACAAAACCAACTCAAGAAACGAAAATGCAAAACATTTTAAACCTTATAAACGACAATTATTGCGACAGCAGTTTTAATTTATCAACCTTGGCGGAAATGTGTTTTTACAATAAAAAATATTTGTCCGATTTGTTTAAAGCGCGCTTTAATATTCCGTTTAATACTTATCTCACGCAATTAAGGATTGAAAATGCGGCAAAACTTATCGGGGCGGGGTTTACTTCTATAAAAGAAATCGCCCAACTTTCGGGCTTTTCCGACCCGTTGTATTTTTCCAAAGTGTTTAAAAAATACAATTATCACTCTCCCGCATATTGCATCAAGCAAGAACAGTTAAAACACTCTTCTAAAAACCCTTCTATTTCAAAGTAATTTATAAGTCTTTAAAGGCAATGTATAGATTTAACGATATATGATACTTAAATATTTGCGATATCTTTTGTGATGATAAACATTGCTGATAAGTTGTGCGGCTAATTTTTCAGATTAAATATAAAAAGCGAAGGCAGTGTAATCTGCTTCCGCTTTTTATGAATAGTTCAGACACCAAATCCAAGGCAATAAATTTACGTTTTGCGCAACGCTACATTTAATACGCTGCTCTCGTGACGCGATTGCTCTTTATTGTGAACAATCGCTATTCCGTCGTTTTTCTCCTTACAAATCCCTCCCTATACTTCTGCTCTAAAAAAACGGCAGGTCAATACCTACCGCTTTTTTGTTGGCTGGGGTGGAGGGAATACTTCCCCTTGTCAAGGGGAAAACAAACGCAGTTTGTGAGAGGTTTGCCGTCTGCGGCCGAGCAATTGCTCTTGTAATATACAAAGCAATTTGCCTAAATTACCGCTTATGCTTTGCATATTACTTCGGTCAGTCGCTAAAAACTTGCCACAGGCAACTTTTTCCGCCACTCATGCGGCGTCGCTCTCGTTCAAATCCCTCCCTATACTTCTGCTCTAAAAAAAACGGCAGGTCAATACCTACCGCTTTTTTGTTGGCTGGGGTGGAGGGATTTGAACCCCCGGATGACGGAGTCAGAGTCCGTAGCCTTACCGCTTGGCGACACCCCAATTTAATTTTTAATTACAGTGTACTATAAATCTAACAATACAACCTGACCCGAACTTCTTATTCCCGGCATTTAATCACAATCTATTCTTTTTTACCTATCAAAAATAGACGATTATTTCGTACCGAAAAAGAAAATCAATCTTTTACCGACAAATATAGTAACATATTATAATTTTTTTGTAAACTCTTTACGCGCATTTGTGCTATTTTATTTTTAATTATTTTGGCGTGCCTCAACGTTAAAATTTAATCGGCAACAACGTAAATATTTTCGTTTTTACCTGTTTTGCCGCATACGTATTATGTAAAGTTGATATTTTGTAAATTTTAAACTCGTCGCAACCGCTTTATACGCAGATTTTTCTTCAACACTCCATACATTTATCAACGACATTACGTCTCTTGATTTTCATCAAAAATATTTCGATATTATTAAAATTATGAATATATCGAGCCTTCATCGCCGCATATTTACTTTTAATTTAACAAATTATATGTTATAATCAAAAAATAGAGATATAAATTGCTTGCTTATATTTTAAGTCAATATCGTAAAGTAAATCTACGATTACGCTTAATATAATCGACGATTAATACTGAAAAATTTTCAAAGGAAAATCGTTTTATGGAAAAATATTATTTAGTCATAGTTTTTGCGTCGCTGTTGTTTTCGGTAAATACTTTTTTCAATAAAACTTATCAAAAAAACGAGGGCGAATCGTTTGAAAAACTTATGCTTTTCATGTGGGTTTCGTCGATTTGCGGCGTATCTATCATGCTGTGTTTTAGCGGATTTAAAATAAAAATAAGCACATTTGCACTGTTGATGGCTGCGTTGAATTCTTTAGTGCATATCACCAACACGATTATCGCCATGAAATGCATAAGCAAAGTAAATTTATCCCTCTACTCGCTGTTTCTTATGTCCGGCGGAATGATATTGCCCACGCTGTACGGTTTTATCTTCAACGGTGAAAGTTTAAGTGCGACAAAGGCAATTTGCATAATCTTGCTTATCATTGCATTGTTTGTTTCAGTAGGAAAACTTTCAAACTGTAAAGGTTTGTTTTATTGCATATTGGTGTTTTTCGGCAACGGAATGTACGGAGTAATCACTTCGATATACAAAACTAAAAGCACGGTATATATACCCGATGCAAACTACAATATGTTTGTACTTTTATACGCTTTTATAATCTGCTCGGTAATGCTTTTATTTATTGCTCCGAAATATAAAAAAGAACACGAAACAAGCCTTTTCGCCCTAAACAAACCAAAACAATCTTATCCGGCTGCATTTTTTTATATCTTTGCAAACGGCACCGGCAATTTTTTACTTCTTTGGGCACTGAATAAAGGCGTTGAAGTTTCTATACAATACCCCGTAACTACGGGCGGAACTATAATATTTAACACCGTATTGAGCATACTTTTAAAAGAAAAAGTTCCAAAACGCAATTTTGTAGCAGTGGCGATCGCTTTCGCGGGTCTTGTGGCGGTTTGTTTTTAAATATTTGAAAAAAATTTAAACTCTTTAAGTAATTTTGACGTTTTTACGCAATACGTATTTTGTAAACGCGATATTTTCGTATAAAACCTCACTAATAAAACAAAATTAAAGCACCACCGTTTTTACGCAAAATCATTTTGTTTTTTCCTCTGCATATTTCGGCGAATATGACCTTTAAACGTTAAATTCTGCACTTAAATGTGAAAATACGATAAAAAAACAGCATTTTCCTCCATAATCTACTCATTAATGTTATTCCATATTGACTTTTTATATAAAAAATGGTAAAATATTATATGAAAATGAGACAATTGAACGCTTGACGACGGTCAGATTGCTAAGTCGACTATCGACAAGCAAATTTGTTATTAAATGTTAAACATAAAGAAAAATTACATATAGACAGGTGCATTATGAAACAAAAAACTTACGTCAATTTTATCGACATTGCCAAGCAATGCAAAACCGGCTACACGAAAGACACTTCTTTTGCCGACCCGTTTGTTTTGAGATATCTCGGAAAATATTATCTTTATTGTACTTTTTCCGACATAGTCGTATACGTTTCGGACGATTTAATCAACTGGACTTATGCGGGTATCGCGATGAAAACAGACAAAACCCTTGAAGAATTCAGAAGTTGTTATGCCCCCGAAGTGGTTTATTACAACGGACAGTTTATCCTTTGCACATCACCAAGCGGAACGGGACACAGGTTTTACCGCGCCGATTCGCCTTTGGGTCCGTTTACTCCCCTTACGGATAAAATCCTTAAAGGCATTGACGGCAGTTTTTTTATAGACGACAACAATAAATTGTTTTTCATGCACACCGTAAGCACTTCCAACGGCGGCGACGGGTTGTGCTACAACGACCTTTCGTCTTTGGAAATACCCGATTACGGCGACGAAAACAAAATTACAGACGCCTTTTTAAACGGTTGGACCGAAGGTCCCGGAGTTTTTGAAAGAACCGGCTATTATTATCTCACTTACACCGGAAACCACTTTTTATCCAAAGGGTACAGAATTTGTTACAGTTATCAAAAGGCTAAAGATTTCGACCTTTCGTCGTTCACTCAACCTTTCCACAACACAGTAATGATCAGTACCGACGACTACACGGGCATCGGGCACAACAGCAGTTTTGTCGCCCCAGACCTTGACGGAGTGTACACCGCATACCACACTCTTTACGGCAAACGCGGACCCGACAGAAGGTACAATCTCACGCGTTATTTTACAAACGGTGCCATTTTGACAGCAAACGGTTTGTGTAATTACAGCGTTTTAGCCCCCAAAAAGGCTGACTACGAATATCAGAAAACTTCGGGACTTACCATAACGGATAACAAACTTCTCACCCCCAATGCACTTGGAATGTACACCGCGGAATTAAACTTTAAAGGCGGTAAAGACGGCACAACCGTATATTGCAGATACGATGACCCGTCGCGCTACACTACTCTTAAAATAGGTGTCGACACGGCGGTACTCACAAAGCACGTCGGCGAAGAAGTCGAGACTTTTACGGCAAATCTCAATCAAACGATTACCCCAAACTGTTTACACACGATTAGAATTGAAAACGGTTTTGCCAAAGCGAGAATTTTTTACAACGGAAGAAAATTGTTTGACCTTGCCTCGTTAGGCAGAGGCTCGGTGGGTTACGGCGACGGAACTACTCCGCTTTACACCGCAGTAAGCAAAGACGTTTTCGGCACGAGCGATTTTGACGCCGTCAAAAATCTACCGTCGATATTCCCTGCAACCACTTATAAAAAAGACGAGAAGGTCGGTTTTTATATAAAATCCGCATATGCTATGGCTGACGGAATACGTCAGGGCGAAAAAGAAAACACAATAAGGCACAACAATTTTGACAGCGTGTTGCTTTCGGATAAAGACGATTACATTTCTTACGATATAAACGCAGGCTTTACAGGACAATATTACGTTTCGGCTTACGTTTCCAAAAAATGCGAAGGCAGCGTTATCAGGTTGATTATCGACAGAAAAAAATACAAAATCACTATTCCTAAAATCAGCGGTGCAGACGATTTTGCATATATTCACCTTTGCAAAGTCAATATTAAAAAAGGTTTCCGCAAACTCACGCTTAAACTTATCTCGGGCTCGCTCGATATAGCAATGCTCGGCTTTAATTACGTGACTCCGATTCAACTTAAAGGAAAAGTCGATTTGCGCACTGCCGAAGAAATGCACGGAAGAATAGGCATTTGCGACGGATATCTCTTCTCCGACGGGAAACTTGGTTGCGGATTGTTCGGCAACGACGCTTTGCACGATTTCGATTTGACGATGACGGTACTTTCACCATTAAAAGAAAACATGGGAGGCATTGTATTCAGGGCTAAAAACTACTCTTACTTTGACAACCAAGTCGCCGAATCTATGTATGCTTATCAATTATCTTTCGACCAGGAAGGAGTACACCTCGACAAGTTGAACTACGGCACGAAAAATCTTGTTTCCGCAAAGGCTAACATAAAGCCCAACGAACCGTTTATTTTACAAATAAAAACGGACAACAATCACATTATAGTACAAATAAACGGAACTAAATGCATCGATTATTTCGATGACAACGCTTATCTTTACGGCCGTTTCGGCTTGCTCGCAAAATCGCCGGAACTCAGAATTAAAGACATTGAAATCAAACAACAATAAACGGTTATAAAAAATGTCCAACGGCAACTGTGAAGTGACCCCAAGAATATCTAACATTGGGGGTGCATATCAATCACTGCCGTCGGGCATTTTTATTTTTATCAATTTAAAAGGCCGATAAACGCTTGATTCTCTAATCGGTCTTTTGTTTACTTAAAGTATATTAATTTTTATTGTTTTTGCTCTTTTTACAAAATACGTATTTTGTAAAAACAGTATTTTTTATTTGTGTACTATTGTTTGCGTTGTGATTAAGTTGCAATTAATCGGCAAATACCTCCATTTTATTTTACGTCTTCGCTTAATTTTTTTCACCTTCATCAGTTATAAAAACTTATCACGTCGAAAATAACCTGATTTTTAATCCCTTCTATTTCGTTTAACAATTCGTGACGTGCCGTCTCGTATAAAATAAGTTGCGCGTCATAACCGCATTTGTCGTACGTTTTATATGCCTTGGTCACTCCTTTGCCGAAGTTGCCCACCGGGTCGTCTTTGCCCGCAATCAACAAAATTTGCGGTCTGCATGCAAAATTGTTTTCTTTGTTGGCTTTTGCGATTTGCGTCATCATATTAGCCATACTGTAATAATAGTTGGTTGGAAATTGCGCGCCGCACCATTCGTCTGCGTTGTATTTTGCCACGCTGTCCGGGTTTGTCGTGAGCCAAGCGTTTACGCCTTCGTTTTTGAATTTTTTGCCGAACGCTCCGCAACCCAAATTTTCAACAAACGGAACGTAACTTATTTCTCCGTGTTTCTTTATCTCGCGCGACAACAATTTTTTCGCCAACTTGTATTTATTCCCCGCAAAATCCGTTCCGCAAATAATTGCCTTTTTAAAATCGTGGGGATATAACTGAATATATCTTTGCGCCGCCATAGACCCCATGCTGTGAGCAAAAAGATAGACGTCCAAGCCGTCTTTATTTACAACGTCTATGTATTCCCTGACCGTCTTTATGTCCTTTATAATCGCCGTCATAAAATCGTAATCGGTACATACGCCCAAACCTTGCCCCTCATATCTGCTGCCGCCGTGCGCGTAATGATCGAAACCGTAAACAATATATCCTTCCGCAGCAAGTTTTTCGGCAAATTCGTCATACCTTAAAATATGCTCCGCCATGCCGTGTGAGATTTCGATTATCGCTTTTGGTTTTACCTTTTCGTTTTTCCATACATAACCATTTAAATTTACTTTGTCGTCGAATTTTATTTGCAAATGCTCTCTCATTATATCCTCCGAATTTCCGTTTTTACTTAATACGTGTTTTGTAAAACCGTCAAAATAGACTTTAAATCAACACGTATATTTATTATATCATACTTTGTTTTTTCTTTCAATACATATTTTAAAATATCATTAAAAAACCACTTAATAAAAATCTTAAAACTATATAATCGCCGACACCATAGGCAGATAAAAATAACTCTTACCGAAAAATCAACCATTCAATAATAGTGCATAATGATAATTTTCCCCACAACAACAAACCGCACAATAGTTACGCAATCACCACACAATAATCACATCTGCGCAATCATACGATAGCCCTGCTTAATAATCAAAATATAACCGACCACACAATCAGTCAGGCGCGAAATAAACTTATTCACGCAAAATTATATATGAAAATACCGCGAACCAAGTCCGCGGTATTTAACGTTATTTTAAATTTATGTTTTAAAACCTATTAGATATTGAAATCAAAAGCGTTTGCATAGTTAGCAACAGTATCGAGATTTACAAGATATGTCCTTGTGTCTGGATTTCTGTCGTATGCGTTTTTAAGCGCGGTGCAGTTAAAGAAAGCATTTACTCCGATAGAAGCAGTACCCAGGAACGTTACTTTTTCAAGTGAAGTACAACCATAGAAAGTATATGCCGGTATATCGCAACTGATAGTCACCGCCCTCAAAGAAGTACAACCGTAAAACGCTTTTTCATAAACCGTTTTTGCATTGATTTCAAGCACGTTTGCGTTTACGTTGCCATAACCGAGCGAGGTGCAACCCCTGAACGCCTCTTGCATAATTACGTATTCGCCTTGCGGAAACTTAACAGTCATAAGAGAAGTGCAACCCTTAAACGCGCTTTCACCGATAGTCGCAACAGTGTCGGGAATGACGAAATCCGTAAGACCCGTGCATGCACTGAACGCATTGTTGCCGATTTTGGTTGCTCCGCTGAGCGTAACGTTTTCAAGCATAGTTACGTTGTTGAAAGCATATGCGGGAACAGTCTCCTGACCGTCAACGACAACCGTCTTTAACGAGTTGGGAATATAAACGGTGAGCGTTTCGCTTGCGTCGTTGTAATTTTGAGCGATGCTTGTAGAATTACTTGCTTCGCTTGCGCCGAAAATATAACCGAATACTTTTTTATCGTTTACTGCGTCAACTTTGTTTCCGACAAACGGAAGTTCCATCTTTTCGAGATTATAGCAGCCGCCGAATGCGCCCATGCCTATCTTTTCGATGTTGTATGCGCCGTCAACTTTTTCAAACTTAACCGTTTTGAAAAGAAGTTGACCGGAAAATGCGCCGTCCTCTATCTCCTTTACGGGAAGAGTTTCGTTGTCTTCGGTGTAAGTTGCGGGAATAACCAAGTCTTTCATGTACGATTCGTATTTCCCGTCGGCAACGGCATCAGCCTCTTTTTCCGACATATTGTATCCGGTAACGACAAAGTAACTGTTGTCGTCGTCATCCGTAACTTTTTCATAAACAAGACCCGGCGTGTTGTCGGAATCGTCGCCGCTTGTTTTGTTTTTACAACCGACGAAAGCAAATACCGATGCAGCCAACGTAAGGGTCAAAATTAAACCGATAAGTTTTTTCATCATAAACTCCTTAATTTCTATTAAGATTTTATAGTCTTATAAAATAATAACATTTTATCGCGCGTTTGTCAATACAATTTAAAAACAATCTATGCGCAAATTGTTGTTTTTAAGGTCTTTTTCAAAAAATGTATCCTATCAGTGGCAGCCGCCGCACGTTTTGCAGTCCCCCGTACACCCTCCGCACGATTTTCCCGTCGAAGAAAACATCGTTCCGCTATAACACCTGTCTGCTTTAACTTTGCAGTCGGGACACAACACTTCTTGCGTGCAATCTTTTACTATTTCGTCAAATTCTTTTTTGCATTTGGGGCATTTATACTGTAATAACGGCATACTTCTCCTTTGTTTTGCCTTTACAAAACTTTTTGCGGTTTTTAACGATTCTTTACGTTTATTTCGTTTAAACCCGCCCTTCTTTCTTTAATTTTTTGTTATTTTACTTTCTATGAAAGTATACTATATTCCACCACTAAAAATCAACATATTTCCTCACTTTTTTCTTTTTAATTTTTAATTTTAAATTTTGCCCGAACTCACAATTTTTATCTGAACTCACAATTAGAATTGCGTTATTGCCGCACGTCTTTAAGCCGCCAAACAAAAAACAAACCGCCGATTTTTCAATCTTAAACCTCATTAAACCGCTTTTCCTTTTAAAAAACTTTTAAAATATTTTTCGCCTCCGCGACCGCAACGTTTGCGCAAAGCGTCAAGAAGTTGATTTTCGCTTAAAATATCATATCTTTTCTTTTTGCAAACGTCTTTTAACGCTTTAATAAGTTTTTTACCGCCGGTCAACTCGTCGAGCGAATAAAAAGCGTAAAGCCCATCTCTGTACACCACGCTTATGTATTCGTATCCGGAAGAAAAACTATCCACATTTCTCGACAACGAGCAATCGAACTTGCCGTTTTCCTTTATGTAAAACTCTTTGCAATAATAAAACTGTTTCATTCCGTCGTCTATATATTCATCGATGTTTACATCGGCTTTTTTGTATTGTTTTAAAAATATGATCATCGAATATTCGGCGAGTGCTTCGTCTATATACGGAAAAGAAAATTCGTCGCTTCCAACCATGTTATACCACCACTGATGGGCGGTTTCATGCACAACGGTCATCGTAAAGACGTCAAAATCGCCCGTATTTTTGACGAGTGAAAGACAACTTTGCTCTACTCCGTTCTGCTTTATTTCGCTTTCGGCAACGGTGTAAATTTTGTACCCGTACTTGCAAAAAACGTTCTCGAAAAATGCAAAACAATCTTCTATTATCCCGAAAGTTTTTTGAGGATTTGCATCGGAAACGTAACAATAATTAATAAGCGTTCCGTTTAAGTTTTTTTGCAAAACAGAATAATTTTGCGATAAAGTAAAAGCAAAACCGCGTGCATTATTTACTTGATAATTATACACGATGCAATCGTCGTCGACCTCGGTCGAAATACACTTTCCCGACGAACAAACGACGTATTTCGAGTTAAATTTTGCTTTTACCGAATAATCTGCCACTCTGTCGCAACGGCTTTCGCCGAAATCTTTTTGCTTATAATGATGGAACTTACCGTCGAAAAAACTTACCTTGGGATAAAAGTCGCACAAATTTATATACTCTTCGGTTTTACCCAACTTTTCTGCAGCAGCAGGCAACGTGGTTACGAAAGTAATATACAATGAAATTTTTTGCCCCTTTTTTAATTTTTTCCTTAACTTAACCGAAAGTACACCGCCGTCGTCACTCAACTCATAATCGACGTTTCCGTAATCGTCGCTTACTTTTACGACCTTTACTCCGCAGTCCGTAAGTTTGCCGTTTTTGTCGGTTTTGATTTGAATTTGATATAAATCAAACTCGATTTTGTCGATTTCACGCGATACGTCGTTTGTAAACGTGACACATTCGTCGCCGTACACCATTCCTTCTTCCTCATTGCAATATATATTTATATCGTATTTTACCGGCGTATAGTTAACCGTATTACTTCCGCAAGATATTGAAAATGCAAGACAAATTAAACCAAGCAAAAGGCAAATAATTTTACGCATAAAAAAGACCTCTGCTAAATTTTATTACGCAAAGATCTTGTTTATTACTTGTTTGTTACTCGTTTATTATTTTGAAAATCCCGATTTGCTCTGAAAATTCCGGACGTTTTGAATCATATTTTCACTTTTCGTCGGTAAGCAAATATTTTTCGGGATTTATCCTTTTACCGTTTTCATATACTTCGAAGTGAAGATGTGCACCGTCTTTATATTCTTGCTTGTTGTTGTCCGAAGCCACACCGAGCGCGTCGCCCTTTTTAACGGTTTGTCCCACTTTTAAATTTTCGTCGGCATCAATAGAATTATACACGGTTTTTAAGCCGTTTTCGTGTTTTACCGTGACGGTAGTGCCGTATAAATATTCGGTAGTTATGCTCTCCACTGTTCCGTCATAAGCGCACAAAACTTTTGCATTGCTTTCTCCCACAAAATCAACACCCATATGTCCCGTATACGCTTGCAACGTCTTATTGAATATGACCGAATTTTCGGTAAAAGCGGTCGTCATAGTGCCGTTTTCAAGGGGCATAGAAAAAACTATAACCGTCGGTTTTTTATCGGAATCGTCGGGTTTTTCTTCACCACTATCGCTTGCGGGCGGATTTTTATCCGTGTCGGAAGTAATGTTTCCAACGGGTGTACTTGGTTCGCTGTTTATCAAAAGAGCAACTCCAACGCCAGTAAGTACAAGCATAACCAACAGCAAAACGACGTAAAACAGATTTTTCTTAATAAAATTTCCAAATGATTTTTTTTGATTTGCCATAATATGTCCTCCAATTTATTATGTACCGATTATTTCCATGTTTTTATCTTTTTATACAACATAAATTTATTTTTCGTCATTTTTAATTTTACTCCGCCGTATCTCAATCCGGTCTCTTTAATAACTGCCGAAAATAAAAGGTATGCCCACGCTTTTATACTCTCCGCCGTAAGAGACGTGTAAATTTATTTTTTTACCTTTTATATATACAAAAGACGTAATTTTGTCAGAATAGTAATATACGTTTGTCGTAAAGTTGACAGTTTCACGCATGACTTCAACCGCCTTGTATTTATTTATCCACTTTTTTTCATAATCATTTTCCGCAGAAAAAGTAATGCTTTCTCCCTCAATATTTTTTAATTTGCTTTTAATGCTTTCAGCCTCGTTTGTCGTTACGGTCACCATTTCCGCATTAGAACTCGCACTGTTTAAATAAAAAGTATACACTCCCTCAACCCCGTTAAAGATAAGTTTTTCTCTTTTACTTGAACACATAAACATAGCCGTGAAAATCAAAAAGCATGCCAATAATTTTCGCATAAAAAATTCCCTCCGTCGTTACGGAAGGAATTATCGCCAAAAAAATTTTATTTTATTCACAAGTATTTGACTATTTCGTTTAAATCTTGCAAAACGTTTTCGGGTTTTGTTTCGCTTTTACCGACCATGTCGGCCGTCGTTTCGCCGCTTAATACAAGTAGCGTGTGAAATCCGCAATTTAATCCGAACGCAATGTCCGTCATTAATCTGTCGCCTACCATCATGCATTTTTCTTTGGTCGTGCCGAAAATCGACGTTACCGTTTCGCCCATAACGGTAGACGGCTTGCCGATAATCAAATCCGGTCTTCTGCCGCTCGAAGTATAGAAAAACGAGATAAACGAGCCTACGTCGGGAACGGATATTCCCGCCGTGGGACAAACATAATCCGGATGAGTCGCAATATACTCCGCTCCGTTGACAAGACACTCGTTGAATGCAATCAAGCCGTTGTAGTCGACCTCGGTATCAAAAGCCAGCACGGCGATATCGGCTGTGTGACTTTCGGTCAACTCGATGCCGTGCGCTTTGAAATCTTCTTTAATCCTTTCGGTGGCTAATAAAAATACTTTCTTGCCCTTTCTGTGTTTCTTTAAAAACTCTTCGGTAGCAACGCCTGAACCGTAAACGAAGTCCCCCTCGCCGAAAAGCCCTATTTTTTTGAGTTTTTTCACGTATTCGTCGACTGTTTTAGAAGAATTGTTAGTCAAAAACACAATTTTTCTGCCGCTTTTTCTGATGCTCTCCAACGTGTTTTTCATATCGCCGATAGGAATTGCGTCGAGATAAATCGTCCCGTCCATATCGAGTAAAAAATATTCCGTTTGTTTTACCGCTTGTTTTATATCCATGATTATCTTTTCTATGCGTTTATTTTATATGGTTTTATGTGTTATAATATGTGATTTATACTCGGGCAAACCGAGTCTTGCCGACAAAATTTTTTCATCAGTCCAACAGTTGGCAATAGCCGCTTAAATTCATAAGTTTTAAAATAGTCGGTTTTTTGCCCGTATATGCGCCGAGTGCAATACTTTTTTTTATTTGCAACGCGCTGAATTTGTTCATCGGCTTTTTAGGATTGCATAATTTTACTTTAAAGTCCTTGATTTTGCCGAGCAATGCAATTACGCCGTCAAGTTCTTTTATAAGTTCAGACTTCAACGCCTTAACAGCCTCTTTGCCCCTCTTCTCGTCGACGCTTAAAGAAGACTTCACTTCCGCAAGCACGTCGCTCACTCTTACCCCCATAAACGAAGCAACCTCGTTTATCCTCGAACAAAAATCGGGGGTGTTTAACAAAACGAAATCCAAGTCGTCTATATACATTCTGTACAATTTTACAAGCCGGATAAAAGCGACGAATTCCGCCTCTTGTTCAGACACTGTTTTGTCCGTCGCAAGCAAAATTTTAGCAACGTCGCCACACGCCGAATATTCGTCGATATCAGAGATTGCCTTTGCGATTGAAATTTTTAATTGAGATTTTAAAAGCCAATCATACACGCATGACGAAGACGGAATATTAAGCGCATCGTTTATCGCTTCGACGAAATAATTATACGCCGTGGGAGATAACTCTTTACCCTCTGCCGCGCACGCGTATTTATAATCGACAAGCGTAAGACACCTACTTATCGATGACGAAAATGCGTCCGCTAAGTCATGTTTTTTACATCTGTAATATGCCGATTTATCTAAAAATAATGTATCGATTGTTTTACTTTTGACGTTTTCGGGCAAACCGTTTGCCGTAAAAGTGACATAAGGCGGTATTATACCCTGCACGTCAACCGTGTTTGGCACGGCGAAAACATACTTGTTTTTAAGTCCAGAATAAAACCTGCAGACGTTTATAACATCCTCGCCGCCTACGGCGATAATACACCTGAAATTTTCGCCGCAAGATATAAGCCTTGCAACCGCCGTTTCTTCTTTTTCGGTCGAAAAAATGCAAACCGAAACACTTAATCCTATGCTACCAAACGCCTCTTTAAGACTTCTTAAATACACGCCGTCGTTCTTGTCGTCGGACACAATAAGCGTGGGCTGCCCCGCAAGGTCATTTGCTATAATTACGGGCAGTTGCTCTGCGGCACTGCCCGACAATACGTTTATATTTAAAGATTGCAGTATTTGCTCGGTTTTTTCTTTACGTTTTCCGTCGAATAACGAAGTGTTTATCATACGGACTTATGACCTATTTCCGCAAACAAATTTACTCTGTCTTCAAACGACGGTACTTTTTCAATCATTTTGCTGCTGTTAAAACCGTCTTGAGTAGAGATTGAAACAGACATTTCATGTCCCACAATCGCATAGGCATGCAACTTGAAAATGTTGTCCGAATATAAACTGCCGAACATATTGTCCGGAGTTTTTCTCGGCTCATCGAAAACCTCGAGCGAAACAGCCAGCAATTTGTTGTTTACAAGGTACTTACATATCTCGTCTCTGTCACTTTCACTGAATGCGTATGCTGTAAAAGCGACCCCGTCTGCGCCGATTTCCTTTGTTCTGTCGGCGACTTTATATACTTCGTTTTTATCTTTCGTCTTTATTTCCACTACCGAAAGTGCGCCGATTTCATGTGCGGAAGCGGTTACTTCCACGTCTCTTTTAAGGTTGCGCTTACCGAAAATACTTTCGTCGTTCAAGGCTTTCGCCAAATCGAATAAATAATAAGGATTGGTTTCGTCTTTTATTTTTTCAACCATCTGAGCGTCGAGGTTAAGTTTTACGTCGTTGATTAAAAAGTCAAGCGTGGGCTGACCTTTGCCGTAAACGCTGACTATTTTGTCAGCCAAAGCATAAAATACTTGCTTGTTTGCAACAGTTCCGCCCTTATAATACAAAGATTTTGAAATAATGTCTTGCTCGAAATTGAGTTTAATTTTATGCTTCTTGTATTGCTCGTTTATTTTGCGCACGGCGTTTTTGACGTAAGCATATTTGATTTCTCTGTCTTTTCTTAACCCGATATCCACCTTTTTATTCATATTGCAAGGAATACCGTAAACAGATATAGTCAAAAAGCCCTTTTCCAAAAACGGAACGGTGACGGGTTCTCTATACCCCGTAATGTAAGTAAGCGATAAAATTTTACATGCGTTTACAAACTCTTTTATTCCGCAAGTCGTCAAAAGGTCGGTAAGCCCGCAAACAGCCGCGCTGTTTCTGCATAACAAATATGCGGTCATTGCGGGATAATACGGTCCGTAAGAATATTTTGACTGACAATTAAGCAATACGTTATTTCCGCACTCGTAATTCAATTCGTCCGGGTATTCTTTTTTCAATTTCTTCAGCGCGCGAATTCTCGAAAATGCAAATTTGCCGTTTATTCTCGAAATAATCTGCTCTTTTTGCATAAATAACCTCCGTGCATAAAATGCGAACAATTTTTTAATTATAAAACGTGTCGACTTTTTAGACTTCATTATATCGACATTGATAAAAAACAACTCGCCGATTAAGCATTAAGCCGTGCCGATATAAAATTAATTTATCGACCGTCACGCTTTATGCCGCGATTGTACGACTAAAAATATATTAACCTACTTGAGCGATTTTGTCAAGCAGGTAGATTTTAAAAACCGTTTCTGCGTATATAAATGAACAATCTAAGTCGATTTTGATTGAAATTTGTTACTTTTATATTTTTAAATACTATATGCCTTGCAGTTATGCGTCGTTTCATTAGACTTCAATTAAATACTTAAAGAGGGCGAACCCCGTCAATAGAGATTCACCCTCTTTAAAAGTATTCAAACCGCTCGGCGACGTAAAAATTACGCCGCTAAACCGTTTATAACTAAATTATTCAGCAACTGCAGTTGCGCCTGCTTCCTTAAACTTAGCAACCATCTTTTCTGCTTCTTCCTTGGGTACGTTTTCTTTAACGGTTCCCATCTTTTCAACCATGTTCTTTGCGTCAACAAGACCAAGACCGGTAAGTTCTCTGACTGCCTTGATAACTGCAATCTTGTTTCCGCCGATTTCCTTCAATACTACGTTGAATTCGGTCTTTTCTTCAGCAGCAGGAGCAGCCTCTGCAGCAGCACCGCCTGCAACAGCAACGGGAGCAGCAGCGGATACACCGAACTCCTCTTCGATTGCTTTAACTAAACTGTTAAGTTCCATAACAGTCATACCTTTAATCTCTTCAATTAACTTTGCGATATCAGCCATTTTAATATTCCTCCGATTATTTTTATTTTAAATTTGTTTTTTTGCGTAAACGCTGATTTTTAGTGAACGCTGAATTATTCCTGAGCGCCGCCCATTTTTTCTGCAACCCTATTGAGGGCAACAGCCAATCCACGAACAACTCCCATAAGTCCGCAAGCGAGGTTTGCATACAATTGCTCTTTCGACGGGATACTTGCAAGTGCCTTAACACCGTTTGCGTCCACGTATGCGTTGTCTACATAACCGCTCTTGACAGAAATTTTGCCATCATACTTCTTTTCGCCGTCGGCAACTACTTTTGCTGCGGATACTTCGTCTGCACCGAATGCAACGGCTGTGTTTCCGTTGAGGTCTGCATCGAACGCCGTAACGCCAAGTTCGTCGAAAGCCTTTCTTACCAAAGTGTTTTTCAATACTTTGTATTGAACGTTGTTCTTTCTGAATTCGTTTCTAAGTTCGGTATCCTGAGCAACCGTCAAACCCGAATAGTGTACAAGTACGACGGATTTGCTTTCTTGAATCTTAGCCTTAATCTCTTCGACAACAACTTCTTTTGCTTGTCTATTTGCTGACAAATTCTTTACCTCCTATTTATTATTTCCGTAAAAAGACCTTACGCCAAAGTAGCGTAAGGTCATAAAAATCCTCATAATAAATGCTACCTCGGCGGGCTACCTTGCGGTAATTAAACTTGCGTGCCAACTTTCTACGGTTATTATATTTTTCTGTAACAGTGTAACATCTCTTAAAGGAAATGTCAAACGTTTTTAATCAAAACGTTAAATCTTGTTGTAAACCTTTACGCCGGGACCCATTGTGGAAGCAACGGATACGCCTTTGATGTATTGACCTTTCGCTGCGGCGGGTTTAGCCTTGACGATCGCTTCGAAAAGAGCGGTGTAGTTTTCGATAAGTTTTTCTTTACCGAAACTCTTTTTACCGATAGGACAGTGAATAACGGCAGTCTTGTCGAGTCTGTACTCAACCTTACCTGCTTTAACGTCCTTAATTGCCTTTTCAACGTCCATAGTAACCGTACCCGACTTGGGGTTGGGCATCAAGCCTTTAGGTCCTAAAAGTTTACCTATTCTACCTACGACACCCATCATATCGGGAGTCGTGATAACAGTATCGAACTCAAACCAGTTTTCCTTTTGAATCCTTGCAACGATTTCTTCCGCTCCTACATAGTCAGCACCGGCAGCCTGTGCCTGGTCAGCCTTTTCGCCCTTTGCGATAACCAAAACTCTTACGGTTTTACCTGTACCGTTGGGAAGGACGATAACGCCTCTGACTTGTTGGTCGGCTTGTTTCGGGTCAACACCGAGTTTGCAGTGGAATTCAACCGTTTCGTCAAACTTTGCCTTTGCGGTGTTTAAAACGATGTCCATTGCTTCGCCGATTTCGTATTGTTTAGTGCGGTCAAAAGTCTTTATGCTTTCGGCATATTTTTTTCCGTATTTCATTTCAAAATTCTCCTTTGTGGTTAAACGGGACGTTTGTCCCTCCCACGAAATATATATAATTATTCTTCAACAGTGATGCCCATACTGCGTGCAGTACCTGCAATCATACTCATGCATGCTTCGAGCGAAGCGGCATTAGTATCTACCATCTTTACCTTTGCAATTTCCTCAACTTGCGCTTTGGTCAATTTTGCAACCTTATCTTTGTTGGGACGAGCAGAAGCAGATTCGAGTCCGCAAGCCTTTTTGATAAGTACCGGTGCAGGCGGTGTTTTAAGAATAAACGTGAAAGATCTGTCCTGATAAATAGTGATGACTACGGGAATAATGTAGCCGACTTTATCAGAAGTCTTTGCATTGAATTCTTTAGTAAATCCCGGAATGTTGATACCGTAAGGTCCGAGTGTAGAACCAACCGGGGGTCCCGGCGTCGCTTTTCCGGCTTGCAATTGTAATTTTACAACCGCTGTAACTTTTTTAGCCATAAAGTTCTCCTCCATTTATGTGGTTATAACAAGGCGTCTTGAAAAAAGTATTTGACGTCTCTCCCACTTATTTCAACGGGTAAAACCCGTTTTAAGCGTAAAAACTTTGCGATTTTACCTTTGCTTGCAATAAATAAAACCGCAAAAAAACATCGAGCGTTTTTGTCTTTGATTTACGCGCTTAAACGCACAAATAAAACGCTGCGCCGATAAAGGAACTTTTATTCCTTATTATTTAATATAGAAAATTTCTCAACTTTAAATCTTTGCTTGCGCTCATAAAATTTCAAATTTCCACCCGAAATTCAAAATATCGTTAAAGCCTTGGCGCACAGTGTATAACACAACAAACGACCGTGCCCGCGCAAAGATTACTGTTCTCTCAATTTTTCGAGTTGAACGAAAGTTTGCTCTACAACGGTGTCTCTGCCGAACATAGAAACCTTGACTTTAGCCTTTTGCTGCTCGAAATCGAGAGATTCGACAGTACCGATAAAGCCTTCGAGTTGACCCGATAAAATCTTGATTGTGTCTCCCACCGCAAAATCGACGCTTTCGACCTTGTCTTCGAGTTGCATACGCCTTACTTCGTCTGCGGTGAGCGGAAGCGCAGCCCCTCTCGGACCGACGAAGCCCGTAACGCCCCTCGTATTGGTGATGAGATACCACAAATCATTTGAGTATACCATCTTGATAAATACGTAACAAGGCATTTTTTTGCGGAGAACGATCTTCTTTTTATCGTTTTTTTCCTCAATAACTTCTTCTCTCGGAATTTTAATATCGAGAATCTTATCGCCGAGGTTGTTGTTTTCAATCAGTTTTTCAAGGGTACTTTTTACCATATCCTCATAAGTGGAATAGGTATGAATAATATACCACTTTGCTGTCTGTTGATCCATCTGACTTCTCCTTCGGCTTAATTATGCGGCAATTTTTGTGACTAAATCCAAAAGACGACCGAGACCGTAGTCAAACGCCGAAATAATGATAAGGAAAATAATGATAACGACGAGTACTATACCCGTATTTTTCACCACTTTGCCAAACGTCGGCCAAGAAACCTTTCCCAATTCGGAAAACATTTCTTTGAATTTTCTTCCTATTTTGCGAAAGAAACGCGATACTTTCCCCGGTTCTTTAGTCTTTTTGTTTTGGGGAACTTCGGTTGTCTTTACAACCTCGTTTACTTGTTTTTCTTTCATTTCCTTTCCTCTTTAAAATAAAATTACGTATTCTTAACGTTGAAAACGTATTTACCGCTATATTTACCGCCTATGCGAAGAAATTACTTCGTTTCTTTATGAGCGGTTGTCTTCTTGCAGAAACGGCAATACTTGTTGAGTTCAAGTCTGTCGGGGTCGTTCTTCTTATTCTTGTAAACGTCGTAATTCCTTTGTTTACATTCTGTGCAAGCAAGCGTAATTTTAACTCTGTTTCCTTTAGCCATAATATTTCGCCTTCCTAAAAAATTAACACCCCGCTTGGAGTGCTAACATATTGTACTATAATAATAATATACTTGTCAAGCCTTTTTTGCGGTTTTTTATTCTTTTTGTTAAATTTTTGTCTTTTATTTTTCTATAGTCGCATATACTGCGCAATTTGAATAAGATTTAAAACCTCTGTTTACTCGGTAAAATGCGGCGATTTGGCAATTTTTAACCGACTGTTTTGTTTTAATTTTTATTCGGCGATAAATACTTTTTTACCCCCCGCTTTTCTTTTTTGCCATTTAAACCATGTTTTTCTTTTTCGTTCTTTGAGCGTAATCGATTAAATAATCTTCGGCGACGTTGACGGCGTTTATTTTTCTGCATCTTTCCTTTTTTACAAGCGAAAACTTGTCTGCCGTTTTATCAACGAGAGTTATCGCCTTTTTGCCCGCAACCGCGCTTTTGACTTTGTACATTGTCGGAACGGAGGAATACGCCTTTACTTTGCCTTTATACTCGACTTTGATTTTACTCGGAATTTCCGATAAGTCGAGCGGGAAAAACAACTTCATCGTTTTGTCCGTCATGGCGATTTTGCATATGATTTTATCGCCGCATGTAAAGGTGTCCGCCCGGCGCGACAACCGCGATTTTACACCCTTGAACGATAATAGTTCGTTTTTAATTTCGATATAGGCGGTTTGCAAAACCACGTCGGCAAAAATCACCCTTTCGGCAAAAATCCTTTGACGGTATTTATCCTCTTCTACGTTTATTTCGGTTTGATTTTTTTCAGCGGCGATTGCCGGTTCTTCTTTTTTTCTTCGTCCGAATATTCCCATATTTTTATTATACCACTTAACCGGAAATTATTCAAGCGTTATTTTTATTTTACTGTTATTCATCGCTTGAAAACGGCTGTTTATGCTTATAAATCGCCGAAAATTGTCATTTTTACCGCATACGTAGTTTGTAAAGACGGAAATGTATGCAAAATCACATACTATGCATTTGCGATATTTGTATTGCCTGTTTACGATAATATTATTACCTTGAGTTGTGACTTTAAATTATAATCGCATGCTTTTGCCGACGATTTATTATTGTTTTACCAAGCAAGTTTTTACTATTGGCATAGCGTAAAATTTCACACTCGGCAACGCCGTTTGACGATGAATTTCAAAAGAAAATAAATATTGCCGATTTAACGTAAAAACGTTTGCTTTTTTTAGAAAAAAGGCATACAATTACACCGTACTATATTTACAGAGGCTAAAACAATGACTTTAGACAATTTACTCGTGGCAAATATCGAATATTTTGACGTTTTGTTGCCACTCGGTCTTATTATTTTATTATCGAAAATTCTCGTAATGTTATGCAAAAAATTGGGGTTGCCGAGCGTTGTCGGCATGCTGCTTGCGGGAGTAATCGTCGGACTTATCAACTATATTCCCAAACAAACCGTGCTTACCGAAACCACTTTGGAAGGAATAGGTTTTATCGCCAAAATCGGCGTAGTTCTGATTATGTTTTCCGCCGGCCTCGGCACCGACGTTAAACAAATCAAAGCAGTCGGCATACCTGCCGTAATCATCACTATCGCAGGCGTAATACTGCCGCTCGGTCTCGGTTTTGTCGTTGCAACGCTAACAAACGGCGGGTTTGCCGCACTCAACAAAACGACTGCCATTACAAATGTTTTTTACGGAACGGTTCTTACCGCAACTTCGGTATCCATTACCGTAGCAACCCTTAAAGAACTCGGCGCGCTCAACTCAAAGGTCGGCAACACAATAGTTTCCGCAGCAATTTTAGACGATATTATAGGTATTATCGTGTTGTCGTTCGTCGTATCTATGGGCGGCGGAAGCGATGTTTCGCCTTTAATCGTCTTGCTTAAAACCATATTATTCTTCGTTGCTATTTTCGCTTTTGGTTTTATAATAAGTAAGTTTTTCAAATGGCTCGACGAAAAATACCCTCATCACAGAAGAATCCCCATTTTAAGTCTCGGATTTTGTTTTCTCGTTGCTTATGCAAGCGAAAAAATCTTCGGCGTTGCCGACATTACGGGCGCATATGCCTTCGGACTTATTCTTGCAAATAACCCCGAAAGCAATTACATCGACCGCAAGGCCGACATAATAAGTTATATGTTCTTCTCTCCCGTGTTTTTCGCAAACGTGGGACTTACCACAAAGTTTTCGGCAATGTCGCCCGACATTATTTTGTTCGGCGTACTGTTTATCCTCGCCGGAATCGCAGGCAAATTTATCGGCTGCTCGTTGACCGCCAAAGCGTGCAAATACTCGACTATCGACTCAGTGCGTATAGGTCTCGGAATGATGGCAAGGGCTGAAGTCGCGCTCGTCTGTGCGCAAAAAGGTTTTGACCTCGGCATTATCGACCCCGCCATTACCCCGTTTATTTTGATACTTATCATAGCGACGAGTTTTATAACTCCCATCCTTTTGAAGTTGTCGTATAAAAAAGAAAAACAACCGTTGCCGCAACCAACCGATAATTAAATTTAAAAATCTGTAGTAATACTGCAACACCCGACCAAATCGAATTTTGCAACATAAATCAAAAAGTATTTCAATAAAAACGGCGATATACCGACTGTAAAAGCACAGTCGATATATCGCCGTTTTATTTGTGTATTATTCTTAATTCGTTTATTTTTGCTCTTTTTACATAATACGTGTTTTGTAATCGTGACAAAACGGATAAATAAAATCTTCAATCAGGTTTGGCGTTTAATAGTTTATTATACTGAAAATCCGGCTATATTGTCATTATCGCAATATCGATACAGCACCGTTTGCGATAGCAAATAATAACTATCAATATAATTATAGAGCCTTTTCCTTTTCTTTCCTTCTCTTTTCGGTTTCTTCCTTTGAAAAAACGCAACCGCAATAATCCTGCCTGTATATGCCGTACTCGTCTGACAGTTCGGTCGAGCGTTTATATCCGTTGTTCTTCTTGAAATCGACGGGTAAATACTTTTGTCCGAGTTGCTTTTCAAGCGAAAACCCTATCTCGTTAAGCCACTGCGAATTTTTGTAAGGACTTATCGAAAGCGTAGACGTAAAATAGTCAAAATTTCTCTCTTTTGCAAGCATCGCTGTCTCTTTTAAGCGCAACGTATAGCATAAAAAACATCTTTTACCGCCTTCAGGCACGTTTTCGAGTCCTTTTGCCATATCGAAAAACTCTTGCGTATTATACCTGCCCTCGACATATTTTACGCTGCCTTTATACACGTTATCAAGATACTTTTGCTGTTCTTTGGCACGCAAAAAATACTCCTCATGGTCGGTAATGTTGGGATTGAAATAAAACACCGTCACGTCGAAATATTTTGTCAGATATTCGAGACAATAGGTCGAGCACGGCGCACAGCAACTGTGTAGCAGCAATGTCGGTTTTTCGCCTTTACTTAAATGACTTTGCGCTATTTCGTCTCCCATCTTCATATAATTTATCATAAATCTACCCTCGCGAAAAAAACATTTTAATCTTTATTTACCGATTTTTATTTTGCAACAAATCTTCACACGCTATAGACAAAACCTTACCTATACCGTCGTGAATTATCACGTCGCAACAACTGTCGTATGACGTGTGTTGTTTGTTTATTATAGCCAACTTGCCTTTTACGTATCTTAAAAACCCTGCCGCGGGATACACGTTTAAACTTGTACCGACAACTATCACAAGGTCGGCGTTTTCGCAAGCGGAAATCGCCCTTTCGATATTATTCTCGTCAAGTCCTTCTTCGTATAAAACCACGTCCGGCTTGATAATTCCGCCGCAATCGCAATGCGGCACACCGTCGTCCTTTTTTAACAAAATATCTTCAAGCGAATAAAACCTGCCGCAAACCGTGCAATAATTTCTATGCACGCTGCCGTGTAACTCTATCACGTTTTTGCTGCCCGCCGCCTGATGAAGCCCGTCGATATTTTGCGTAATCACCGTTTTTACTTTACCAATCTCTTCCAACTTCGCAATAATTTCATGCGCTACGTTTGGCTTGACCCCAGTGTTTATCATTTTATCGAAATAGTATTCATAAAACTCTTTTGTCATCTTTACGAAAAACGTATGCGATAAAATTGTCTCGGGCGGGTATTTATATTGCTCGTTGTATAGCCCGTCGTCGGAACGAAAATCCTTTAACCCCGACTCTGTCGACACGCCTGCTCCGCTGAAAAATACTATGTTGTCGCTTTTTTCTATAAGTTGTTTAAGTTTTGTTATTCCGTCATCCATACGCACCTCGATATTGTGGTCTTCCTTATTTTCTTATTTATATCGCGTCACACAAATTTATAAATATATTGTACCACACGATATAAATTTTAACAATAGTTTTTTTATTGTTGTCAAAAAGGCAGATTGCAATATAAAAACGACAAGGTACAACCACATAAAAATACCACGACACACTTATATAAAAATAACAGGCGCAATTACATAAAAACTGCATAATACAAAACCAAAAACGGGGCGCACAGTTGACTTTTTCGCCACGGCTCGCCCCGTCTTAAATTTTTAACTTTATGTTACAGACGTTTACTCCGTCAACTCCCAATAAAATAAACTATAAGAAGTAAATTTTTTGACTAAAGTCAAAATTTTTCAAGTCCTTGCGGACTTTCGCAAAAATATAAATTTTTTGCACTTCTTAGTTTGAAAAAACATCAGTTTTGCTTGAAAATACGCTCGCTGCCTCTCGCGTGCTTTCAGACAAAACTTCCGTTATTATCAAATAAGATTTTTCAAAAGGCGTTTTCTTACGTCGTTTAAAACTTCACAACCGATATCGCGGTTTTCTCTCGGCAAATCGATATCGAAAGTATCGTAAATAATTCCGTTTTTAAGCACCGAAAACCTATCGCCCAGAAGCAACGCTTCGTCAATGTCGTGTGTTACGAAAACGACGGTTTTTTTATCTTCTTCTAAAAGTTTGCACATTTTTTCGATCAGCCTGTATTTAAGCCCGATGTCGAGCGCACCGAAAGGTTCGTCCATTATAAGCAGTGGTGCGGAATACAGAAACGTCCTGCCCATCGACACCCTTTGCGCTTCGCCACCCGACAATTCGGCAGGTAAACATTTGGCTTTCCCCGTCAATTCGAGCATATCTAAAATTTTGTCGATTTTTTCCTTTCGAGTCTCTTTATTGTCGGTTTTACGCAATACGTATTCCATATTCGCGTACACCGACATTGTTGGTATAAGTCTCGGAGTCTGAAAAATATACGAAATTTCGCCCGGCATTTTCACTTCTCCGTCGCACTTTATTATGCCCGCCATAACGTTGAATAAAGTGGTTTTACCCGAGCCGCTGCCGCCGAGAATGCAAGTAATTTTCCCTTCGTCAAACTCTGCGGAAAGCCCTTTAAGCACGGCTGAATCGCCGTAATTTTTATAAACGTCTTTTACGTAATAAGTCATCTTTTCACCGCCTTTTTCACGCAATATCTTATAAATCTCAACACCCCTTCGAGCAAACAACTTATAAGTATGGCGATTATTGTATAAGCGAAAAGTCGCCCCGTTTCAAGATTGATTTTTGCCGATTGCATAAGCATGCCGAGCGTTAATCGCGTTTGTGCAATGGCTTCGGCGGCTATCACAAGTTTTACGTTCAGCCCAAGCACCGAAAGCACTCCGTCAAACATTTTTCCGCTTATCGTCGGCAAATAAAAATACAACAATTTATCTCTTTTACGCACCTTGTACACCAAAGACATTTCCACAAGGTCTTTATCGCAACTGCTTACCGCCGAATAAACTTCGTTGTAAAGCAGTGGAAACGACACTAAAAATGCGATGAATATAGGGCGCGACTCGTCTTTAAACCAAATAATCGCAAGTAAAATCACCGACATTGTGGGCACTACCCTCAATATCACGATAATTGCGTATAAAAATTTATGCACCGCCTTTACAAGTCCCGCCAGCGTACCCACCAAAAGAGCGAGCAAAAACGCCAACGTAAAACTTTCCGCCATGTGCCAGACGCTGTTTAACGCACTGTATAAAAACTTTTTATCCGAAAAAGATTTTACTATTTCCTTAGCCGTCACGCTCGGCGACGGCAGAATTATTTCGGTGCCGATTCTGTTTGCTTCTATGCTCCACAGCCCCAATAAAATCAGCAATGTAATTACGGGATAAAGAGAGTATAAAAGTCTCTTTTTCATTATTTTCACCTTTGAGTTTTATCAAACTTCCTGATAGTTATATCCGTTTGTTTTGAGTATATATTTAAGCGTCAAATCGGGTGTGCCGCCCATACCGATATTGTAAATCGTTTTTCCCACAAGGTCGTCAAGACTGTTCACTTCGGTTTTACCCACCATGTACAAAACACCGAAAATATTTACGCTTGCAAGTTTTACTTTCATTCCCTTATTGTAAAGTTTGGCGCATACGTTTGTCGGTAAAACGACAATATCGGACGTTCCGTTGGTGAGAGAACCAAGCACGAGGTCTGCTCCCGAAACCACTTTTACAACAATTTTATAACCGCAAATATACGTGCCGTTGAGTGAAAGAACGGTAAGCGCGGGCGCGCCGTCGGGCACGGTAATGGTAAGCGTTCCTTTTTCTTCGGTCGTTTCGTCTTCGGTAGGTTCTGCACATTCCATATAGAAATCATCTGACGGAAGATTGCCGCCGATAAACGTGCCGTCAAACTCTTTGATTACCGTGAAATACTTTTCTATGTCGGTTTTAATACTCAAAGAATCTTTACTGTCGAGATTGCATCTTTCGATGGTTTGCGCAGTAAAATTAACCTGCAATGCGCTGCCGCAAGCGTTGAGTTTTGCCTTTACGTCTGCAACGTTTTCCAAGAGCCACGTTTTATTGTTTTTAAGTGCGGCATACAATTTGTACATAAAGTTTTTGTCGTTTGCCAAATTGCCTTTTACCAAAACGCCCGCCTGAGTGTAAAGGCTGTCGCTTCCGCTCGCCTTTTTGTATTCGTCTTGCAAATCGAGTACGGACGTCGTGCCCGCTTTTGCGTTTGCCATAGTAACAGCGGGTTCACCCAAAACGCCGAATTCCGCGCCGCCCTTTACCAAAAGGGGTATAAGTTCGGACGAATCCGAAACGTATTTAAGATAAACGGTTTTTCCTCCTTGTGCATTGTCCGGTAAACCGCAAGCGGTCATCGACACACAAAGCACTAAAAGCAAAATAAAGCCAATAATTTTTTTCATTTTTTATTCCTCCGTTATATTAATATCGGTCAATGCCGATTTTACTTTTACGTTTTTAAGTTTTCCGAGTTTCCCCGTCAAAGCGGAAATTCTCTCGTTTGTTCCTTGCACGATTACGCTGATGACGTAAACGCTTTTTACCGTATTTGGTATGCCCATTCTTCCCAAAATCAATTCATTGTAAGCGGAAAGCAATTTCTGCACTTCTTCCGCAACCGAACGCTCTTTTTCGATTATTATGCCTATAACGCCGATTTTCATCTTTCCCTCCTTTTATATCGAGGTTTTCAGCCGCCGATATGTTTACAGAATTAAGTTTACTATATGTTGTTCTATTTTTTTCGCCGATTTTTATAATCGGGCGGAATTTTTAATCGCATAAAATTTTAAACATATAAAAAACCGCCCCGAATTTTCAAGGCGGTAAAATGCTTACTTAAAAACGCGCTTTATGCGGCACGCTCCTGACGACGGGAAAATCCAATCGAAACGAATAATAAACAAAAACCTACTCTCCGAAAATTCATCGATTCAGTATATTTCAATTGTATACTATAGCCTTTATTTTTGTCAAGCATTTAATCGATTGACATAATTTTTTATTTGTTCTACAATACTCCAAGAGGTAAATAATTATGCTTGACATTTATTATTCGTACGTAAAAAAAGAACAATCAAAAGATTTAATCAAACATATTTTCAAAAAATATTATAATTTTGATTTCAACCAAGACCAAATAAGTCTCGGCAAAAACGGAAAACCTTATTTAAAAAGCGGCGAATATTTTTACAACCTTACACACACCGACGGACTTGTTATGCTTGCCGTTTCGGATAAAGAAGTAGGCATCGATGCCGAAAAATTCCGCGACTACGATTTTTCTAAAGTCATTGAAAAATATGCAACCTCGGGTGAAAAGCAAAGAATTTTGACAAACAAAGACTTTTTGTGTCTGTGGACTAAGAAAGAAAGTTTTGTAAAATATCTCGGAGGCAATGCGATCACCGATGCTAAAACGGTGACTTTCGAGCAAAACTATCCCGTTTTTAAAGGCGAAAAACAAGACGTAAACACCTTTTCAATCGGTTTAAACGAGCATGTTTTTTCGGTCACTTCGCCTTATAACGAATACGACAATTTCACTTTGATATTGTAACTTGTTTATCTTTTCGCGGTGTTTTCGTTTTAAGAGGCGGCGGTTTTAGCAACGCTAAATCGGGCTAAAACAACGCAAAAATGACGATTTTACGCAATACGTATTATATAAACGTGACAATTTTAAACGCAGCGTCTAATTTTAAGACACTGCGTTTTTCATGTTTTTTATTTCTACGTATTTACGTTTAGTTGCGTTTCCTCCCCTTATGTGCCTTTCTGACAAGTTTTTACAAATCACTTTTCGCACGCTTTTATACAAGCCAAAATCAAGGTGTTTCAGTTTTTCGGTCATATCGCTGTGCACGGTAGACTTACCTACCCCGAAAACCGCCGACGCACCCCTTAAAGTATCGCCGCTTTTAATCATGTACTCCGCTTCTTTAAAAACTCTGAGTTTTATTTCGTCGCTATACAAATTTTTCCCTCTTTAATATATGTTATGAAAGAAAAATTTATATAATTACTTAATTACTCGTTTTTCGACAAATTAATAAAAATTAAACTATTGCCGCCTTAATATGACAGCGACGTTTTAAAGTTTTCCGCGCCACATTTACATGCTTCATCTTTAAAAAACTCGACACACGCGCCGCATACAGCGCGCTTTAATATCAATCGTCAACTCTTTAAAAAATCGGTCACGCCTTTGCCGGATAAATATTTACCCAAAATCAAATTAAACACGTTGAAAATCAAAGCGAGAGCGATAAAACTAAAGTAAGTGGCAGGCAAACCCAATATTCCCGTAACCATAATAATGCACGCCAGAATTATGCCGATCGGTATGAAAATAAACATTCCCACAAGCACGCAAATAGTCGATGCCGCGCCTCTTTTTATCACTTCTACCGCGCTTTGCCAGTCGTAATTATGTTTTTTAATATTGACGAAAAGTCCGAACATCGCCGACGTAACGCAATAACTCACGCTTGCGATTATACACAAAATTATTTCGACAATATTTAGTTTTAACGCCACGCCGAACACCACGCACGATATAACGGTCGGCAAAACGGTAATAATCAGATTGAGCCTGATTTTCGCTTTAAACACTTCTTTGGGGTCGACGGGCAAACTTTTGATTATCCACACCGACTTACCCTCGATCGATATCGACGAACCGCAATAATAACACATTCCCACGCACAACACAGGCACGAGCGGAATAAACGATTTTGCGTAATCAAGCATTGCGATAAGTGCCTTGTAGTCCTCTTCGCTTTGCACGGTTTTGTCAATTTCGGAGATACCGTTTAACTTAATCGCGACAAGAACGGTCATTATTATAAGCATAACCGCACCCATTGCGCTGTTTAAAACGTACCCGGGAGTGTTTATCCATTTACCGAATTCTCTCTTTAAAAGCACCCTGCCGCTTGTGGAAGATTTAACCTCGACGACTTTACCGCCGCCCGATTTTTTATACATAATCGCACGGTTGATTTTAGCGTAAAACTTGCTTATTAAAGACATGTACAAGCAAAATATAACTATCGACACCCCTGCGAAACTTAAAAACTTTATTGCATCGAACTTCACTATTCCGTTTGCGTATAAATCGGCAATAGGATATACGTTTGCTATTTTAGTGGCAACCGACGCGATTATTTCGGCATTTTCATCCGACATCATAAACACGAACACGAAATAAGCCGCCATAAACGCAAACGACAAAATCACGCTCAATACGTTGCTCTTTTTAAACCTCGCGGCAAACACGGCAACCGCCGTACCGACAGCCAACCCAAGCGCAACGGGCAATGCGGGCGAAAGCAAAATTCCTGCCGCCGTGCGCAAATAAAACCCAACACCAAAGTGCGACAACACCCCGTAAACCACGCTTACGGGCGCGACGAATAATATAAAATACACAAGGTTTTCTAAGTACACGTAAGTGAGTTTTGCCAGAACCACGTTTTTATTTTTTACGGGTAAAGCGCAAATAGTTTCGTAATCGGCAAACCCGAAAACCACGCCGTTTGCGTTTCTCAACGCTTGAAAAAACACGATAATCGAAGTGACCGCAACCATAATCGCGGGGGCGTACCTCTCTTCGCCGGTGTTTTTAAGGCTTTCATAAAACATAAAGCCGTATATCGCCGACATAAAAGCGACGATACAGCCGATTATAACAATGCCCGTTATAGACGCACCCAATTTTTTCTTCGCCGACTTATCTTTATTGTGCAAAGCCTTGTTTATACCGAAAAGTCTCAACGATTCGGCTTTTAAAAGGGTAAAATATTCGTTCATTTTACCTCCGAGCCGTCAGCGACAAAATTATTTAACGGATGTGCGTTTGAAATGTTTACTCCCTCTTGTTCGAGGAAGATTTGTTCGAGCGACTTATCGCCGAGCACCTCCTCGGTTTTGCCCGAAACGATGAGTTTTCCGTCCTTGATTATCGCGATTTTGTTGCAAAGTTTTTGCGCCACGTCAAGCACGTGTGTGGAAAAGAAAATCGCCCCGCCCGCCTTGCAAATTTCGTGCATTTCGCATTTAAGCACGTACGCCGCCTTGGGGTCGAGCCCCACGAACGGTTCGTCCATTATTATTATTTTCGGCTTATGTATAAGCGCGGAAATGATTGCAAGTTTTTGCTTCATTCCGTGCGAGTACGAAGAAATCAAATCGCCCAAGTTGCCGAGTATTTCAAACGCATCGGCATACTTGTTTATGGAAAATTTCATCTCGTCTTGAGGAATTTTAAACACGTTGCCGATAAATTCAAGGTATTGCATACCCGTCATATAATCGTACAAATCGGGATTGTCGGGAAGGTAAGCAAACGTTTTTTTGCACTCGAGCGGCTCTTTCTTTATAGACTTGCCGTCGATATAAATATCTCCCTCTTCAAAATCGAGTATGCCCACTATGCATTTAATCGTGGTCGATTTACCCGCTCCGTTGTGACCGATAAAGCCGTAGATATCTCCCCCGTCTACCTTTAAAGACAGCCCGTTTACCGCCACTTTTCCGCCCTTATATATCTTTTTTAAGTTGTTTATTTCGAGCATCTTACTCTCCTTAATATGGTTGATATCAAAATGATATCATTTAATCGCCGTTTTGTCAACGATATATTAAAAATAAATCGCTTTAAGATATATATTTTATATAAAGCGTTATGTTACGTTTACTAACCTATTCGTTTATTATATGATTTGAATTTGCAAAAGCAAACGTTTTTCTTTGACTTTTTCTTGCGTTAACATTAAATCGGGCGTTTATTTTTTATTTATTTAACTAAAAAACTGTCAATTTTACGCAACACGTATTACATAAACGTGACAATTACGCAATTTTACAATAATAAATCGCCCGCAGACAACTTCAATGTAGCAAACGGCAGTTTTCAGCGTTTTCTTTTGGCGGGCTTTTGCTTTTCCTTATTAAAATTTTCGTTTTTGCCGAAAACGTAATACCCTATAATTTCGCCTATTACAAACGCTTGCGACATTAAATTTACCCAAAATAAAAACACTATAAAAAACGCAGCCGTGCCGTAAGTTTTTGTGAAATCGGCAAAATAATTGCAATAAAACGCAAACCCGACCGAAAAGACAGCCCAAAGCATAAGCGTGATTAAACTGCCGCAAAAAACGTCCCTGATTTTTATTTTAAACGGGCAAACCACTTTATTGATAATTATAAGCGAAGCAAGCAAAATCACCGCAATAGAAAGGTATAACACAACCGTTTGCATTACCGCAAATTTCCTTTTAAAACCGCCGAAAATCAGCACGCCCACAGTTCCCGCCAAAACGCATGCCACTATCGCAAATACACAAAAAAGCGACAGCAAAACCGCAATTATTCTCGCCATAAAAGCCCTTTTTACTCGTTTTGCGCCGTAAATTATTTCGCCGCTTTTAAGTATGTGGAAAAACATTTTCGACGAAGAATACAGCGTTGCGATTATAAAAGTAAGCGTAACGCGTTTTTCTCCGGACGACGCCGCGTTTAAAATATATTTAATCGACTCGTTTAATATGCCGAAATCTACCCTGTCGCGCACGTAAGATACGTCGATTTTTAAAAGCGACAAAAAATACACGCACAAATAAGCAAACGGAATCGCCCCGAGTGCGCAAAAAAACGATATCGCACCCGCCAGAGTGGACGATTTTTTATCGAACAACAACTCAAATATGCGTTTAATAGATTTTACGGGTTTAACCTCGGCATAGTTTATCATATCATATAGAGTTTGTGTATTTAATTTACTATTATTCCGTTCCGCTTTATGTAGACACCCGACAACCCAGCATAAAAAATCATATAACTACCAAAAAACACATAAAAACTACCACCCCAAAAACCATATAAAAACGCTGCAAACAAACGCGTGCACCGCAAACTCTCCACAAACACACTATATAAATGCCACACTACACACGCCACAATCACTCCCTCAAACCCCACAAAAAACGCTGCACTGCAAACACACCCACGCACCACCACAAAACACGCCAAACCCACCATACAAAAACGCCACACCATATACCCCCACAAACAAACCGCCCCCAAAAAAACACATAAAAACGGCTCTTGCAAAACCGCAAGAGCCGTCAAAATTTTTAGTTTTTATTTTAGTGAGTCAAGAAGAACATTGCACCGAATACCAAACCGATAATTGCAGTGGTAATATCTTTCTTTTCAAACTTACCCGTGAAGAGTTGAATCAAAGTGTAGGAAATAAGACCCAAACCAATACCGAAAGAGATATTGTAAGTGAAAGCCATCATCGAAATCGTTATGAATGCGGGAAGTGCTTTCGCGGGGCTCAACCAATCAACTTTGGTTACGCAGTTCATCATAAGAACGCCTACGTAAATAAGTGCGGGTGCAGTTGCGTATGTAGGAACGAGTTTTGCAATCGGGCTCAAGAACATAACAACGATGAAGCCGAGAGCAACTACCATAGAAGTAAGACCCGTTTTACCGCCTTCCGCAATACCGGAAGAAGATTCAACGAAAGTAGTAACGGTAGAAGTACCCAAAACAGCACCCGTGCAAGTTGCGATAGCGTCTGCAAGCATTGCGCGATCCATGTTAGGAACGTTGCCGTTTTCATCCAACAAGTTACCACGAGCGCATGCACCGTACAAAGTTCCGATAGTATCGAACATATCGACAAGGCAGAACGCAAAAGCAGCGGTAATCATTGTAAGAATTAATTGAGCAGTAGAATTGTTCTTTAAATAACCTGAGAAATTGAAACCTTCAGTAAATACTTTACCGAAAGAAACTTCGCCGAAATCCTTGAAAGCAGTGAACGGATTATCAAAAGTGATACCTTTGAAAATTGCCTTGCATGCTTCGTTGCCCCACGCAAGACCGAGAGCGGCAAGAGCATAATACAAAACAGCCGAACCTAAAATACCCCAAAGAATCGCACCCTTTACGTTTTTATGCGAAAGAACGGCAATTGCAATAAGACCTGCAAAAGTAACCAAAATGGGGAATACGCTTGCATAATTAGCACTACCCAAAAGGTTTAATGAAATCATGGAAACACAAGTAGAATCGTTTTTAACGACGATACCGGCATTTTGTAAACCGATGAAAGCAATAAACAAGCCGATACCTGCGGGAATAGCAGTCTTTACGCAATCGGGAATAGCGTTGAAGATTTGTCTTCTCAAACCGGTTACCGTCAAAAGAATAAATATAATACCGTCAAGAAGAATAAACACAAGCGCATTGGCATAAGTTAAGCCGTTTGACATACCGTAACCGCAAACCGTATAAACGAAATAAGCGTTAAGTCCCATGCCCGTTGCTTGAGCAAGCGGTAATTTTGCGAGCATACCTATTAAAATAGTACCGATTGCAGCCGAAAGTGCGGTAGCGATAAACACGCCGTTGTAAAGTTTACCGGAAGTGCCGTTTAATGCGCCGAGATCCGCAAACATAGTCGGGTTGACAAGAACGATGTAAATCATCGTCATAAGAGTGACAAGACCCGCAACGACTTCTGTTCTGATGGTGCTGCCCATTTTCGTTACGCCGAAAAATTGGTCGAGTTTGCCGACTTTCTTTTCGGAAACGTTTTGATTGTTTTCCATGATAGAAACTCTCCTTTAAAAATTTTTTCTTTATTTATCGCGGCATTGCGCCGAGATTTACTTAATTGCGCTTCTAATAAGATTTTTTATATAGGCTTTACTTCACTTCCGCATTACACTGCTTCGCGTTTCGTTTTTAAGCCATTGTGCCGCACTGCTTTATTACAGTTTTCTTAAAACCCCGCTTTGGCTATAAAAAATAAAAAAACGCAGAATTTTTTTGCAATAGCAATAAAATTCTACGTTGAAAATCCCGTAAAAGCAAGAATTCAAACAATAGAGGTCCATTTGCGGTGAACCGTAGAAACGCGCAACCGTATTATGCGCATATATTGCCGACAAATTTAAATTACACATTGATTATAATTTGAATTTTCGGTTTTGTCAAACAAAAATTACGTATAAAAAGAAATTTGTCGAAAAATTTTTTGTTTTAAATTTCACCCGCAGTTTTCTTTCTTTTTGCAAAAAACGTAAAAACATTTAATCGCGCTATCATTATTATATGACGACGATTTACGGAAATTGCAAACGCCCTGTTTTCTCGTTTTTAATTAAAGTTTCAAAATAAAGTTTCAAAACTTTTTATAAAAATTTAAAAACCCTTTACAAAATCCCTCTTACATATATAATGCCACACTTTATGCGTTTTGTCAATATTAAAATCGTTTTTTGTCTTTGACTGCGAATAAAAAATTAGCGCGGAGGTTACAAAATCATAGCCTCCGCGCATTATAAAAGCATTAAATTATCCTTGTTTATCCACTGTTTTTACCTTTAAAATAAGCGAAAATTGTCATTTTTACGCAATACGTATTTAGTAAAACGGTCAAAAAGCGTTTTTTAGTTAAATATTGTCGAACGCATGAGCGATATACGTAAGGTGGTCTGCCGCTCTTTCCAGATTTCCTACAAGATTGATAAACACATTTGACGATTGAGGCTTACATTTACCTTCGTTAAGCCTTTTGATATGGTCGGCGATAAGCGTTTTTCTGTACTCGTCGATTCGGTTTTCGGTTTCATCCGCCTTTTCAAGTGCCTGCTTGTTGCGATTTACAAAAGCATCCATACATTCTAAATGCAACTCTTCGATTTTGCCGAACATCGCTTTAAGTTCTTTAATGACCGTATCCGAAAACTCGAGATTGTTTTCTATTTCGTTTCTCGTGTATTTTACGATATTATCGGACAACTCCGAAATTCTCAGAATATCCGAAAGCGACGCATGTAAAGCGGAAATCATCGCCTCGTCTTTTACGCCTACGTTTTCGGCAGAAATTTTAATAAGGTAATCTGTAATATCTCTGTAAATAAACGCAATTTCGTGCAATTTATTGTCTATTTCGTCCACAACCGTCGAGTCGCTATCTATAAACGAATTAAACGCAAGCGTAAGCACGTCAATTGATTTATCCGTCATTTTTTTACACTCGTTTATTACAAGTCCGATTGCAACGCCCGTCGTTTTAAGCACACGAGTGTCGAGACCTTCTTGTTTTTTCGTGGTCTTTTTGTCGGGAATAATCAGCGTTGCTATCCTGACGAATCCGTCGATAAACCAAACGAACATTAACGTGCATATTACGTTAAAGAAAGTGTGGAACATCGCTATTTGCATGGGCGGTTTTTTAAACCAACTTTCAAACGTCACCGCCATAAAATCTTTCCACAAAAGCAATACCGTCATGAAAATCACGCTGCCGATTAAGTTGAACAACAAGTGAATAAGCGCAACTCTTTTCGCATTGGCGTTTGTGCCGACGCTGGAAATAAGTGCGGTTACGCAACTGCCTATGTTCGAACCGAGTATAACGAACAAAACACAGTTGCCTCCCCCGCCGATTATAAGATTGTTCGCCGACATTGTAATAATAATAGAAGTCAATGCCGAACTCGATTGCATTATCGCCGTGCTAACTATGCCGAAAAGCAAAAGTAAAAACGGATTTTTGCACTCGGTAAGCACGCGTCTTATCGTTGTGCTTTCCTGAAAAACCGACATCGATTGGCTCATAAACATAAGTCCCATAAATACAAGCCCGAGACCAGAAAGCATCATGCCTATCGTGCGAACCTTTTCCTCTTTTACAATCATCGACATAAATATACCGATAAACGCAAACGCGATTGCCGAATCTATAATATTTATTGATTGAAGAGCGACTATGTGCGCCGTAATCGTAGTACCGATATTTGCGCCCATAATAATCGCCGTCGCCTGATACAACGACATAATTCCCGCATTTACAAGACCTATCGTCATTACCGTGGTAATTGCCGAACTCTGCACCATCGCAGTGGAAGCCATGCCTATGCCTACGCCCAAAAATTTGTTTCGCGACGTCTTGTTAAACCAATTTCGCATACTTCCGGTTGCCATCTTCTCTACGTTTTCGGAGATAAGTTTAAAACCTATCAAAAACCCGCCGAGTCCCGCGAGAAGTTTACATACCGCATAAAAATAATCCATTGTATATCCTCTTTAATATTCTCCTTTAGTGTTTAAACGTTTTTGCCTGTCCTACGAATATATGTTTTCAGTGTCAGCCGAATTTTGTGTGTTTTGGCTGCCCGTTGTTTTTAAAATGAAGTATTTATGCGTTGTTTACGGCATACGTATGCGGTAAAATCGACATATTAAATTTTTATTCTTTTGTTTTTTGCGGTTTTTGCGGTCTGCAAGAATTAAACCAACCCCTGATTTTTTCAACCTCGTCCGCACTTAAAAACCCTTTATCTACACCATAATTTCCCCTCGGCGAACAAAAAAACAAATAGTGTGCGGTTTCTTTCAATTTGGTAAAATTTTTATAATACATTTTACCTTCGCTTACATATTCGCCGTCGATATAAGACGAAATAAGCACGGCATCTTTAGCGAATACAAAATAGTTTATTCCTTCGATTTTTTCGCTGTCTTTTACCACTTTATTCGATGCAAGCCAAAACACAAGCCCGAAACCGACGAGTAGCGAACTTAAAAGCAACAACAAGGTATTTGCCGCGTTTGTGTCATGTATTATCGTCAATATTATATACCCGACCACACCTGACAACCCTATGCAAAAAGCGATTATGCTTCCCGTTTTTAAAGACGAAACGTTTTCTTTTTCCATTCGGGTAGAATAACGAGTATTTACCTCTATAGTGTCGCTGCAATCTATTTTTATCACTTTATCTTGTTCCATTGTTTTTCTCCGTTATCGTTGTAATTTGTTAACCGCTATTTTCCATTTATTGCGACAAATTAAAACCGTTTTTAAAATTTTGTTTGCGATTTATTATTTGCGGTTTATTAATATAAAGCCATTATCGATTTTACTTTTTGTTTACCGATTGTTTATATTCTCTTTACGTTTAAGACATAAAACAAGCACAATTTTGTCGTTTTGATACAATACGTATGCTGTAAAGATGACAAAATCATTTATTTTCGCCTTGCAAATACTTTTGTAAATATCTTAAGTCAACTTTCCATTCGGAAATTTTATTGCGGCGTTTCTGGTCTTCGTTAGCCTTGCCGACGCAGTGCAGATAATCGACGTAACTGCAATTATTTACCTTCATAAACCACTCGGAAGCCTCTTTTTCTCTCCCCATTAAAGTGGTGCGCTGAATGTGTATGCACTCGTGACAATTTTTACACACGGCGATTACGTCTTTTAATATTTGTATGCCGTTTTCCTCGTCGTAGTTCCACCTTTCGTGCGCCTCGAGCCTGTTTACTTTGCGACCGCAAATCATACATTTGCCGTCCGCCTCGGCATAGGTCTGTTTTCTTATCACGTCCCACACTTTTTGCGGAAACATCGTTCGCAAATTCTCTTTCCAACAGCCGTCGGGGATAAGTTCTATATTTAAAATATAATCAGGTTGTTTAGTTTTTTCCTCGTCTTCGCTGTAATAACATTTTCCCATATTTTCTCCGCCGACCTTAAATATCGGCTTTTAGTCGAATTTAGTGGCGCGCCGTTTGAATTTTCCGTGTCGCATAAAATCTTGCAAACCTTTTCTTCCTGTTTTCGCAACGACAAATCAAGTCATTCGGTTTCGCTTTAATTTTGTCGTAAATATATAAATTTATGTCGATTTCACTAAATACGTATTGCGTAAATCGGATATTTTGCACATTGAATCAAAATTAAACCATCTTTTCGGGGTGGAATACTTCGTCAAATTTTTCTTCGGTCAAAAAGCCGAGAGCAACACACGCCTCTTTAAGCGAAATGTTTTCTTTATATGCTTTTTTAGCCGTTTTCGCCGCGTTTTCATATCCGATATACGGGTTGAGCGCGGTCACGAGCATGAGCGAATTGTATAAATTGTGATTCATTTTTTCTTTATTAGCCTTAATTCCCCTCACGCAGTTTTTCTCAAAAGAGATAATTGCGTCGGTTAAAAGTCTGACCGACTGAAGGAAATTGTAAATAATCACAGGCATAAACACGTTTAATTCAAAATTTCCTTGCGATGCGCCGAAACCTACCGCAACGTCGTTTGACATAACTTGCACCGCCACCATAGTCACCGCCTCGCATTGAGTGGGGTTGACTTTGCCCGGCATAATAGAACTCCCCGGCTCGTTTTCGGGAATAAATATCTCCCCAAGCCCGTCTCGAGGCCCCGAAGCAAGCCATCTTACATCGTTGGCAATCTTCATCAAATCACAAGCAAGAGCCTTTAAGCCTCCGTGAGCAAAAACGATATCGTCCTTTGACGAAAGCGCGTGGAATTTATTTTCGGAAGTGCAAAAATCTTTACCCGTAAGCAAACTTATTTGTTTTGCAACCTCTTCGGCAAAACCCTTAGGGGCGTTTAATCCCGTGCCTACCGCCGTGCCGCCCAGCGCAATGCGTTTAAGCCCGAAAAGCGACTGTTTTATCTGCTCTTTCGTCCTCTCGAGCATACCTCTCCAACCGCTGATTTCTTGCGAAAAAGCGATGGGTACTGCGTCCTGAAGGTGCGTTCTGCCGCTTTTCACAATGCCTTCGTTTTGCTTTTCAAGCATTTTAAAGGTATCGATAAGTTTGTCTATCGCCGGCAAAAGTTTGTCTTCGATAGACAAAACCGCAGAAATATGCATCGCCGTGGGGAAAGTATCGTTTGACGATTGGCTCTTGTTTACGTCATCGTTGGGGTGAAGAAGTTTTTTGCCGGCAATTTCGTTCGCCCTGTTGGCAACAACTTCGTTTACGTTCATATTCGATTGCGTGCCGCTGCCCGTCTGCCACACGACAAGCGGAAAATTTCCGTCGAGTTTACCCTCGGATATCTCATCGCACACTCTGCAAATTGTGTCAGACTTTTCTTTTGTCAGCAAACCGAGATTGAAGTTGGCGATTGCCGCAGCCTTTTTCAAAACCGCAAAAGCGGAAATAATTTCATTCGGCATAGTCTCAACGCCGATGCGAAAATTATCGTGACTGCGCTGGGTCTGCGCGCCCCAATACTTGTCTGCGGGCACTTTAACTTCGCCCATCGTGTCTTTTTCTGTACGATATTGCATATTTTCCCTCCTTCGCAAACTTTCCGACCCCTTTTTGCATTGTTAAGCGCATAACAGAGCAAAATTTTTTAATCAAACAGGCCAACAAGCAGTATGAACCGACATAAAAATGAAATTAAAACGACTTTTATAATGAATTTCTCGATAAATTTTGCAAATTTTAAGTCGTTAAAAACGCTGTCGTTTTTACTCCCGCCCCAATTACCCCATTATGATGTTATAATAGTAGTTTAACACATTAAGTTGCATAAGACAAATATTTTAAGGCGAAAAAACCGATTTGTGTCGACTGACGGGCAATTTGAGACGATATTGAAAAACCGCATTGTTTTAAACCTCTCCATAAAGCCCCGCTAAAATTTTTTTTCTGCGTGCTGATTTTTATAATTTTACTTAATTTGCCGACTTATTTAAATGCTAACGCAAAAATTAAAAACTTTTGTTATAAAAATTGAATACACGACTGTAAACTACTTTCATTACAAATAAAAATCACAAATTTCCAAACGTTTTACATTTGTAATCAATCGTAAATTTCTACGCCCGACAAAATATTTACAGTTTTTGCTTAAAATTAATTGATATTTAACAAATAAAATGATATAATAACAAAGCAATCGAGGTGTAGCGCAGTTGGTAGCGCGCTTGGTTCGGGACCAAGAGGTCGTGAGTTCGAGTCTCGTCACCTCGACCATAAAAAAGCGGAGTTTTTATTCTTCCGCTTTTTATTTTTATAATTTTCTGTTTTCATAATATAAGAAATTGTAAACTTGCTTGCAAGGGTTTACAATTTCGCATATTGCAATTTGAGTTGCAAGGGAAATTTTTAATTTTTGCGTAAGTACGCAAGGACTTGAATAATTTTGCCGAAAGGAAAAAGATTTACTTTTTATAGTATATAATAATGAGAAAATAACCGTCATCCACAATAAAAAACAGACGACATATAATTTCAGCCAAAATTTTAAATATACAAAAAGAACGCCAGCCTTTTAATGACTTGCGTTCTTTTTGTTTTTTACCCTTTGTTTCTCCCCGCTAATACATAACCCCTTTATGTTTTGTTTTATTAAATATTACTCTGCCTCACACCCGCATGACAACCGCACGTTGCGGTAATGCAATATTTTGTTATTTAATGGCACGATAATATTTTATCGCACGGCGGATTGTTTTTATTCGCCGGCCATAGTGCAATCGGTTAAATCATCGTCATAACCGTCGTTTCTTAAACTTTCTTTTAATCTTTCGTCTACTTTAAATATTTTTCTGATCAACACGCCGATTCCGCAGAAAATTGCCGTCGGCAAAACAATACAAGCAGCATAAAGAATCAAAGTGTACTTTATTATTTCAAAACCTTCCTGACTTATTCCGATAGAACCGTTGCACGCAAATCTGTCAAGTAACGTAATTACCAAAAAGAACACAAACAACGGACCGCCTATTCCGAGTATAATTCTACGTAAAAACGACCAGACCTTGCTGAGTGCTTCAGCAATAACGAAAAGCGGATTATTCGAGTAAGGACTTTGTCTCCTGAACTCCAACCAGTCTATATACTTATGAGTCGTTTGACCCCTGACTCCCGAAGAAGTTTCGGAAATTTCATACCCCACTTCGTCTTCCGTACTGGTTCCGTAATACTGCCACCCGAATGCTTTTTTTTCAAGTTTAAGCAGCCATCTGTCGCCAAAAATGCCTTTTAATTCAACTGTCGATATGCGATGTCTTGCCATATACATCCTCCTTTGTAAAAGAAATATTTTTCTTACACTTCACATATTATAATGGAAATATATTTCTCTGTCAAGTCTTTTTCAGAAATATTTTTTATAATACAAGTATGATATACAACTTCGGTACAATATTAAAAGAATTAAGAACTGAAAACAATTTAAGCCAAAGCGCGTTGGCTGCGAAAATTAATTGCAGTCAAAAAATTATTGACTACTGGGAAAAGGGTTCAAGCGAGCCTACCGCGCATTTTATAGTCGCTCTTGCCGATTTTTTCGGCGTTTCTTGCGATTATCTTTTAGGGCGCGAGGACGATTTCGGCATGATAAACTCTTGCAATAATCTCACGTTTAACGAAAACGAATTGCTGACCGTTTATCGCGGTTTATCCGCCGAAGATAAAAAAACCGTTATGTTACTTACAAAATCGATTAAGCAATATAATTCTCGATAATAATTGTATTTGTCAATAATATTTTTTCCGTGTTAAAGTTAAAATCGACGTTTTTAAAATCCATTTCAGCGAGCGAATTAACTTGAAAAATCGTGATTAATTTTCGCGTTTTGCAAGCTGGGCAATGCTGACTGCGGAATTTTTTTATTAAACTTCGACTTTATGAATTCCTTTTGTAATAGGATTGCACGTGCTGTCTTCCTTTTAACAAAGAAGACCGGAAACACTTCATGATTTTGACACTGAAAAAATATAACGTATTATACTCCCACATGTTAAAACCCAATTAATTTAAACATTCGGTTATGAAAACATAAAAAGACCGTTTTACACGATACGTATCGCGTAAAACGGTCTGATTTTTTTATTTTTAACTTTATGTTTGTATTATTAAATAGTCTTTCTCAATACAAAAAACGACTAACCGAAAGTTCGCCGTTTTGATAAAATTTAACTTCTGCTACCTCAATGGATGTTTTTGTTGTAATCTGTATCTTGAAATCGTTTTTTTGTTTCTACCGCTTAAATTTACCATTGCGTTTTATTAAATGTTCTTTAATAAAATAAATTCTGCGCAACCGCAAATAAACCTCAATTTTTACTCTCCGAGTTTTTCTTTAAGTTTTTGCAGAGCCTCTTTATATCCTGAAAAGCCTTTGCCTTTTATCGTTGCGAAAGCATATTCGGAAATAAAACTCAATTTACGGTATTCTTCTCTTTGGGAAACGTCGGTAAGGTGCACTTCAACGGTAGGCAAAGCCACGCTTTTAAGTGCATCCAAAATAGTAACGCTTGTATGAGTGTATCCGCCCGCATTGATGATTATTCCGTCGAATTTCCCCAATGTTCGTTGAATTTTATCGATTATTTCGCCTTCGTGATTAGATTGAAAAATTTTTACCTTCAACCCCATTTCACTTGCGCTTTCTGAAATATACTGCTTTAAGGCGTTGTAATTTTGTTTACCGTATAGTTCGGGTTCTCTTATGCCAAGCATGTTTAAATTAGGTCCGTTTATTACCAATATTTTCTTCATACAGTCTGATTATTTCCTCCGCAACGTCGTCCGGGCTTTTGTCGTTTTTTACTTTTTTATCACAAGCCTCGACATATTTGTCCTTTCTTTGCTCGTAAAGCGCATTTACGCCGTTTTTTATGCTCAACGGTCTGTCGTTTAAGTCAAGCAACGCCAAATCTCTCTCGAGATAAACGACGAAAGAATTTTGTTTTAATGCCGCAACGTTTTCTTTTAATAGCACGCTGCCGCCGCCCGTAGCGATTATCACGCCGAATTTTGTAGCCTTCTCGGCTATAATTTGTTTTTCGATTTGACGAAAAGCCTCTTCTCCGTCCGTTAAAATTATTTCGCTTGCACTCCGTTTCCGAACGCTAAAAATTTCGTCGTCGATATCTACAAGCGGTCTGTTGAGTTTTTCGGCTAAAACTTTACCGATTGTGGTTTTACCGCAAGACGGCATACCGATAAGCGCGATATTTTGCTTTTCGCCGTATATTTTTTTTATTATGTCCTCGACAATTTCTTTATCGGCAATCCCATAAATTTCATCACCGTTTGTCAACTCACTCTCATTCTCTTTATATGGAAAATTCTTGTTTTTATTGTATGCAATTTGTTCGGCTTTTACCGCTTGACAAACAAGCATTGCAAGCCCGCCGGAGCAAGCAATGCCCAAATTTTCCGCTTGCAAAACAAGCCTCGAGCGCAACGGATTATACACCACGTCGGCAACAAACTGCAAATTGGGAAAAATCTTTAAATCCACAATTTGTCCGTTGCAATCGGGATAAGTCCCAACGGGCGTAGTGTTGATGAGTATTTGCGTGTCGGTAAGTTTGTCTATGTTTGAATAATTATTTTCTTTCTTTCTTCCTACAACCGTAATTTTTTTTGCATGCATTTTTTCGCATACCGCGCGGGCTGTTTCAGAAGTTGCCCCCGAGCCTAAAATAACCACGTTTTTGTCACGAATACTCACACCGTTTCGTGTAAAAAGATAATTAAGACCACACGCGTCGGTATTGTATCCGATTTTTTTACCACCGGAATTTACAACGGTATTTATGCAACCTATCGCCTTTGCCGACTCATCCACGCCGTCGAGATAATCCATTATTTTTTGCTTATACGGTATAGTTACGTTGAAAAAATCGTAACCGTTTGTCTTTATAAAATCTTCAAGTTTGTCTTCACTCACTTCCACTACAGAATAATCTGTCGACATTTTTTCGTGTATCGATTTTGAAAAACTGTACGATAAATTTTTACCTATCAGGCACGCCCTGCGCTTTTTATCGCAATCGTTGTTTAAACCACCGTTATTGAGTTTATGCTCGCTTTGATATTGCTTGCTGTCATGGAAAATTTTTCCATAAAGACTTATTATATATTTCTTTTTTTCTTCGTCAACGCCGGTCGTAATCCGGCGCAAAACATCTTCTTCTCTGCCTTTATCTTCGACCGGAACGGCATTTTGTTTTTTGCAGTCGGTTATTTCGGAAATGAGTTGCATTCGCTTTAAATATAACTTTGAAATTTCGTCGTCAACTTTATCGATTTGTCTTCTTATATCGTCAAGTTTCATTAGCCTAACCTCAATTTTTATTTGCGTTTATCACTTACTTTTATCTCTCGTCTGCGCAAATTTTATCAAGCAGCGCAATAGATACTGCGGCTTCTACAACCGGCACTGCGCGCACCGCAATGCAAGCGTCGTGCCTGCCCGAAACTACAATTTCGGTATTTTGCATTTTCACAAGGTCAACGGTATTTTGCTTTATCCCGATTGACGGAGTGGGTCTGAACGCAACCGCCAAAGTAATATCTTCGCCGTTTGAAACGCCTCCGTTAATGCCACCAGAATTGTTTGTTTTTGTGTAAATTTTTCCGTCTTTTATCTCAATTTCGTCGTTAACTTGACTGCCACGCTCTTCCGCAAAGGAAAAACCCCTGCCGAATTCAACTCCTTTTACCCCCGGAATTGCAAACAGCAACTGCGAAATTTCGCTTTCGAGTCCGTCGAAAAGCGCACCGCCGACGCCCTTTTTCATTCCTTTTACCACACACTCGACAATTCCGCCGACCGAATCGTTTTCTTTTTTTGCTTTTTCAATTTCCTCAATCATCTCTTGCGAGTTTGTAAGCGAAGGAAAATCTCTATACGACGTGATTTCTTCAAAAGAAATCTCTCCGTTTTTATACGACTTGCCGCACACTTTTCCCACAAGCGATAAGTATGCTCCAACGTATATTCCGCGATTTTCAAGCAGTTGTTTTGCAATGCCGCCCGCGATACAAAGAGGCGCAGTCATTCTGCCTGAAAACTCTCCTCCGCCCGAAAAATCAAGTCTTCCGTCCTTTAAATAAGCCGCATAATCGGCGTGCGACGGGCGGGGCTTACCATATAAATTGTTGTAATCTCCGCTCCTTATGTCGCTGTTTTTTATCACGACTTTGACGTTTTCACTCAATACGTCGTTTGTAAACTCGGAAAAAATCGGCTTGTCCGTCTCTTTTCTTTCGGTCGAAAACGAATATAAAGGTCTTCTTCTTTGCAAAAATTCGTCAAGTCTTTTTCTGTCTATGTGCTCTTCGGGAAAATTTTTCATTATTACGCCGATTTCTTGCGAATGCGAAGCGCCGAAAATTTCTATCTGCAATCTGTCACCTTTAAAACAAAACATGATTTTTCCCTCCGAGACTTAAAAGGTCTTCAAAAAACTCGGGATACGATTTTTTTACGCAATCGATATCGTCGATTTTTGAATTTCCCTTTGCATAACACGCCAAAATCGCCTCGCACATTGCGATACGGTGGTCGTTAAACGAATTAAACTCGTTGCCTATAGGCTCACCGCCCGTAATAATAAGCGTGTCGTCAAAATATTTAACGGCTATTTGCGCTTTATTTAAAAAATCGATTATAGCGCAAAGCCTGTCCGATTCTTTATACTTTAATCTATTTACACCGTAAATGTGCGTCTCTCCCTTGCAATACGCCGCCAAAACACAAAGCACAGGCACGATGTCGGGCGTGTTATCGGCATAATAATTAAACGATTTCAGCCCGCTTTGCATAACACGTATCGCGTTATCGTGACAAATCACGCTTGCGCCGCAATCCTTTAATACGTCTAAAACCGCCTTGTCGCCCTGCGTTGAATTTAGCGATAAACCGCACACTTCGACGTCGCCGCCGATTGCGCCCGCAACCAAAAAATTTGCGGCAGCCGACCAATCTCCCTCGATATATACTTCGTCGGTCGGGCAATTATCAACGCCGGACTTTCCTTTAATTAAATAGCCGCCGTCGATTTCGGTTATGTTTGCACCGAAACTTTTTAAAACTTCTACAGTCAACTTAATATAGTCAGTCGAAACGGGTTTTCCCTGTAAAATCAGTTTACTTTCTCCGCCTGATGAGCAAAACGCCATAATAGTTCCGCTAACAAATTGTGAACTGACCCCGCTTTCGATTTCGTAATTTCCACATTTCAGTTTACCCGATATGCAATTTCCGTCAATAGTCACGCCACCTCTTTTAAGCAAATCAAAAATTGGCTTTATAGGTCTTGAAAGCAAATTTCCGTTACCCGTAAATTCCGCATTTATACCGAGAGCAGCCGCAATAGGCAACATAAATCGCATTGTAGAACCGCTTTCTCCAAAATCGAATTTTACACTTTCAGGAAACGTTTTTGGCGGGAAAATTACTGCGGTTTTACCGTTTTTACACAATACGTCTTTTGTAATCTTGTCGTTTTTGTCGCAAATAATAATTTCTGCGCCCAACGCTTTTAAGCAATTAATCGTTGCAAAAACGTCTTGAGATAAAGTGAGATTATATAGTTTGGTTTGACCCTTATTAAGCAAAGCGGCGGCAATCAACGCCCTATGAGCATAAGATTTGCTCCCGATTGCCGATATTTTTCCGCAAACGCGATGAGGTATTATTTTTACATTCATAACAACCCCGCCAACTCTTCAAGCGTAAATTTTTGCACTCGACAATCGCCTATATCGAAAATCGTGATGAAATTTATGACGCCGCCCCGATATTTTTTATCTTTTATTATTTGCGAAATAATTTCTTCTTTTTTAAACGGAATAGTCAAATCAAAATCAAACTCGTTTAAAAGACTTTTAAGTCTCTCGTATTTTTCGTTTGGCATTCTATAATAATTTTTAGACACGTTTAAAGCCGCGGCAATTCCCTTTGCCACACAAACTCCGTGCGCAAGCGTAAAGCAGGACAACGTCTCGACGGCGTGCCCCACGGTATGCCCCAGATTTAACAGCATACGGTTTCCACAGTCCTTTTCATCCTCTTCGACAAGTTTGATTTTTACCTTTAAGCAATCGGCTATCATCTTTCCATCAATGCCGTTTTTGACCTTTTTACAGCATACGGTATCGCTCAAATAGGCATATTTGACGTATTCGCCAAGCCCGTTCGACATTTCGTCAACGCTTAAAGTATTGAGTGCGGACACATTGATATACACGCCCGACGGCTGATAAAACGTGCCGATTAAATTTTTACCGCAAGGCAAATCTATCCCCGTTTTTCCACCGACGGAAGAATCTATCATACCGATCAGCGACGTCGGCACTTGATAATAGGGTATTCCCCGCATATAAGTAGAAGCGACAAATCCCGTCAGGTCTCCGACAACACCGCCACCGAGAGCGATCAATGCGTCGCCCCTCGAAAAATCGTTTTCAGCCAAAAAGGTCAACAGATTTTTATAACTTTCAAACGACTTGCTTTTTTCGCCCTCGTCAACCGCAAACGAAAAAATTTGCTTACCCAAAAGAGCCTTGCTTACCGTTTTCAAATAAAGCAAAGCGACTTTTTTGTCCGAAACTATACATATTTTATCTTCTTTTACCGTTTCGGCAAGTCTGCCGTAATCGTCGGCGACTACGATTTTATATTTATTTTGCGTGTTGACTTTAAATGTAATCATTCTGTTTTACGCTTTCCGCATCCCGAAAATTATTTTATTTTTGTTGCGCACGTTACAATTATTTTACTTTTAATGCAAACCTTGACAATCATCTTGCTGTCGTTGCTCCACGGCAACAGTTTTAAGCCGTTAAAAATTAATTAACCAAAACCGTTCGGCAACGTCTTTTTCAAAATCTCTATACTTGCTTTCCCGCTATCGGCAACATTCTGTTTACCGTTTGCACAATTTCTTTCAGTTCGTCAGGTTTAATCGATTGTGCCCCGTCCGAAAACGCCTCCGACGGACTATAATGAACCTCGAGCATTAATCCGTCTGCACCCGCGCCTACGCTCGCAAGCGACAGCGGTTTTACCATGTAATTAATTCCCGACGCGTGCGACGGGTCAACAATTACCGGTAAGTGCGTTAGTTTTTTAATTATCGGCACGGACGAAATATCAAGAGTGTATCTCGTGTATTTTTCAAACGTACGTATACCCCTTTCACACAAAATTATATGCGACGTCCCCTCGCTCATGAGATATTCCGCGCTTAAAAGCCACTCTTCGATTGTGTTTGCAAATCCCCTTTTTAAAAGTACGGGTTTGCCCGTCTTGCCCACTTCTTTTAAAAGTTCAAAGTTTTGCATATCCCTTGCGCCGATTTGCAAAAGGTCGATATCTTTAAACAAATCGACGTGTTTTACGCTCATAATTTCGGACACGACGGGAAGTCCCGTTTCTTCTTTTGCCTTTAAAAGATACTCTATACCCGTCTCTTTAAGACCTTGAAAAGCATAAGGCGAAGTCCTTGGTTTAAACGCGCCGCCGCGCAAAAGCGTTGCTCCGGCCTTTTTTACCGCACGTGCGATTTCAACAACTTGCTTTTCGGACTCGACCGAGCAAGGTCCGGCGATTATCTGAAAATTTTCTCCGCCGAATTTACGTCCTCCAACGTCGACGATAGTATCTCCATTTTCATAGCGATTGACTTTTTTAAACGGCTCGCAACCGCAATCGACACTCTCGACAAAATCGAAAAGGCGTACGTTTTCAACCTCGTTTAACGGCAGGTCTCCGACTGCATTTATCACGTACTTTCCGTCTTTACGTCGCAAATCGCACTCGAGCCCGAGGGACTTTACACAATCGAAAAGATCGACCAATTTTTCAACAGGGGTATTATTTTTTAGGACAATTACCATATTTCACCAAACTATACGCCGAAAAATAAAACGGTCGGCACTTACCGACCGCTCAATAACAAAACCGTTAAAAAGACAACCGTTGCCCCTCATTTTACGGCATAATGCAATAAATTTTATCTTTTCAAAAAAATTGTACACTATTTTGACTTTTCCGTCAAGAATATTTAAAAAACTTTAATTATTTTAATAATATATATTTGGCATATTTAGTCCGACTTTGGCGCAATAATAATTTTTATTTTGTAAAAACACATATAAACTTGCCTCAAAATTGCCGTTTTTACGCAATACGTATCATATAAACGCGACAAAACCACCAAAAGGCGAAAGAAAAAACCGCCTTTAAACAAGACGGTTTTATATAAACTGAATTAGTTTTTCTTTGCGTTTTTATAAGAAGCGAGTTCTTTTAAAATCATAGTTACGATTTCGTCGGTAGAAACCCTTTCGGCAATCGCCTCGAAATTAAGTTTCATACGGTGACGAAGTACAGGATAAGCCAACTCGTCGATATCATCGAAGTCGACCATATGTCTGCCGAGCATCAACGCCCTTACTTTTGCCGCAGATATAAGTGCCTGACCCGCTCTCGGACTTGCGCCGAGTCTTACGAACTTTTTAGCCGTTTGAGTCGCACAGTCGCTGTCCGGGTGAGTTGCCGAGCAAAGCACCATAGCATATTTCATAACCTCGCGCGAAACCTCGATTTTGTTTGCCGTTGCCCTCATTTCAAGCAGTTGCTCACCGTTACATGCCGCGTCGGCAACCTCATCCATAGTCTTTTGAGTCATGTTGACGATACCCATAAGTTCTTCAAGACTGGGGTTTTTTACGACGAGTTTAAACATAAAACGGTCCATTTGCGCCTCGGGAAGAGGATAAGTACCGTCTTGCTCTATCGGGTTTTGCGTTGCAAGCACGAAGAACGGCTCGTTGAGTTTTCTCGAAACGCCCATTACCGTTACTTTATGCTCCTGCATTGCCTCGAGTAGTGCCGATTGAGTCTTGGGCGTCGCACGGTTGATTTCATCCGCAAGCACTATATTGCTGAATATCGGTCCGGGTTGGAAATTGAAATTTGTGTTTCCGTTTTCGTCTTTAATAATAATATTTGTACCCGTAACGTCGGCGGGCATAAGGTCGGGCGTAAATTGAATTCTTGAAAACGGCAAATCGAATACTCTGCCGAGCGTTCTTACAAGACGAGTCTTTCCTACGCCGGGCACGCCTTCCAAAAGAACGTTGCCGCCCGCAATCATGGCGATAAGGGTGTTTTCTATAATGTCCTTCTGACCGATAACGTCCCTCTCGATTTGTTTGAAAATGTTGTCTATTTGTTGACTGAATTTTTGGATGTTTGCATCTGCTGCCATAGGGTACCTCTTGCTTATATAAAAGTATTTCAATCGATTTTTTGCCGTTCGACCGCTTCTTCGCCGCAAAAAACTCCGTTTTTATGCGATTTAAAAGCGATTTTCCTTACAATTGTCGACCGTTTTTACAAATTCTATTAAATATTATTATATACTGATTTTACTTTCTTTGTCAATCAAATTAGCACACGCTATGCTTATATCCGCTGTTTTTCACGGTAATAATTTTATCCTAACCGAATAAAATACTTTAATTTTACATTTGATTGTATGTTTGTTTACAAATCGTCGTTATTTACAATGCGTTTTATTGACAAACAAAATCCGTTGTGATAAAATCCACTATTGTTATGTTAACCGCAGTAATTATTTTTTGCGTTACTACCATAGTGATGATAGCGAGCGTGCTGTTTTTTCCGAAACTCAATATAAAGCGTCTGCATTTAGACACGTATTACATAATCACGACGATCGGCGCGATTGCGATGCTCGTTTTCAATAAAACCGATTTTTCAACCGTGGCAAAAGCACTTACTTCGCACTCGGCGATAAACCCGATTAAAATTTTGCTTTTGTTTATCTCGATGACGGTGTTGTCGATTTTTTTGGACGAACTCGGCTTTTTCAGATATTTGGCAAGTTTTACCTTAAAACACGCAAAGTCGGGGCAATTTAAATTGTTTTTGTATCTGTATCTGACCGTTTCGGTGCTTACGGTATTTACTTCAAACGATATAATAGTGCTGTCGTTTACGCCGTTTATATGCTATTTTGCCAAAAACGCAAAAATAAATCCTCTGCCATATTTAACCGCCGAATTTGTGGCGGCAAACACCTGGAGCATGGCTTTGATAATAGGCAACCCAACCAATATCTACCTTGCGACGGCTTGCGGATTGAGTTTTGCAAAATACCTCTCGATAAGCATTTTACCCACGGTTTTTGCCGGTATAACCGCCTTTATAACGCTTCTGCTTATTTATAAAAAACAATTACGTCAGCCGATTTCCGGCGAAAGCGAAGAAGTAAAAATCGATGACAAATTGTTGCTTGTTATAGGAATAATTCATCTGGGCATTTGCACGGTGCTGCTTGCGATATCGTCGTATATAGGCATAGAAATGTGGCTTGTGTCGGTTTGCGCCGTAATAAGTTTGGCTGTGACAAATTTGATAATAAGTTTAATAAGAAAACGCCGTCCCTCTCAACTTTTAAGTTGCGTAAAACGCGCGCCGTATCAACTTGTACCTTTTGTTGTGTCTATGTTTGTAATGATAGTCGCGTTAAACAGTCAAGGCGCAACGCAAAAACTCGCCGCATTGCTCGGCGGAAATTATCCGATTTTAAAATACGGCGTAAGTTCGTTTTTGTTTTCAAACATAATCAACAACATACCCATGAGCGTGTTGTTTTCGTCGGTTTTGCAAGTGTCGGGAAATTCTTTGCCCGCCGTATTTGCAACGATAATCGGCTCTAATCTCGGTGCGATTCTGACGCCGATAGGCTCGCTTGCAGGCATAATGTGGACGTCTATTTTAAACAAGTACGGTCAAAAATTTTCTTACACCGACTTTTTGAAAAACGGCATTGCGTGCGGCGTACCCACTTTGGCGGCTGCGCTTTTAGGTCTATTCATTGCATTTTTAATAATTTAGCCGTTTTTACGCAATACGTAGCGAGTAAAACGAACAAATTACATCCTTAACACCACATATTAAAAGGCTTGCAGCAGATGATGCCACGAGCCTTTTTTGCATTTATTTCGTCGTTTAATTTTAATAAATCTTTTATTGTAATACTTGTTTTCGCACAAAAAAAGACCCTTTCTCGGGGTCTTTTTTCAAGTTAACCTGTAAGCCGGGTTCTGTCATTTAAGATGGTTATCTATCTAGGTTTACCGTTACCGATAAACTCAAGCGACGTCGATCAGGCAGACATAACTAGCCGTTTTATAGTCTGCCCCTATCTTGCTCCGGATGGGGTTTACATAGCATCCCGCGTTACCGTGGGACCGGTGAGCCCTTACCTCGCCATTTCGCCCTTACCCTTGCGGGCGGTATTATTTCTGTTGCACTTTCCTTGAAGTCGCCTTCACCGGCCGTTAGCCGGCATCCTGCTATATGGAGCCCGGACTTTCCTCATTGACGTTTCCGCCACCGCAACCATCCGATTAACTTAATCTTATTATAACACCCATTTTGCCCCTTGTCAAACTACTTTTTGCCGTTTACGTTTTCTATGTTTAAAATATTGCTGAAATAAGTCCTTTTTGTTCTTTGGCTGTCTTTAAACTCTTTTTCTCCCTGAATAATTATCGAAGTGAGCATGGAAGAAAATTCTTTCATCGATTTACAGAACAAATAATACGCCATCGAGCCGGGTACTGTATTAAGTTCGTTTAAATACACAACCCCGTCCGCAACGAGATAATCCGCCCTGATCACGCCCCTGAAACCGCAACTTTCATAAATGTGTTTCGTGGTTTGTTTGATTTTTTCGGAGATTTCCTCGGGAATGTCGGCGGGAAATTTTTTGTCCGCCCCGTTTTTGTAGTTTAAGTATTTATCTTTAAAAGATAAAATTTCCTCTTTTGGTATAGGTTGTTCACACTCCGATATTATGATTTTGTCTTCAGTTTTATATGCGGCGCAATTTATTTCGGTGCAATTTAAAAGAGCCTTTTCCACGATGACTTTTTCGTCGTAACAAAACGCCGTATCAAGCGCGTAACGGAGTTCTTGCCTGTCTTTGCATACTTTTATACCTATGCTCGAGCCGAGCGACGCGGGTTTGACAATCGCGGGATAAGGCGTGGTTTTTTCGATTCGCTTTATAAATTCGTCTTCATCCTTGTAATAATGTTTTCTTGAAATGCAAACGTCATTCAAGCACTTTACCTTTATACCTTTAAGCACTTGCTTTGTAAAATGCTTATCCATTGAAAACGAAGAAGAATAAATGTCGGGCGAACAAAAAGCGAACGGACACATTTTTACATAACCCGCAAGCGCGCCGTCCTCTCCGCAAACGCCGTGAATACAATTTACCCCCGCATCTAAATCTGCGATTTTTTTATGTCTGCCGCCATGCAACTTATACAGCGTCCTGTCCCCCGCAAACAATGTAACCGCACTAAGTTTTTTATAGTTTAAATTTTTATAATTGCTTACGTTGAAAAGCGATTCGCCCGTGTACCACTTACCGTCTCTGTCGATATAAATCGGCACGGGATTGTAAATACTTTTATCCAATGAGTTTAAGGTAAGCACGCCCGTGATTACCGAAATATCGTGTTCCACCGAAACTCCGCCGAAAAAAACCGCTATGTTTTTCATAAAAAAAGCCTCCGCATTATTATATGCAAAGGCTCAAAATAATTCGACTAATGTGAAAACTTGCCGTTTTTACGCAATACGTATCGTGTAAAATAAAACTCACTTCAACTTTTTCCCGATTTCTTTTAATAAAAATTTATTCAAACTTGTCGGGGAGGTCGTTTTCAAAAAGTACCGTGTCGCCGCTTTTCACTATGCGCGCCAAAATTGTTTTTGCGTCCTCAAGCGTCTTTGCCGGCAATACGTTCTGAGCATTAAACCCCTCGTCAATCAACGCGTCGCGGATTTTGTATGCCCCGTATTTACCCACGGGAATGACGTAGTCTGCGATTTGTGCAAGCAATTTACCGAACTCGTAATTAAGTTTGTCTTCGTCTTTGCCTTGCTCTACCATGCCGGGCGTAACGACTATTTTATTTCCGTCGAAAAGTTTTAAAGTGTCGAGCGCGACTTTTACGCCCACGGGATTGCAGTTGTATGCGTCGTCGATTACGGTCACGCCTGCGGCGGTAATTTGCACTTCCATCCGATGCGGCGTAGGCTCAAGATTTTCAATCGCCGCCGAAATTTCTTCAAGCGACACGCCCATTTTATAAGCGAGCGCGGCAGACAAGCAAATATTTTCAACGTTCCCGCTGCCCAAAAGTTTGGTTTTACAATTTATTTTTTCTCCGTTTATATTAAGCGTAAATTCGCTGCCTTGTTGAGAATATTTTATATCGTCGGCATATACTTCGTTTTTACTTCCGATACCGGCAAGCGTTTTTTCTTTTTCGCATCTATAGTACATTTTTACGCTTTGCTCGCTCTCTCCCGAAAATACGGCGTAATTTCCTTTCATATTTTGGATAAGTTCGTACTTCGTCTCGACGAGATTTTCCATCGTGCCGAACGTTTCCATATGCTGATTCGTAATACCGCACATAATTGCGTAATCGGGCTTTACCATTTCGCACAACGCCTTGACGTCTCCTCTGCGTTTTGCTCCCATTTCTGCCACGAATACTTCATACGTATCGTCCAAACATTGCAAAGATTTGCAAATTCCGAGCGGCGTATTGTACGACTTGGGGGTGCTTAAAACTTTATATTTTTTTTCAAGCATTGCGGTTAAAATATTCTTTACCGACGTTTTTCCGTAACTTCCCGTAATGCCTATTTTAATAAGACCTTGTGTATCGTCAAGTTTTTTGGTACACTTTGCAACGTATTTTGCGTTGTTTGCTCTTTCAAAAGGCGAAATAATTTTGCACGACAGCAAAACCGCGTAAGGCACAAACATGGGCGTAAGGCAAATTAAAAAATACCTTACCGCAATTATATCGTTGTTTCTGAGAGGATAAAATATCGCGTCGCACGCAAACGTCACGACAAGAGAAAACACAAAAAACAGCACGCCGCACACACACATTTGTCTTACCATGCGTTTTGTATGCACAAGCGGCAGTTTTTTCTTGATTTGCCTGTCTTTATGTTTGTATATCGCTATGAAATATATATAAAAAACAAAACCTATATAACTTTCAAACGGCGATTTCCAGAATAAAAACGCCACCGACACCGCCAAGAACAAAAACACCGACAGCATCGACGTCATTGCCGTACGCAAGAGAAAAGCGTTTTCTTTCTTTTTAAGCCATTTTTTATATTCGTAAGAGTCGTAACCGCATTGTTGCATGGTTTGAAAAAACTTATACGAAACCATAAAAAGAATAAGCGTATTCAAAAGCGCAACGACTAAATACACCCACACGTTGTCAAATTTTATTAGTTGCGCAAACGATTTCATATCTTTTAAATGCATTTCAAACCTCCGACAAAAACTCTTTTACGACGAAATTAAACTCGTCAAACTTATCTATAAACGGGAAGTGCCCCGCCCCTTCGATTAAATACAACCTGCTGTTTTTTATACCTTTATGTAATTTCTTTGCCATGTAAAGCGGCGTCTCTTTGTCGTTTTTACCCCATACGATTAGCGTAAAGGCGTCAATTTTACCCAACTTACGATCTAAAAATTCTTTCGTGACGAGATTAAACGTGACTTTCATATTCGGCGATAAGCCTATATAGTCGGGCGAAAAATATTTCTTTTCAATCCTTTCGCGAGATAAAAATTTTTTCATAAAAAAATACCCCGTTTTCCGATAAAAATATTTTACGCCTCTTCTGGGTTTTAATCCCGCCGGATCGACAAGCACCAACGCTTTTACTTTTTCGGGGTGCTCGCTTGCAAGTTTTATGGCTATTCTTCCGCCGAAACTATGCCCCATAACTATAGCCTTGCCGCCGAAAAAGTCGATTAAATTTATTATTTCTTCAATGTAAGTGTCGAGCGAATACGGCTTTTTTAAATCTCCGTTTTCGCCAAACCCCGCCAAATCGACCGCAATTACTTTGTAAAAACGACTGAAAAACCTTATTTGCCTTAAAAAACTTTCCTTTGAAGACAAAAAACCATGTAGCATCAGCAGCGGTTCGCCCTCTCCGCATACAACCGCGGACATACCGAAAAGACTTACTTTTTCCAATAAAACCTCACAGTTTCAAATTCATTATCAGCGCGTCTTTCGTGTTTTCGTAATATTTTTTCCTTATTCCGACGGTTAAAAAACCGTGTTTTTTATATAAATTTATCGCCTTGTAGTTGTCCGAGCGCACTTCTAAAAACACCTTTTCCACGCCCGATAAAGCGAGTTTTTCTATCGCCAGACGCATAAGTTCGTCACCGATGCCCTTTCGGCGCATATTTTCGGTCACGGCAATCCTTTCTATTTCGCCCTCGCTCAAAACGCACGAAGCGAACACGTAACCGCACACTTTGCCATTATCGACAGCCGCAAAAGCCACGTAATCGGGTTTTTCGAGTTCGGAGGCGATTAAATTCGTCGTCCACGGAGTCAAAAAACACTGTGTTTCGATATTGAAAACGTCGTTTATATCGCCGCTTGTCGCAATTCGGTAAATCATAAGCCCTCCTCTGCCTGACTTTTCTTTACGTAAAGGGGCACAATGCTCTCTCTGTCTTCGGTGATTAAGTCCGCATTTTCCTCTATTGCCTTTAAAAAGCCGTTAAACACGTCCACCGTTTCGCAGTCGTGACCTTCAATCGGTGCGGAGGACAAAACGGCGTATTCTTTTGAAAGTTCGTCGAGTTTTTGCCCGTCGATAAAACAAGGTTTTATAGTTATTTTTTTATCTTTATACCCGCACGCGTAAAAATTGTCGTGCCTTGCGTCGTCTATTGCAAGCACTTTACCGCCTTCCTTATTATACGCAATCGTGTCGAAAGAAGTGAGCGGCAACACCTTTTTATCATATGCGTAAGCAAACGCCTTTACCGCCGAAACGCCTATTCTTATGCCCGTAAACGACCCCGGACCAACCGTCACCGCGATAAAATCGAGGTCGGCGATTGTATAGCCGCTTTCTTTTAAGGCTTTGTCAATCTCCGGCATCATCGTAACCGAATGTTGAAGTCCGCAATCCGGGTGAAAACCGCCGTATATTTTTCCGTCAATATTTACCGCCGCGGTGAGATAAGTCCCGCTTGTGTCGATAGCCAAATATTTCAAAATTCTATACTCCTCGTGTCGTCGTCGATTTTAGTAATAATCACTTTTTTGACGTTTTCAGGCAATACGTCTGCTATAATCTGCGCCCATTCGATGACGCAAACACCGTTTGAATAAAAATAATCGGTAAGTCCCAACGCCTCGGCGTCTTCCCCTCCCGACAACCTGTAACAGTCGTAATGGTAAAGTTTTCCGCCGTAATCGTTCATATAAGCGTAAGTGGGACTTGTGATATTATCCTTTATACCGAGACCTAAAGCGATACCCTTTGTAAACACTGTTTTGCCCGCACCCATTTCTCCGTCTAAAACGACAACGTCGCCCGGTTTTAAAGTGCTTGCGTACTTTTTTGCGAGTTCGATGGTTTCTTCTTTACTTTTGCTGACGTACTTCATATTACCCCCGATTTAACCGGTCGAAATTTTTTAAACGAAAACGACTTACGACGAGCCGCACTTTATGTTTACCGATTACGAGTTTCAGATTGCTCTTTTAATATTTTTGCGTTTTTAAAACTTGTGCATTAAAATCGATATTTTTTTATAAACCAAAAACGTAATGCCGCCCGCGACCACGCAGCGCAGCGCATTAAACGGCAACACCGCGAAAAATGCGTAATAAACGTAAAAATTACTCTCGGTAATGCCCTTTATTACTCCGCTACTCGCCTCCACAAGCGTAGAAAGTTTCCAGTTTTGCACGAACAAATAAAACGGAATAAGTATAAATACGTTTGCAAGTATTGCGACGATTATCGAGCATCCCGCGCCCAAAATCATGCCGTACAGCGCATGCTTTACATCCTTATGATGCTTATAAACAAGCGAAGACGGCAACACGAAAGCAAGCCCGATTAAATAATCGGCGAGTTCACCCACACATGCGGTAGAAGTAAACGGCAGTTTTAAAAGAATTTTTACCGTGACCGTCAACACGCCCGCCAAAGGCCCGAGCATAAAGCCGCTGATTAAAGCGGGCACGTCGGACAAATTGATTTCAAGCCAGAACGGAAACCAGAACGACAGCGGCGTCCTGATTAAATAAAGCACGTAGCACAGTGCGCTGAAAATGCCGATTTTCGCGACGTAACTTGCAGAAAATTTAGTTGTTTCTTTACTCATGATACACCTTCGTAATTTCTTTGAAAAAACTCCCGTAACCGAGAGCGAAGATAATAAAGAGTATTTTATCTTTCTTTTCCCGTCCGGACTTTACCGTCGGTCGAAGAATTGCACTTCGTCGGGGAGATTTTTTCTCCTTTGCAGACTTTACTGCCGGTAGGGATTTTCACCCAATCTCAAAGAATTACATTAAAATTATAATTTTATTGAAAAATTTTGTCAAGTGATACCGTATACAAAGTGTTTTCGCATACAATTTGACCGCCCTCAACCGCCCTATTAAAACGACGGACAAACGTTTTTTCCATATTACGCCGCTATATTTGCGCGCGCTTTTTTGCCTCATACAAAAGCGTGAATTTTTATCCGCAAAACAAAAACCCGCAAAAGTCACGCCGTCCCAAAGGTCTTTTACAAGCACACCGTCGATATTTGCGCTTTTTTCAAAATCTTTTCTCGTCTTGTATTCTTGCTGCATTTCCGAAGAACAAAATACTATGCTTTTATCGGGTTTTAAAAACACTTCGTAGGTCACGTTTTTATAAGTAAAAAGCATTTCGCTGTAAAAAAACAACCCGTTTAAAAATTCGTCGAAAGTCGCTTTAAAGGGCAAACCTTTTTTATATTGTTCTCTTGCGGTGGTGGGCGTGACGAGCATAGGATAACTTACGCCGATTTTTTGCTCGTACATTTGCTCGTCCTTACTAAATTTCCAACCGCAATTTTTGCACTCGCCGTTGCCGTATTGGTCTTGAAGCGCAGGCTTTCCGCATATCGGACATTTGACGATTTCGTTTTTCACGTACGGGTCGTCGTACTTGAAAAATTTAAAACTTTTTGGGTCTAACCCCGAGACGTTTCTATGCTGTTTTTCCCACTTAAACTGAATTAAATCTTGCCAACTTAAGTCTTTCGTCCACTCGTAAGTCGTGGGCAAAAATTCTTTTACATTGCCTTTCATCGCTTTAAAAGGCTCGTCATAACACAAAACCACGCTCGGTTTTATTCGTTTCATCATTTCGTTGTAACCGAGCATAAATTCTTCTTCGCAGTTTTCTCGATAATACGTGCAAACGGCAACGATAGAACCCTCTTCTATTCCGTCAAAACAAAAATCGAACGACCTTTCGTCTCCCCACGACACGGTGGGTATTACTTTTAAGCCTTTGCTTTGCCAAAACGCGCCGCACCAACGATTTTTAAACACGCTTTCGATTTACAAAGCGCGCGGCATATTTGTAAAAACGCTGAAATCGGGGGTCAATAAAGAATAATATTGACTTAATTTTTGCAATTCTTCGTTCGGGTTTAAATATACCTTTTCAAACTTCCAATCGTATGTGAAAAAATGAACGGTTTTATCCTTGTTTTCTATATCGTCGTTTTTTGTGCTTGAATAACTTAAGAATTTAATTTTTTCCACGTCGATATTTTGCTTTTTTACAAGCGGCATATCGTATTTCCCGACACAATTACCGTAATATAAAAACTCGTTTCTCACGAGTAATTGCTTTTTATTTTGTTTATCCGATTCGTAATCGCTGTTTTTCGTCATTATTTTTTACCCTCCTTAATTAAACAATTCGTAGTCCGGCTGCAAATTATCCGGATTTATTTCCGGACGCCCATTATTCAATTCCCAATTATGATCATGTGGAAAAAAATGATTATGATGAGCATTTTGATGATCATAATCTCTATTTCTCACAACACTTCCTTCAGAATCAAACCATCTACTCTGAATCTTTTCACCATTTACATATAAATCATATCGAGAATTCGGTTTTGCTCCGCTTGTTGGCAAATCTCCTCGCCTACCATCTATCCTCTCAATTGTTCTATTTGGCACTCCTCCTGCTCCCATTATACCACCTCTGAAATATTTTTTGTTGTTAATTCATTAAAAATTTTATTTTTCTTAATAAATATAAAAAGCCGAAGAAACTTTACAATTTCTTCAACCATTTTCATGTTAACATACGTTTTTTGTAATTCAAGTAACTATGTCAATTTTTCATCACTTTATAAAAAATTCTGAACTTTGCATTTTACAAAGATACCTTTTTTACGACCTAATTCGCCATTTATCAAACTAAAATAAATGATATAATCAAGCCATGATTAAAAATTTATTTACCGTATTTATTTGTTTTTTAAGTTGCTTGCCCATATCTTTACTACTTATCAAGTGTAATCTCGTCTGCTTAAAACCGACCGAAAAACAGCCCGAAACACCGCCGCCACCCAAGCGAAAGCGCAAAAAATATTCAATCGCTTTAAACGGCGCGAAAGAAGAAGTCTGTTGTACATATAAAGACGATTAATCGCCTTTTAAAGCGGCAATTGCCAGCAGTAAATAACAAAATCCATACCGATAAAAGCGTGCTCATACCCTTGTTTTTGCCGTAAAAACAGCATACGTATGCCGTAAAGACGACAAAAAAACACATTTTCGCTAAATTAAAAAGCGAAAAATTAAGCCCCGAAATAAATCGGGGCTTAATTTTTTAGTCGGTTTTATAATTCGACTGTATTTTGATTTTAAGACAAATTATTTGACGTTTTGTCTTCTTTTCTTTGCCAAAGCATATACCGCAACGAGGCACAACGCAAGAGCCAAAGCACAGTTTCCGTCTACAGTACTTCCGCAACCGCCCGACGTAGAATCGTTGCCCGAATCGGTAGTGCCGGAACCGGAATCGCTGTCCGGGTTGTAATTTTCGTCGATTTCAAGCGCAGCGACCGCATCTACAAGTTTGTTAAGGTTTTCTTCATACTCTTCAAGCGAAATATCGTCGAGGTCTGCTTTCTCGATATCGGCAATTACTCCGTTAAGCGAATTTACGCTTGCCTTTGTAAACTTTCTTAAATCGAGAGCCTTAATTACGGTGAGCAAGTTTTTAATCTTGGTTGCATCTGCTTTTTCTTTCAAACCGTTGAGAGAATCTTTAAGCATACTTACAGCCATATTCACTTGTTCCTGAGTCTTTTCTTCAAGTTTAAGCACTTCTTTAGCAATGTCAAGCGACTTTACAACCGCATCGTAAGTTGCACTTGTATACTTGCTTTCGTCGAGCCTGTCCGCTTCGTTTACAAGGTTTTCCAAAACGTTGACATAGACTTCGATTTCGGGAGAAATCACCTTGAAATCGGTAAATCTCATTTCCGCTTGTTGAGCACGGATACCTACGTCGGTAACTTTTTCGGTAATAAACGAAGTGTCTATATCGATTTGCATTGCCGCAGTCTTTCTGCCGTCTACAAACACGCTGATTTTGCCGTCTTTTACAAGCACGTGAAGGTTTACTTTTCCGTCCGCTTTAAGCGTATAAGACCTGCTGTCCAACACACCTTGATAAGTGCCGTTAAACTTGTAAATATACACAGTATAAGCCGATTCGCCTGCGTTTTTCATTACGTGCACGTTGTAAGCGTTGATGTTGTCCTGACCCGCTTTTGCGTTTGTGGCAAGCACGTACAAACCGCCGTTGATAAGTCCGTCTTTAGCATTGGGGAACATTGTGATATCCAAAGTATATCCGCTTGTAAGCGAAAGACCTGCCATAAGTTTATATTCGCCCAAGGGAGAAAGAAGTCCGTTTGAATCCACTTTGCCATTTTCGCCGGAAGTAGAATATTCTGTCATTATTGCCAAATCGCTTTGGTTTGTAAGAGGAAGATTTAATTCGTTACCCGTAACGGAATATTCTTCTTCGCACTCTTCAAGGGTGTCATAATAAGCGAAATACATACCGTAACGTTTATGGAATAATTGATTGAAGGGTCTGAAAAGCAATTCGCCTTGGTTTAAAGTGTTTATCGTGAGATAAATTTCTCCGTTTTCACCGTAAGTAAGCGTTGCGCTTTCTTCCAAAGTATTGCCCGCAAGCACAATCTTGCTTTCGATATTGCCTACGTATGCCGTGCCGAACGAAAGTTGAGACCCCTGAACGTCGTTTACGTCGTCACTGCCGAGGTCGGCAACGAATACGAGCGGACCATATTTTACGGCATATTCTTTAGTGTGATTGTTGAGTCTTACGAGTTGATAACCGAACGGGACTTCATAAACGATATTGTCGCCGTCAGCCCAATTTCTCGTAATTTCATAAAAACCGTTAGTTTCGTCAACTGCAATCGTCTGACCGTTGATTTTTATCGTAGTTGTCGTCGCATAGTCGGGTTTGCGGAGGCGAAGAGTAAATTCGCCGTTGCCTTTTACTTTAAACGAAGCCTTTTCCTGAGTGAAGAAATCGTTTTCTTGTACAAGCGTAACGTTTTCGTTAAACTTGAACTCGGAAGGATAGAACATATTTACGGTAATGGCGTTTTCGGTCTTATAGTAAATGCCGTAATTGAGTTTTGCAAAACTTTCCATACCCGTACATGCGCAGCACCAGAAAGAATTGTCAACCGTGTGCAATACCTTGTACGAACCGAAAGCCGTGTTGGTAAGGTACGTCTTCAATCCGGAATCGGGGGCCATCGACGCAAGTATGTGGTTTGTGTAAGTGAGATCGATATAATCGAGATATTTTTTATCTCCCGTCCAACGGTAAAGATAATCGGCGAGTTTAATCATGTTGTAAGAACAGCAAGTTTCCGCAGTGTCGTTTGCCGTCTTTAAATCGCCGGCGTCGTCAAGCCAGTGCTCGGCTCTGCTCGTTCCGCCGAAAGCGTAAGTTCTGCCCAAAATCATTTCGAAAGCATTTATCGCAATCGTCTTGTAATACTCGTCGCCCGTCACTTCGTAAGCCGCCGCACAGCCGAGGAATTTGGGTATCGCCGTGTTTGCATGAAGACCTTTAAGTATATCTACGTTCTTGTAAATATTGTCCAAAAGCGAACCTTCTTCAAAATATTTAGCCGCTTTATAGTGGTTTACGTTGTTTGTTTCGGCGTAAATCCGGAATAAAACTTCAGCCATTCCGCCATATTCGGTGCGCAACACTTTAAGTCTCGTCGCTTCGTCCAATCTCGACATTCTGTTATAGCACCAGTCTGCGTGAGCGGACATCATTTCGTATGCTACCGCTCTCAATTCTTCGCTTGCCGCATAGTGATATACGTCGAGTTCTGCCTCGAGGTTTTTGTGGTTGAAATACCAGGGCACCCAAATACTTAAGCCCGTGTTGTCTTTATTTCTGCCTTCTTCCAAAGCGGTGTATTGGTCGGTCGGTATCGCGCCTAAATATCCCTTTTCTTGCGGATAAAGTTTACCGTATGCGTCCTGGCATTCTTTAAGCGCATTTACCATATAAGTGAGTCTGTCGAGCACCGTTTCGCCGTTGAAACTGTAATTGGGCATACTCATCGACGCCTTTGCAAGCGCAACGACGTAATGTGCTTCGAATTGCCCCGCACCGTTGTCTTTTATCCATGCGCCGTAGCCTTGCACGCCCTTGGTGTCGAGCCCCGCAATGCGCCTGTAATTATATAAAAGTCTGTCTTTATCGAGACCCATCATATAGTCGAGGTTGGTCTCCATAAGAGCCTCGTAATAACTGTTTTCATTGAAGAATACTTCGTCGTAGTCTGTACCGAAAACGATTGAAGGATTTTGTACTTTTGCGGGTTTAACTTCCATAATAAATTGCTTTGTATCCTTTATTTTTCCTCTGATAAGTGTAGCCGTCAAAGTTACCGAGGTGATTTCCGACGGGAAAAGCACCGTTCCGTCTCCGGTAATTACGTCTGCATTGCTTGTAGCCCATTGTACTCTTACGCCTTCGCCCATAACCGTAGGAAGGTCGATTTTAGCGGACGTTCCGTCCCAATTCAATTCGAGTTTTTCTTTTTCCTGAGCGATTGCTTCACCGTCGTCGGCAATGGTTGTTATGCCGCTCTTTAAAAGCACTTCAGATTCGGTAAGCGCGGTTGCATAAACTTCGATGTTATCGATTGCGCCCTTTAATGCTCTGTCTCCCCAGAAGAACGTTTTACCAAAAGCCATATTTCCCACGTTTTCCCAGAAAATTCCGTTGTTATATTCAAAATTGTCGGATTTTGCGCTGAGTATGCCGTCTACGTAAATTTGCGCCGTAGTTCCGTCGGCAACCACCGTGAGATTTACCCACTTATTGAAATCGGTGTTTATCGAAATGGTTTTGTCGTAAAGACCCTCTTGTTTTGTAAACTTCAACACGTTTGTTGCGCTGCCGCCCCACTTTGCCCCGAGCATTAAAGCCTGTGCCTGAACGGGCGAGAAATCAAAAATTCTCGCATAGTTGCTGCCCGTGCTGTCGACGTATACGTCAACCGATACGCTGATTGCGGTGTGACCGTTTATCGACTTAACGGGTATTTCCATCGACGATCTGTCTGCCGGCTCGACATTGTCGGCATCGCTTCCGTCAAGGTATAAAACGTTGTTTTCTCTGCCGTATGCCGGCTCGACTTTGGCGTTGCCTTTAATCGTTCCGTCATAACCTCTCGCCGCGTCTTTCGTTCCGTCTTCAAAATTGTAAAAAAGAGTGAGGAAATCGGCATAAGTGAGCGCAAATTCGTTTTTTAACTGAGTTTCGTCGAGAGCCGTATTGTAAATTCTTATATCCGAATAAGAACCGGTAAAATCTGCGGTACCGTCCACTTTGGTTGCACCGAGCAAAATTTCGCCGCCTTCTTTTACGAAGTTGCTTGCGGTGAAATCTCCCTCTTTTGTGGCGACGAGTTTACCGTTTTGATAATATCTGAATTCGGTAGGCGTAAATTCATAAGCATAATGTACCCATCCGTCATATAAAGGAAGAATATAATTATCTTTCGGCATATTACGCTCGCAACTATTGCCGCCTTTAAACAACATATTGTCCGCATTGTTTATGCCGGATATCATCGTATTGTTTATAACGGTATTAATGTGTATGCCGTTGTAATAATTAGGCGCATAAGGCATGACAGAAAGTCTATTTTCGCCGTTGCCGAACACTTCAAACATTCTCGACCAACTCGGAATACTCGAAGATACCTTAAACCAGCCTGCCACCGTTGCGCTTTCGCTGTTAAACGCCTCGACAGGCAACGAAACGTAGTTTTTACGCGTTCCGCCGCTGACAAGGTTTAACGCTGTTTTACCCTTGGGTGCGTTCTGAGTGTAACTTACGCCGCCGTTATCGGTGATAGCAGCGTCCTGAAGCGAAGTTCCGGCACTGTTTTTAGCGTAATTTTCGCTATCTCCGAAATCCAGCGCGTAAACAAGCGAAGTTTCTGCCGACGCCTTTGTTTCACCGCCGTTTTTAAAAGCGACTGCAAGGCACGTGCTTGCTAAAGCGATTACGCATAAAAAAGTCATGCATAATTGCCTTGTGCGTGTGATTTTTTTCATATATTTCCCTCCGTTTTTTTAGTCGATATTTGCAAGTCGACCACTTTTCAAAAATAATCGTAAACACGTTTTTGTCGTTTTACGAAAATATGATAACACAAAAAATTTTGTTTTATAATGGACATTTTTACACTATTATAGTACCAAAAGTAACTTTTTGATTTTTTTCGATATACAAAAACGCTAATCCGTTGTATAATTGAAATCGATAAATAATCGTTAAATTTTACACACTTATTTAAAGGAAATGTTATGAAATATCTCGTTGCCGACCTTACCGCGCCGGTACACCACCTGACTTGCGCAAAGGCGAAATTTAAAGAAACCAAACATATATGGCGTACCCTTGACGAGCATGAACTTTTTATCGTGACGGAAGGTGAACTGCACATCGAGCAAAACGGCGTGAAATATTTGCTTAAAGCGGGCGACGTGTTTATTTCGGAAAGAAAAATTCCTTTCGGCGGTTACGATTATTCTTCTTGCGTGTTTCATTGGAATCATTTTATTATAGATAATTATAAAGTGACAGAATCGGACGAACCCGTCATGTCGGAAAGAAATAAATTTTATATCCCGATGTATTTTCATATGCAGCGTTTTGACAGGCTTTCAATTCAGTTGACCCAACTCGAACAGTATACGCTTGACGTATCGTCCTCCGCCTCTCAACTTATACGCGATTGCATGATGACGGCCATTTTGTCAGAACTTTATTTAATTTCATTAAACGCCGTAAATAAAGAGTCACCGGATTACAGATTTTTATCTGTTATAGAATATTTTTCCACTTCCCCTTACCTGACCGAATTCAACAACGTAAAATCAATGGCGGAATTTTTCGGGTACAACGAAAAATATCTGATAAGGGTGTTTAAAAACAAAATCGGCATAACTCCTTTGCAATATTTTATAAACAAAAAAATGGATATCGCAAAAAAGATGCTTACCGACCCGTCTATTACGGTTGAAAACATCGCCATTTCGCTGGGGTATGAATATCAATATTTTATAAAACTGTTTAAAAAGAAAGTAGGCATGACGCCAACCGAATACAGAAAAGCGGTTTGCCCCGATTGGAAACGGTGGACGGTTTCGCTTTATAACGAGCAAGACATAAAGCACAATAAAGATAAGTTTAAGTAAACCGTATTGCGTAAAAACGACAACACGGCAGCAAACTTCATTTAACCGCATTAAAAATTAAGAAAAAAAAGAGTTGCTTTCGCAACTCTTTTTTTGTCTTAAAACTCTTTGTTTATTTTTTCGTCGTTTTAGGCACGCCGCTTATTGCATCCGAAATCGTCTTTTCCATTGCTTGTTTGCCGTAATTGTCGACGTCGGTTTTGTTCTTTTCGCCATGCGTCAAACAGCCCGCGCCGCCGATACAACCGCCGATACATGCCATACCCTCTATAAAGTTTGCGTCAAGCAAATTTTTATTCTTTTTCAAAAGGGCGATTTTGCACTCTTCGATTCCGTTGCAAGCAATCGGTTTCAACTCGAAATCGGTGATGTTTTGCTCTTTCAGGCTCTCTTTTACCGCGTCCGAAAGACCGCCGCTTCTTGCAAAAATTCTGCCGTAGTACGATGCGTTGTCGAGTATGTCTTCGCCGAGAGCGGAAATATCCAGATCTTTGCTGTCGAAAAGGGCTTGCAATTCTTCAAACGTAAGCACTACGTCGACGTATTGCTTTACGTTTTCCCTTTGTATCTCCATTTTTTTGGCGGTACAAGGTCCTATAAATACGATTTTAGCCGTTTTGTCGTTTTCTTTGATATACTTGGATATCATTGCCATAGGCGAAAGATTGGACGAAATATCTTTTACCAAATTCGGGTGATTTTTCTCTATATAATTTACAAAAGCGGGACAGCACGAACTGGTCAAAAATTTCTTTTCGGCAAGTTCTTTCGCCTCGTCGTAAGCGACCATATCCGCACCCAAAGCCGCCTCGACTATAGAATAAAAGCCCAATTCTTTCAAACCTTTAATTACCTGTCCCAATTTTGCGTAAGAAAACTGGCTGGCAATAGAGGGAGCGACAACGGCATATACCTTGTATTTGGTGTTGTTTTCGCTTTTTTTGATTATATCGATGGCGTTTAAAATATACGATTTATCCATAATCGCGCCGAAAGGACATTGATAAACGCATGCACCGCACGCGATACATTTACTTTCGTCGATTACCGCCGCTTTATCTTCGTTCATCGTGATAGCCTTGACTTTGCAAGCGTTTTGGCAAGGACGTTTGTTGTTGACTATTGCGGTATAAGGACAAACCCTCGAACATGCGCCGCACTCTTTACATTTGTCTTTGTCGATGTGCGCAACGTAATTGTTGTCTAAATATATCGCGTCGAACTTACAAGCGTCGACGCATCTGTGCGCAAGACAGCCTCTGCAAGCGTTGGTAACTTCATAGCCGCCGACGGGACATTCGTCGCAAGCGATTTCGATTACTTCGATGACGTTTTTGTTTTCCTTGTTGCCACCCATTGCGAGTTTCACTCTCTCGGCAAGAATAGCCCTTTCTTTATAGACGCAACAACGCGTGGTAGGTTTATTACCGGGGACAATCATTTTCGGAATATCCAGAACGTTTTCAAACAACTCGTTTTTCCACGCAAGTCTTGCTACTTCTCTTAAAACTTTATATTTAAGATGTTGAACTTTTGTATCGAACTTTTTCATTTTATCTCCATTAAAAATAACTTACAACTACCCTCTTGCCCATTTCTTTAAGACATTTGGACAATTCTTCGACAAGATTCATCTTTATGCTGAAATTTATAGGCAGGTCGGGGTTTTGGTGCGCGGGATTTATCGCTTTTCCCACATAAAAGTTTATATCGGTTGCCTCCTCGAATAAAAGCCTTGCAATTTTGCACGCTCCGTCCTTTTTATAACCCCACTCTTCGTAAAGGGTGTTGTCTTTAAGGTAATCTTTGGCATATTTAAGCACTCTGTCCATGGTAATTACGCCTTCCGTAACCAAATCCACGCCCTCTATTTCAGCCGTGGGCGGTATGTCGGAATTTTCGTAATTTAAAGACATTTTTATAGGTTTACCCAAATATTTTGCGCATATCGACGAAGTCGTACCTCCGCAAACGATGTGCTTCCCTTCTTTTGCAAAAAACAGCGATAACATTCTTTGGTCGTCGTCCCTGTTTATGGGCGAACCGAACAAAATATTCATCGGCTCACGCTTGATTATTCTCACCACGCAAGCGGTGGCGTCGTCGCCCGGCATACCGCCGTACAACTTAAACACTTCGTCTATTAAAATGGTAGAAAGCGTTTTTGCGGTAAAACCCACGTGCGTGATTTCGCTCATAAACTCCGCAATATCTTCTTCTTTCCAACCGAAATTGTAACTTTGACCTATACCAGCATGCGGGCAACCGTCGCTCATCGCGACGAATACGTCGTTTTCTTGCAAATCGATTTCCGATTCGTATATTTTTTTATTGCCTATGTTCAACTCTTTTTCCGCATACTTATACACTTGATTGTCTCTTATAAGTATTACGTGCGGATTGTCGAACTGTATTATCTGCGCTCTTCTGTTGGCTATAATATGAATTATAGTGAACGTGGAATACGCAACGCCTCTCACCGAACAAATCGGCAACGTAGCCGCTATCGTTTCAACGCAATCTTCAAGCGCAAGACCCTCAGCCATCATCGTCGAAATAATTTTCGACGTCAACGTGGATAAAATACTTGCCTTTACGCCGCTGCCCAATCCGTCCGCCAAAACGATTATTTTGTCACCGTTTTCGGCGTCGATTATGTCAACGTGATCGCCGCAAAGTATTTCACCCTCGTGATTGATGCTTTTATATCCGACGTCTACGCAAAGATTATTCATTTTTTATAGACTCCTTTAATTTAGAAAGCGCGATTTTAGTCTCCGCCGCCGTTTCGCCGAGTAGCGAAGCGATTTCCTGAACTATTCTCATTTGTTTATCGACTACTTTATCGGCAATTTCAACCGTTTGACGACTCAATTCGTCTTTCTTTTCCTTTTCGGTTTCTTCGTCGGTAATATCTTTGAAAATACCCAAAATTATATGATATTCTCTGTTGTATACCGTCGTAGCCTCGACGTATCTGTCATATTCTGCAAGATACATCTTTTTGTCCTTTACTCCGCGCCCCTTGTTTTTGGTGTCGACGAAGATTTGCGGGTCGAGAATTCTTATTACTTGTTCGCCCAGAATATCAGAAGCCGAACGCAAATTGAGCATTTTTCTCGCCGAATTGTTGATTTGCTGAACCTCGAGATCTTCGTTTAACACTATAAGTCCGTTGGGCGTATTGTCGACTATTGTATCCGAAAAACTTTCCGCTTTTTCCTTCAAATAAGGCAGGCACATCGATACTTCCGCTTTGCCTTGATAAATAGCGATAGCCTTTTCTCTGCAAGTGTCGTATCCGCAACTACCGCAGTTGAGTTCGTCCATGGTGCAAGTTTTGCCCATTTGCTTTAAAATGCGCTTGATTTCCTCTTCTGACGGTATGTTTTTATCAACTTCGATATAATTGTGCTCTTTTTTAATATCGGCATGAGAGTATTCGTTTACGTCGAAGTCCTCGTCGCCGGCATATTTAGACACCAAAGCAAAATCACGCACGGGAAGTCTGTGATATTTTTCCATTACGGGACCGCAAATGCAGCCGCCCGCACAAGAGTTCATCTCTATAAAACACTTGTGAATGTTGCCGTTTTCGATATCTTTTAAAGCCGAAATACAATTTTCCGTACCGTCGATGGTAATATATGTATAATTCGGATTTTTGTCAGTCATCGATTTAATTACGCCGCCGACCGTGGGGAAAATTCTGGCGCGACTCTTTTGCGTCGTGTCCGTTTCTTTTTCCAACTCGATTTTTGCCGATTTAAGCCAATTAGTCAACTCTTCAAAAGTCAACACGGCGTCGACGATGCCGGGGTATCTTTGCGCCTCGTCCTTTTTGGAAAGACAAGGACCTATAAACACGGTTTTTGCGCCGGGATATCTCTTTTTAATATCCGTACAATGCGCTTGCATGGGAGACATTATATCCGACAAATACTGCAATTCGTTGGGGAAAAACTTTTGTATAAGCAAGTTTACCGAGTGACAGCAAGAAGAAATTACGATATCTCTTTCCTCTTTTCCCAGCATTTTTTCGTATTCTTTCTTGACTATAGTTGCGCCGATTGCAGTCTCTTCGACATCAAAAAATCCCAATTTTTTAAGAGCGTTTCTCATCGAGTCTATGCCCACCCCGTCGTAATTTGCGACAAACGAAGGCGCAAGCGAAACTATAATTTTATCGCCCGCCATAAGCATAACTTTTACTTTCTCTACTTCGCTCACTATTTCTTTGGCGTTTTGCGGGCAAACTACAAAGCATTGACCGCATAATATGCACTCGTCTTCCAGAATGTGCGCCTGATTGCCCGAAAACTTTATAGATTTAACGGGACAGTGCCTTATACACTTATAGCAGTTTTTACAATTTGATTTTTTTAATGCCAAACACGAACTCATAAAAAATACCTCGTATTAAGGAATTAGCACAAGATTTCTCTTGTGCTTTTCCGTTAAAAAATTAAAATTTAATTAAATTTGCTTTTAATTTGCTTTTCAAAAAACTCTTTAACCGTTTCGGGCGATACCGAGAAAAATTCGTCGTCAACCGTGACGCAAACGCCTTCCTGGCATCTTCCCATACAAAACGCACCGGAAAGTTCTACTTGATCTTCCAACTTGTTTTCCGCGATTAAGTATTGTAATTGCTCTACTACTTGTCTCGAGCCTTTAATGTGGCAAGAACTACCTATACAAACTGTTACTTTCATCTTTTCTATCTCCTTATTCGTATTCAACTACGTTTATCCAAGAATGTAAAAATTCACGTTCTTTTTCGTTGCCCTTCGTAAGTTGGCTTGCAGCAACGATAGGCATCCATTTTTGTACGTATTTTTTGTCTGTATTGGTCTTTGTGCAGAACAAATCCAGATACTTCTTTGCTCCGCTTATGTCGCCGTTAAGCCAGAACAACAAATATGTTCTTGCTGCGTCGGCGGAAGCGTTGCCCTGAGTAACGTGCGACCAGTCGATTATATACGCCTTGTCGTTTTCGTCGATAATGATGTTGGAGGGATTGAAATCTCCGTGACAAATCTTGTCGTGCTTGGGCATAGACTCGAGTCTCGTAAGCAAATCATAACGAGTGGTTGCGTCTAAATCGCAAGCCATAATCTTCCTTATGAATTTATCTCTTTGTCTGTTCAAAAGCGGGCTTTTTTTGGATTGAATGTCGATTTGAATGTCAACCATTCTGTTGAGATACTCGTCTTTTTTTTCGGGATGTTCTTTCATCAATTCAGCCATCGTTTTGCCCTTGATATACTCGGAAACGATTGCCCATTTACCGTCAAAACTTTCAACCGATTTGATTTTTGGCACGTTGATGTCCGTTCTTTCTATTCTGGCTTGATTTAAAGCCTCGTTTAAAATGTCGTCCTTGGGATAATTTTCGTTAAACAATTTGATGCAATTGTCTTTATCGCGATAAACCGTTTTGTTGTTTCTGACGGCTATAATTCTATCAAAGTTCATAATTTGCCTCCTTATTTAACATTTTTCTTTGCTTTACGATACGCTTGTTTGAAGTTGTGAACGTCATCTGCTTCGGTATCGGTATTTTCCAAGGTAGGAACTTCTTTTTCAACGAACTTCTTGCCGTAATAAGCGTCGAGATACATTTGTTTGATTTCACTCATCAACGGATATCTCGGATTTGCGCCGGTGCATTGATCGTCGAACGCTTGCTCGGTCATTGCGTCAAGTCTGTCCAAGAAGTCTTTTTCGTCGGGAACGTAATCCTTGATGGTCGGCTTCATACCTACGCGCGCCTTCAAATCGTCGATTGCCTTGATTAAGTTGTCAAGACTTTCCTGATCGTTTTTACCCTTCAATCCCAAACTTTCTGCAACCATTGCATAACGTGCCAAAGTGTGAGGATATCCGTATTGCGGGAACGTACCCATCTTTGCGGGAACTTCCTGAGCGTTGAATCTCAATACTTCGTCGATCATAAGCGCGTTTGCAAGACCGTGAGGCAAATGATGGAATGCGCCGAGTTTGTGTGCCATAGAGTGGCATACGCCGAGGAATGCGTTTGCAAACGCCATACCTGCCATAGTAGCCGCATTTGCCATCTTTTCTCTTGCTTCGGGGTCGTTAGGACCGTTGTCGTATGCTCTGGGTAAATACTCGAATATTACTTTCAACGCCTGAATTGCCAAGCCGTCGGTATAATCCGTAGCCATCATTGACGCAATTGCTTCCAAAGCGTGAGTTACCGCGTCGATACCCGAGCAAGAAGTCAAGCCCTTGGGTGCGCTCATATGGAAGTCGGCGTCGATGATTGCCATCTTGGGCATCAATTCGTAATCCGCAAGAGGATACTTAACGCCCGTCTTTTCATCGGTAATTACGGCGAACGGAGTTACTTCGGAACCCGTACCTGCCGAAGTCGGGATAGCGATGAAGTATGCCTTTTCGCCCATCTTCGGGAATGTGTAGATACGTTTTCTGATATCGCAGAATCTCATTGCCATATCCATGAAATCTACTTCGGGGTGTTCGTACATTACCCACATAATCTTACCTGCGTCCATTGCGGAACCGCCGCCGAGTGCGATTATCGTGTCGGGTTTGAACGCTCTCATTTGTTCCGTACCCTCTTTAGCGCAAGCAAGCGTCGGGTCGGGAGCAACGTTGAAGAACGTGGTGTGTACAATTCCCATTTGATCTAATTTATCTGTAATAGGTTTAGTGTAACCGTTGTTATATAAGAAACTATCCGTTACGATAAACGCTCTCTTCTTGCCCATAACGGTCTTTAATTCGTCAAGCGCAACGGGTAAGCAACCTTTCTTTAAGTAAACCTTTTCGGGGGCTCTGAACCAAAGCATATTCTCTCTCCTTTCTGCAACAGTCTTAATATTAATTAAATGCTTAACGCCGACGTTTTCGGAAACGGAGTTACCGCCCCAAGAACCGCAACCGAGCGTGAGCGACGGAGTCAACTTGAAGTTGTACAAGTCGCCGATACCGCCTTGAGAAGAGGGAGTGTTTACCAAAATACGGCAAGTCTTCATTCTGTTGTAGAATTTCTGCAATTTTTCTTGTTCCGTAACGGTATTTAAATATATCGAAGAAGTGTGTCCGTAACCGCCGTCGGCAATCAATCTTTCGGCTTTGTTGAATGCGTCGTCGATATCTTTAGCCCTGTACATTGCAAGTACGGGGGACAATTTTTCGTGAGCAAATTCTTCGGAAAGTTCTACGCTTTCTACTTCCCCGATTAAAATCTTTGTTCCTTCGGGTACTTTTACGCCTGCAAGTTCGGCAATTTTGCATGCCTTCTGACCGACTATCTTAGCGTTTAACGCACCGTTGATAATGATTGTCTTTCTTACTTTTTCTGTCTCTTCTTTATTCAGGAAATAGCAACCGCGGGCAGCGAATTCTGCCTTAACGGCGTCATAAACTTTATCCAATACGATAACAGATTGCTCGGATGCGCAAATCATACCGTTATCGAACGTCTTGGAGTGAATAATCGAGTTGACTGCCAAAATAATGTCTGCGGTGTCATCGATGATTGCGGGGGTGTTACCTGCGCCTACGCCCAATGCCGGTTTACCGGACGAATATGCCGACTTAACCATGCCGGGACCGCCGGTTGCCAGAATGATATCGGCCTCTTTCATCAAAAGGTTGGTCATTTCAAGCGACGGAACGTCTATCCAGCCGATAATTCCTTCGGGTGCGCCTGCCTTAACCGCTGCCTCGAGAACAACCTTTGCAGCCGCGATAGTGGATTTTTTTGCTCTCGGGTGCGGGCTGATAATGATACCGTTTCTCGTCTTCAAGCAAATCAAAGTCTTGAAAATTGCGGTAGAAGTCGGGTTTGTCGTGGGAATAACAGCCGCAACCAAACCGATGGGCTCGGCAACTTTTTTAATGCCGTATTCTTTGTCTTCTTCCAAAACGCCGCAAGTCTTTGTGTGTCTATATGCGTTGTAAATATATTCGGAAGCGAAATGGTTTTTAATTACCTTGTCTTCCACTACTCCCATTCCCGTTTCTTCAACTGCCATTTTAGCAAGGGGAATACGCATTTGGTTTGCTGCGGTTGCCGCGGCAAAGAAAATTTTATCCACTTGTTCTTGTGTGAAGTTTGCAAAAATCTTTTCCGCTGCTCTTACTTGCGCGATTTTCGCTTCAAGCGTTTCTACGCTATCTACAATACCGTATACTTTATCTTCCATTTTAGTAAACCTCCGTTTTACCTTGATTTTAAATTCAAATACGCAAGAGATAATGACAAATCTTCTTGCAATACATTAATACCGTCTTTAGTTTTTAATTTTACGGGCGCGAAATTCCAGATTGCTTTTACTCCGCCGTCAACCAGCGTGTCGCAAATTTCCTGCGCGTAAGTTTTGGGCACGGCGATTATTCCTATATTAATATTATTGTCTTTACAGTAATCTTTTAATTGCGCAGACGATAAAATTTTTATTCCGTTTTCGCTTTGCCCCGTTTTGCTTTCGTCGTTGTCGAACGCCGCCGATATTTTCATGCCGAATTTTTCAAACCCGTTGTAATCCAATATCGCTCTTCCTAATTTTCCCACACCGATTAAAACAATACCCGTTTTAACGCCGTTTATAACTTTTTCTATGTCTTGTATAAGTTCGGCTGTTTTATAACCGACCTTTGGTTTACCCTTGTCGCAAACCGAACTCAGATCTTTTTTTACCTGAACCGCCCCGAAAGACAGCGCGTTTGCGATAGTCGACGTAGAAATCGTTTCCCTTTCGTCTTTTACGTTGTATAAAAATTCAAGGTACGTCGGGAGTCTGCCCAATGTGGCTTTTGTAATTTCACACATGTTGTCTCCTTAAGTTTGCTCATCCCTTATCTTTTGACTAAATTATACAACTTTATTTTTCGTTTGAGAATTGCTTTTTAAGCATATAGATATATCAATTATAGATATACCGCTTATCTATTTAATTTTAACAAAACCTTTTTTAATTAAAATATTCTTTTTTGCTTGTTTTTACAAAGATTTTAAAACGGATATATTATTTATCTATTTTAACAATAAAACTTTGTCGGTCGACAATTAAAGTCTTTTTATCCGTTTTTGAAGGGCGAACTTCCGCGGAAAATATGCGCGTGGTTTTATCTGAACACGCCCCTATTTAAATTTAACAAAAATTTGTACTTCTGTCAAGTCGTTTTTTTAATTTATTTCCGTCAATTATGTTTTGTTAAACGAAAAAACGGCGAGAAAAAAGGAAGACGATAAAATCTTCCTTCAAAAATGCTGTTTTAAGTTTATTCCAAAGTCAAAAACAACGCTATTTAAAATGTTTTGGCTGCTTTTACATAATGCCTGCATTGTTTTGCAAACTTGAAATTTTTCATCGCTTTAATCATTCTGTTTTTATTATTTCATTATTATATATTATTAGTTTTTGTTTTTATTTTAAAAAACCGAAAACTCGCTTGGATTACACAAGGAACCCTGAATTAACGTCAAAAGATTTACTTCTTATAGTCGATTACTTCCCTTTTGGATTTAGTCAATTCAGTAATAAAATCGTTGTCGAATTTAGACAATTTATAGTCTTTTTTATAAATCATCACGTCTTTAAATATTTTTGTGTTGTCGGCGCAATCTTTTTGCACCAAATTATATCTTGAAAGCGTTTCTTGCGGAATCGGAGAAACCCACATAAAAGTATCAATGCTTGTGGATAAAACCTCGAATTGACTCGCCCTTTCAAAGACGAAAATCCTCCTTTTTGTATTGCCGGGCAACTCTTCTTTTTTAAGCGAAGCAAGCGGAACCGACGGAACGTAGGGATCGGCGTGCGCAAGTTCGATGTAGTCGTTTAAATCGGCAAAAGTAATTTTGTTGAGTTCTGCCATAGGATTGTCTTTATTCATCACAAGCACGTATTTAAACGTAGCCACAACCTCGCTTGCAAAACCCTTTTCTTCAAATAATTGCTTATAATATCTGTCATATTCTTCGGCGTACCTTATTATGCCTAGACGATAGCCGTCTTCGGACACGTTTTTAATAGTCCTTAAAGAGTTTGTCTCTTTGTATAAAATTTCAAACCCGTCGGAATAACTCAACTGCTTTGAAAAATCGGCAAAAGCCATCCCTATATAACTCGCCCTCGGCACCGAAACGGAAAAGGTCTTTTTAGGTTGAGAAATGCCAAGAAACATACTCTCTACGTCGTCCACTTGTTTTAAAATGGATTTTGCGTATTTAATGAAAACTTCTCCTTCGGGGGTCAATTCCATACCCTTTGCCGATCGGATAAAAATGGTAATGTTTAAAGACGATTCCAATTCTTTAATCGCTCTGGATAGATTGGGTTGACCAATAAACAAATTTTCGGCCGCCTTGTTTATCGACCCTGTATTCGCCACTTCTACCGCATATTTTAAATGGGCTAAATTCATATAATACCTCTTAATTAATACAACAAAAACGTTGTTTAGTGTGATTTCGGCTTGTTTTTCCCGATTAAAAGCGAAATATTTGTTTTGCACAACGCTGAATATTTATACTTCGCTCGCACAGAGTTTTTACTTCTGTTTTTTGTCTCGGCGCGACGATTTAAATGTTTGCGCAAAATTTCTGACTTGTTAAAATTTATTTATTATTCTTATTATACACAAATTATCCGTTTTAGTCAAAAAATATTATAAACTATTTGAAAAATGCGAAATTGTAACCCTTTGCAATCAAGTTTGATAACCTGAAAACAATTTTCACAATTTCTTAAATTGTTACTTTAATAAAAATCGGTTTAAATTGCACCGTTTTACCGTGAAGAATACACTTTAACCGACAAATCAAAACTACGCGTTCAACGCGTAGTTTGTGGTAGCCCTAAAAGGGCATGTTTCCGGCAGTGCTATTCGCACGGT
>CAKQKE010000009.1 GCA_934247935.1 uncultured Clostridia bacterium
ACGAAATACCTCGGCGTTCAAATGAACGAATATCGCGCGTCGGGGATTGATGCTCTGTACGATGATATTACGGACAACGGATATTATAGGTTAAATGTGTACTGGTTTAAGTATGAACCGATAAAGTGGAGAATTTTAACCACAAGCGGGAATTCCGCCTTTATTATGAGCGATATCGCTTTGGATTTCTTTTCGATGCAGCCCGACAGAAAGAGCGAGAATCGCGACGGCTTATATGCTTCGTACAACAATTCGACGGGTGTTCCGGACGGAACTTATGCCAACAACTGGGAATATAGTTTCATACGCCGTTGGCTGAACGAGACCTTCTACAACGAGGTGTTCAACAAGTTGCAAAAGGAAATCATACAGACCACGCACCTCGACAACAGCGCGAGAAGTTCCAATCCGAACGAATACCCGAAGTATTACGGCTACGCGGAAAACGCAGGGAAAAACAAGTATGCGGACCAATGCAAAGATACGGACGATAAGATATTCTTGTTGTCTTTGCGAGACGTTACCACCGCGGCGTACGGATTTAATAAGGACGTAAAAGCGGAAGATCCCGCAAGAAACTTGAAAGCATCCGATTTTGCCAAATTCCACGGGGTATCGATGGGTAACACCCAAAAGGATTACGTTACCTGGTACACTCGCTCGCCATCTCTTGCCGTCGGCAATCAGGGATACACGACCTTCGTTCTGTACAGGGATAATAAAGGCGTTATAAATTCCCCGGACCTTGTCGCGGAAGGCGGCGTAGTCCCCGCGCTTTGGATAACACTTTAAGACAATCTGAGAATAGGGCAATCGGGCCGTCTTTATCGGGCGGCTCGAACTGCCAGACGGAGAATATTATGAAAGCAATAAAAAATCTTATAATAACGCTTGTGGTTCTTGTGGCAATATTGGGGGTTGTCATTATCGGCGGATATATATACGTCCGCAAGACTTATGACATCGACCTTTTCCGCACCGCAGGACAACTGAAAACTCTTACAAAAAAAGTTGACGAAACCGTGCTTTGCCCCAATGCTTACGGCAAAGAAGATTTTGTCGCGACGAAAACCGAACTCAACAAAAAGTTTGCCGGATTAATAACGGAAGAAGAAGGTAAAGGTTACAACGGATATTCGGTTAATTTCGCCGCACTTGACGGACAAATTATGACTGATGCGATTTCACTCACCGAAAAGCAGGTCGGGGCAATTGCACAGACTGTATTTTACGGTAAAACGGGGGGAAAATTGAAAATCGGAGTGAAAGACGTGTCTGTAACCGTCGTGCAGGTCGATTTTTCGGAAATTGCCGCAAACGGCAGCGCGGATTTTGGCGTCGTGGCAAAAATCGACCTTACTCCGTTCAAGGCTGATATGGGCGGCTTTCCGTATAAATATTTCAAAAAATATATCCCCGATAACCTTTACGTTTCGTCCACCGTTCGCGTAGATAAGACGGAAGAAGACGGCTTTGCCTATACCGTAACGCACAAATCGCTTACGCTTAACAATCTTTCGGCTGATGATACGGCGGATCTTTTTGATACGCTAAACGCCGTGCTGAAAATAGGTACTGCCGAAAACCTGAATATGCAGGTCGGCGAAACGGCTGTAAACGCGCTGATCGGCACGAAAGATAACCCCGGCTTTGCCTATTCCATGAAAGCAATCGGGGCAAAGAGTTTCGATTTCGGCACTTTTTCGGACATAGACTTGTTTATCGTATATTAAACTGCTAAAAGGACGCAACCTAAAGACGAAACGGTTTAATACGAGACTTCCGGGCAGAAAGCATGACGGAATAGGCGTTTTTGTTTAAAAAACGATGGATTCCTTAAATTGACTTAATCCGCATAGAATACGGAACACTTTTAGAAAAACACAAAAAAATCATACAAAAATAACAGATTAATTGTAAAGGCATAACTACAGACAGCAAATCAATGAATAATTGGTGAAGCGTCTGTGGTTATGCCTTTCAAAAACTAAATAATTTGTCTGCAATTTGCCGAAAAATAGTGAAATATGGTATTGTGATACTACAATGAAATTTGCATTAAAGAAGTAAAAAGTATTGAATAAATATAAAAAAATGGTATAATTATATAAAACATATGTTTCCGATATGTTTTTATGGTTTGAATAAGAAATTTTTACCAAAATCATCTGAACGAAAAAATACATGTCTGTCGTTATTGTCGGGTGTAATTGAAAGTTTTTATAAAGTCCCGGCGATTATAAAAATAAGGAGCGAGTTATGAAAATATTATCTTTAAAAAGCGTAAGGAAAGAATATCATACCGGTTCTTTGACCGTACCCGCCGTAGAAGACGTTTCGTTCGATTTGAACGAGGGCGAATTCGTGGTAATTCTCGGCGCGTCCGGGGCAGGGAAAACAACTCTCCTGAATCTTTTGGGAGGAATGGACACGGCAACGAGCGGAGAAATCGATCTTGACGGGGAAAATATAACTTCATTCAATAAAAAGCAACTGACCGACTATCGACGTCGCGACGTAGGTTTTGTTTTCCAGTTCTACAATCTGATGCCTAACCTTACCGCGCTTGAAAACGTCGAAATCGCCGTTGAAATATGCGATAACCATCTCGACCCGGAAACCGTGCTCAAATCGGTGGGACTTGCAGACAGATTGAACAATTTTCCCGCAGAACTTTCCGGCGGCGAACAGCAAAGGGTGTCGATTGCCCGGGCGATCGCCAAAAATCCGAAGTTGATATTATGCGACGAGCCGACGGGCGCGCTCGATTACGTTACCGGCAAAAAGATACTGAAACTTTTACAGGATTTATCCCGCGAACGGAACAAACTTGTCATTATCGTAACGCATAATGCCGCACTTAAAGATATGGCAGATAAGGTAATAAGGATAAAAAGCGGAAGAATAGAAAACATCGAAACAAACAACAATCCTAAATCGATTGAGGAGATAGAGTGGTGAAAACATACTTAAAAACAGTCCGCCGAATGTTTAAAAAGCATCTGATACGGTTACTTTCTCTTATCGGTATTGTTTTTATATCCATAGGTTTTATATCGGGAATCGGTTCGCCGACCGATATGATAAAGGACAGCATAGAGAATTATTATACAAAACAAAACGTAAGCGATTTTATCGTGAAGAGCAAAACCGGCAGATTTACCGCCGAGCAGATTTCTGCGGTAAAAAACCGATATGGAGAGGACAATGTCGAGACGGGGATGTCTGTCGATATTCAGACGGGGGAAAAGAGGTCTCTTCGATTGTATTTTCTCGATCTCGAAAACACGAAAATTAACGAGTTAGAACTTGTCGAAGGCGAAAAGATAACGAGCGATGACGAAAATTGCGTTTACGCCGAAGCGAAGGACAAAATAATTAAAGGGTATTCTGTGGGAGATAAAGTTGAAATAGATCTTGCGTCCGCACTTAACTTACCTGCTGAATATAAAATCAACGTTACGATTAAAGGAATAGTTAAAAGTCCTCTTACGTTCGGCAAGGACGGAGAACCAAGTTATAACAACCCCGAAGATACCGAAATCCCCGACAACATGTCAGAAATAAACAAACTCGACCTGCTTGAAAATATTTTATACTGTCCGACGAACGTATGCACAATCGTACCGGAAGGAGATTTATATGGAGATTTATATATAAAAGCGGAAAACCGCAATTTGTTTAAATCTTTTTCCTCGGGTTACGAAAAATACGTCGAAAAAGAGAAAATCGAATTGACTGAACTTTTAGGCGAAGATATACGTGTAATTACGCTTTACGACAATTACAGTTTCAAATCAATTATTGCCAGCACGAACAAGGTGCGCGGAATAGGCAATATTTTAATGGTGATTTTTATCGCCGTAACTCTTCTCGTCGTGCTGTCGTCTATGATGCGGCTTATGGACGAGGAACGTTCGCAAATCGCTTGTCTGAAGACGCTCGGTTACGGCTCGACAAGTATCGTGCTGAGATATGTTTTCTTTGCGCTCGTCGCGCTTGCGGCAGGCGGGTTTATCGGCTTTTTTGTCGGATACGGCGTTTCGTGGCTGATATGTTTCGTTTTCGGTTACAGTTACGTTATGCCGCCGATATCGGTGGTGGTCAATCCGAGTTATTACTTTATATCGCTCGGTGTAATTATCGCGGTAACGCTGATTGCGGTATTCTCAACCGGCATGCGTCTTGCAAATAATGCCCCCGCCGACCTTTTACGACCGAAACCGCCGAAAAAAGGAAAGAGAATTTTACTTGAAAAAATTCCGTTTATCTGGAAACGCCTTTCGTTTAAGTACAAATCCTCGATGAGAAACGTATTCAGGTATAAAATGCGGTTTTTTATGATGTTTGTATCGGTAGGTGTATCGGCGGGACTCGTTTTTGCGGGGCTTTCCCTTTTGGATATGTGTCTGTTTGGAGACTTCGGCTCGCCTGCGATTATCGGAATAGCGATCGTAGTCGTCGTTTTTGCGGGACTTCTGACCGCCGTGGTGATAAATACGCTTACGACTATAAACATAAGCGAGCGGGAAAGAGAAATAGCGACGCTTATGGTGCTGGGATATCACGACAGCGAAATTTGCGGGTATATTTATCGCGAAATATATATCAGCGTGTTTTTGGGAATTATCGTCGGGTACCCCATAGGAATAGGTCTTGCGACGCTCGTCTTTAAAACGATAGGCTTCGGAACGGTCGGAAACGTAAGTTGGTTTATGTGGCTGCTCGTGCCGGTTGTCGTATTCGTGTTTACGCTGCTCGTAACGCTTATGTTGAGACCGAAAATAGTAAAAACTAGAATGAACGAAAGCCTGAAAGCCGTTGAATAAAAATGTTAACAAATGGAGGTTTGAAGTATATGTTAAAAAAGGGATTGTCTTTTATTGCTTGTGCGGTGCTTTTAGCGATAACTTGCGTCGGCTTAGTTGCGTGCGGAAGTAACGGGGGCAACGGAAACCAAAAACCGATTCACAACAGCACGAAATGGTTTACCGAAGAAGAACTGTCGGCAAAAGGGATTGCAGGCTTGACTGCGCCGACAGGGTTGTCGGGGGAAATAAAAACAAGCGATACTTGGTATAACAACGGATATTCGTTTTCGCAAGTTTGCCCGAACGAAGAGATTTTCTATACAAATGCCGAAACGTATTTTTCTTATTTCCAAACCCATTATGCAGGAATGTTCGGTGTACCGAGAAGCGAAGAATACAGTATGAGTACAAATGAAAATTGGTATATTATAGAACAAAAGAATAATTTGTCCGACTATTTCGATGATAATCCGAGCAAACTTTATAAGTTCTATTATGTAATTAACGACACTTTGGATAATGGTTATTTTGCAAAAGGCTCGGTCTGGATTTTTGAAATCCGCTATGAATCGGATACCGAATCCGATCAGTACAAATTCAAACTGTTTATCGAAAGTGCCGATTCCTCTCATAACGGAGTTTACACGAACTACTATAAAATGAGATGAGAGGTTGCGACAATTATACTACGCCTATGGAAAACTTTATGTTAGTAGTTGCGATTAAATTTTTTTCAACGCAATGAAAAACGAAAAGCAAAGACACAAAAAACAGGAAATTAAAAACTTGAAAACGCAGATAAACACAGGAATTTAGGGCAATGCAAAGTGTAGCGGTCTATAAGATTTTTCTTACAGACCGCTGTTTTTATGTTTTCGGGTTTTTAAACGGTTTTATAGAACAAAAAAGCATCTTATGGCAAGGTCGGTGTTTCGTCGATACTGCGGTTTTTTATAATGCAAGCGGGTTTAATGACAAGTTTATCTTGACAAACCCGCATTTATATTTTAAAATATAATAACAAAAAGTTTTGACTAAAACGCACGAAAAAAACAAGTGCGTTTTTAAACGTTTTATAGTAAAAACGCTTTTAAAATCGGCAAATTTTACATTTGTCGTTTAAGTAAATTATATAAGGTAACGAAAGAATCATGGGAATAATCGCCGCTATAAAAGACCGCATAGAGAAAAACAAAGCCCGTAAACTTATGGGAAAGCAAGAAATTAACGACGCCGATAAAAATCTGGAAGTTGTTTTGCAAACGCTCCCCATGGATTATAGTTTAAATCCCGACGATTTGGTTGAAATAACCGAGCCTTCGGTTTTGGCGCGCATCGACGGCGTTGTGTTTAAGGCAGGTATGGCGGGTGCAAAACTCGCAAAATCGGTGGCGGCACCCACCGAGAAATTGTATAAAGTGGTGATAAAAAGCGGAGGAAACCTTGCAAATTCGCATCAACTTGTCGGGGCGAAAAGGGCGATGTCGGTCGGTAAAAACGGAATTGCGCCGCAAGCGAGTTTAGTCGAGACAAACGTGTCGCAAATCAACAAAGCGGTAAACATAAGTGCAAACGTGTACAGCATTGCCGCAATAATCGTCGGTCAGCATTATATGAAGCAAATCAACGCCAAAATGAGTGCGATATCCGACGAAATCAAGGGCATTGCCAACACTTTGGATATTCAGTACAAAAGCGAAGTTTGCTCGCTTTTCGAGTCGGTGGAAAATATTTTAAAATTTCAGTACGACACGGCTAAAAACGAAGAAACGCGCATACGCGACCTCAATAATATTCAGGAATTGAGAAAAGATTGCCAAAAACTACTCAATCAGGCGGAATTTGAAATAGAATCGCTGCTTATCGGCGACAATTCAAACTACGACAAATATTCCGAAAGCGTGAAAAGGGTTGAAAAGTGGAGACAGTATCAAGCGATTTTGATGCAGATACTTTATCAGATAGACGATCTTGATTTTGTTTTGAGCATGGGTAAAAGGTCAAAAGAGTATTGTTTCGGGTCGTTTCCCGCGCACACGAAAAAATTGGAAGATTCGCGTTCGGCAATTATCGCATGGCACGAAAAACAGTGCGAAAAACTCAAAATCGACGTCGAGCAAGAAAGACGAAAAAGCATAGGATTGCTTGCAAAAGTGTTTGAAAAACCCATCGGCGCAATAAACGAAAAATGGGTATACAAATCCATCGATAAAGAAACCGCCGATTTAATCAAAAGGCAAATTACCGAGTCTGACAAATTTTCTTACGACACCGACAACCCGTTTGAAAAAGACGTCGAAATAGTGGTTTGCGGAGATAAAAAGTATTACGTCGCTTAAATTTAAAAGGCTTTCTGCCGAGCGACTTAAAAACTTAAAACGCACTTTTTAAAGTATTTTAATACGTTTTTAAAGCGGCGTAATGCATTTTTGGCACAATTTAATATGCGTGTTTAGTAGTTTAATTGTTTCTCAAGTGGTTTAAAACGCGTTTTTGGGCGCATTTTAATAAAATATTTATAAAGGAGATTGTGGTTATGAAAAAAGTAATTTTAAGCATTTTGATTTTAGTTTTCGGTTTGTCGTTGTTTACAAGTTTTACCGCATGTACTCCCGATAAAATGGAGAAAATCGTCGGCACGTACAAACTTGTCACCGATACAAGGACAAAATATCAACAAGAAACCGTTGACAATATCGAAAAGTACGGCAGAGAGGCATATATCGTGCTTACGGGCGGCGAAAGGGGGTATTACGTGTATAAAGACAACGAAACTCCCGCTTTTGCGCGCGAAGTAAAACTCGAGTATTACAAAAACGACAAAGGGCAGGTTTCGACCGTTTGTTATATGCTCAAAACGGGCGAAAAAAGCAAAACTTTCAACGTTGATTCTAAAAAGGACGTTTCGCTTGTTTCGCGCTGGTATTCGGCAAACAAACTTATGGACGCTTACGACTTGACTTACAAAAAAATAAGTGACGCAACCGACCTTACGGCGGTGAAAAAGAATTGCGGAGATTTGCCCGTGTTCGGCTACGGCTTGTACGAATACAACAGCACTTTTTATGCCGAAATCGAGAGCCAATATCAAAAGAATTTCAACAAATACATTTACAAATATTTTGCGATTGACTCGTCGAAATGCACGGCAACAATGTATTACGCGCTTAAATCGGACAAAACGGCTGTCGTAAAAACGGATTTAACGGTGACTTTTAGCAAAAATCCCGAGACGGATATGCCGATTAAAATGACTATCGACGGGGTAGAATACGATTTAAAAACTTACGGCGTGCCGCACAGAGAAATAATCATCGACGTAAGCGGAACGGAAGTGGAAACCTATGAAGAATTGGCTTGGTTTAACTATCCCGAGGTTGCCCCAGAAGACTATGAAGAGTATTTCAACGGTTTGATTGAAGAGTACGAGCAGTATTTACAACAAACGGATTAAAACGGTGTTTGGAAAAGAGTAAGGAATAAAGAAGGTTTAATTAAAGTAAATCAAATCGGAGGGATTATGGAAATATTAGACAGTTTTTTATATGTTGTATTTTTTGTAATAATAATTGCGGCAATAGGATTAATTATATATGCAATTTTAAAGTCTCCGTTTGAATATCCTTATTATACAATCACTTTTGACGTATCGGGGAAAAGGTCTCCGGATATAAATTATTTAATTGAAAGTTATTTAAATTCGCAAGGAATTGATGAATTTTTACAACATTATGAATTAGTAAAACGGTGGAAATCGGACTGTTTAAAACGTATCAGTGAAAGTAAATTAAAAAAATTGCGAACGCAACAATTTGAAGAAATTATTGATGATGAGCATATGTTTCGTTTTGAATTAATTAGAAGACAAACTCGTTATAAACAAATTAATTATGCAAAAATACCTTACGATGTAAATGTAACAATCGGACAATATTCTTCTAATTATATTGAAATTCAAAATAGATACAAAAGCCTTGCAAGTATTAACTTTGAATGTACTTTGTCTGAATATGCGGCAAAAGAACAAAGAAAGTTGATGACAAAAGAATTAAGAGAAAAAATTGCGTTGCGAGATAATTACACATGTCAAATTTGCGGCAAATATATGCCTGACGGTGTCGGATTACATATTGACCATATTATATCTATTAAAAAAGGCGGTAAAAGTATACCGTCAAACTTGCAAGTATTATGCTCGAAGTGCAATGGTAAAAAGTCAAGCACTTAAAATTTATTAAATTTATATTAGTTAAAAACGGATAAATTGAGTCGATTTTATGTTCCTTTTTCAAAGCAAAATTTAAAAATTTTTAAAATTTAATTAAATATTCTTGACAAGTGACCGCTCGGTAACTATAATATAAGTTACCAAACGGTTACTTTTTTTAGATTACGATTACTTTTTAATTTCGGAGGGTTTTATGAGCGGAAATACAAAAGACAACATATTAAACGCCGCGCTCGACTTATTTTCAAAAAGGGGATACGAGGGCTCGTCGATGAGCGACATTGCGAATTTGCTCGGCATAACCAAAGCGGCGATTTACAAGCATTATAAAAGTAAACAAGAAATTCTCGACGGTATAATCAAAAAAATGGAGACAAACGATTTTGATTGCGCCGAGAAATACGATATGCCGCAAGGCGAACCGAACGAGTTTTCAAAAGAATATAAAGACGTTCCGCTAAATAATTTGGGACAATACGCCTTGGCTATGTTTAAGTATTGGACGGAAAACGAGTTTGCGTCGCAGTTTAGAAAAATGCTTACTATCGAGCAGTTCCGCAGCGAAAAAATGACAAAACTTTATCAAAATTATTTGTGCGTCGGTCCTGTCGAGTACATGACGGCGATTTTTAAAAATTCGGAAATTAAAAACTCGGCATCGGACGAAGAAGCAATGCAACTTGCGCTCGATTTTTACGGCACGATGTTTTTGCTTTACGGCGTTTACGACGGTTTAAGCGACAAACAAGCGGCATATAAAATGCTCGAAAAGCATATAGATAAGTTTTTTAAAGGATAAAAACGATTATCGGGGTTTTGTAAAGGGAGTATATTATGAATTTAAAAATTTCGTTTTCTTGGGTAGGCATAGTAATTTTTGTTTTACCGATGATTATAAACATATTTTACGCCGTTTTTCCGCCCGCGGAAGATGGGGCAAAGACGGTAGAGAAGTCGAGCGCAAGCAATTTAAAATGGCTTGAAATTGTGGAAAACGTGAGCCGTATTGTTTATTTAATAGTGCTTACGTTTTTAGTGAGCAAAAAGCCGCTTGACTTAAAAAGCGTTTGGCTGTACGGTTCCGCGGCGTTTTTAGTCTTGTATTATACGACTTGGATAAGGTATTTTACCGGCGGAAGAAAAATCTCGCTTTTAAACAAACCGTTTTTGTTTGTCCCCATTCCGCTCGCTGTTTTTCCGGTGCTTTATTTTTTGTGCGCGGCTATCTGGATGAACAACATACCCGCCGCAATTATCATGCTTATATTCGGGGCGGCGCACATTACGGTGTCGATAAAATCGTTTGATAAAGATAAAAAGTAATGGCGTTTGATAGAAATAAAAGTAATTTGATTTGGTAAATTGTAATTGCGTTTTGACAAGATTACGGCGTACGTATTGCGTAAAAACGGCGAAAACAATTAAAATAAGTGCACCGAAACAAGTAAAAGGAGTAGAAATGGAAAATAAAAATATAATTATACGCAGAGAAGAAGAAAAAGATTACAGGGCGGTTGAAAATTTAACCAGAGAGGCGTTCTGGGACGTATATTGCCCCGGCTGTAAAGAACATTACGTGCTGCATTGTTACAGAAGCGACGCGGCGTTTGTGCCCGAACTCGATTTCGTAATGGAAGTTGACGGGAAACTTATCGGTCAAGTTATTTACGTAAAGTCGGAAATAGAATTGAATTGCGGCAAAAAATTGCCCGTGATGACTTTTGGACCGATAGGCATTTTGCCCGAATATAAACGCCAAGGCTATGGCAAACGCCTTTTGGATTATTCTATGGAACAGGCAAAAAAACTCGGCGCGGGCGCGCTTATCATCACGGGAAATATAGACTTTTACGGCAAATCGGGTTTTGTGCCCGCAAAAACCAAGGGCGTGCGTTATGCCGACGACCCCGATGCGGACTATTTGCTTATAAAAGAGTTGACTCCGGGGTATTTAGACGGCGTGTGCGGAACTTATAAAGACCCCGAAGGATATTTCGTTTGCGAAAAAAATCCCGAAGATTTTGAAAAATTTGAATCTACTTTCCCGTTTAAGGAGAAACATAAATTGCCAGGTCAATTGGTTTGACAGGGTGTAAATTAAGGCGCATCGAAAAGTAAAAACGGCAAAGATTCAATATCAAATAAAGTGCAAAGTAAAACGCCGAGGCAAATTGCCCCGACGTTTTTTAAAAGCCTTTAATATATTAATTTTATATGCTAAAATTTCATTGTTAATACGAGCATATATGTGCTGTAATTAAGTCAAATATAAAGTAGAATATTCGCGCAGCCATATATAAATGCGTGCGCCGATATTAAATCAAATGCGCACGTCCCAAAACCGATTTTCTGTTTTTACGCCATACGTATGCGATAAAAACGACAAAACGTTACGTATTCAAACCGTTGATATTCAAAATCGGCAATGAGCCGCTTTATATTTGATATAAAAATACAAAACCGCAAATTATTGTAAACTCGTTTTATAATCCGTTCCCCAGTCAAACATTGCGTCAAGAATAGGTTTTAACGTTTTCCCTAATACGGACAAAGAATATTCCACTCTCGGCGGAACTTCCGCAAATACTTCACGTTCGACAAGTCCGTCGTCTTCAAGCGCGCGCAAATTATCTGTCAAAACTTTTTTGCTGATTCCGGGTACGGTTTTAATAAAGTCCGAAAACCGCTGTGTACCATTATAAATTAAGTTTCGTAATATAAGTAATTTCCATTTGTTTCCTATAAGTTGAACGGTGGTTGCAACGGGACATTCGGGCAATTCTTCTTTTGTCAGCATGACAAAACCTCCTTATCAGTAGGATGATTTCATTATATATAATAGCAAGCGAAATGTCAATAGTTTCAAAAAGAAACCAAGTAACAAATCTATTATCGGGTAATAGAAAAGTAACGTTTGTGAAAAAATTTTTTTAGTGTGTTATACTTCGGGCGTAATCGATGAGATTGCAAAAAAAATTTTCGGAGGAACAAAATATGACAAACAACAACATTCAAAAAGCGAAGGAACTTATCGGCTGTTTTGTGACGGGAGACACGACAAAAGCAAAATCACTGTTGAAAGACAATTACATTCAGCACAATCTTGCGTATGCTACCGGCGCGGAAGCGTTCTGCGGTTCTGTTGCATATCTCGGAAGCGCACCCGTAAAAACCACCGTAAACACGATTCGCGCATTTGAGGACGGCGATAAAGTTTTTATGCAAACCGTATACAACTTTGCCGGTGCAGGCGAACAGGTGGCTTTTGATATTTTCCGTTTTGAGGACGGACTTATTGCGGAGCATTGGGATAATCTCGCGGCAAAAGCACAGCCGAATCCTTCCGGCAGAACGCAGATTGACGGTCAGACCGAAGCGAAAGACTCAGATAAAACCGAAGCAAATCGCGCTCTCGTAAAAAACTTCCTTTATGACGTAATGCAAGGCAATAATCCGCAGAAAACTCCCGATTATTTCGACGGCGATAAATATTTGCAACACAATACGGGAATAGCGGACGGTCTTTCGGGACTTGGCGCTGCCCTTGAACAACTCGCAAAAGCCGGAATCGCTATGATTTACGATAAAGTTTATCAGGTTCTTGCCGAGGGCGATATGGTATTGGCTGTTTCGGAAGGCACGTTCGGCGGTAAACCCACTTCATATTATGATTTGTGGCGTATCGAAAACGGTAAAATAGCGGAGCATTGGGACGTTATGGAAACGATTGCCGATAAATCCGATTGGCAAAACGACAACGGCAAATTCTGATAGTTTTTAAGTAGGACGCAATCGGGGTTTCGGTTGCGTCCGCACGTTTTTTAATTACTATGGATATAAACGAAATCTTACGATTTTTACAAGAGCAAATACACAGCGTAATCGTTGCCACCGTCGATGAAAATCATTTGCCCGTAACGTGTGACGTCGATATAATGGATTATGACGATAAAGGCATTTATATCCTCACGGCAAAAGGTAAAAATTTTTATAATCGTTTAAAAACAAGCAAATATCTTGCGCTCACGGGAATGAAAGGCGAAGATCCGATGTCGCGCATGGCAGTTTCTCTTGCGGGTAAAGTTAAGGAAATCGGAACGAGCAAACTACCGGAATTACTCGAGAAAAACCCTTATATGTATGAAATATACCGGACGAAAGAATCGCGTATCGCGCTTTCTGTTTTTTGCATATACGAGTTTCACGGAGAATTATTTAACTTATACAAAAAACCGATAAAACGTTTTCTCTTTTCGTTTGGAGCGAAAACAAAAGAACAAGAATATTACGTATCGGATATATGCAACGGTTGCGGAAAATGCATATCGGTTTGTCCTCAAAAATGTATTATTATTGCAGAAAAATCACATATAAAGCAGGAAAACTGCTTGCGTTGCGGAAACTGTTTTACAACTTGCCCTATCGGCGCGATAAAAAGGAATTAAGTATGAATCAAACGGAAAGAAGAACACGTCTAATTAAATATTTACTTAAAGAAAGAAACGAAACGATAAGCATTCCGAACGATGAAGGCTCGCAAAAAAGACTGTTGCGCGCTTTATTAAACGTTCGTCCGCCTGTGCCCGTTTCCGCAGAGTTTTTATCTTTGCAAGACGAATATTTAGCGAAATTAGTAGCCGAAAAGGGTGTGATTGACGTAAATAATTTTACGTACAACGACGGTATTTCGCTGTTCAAGGGAGATATTACGACGCTGAACGCGGATGTGATCGTAAACGCCGCAAACTCTGCTATGCTCGGTTGTTTTCGACCTTTGCATAACTGTATCGACAACGTAATTCATACTTTTGCGGGCGTTCAGGTACGGCTCGATTGCAATAATATTATGAGAGGAAATGAAGCCGAAAACGGCGAAGTTATCGTGACAAAAGCCTACAATTTGCCGAGTAGATTTATATTCCATACCGTCGGTCCGATAGTAAGCGGTAGAGTAACGGCTCAAAATCAAGCCGACCTTAAAAAATGTTATTTAAATTGCCTAAATAAAGTCGATGAGATGAAACTTAAAAGCATTGCGTTTTGTTGTATTTCGACGGGCATTTTCGGTTATCCGAAGGAAGAAGCGGCACTGCTTGCAATAAAAGTCGTTCAACAATACAAAAAGCAAACTGCAAGCGATATTAAAGTTATATTCGACGTGTTTACGGAGGAAGACTATGAATTATACAGACGAATACTCGAAAAAAACAGATGACTTGAAGTCGCTTATCGAAAACGCGGATGCAATCGTGATAGGCGCGGGTGCAGGGCTTTCTACTGCTGCGGGTTTTACTTATTCGGGGCAGCGTTTTCATGAGAATTTTCACGATTTCGAAGCGAAATACAATTTTCACGATATGTATTCGGGTGGGTTTTATCCTTACGATACTACCGAAGAGTTCTGGGCGTACTGGTCGAGATATATTCTTATAAATCGTTATTCCGATCCGCCGAAACCTGTTTATAACGAACTTTATGAACTCGTAAAAGACAAAAATTACTTCGTTATCACGACAAACGTTGACCACTGTTTCCAGAAAGCGGGATTCGATAAACAAAGGCTGTTTTATACCCAAGGGGATTACGGTCTTTTTCAGTGCTGTGTTCCTTGCCATAATAAAACTTACGATAACGAGGAAGTCGTTAAGCAAATGGTTGCCGAGCAAAAGAATATGAAAATACCGTCTTATCTCGTGCCAAAATGCCCCGTTTGCGGAAAGCCTATGACGATGAATTTGCGTTCCGACGACAAATTCGTCGAAGATGACGGTTGGCATCTCGCTTGCGAAAGATATGAACGGTTTATAAAAGAAAATAAAAGTAAAAAAATTTTATATCTCGAACTCGGCGTCGGTATGAACACTCCCGTCATTATTAAATATCCGTTCTGGCGATTGACGGCGAAAAACAAAGCGGCAAAATACGCGTGCATAAATACCGATATTGCTTATGCTCCCGAAGAAATAAAAGAGCAGTCGTTGTGTTTTTCGGAAGATATAAACGAAGTACTAATTAAGTTAAGAGAGAATAAATAAGCGGTAAAATATATATAAAAATCGCGTACAGTCTTTTAAAAGTTGCGGACAATTATTTATATCTTTAGATTAAAAGTGAGAGTTATTTTTGGCTGTAAAAATATTATAAAAAAGGACGAGGTTCATTTTTTTAGCAACCTCGTCTTTAATTTATTAAGTTAAAATTTTCCGTTTTTACGCCATACGTATGCGATAAAAACGACAAGAATCGCCACATACGCTGCAAATAATAGGTGTTTTTTACAGCATAATCGATATAGCAGCCGCAACAACCGCGAAAGGTGCGGCAAAAAGCGAAAGCAAAACGTCAACGCTTATTTATTTCAATACCGATTTATAGCCTTTGCCGTATTTTACGCATTTATTAACGCGAGAGAGTGTGGCTGATGAAATGCCCGTGGTTTCGATTATTTTTTCATAGGTTTCGCCATCGATTAAAAGTTTCGCCGACTGTATGCGTTGAGCCATCGCTTCTATTTCTTTATAAGTGCACAAATCGTCGAACAAATCTTTAAATTGTTGTTTAGATTTTACTTCAGACAGGATTTCGTATAAAAAATCTATTTGATTGTTCATATCGTTTGACATTTCAGTTACCGTCCTTTTCGTTTACTGCGGATAAAAAGTTTTTAAGCGTTTGGGTTTTTGGATTATCGAAAATTTCTTGCGGCGTTCCCGCTTCCACGATTTCGCCTTGCGACATAAAAATCACTTTATCTGACACGTTTTTTGCAAAATTCATCTCGTGCGTTACGATAATCATAGCCCTTTCGTCGCTTTTTAATGATTTAATTACTTTAAGCACTTCGCCCGTAAGTTCCGGGTCTAATGCGCTTGTCGGTTCGTCGAAACAGAGCAGACAAGGGTTTAAAGCGATAGCCCTTGCGATTGCGGCGCGTTGTTGTTGCCCGCCCGAAAGTTGGTGCGGGTACGAGTCTATTTTACTTTCCAAACCTACTTTTGTCAATATCTCTTTGCATTTGTTTTGTATTACTTCGTTGATTTTGCTTTCGGTTATCTCGTCGCCGAAGTAATATTTAATTATTCCGTCGTAAATTTTTTGATTGTTGTTTTTTTTGCCCTTGTTTTTTATGCTTTCTTTAATCAAAAGTTCGGGTGCAAGCGTCACGTTTTTAAGTATAGAGTAGTGGGGGAAAAGGTTAAACGATTGAAAAACAAGCCCGATAGAAAGTCTTTTCGCGCGCTTTTCGTTTTCGGTGAGTTTGTCTATAGACCCCGAAAACATTTCTTCGCCGTCGAGATAAAAACTGCCTTCGTCCACGCTTTCAAGAAAGTTTATGCACCTGAGCAGAGTCGTTTTTCCGCTGCCCGATGAGCCGATTACAGATACGACTTCACCTTTTTCAATCGAAAAGCCCACGTTTTTCAATGCTTCAACCGAGCCGAACGTTTTATTTACGTCTTTTATAGTTAAAAATGCCATATCACACCTTATAATAACTTAATTTCTTTTCCAAATGATTAAACAGCAGGGTAAGTATGCCCACGAAAGCAAGATAAAACGCTCCCGAATAAAATAGCGGCCAAATCAATGCCTTGCTCGTGAAAGTATACGCCGACATTACAATTTCCACAACGCCTATTACTCTTGCGAGTGCGGTGTCTTTTACGAGAGTTATTACTTCATTAGACATTGGCGCGGCGATGCGTTTTATTACTTGCATAAGCGTGATGTTGAAAAATATTTGTTTTTTCGTCATGCCAAGCACTTGTCCCGCTTCGATTTGTCCTTTGGGTATACCTTCGATGCCGCCCCTGAATATTTCCGAAAAATAACAAGCGTAGTTAAACACGAAAGCGACCACCGTGGCGATAAAAGGTCCGCCGTTTTTAATTCCGTAATTAAAGTAAAACGAATTGTCTATTTCGCCCCAAAAATTAGTGCCGCTTTTGGATATCATTCCGGGTAAATAATAGACGATAAAAAGTTGAAGCATAAGGGGTACGCCTCTTATGATCCAGACTATTACTTTAAAAAATATTCTAAGCGGGGCGAATTTGCTCATTGTAAACAAAGAAATCAAAAGTCCCAGCGGAAGAGATAATATTAAAGTCAGTAAAAACAGCAGCAGCGTTACGCCGAAGCCCTCTAACAAACTGCGCGTAACAGTCAAAAAATCCATAATAATTGTCCTTTTGTATTTGTTTTGTCTCGATTTTCGGTTGATCTACGATAAAAATTTTACACAATTTATGCGTTCTGCTTTTTATGATGTAAAATGATAATCAATTTTTATCGGGACGTTGTGTTGTGTGTCTGTGTAAGTTTTGCCTTTAAAACTAAAAAGAGTATCTGAATTCGACAAAACAAACCTTGCGGTTTTTTCGCAAAGTTTGTTTTTAAAATCGTTTAAATTGTAATGCGCTTTTTACGCTTATGCGGTTATTCGGCTGTCAGATTTTATTCAAAATTTGTAATTACCGAAGTTTCCAAGCCGTATTTTTTAGCGAGTTCTGCAAGATATCCGAGTTCGGCATAAGCCTTAATCATATAATTGACTTTTGCTGTGAGTTGGCTGCCTTTTTTAAAGCCGACTGCATAATATTCCGCTTCGATTTCGATGCCTTCGTTTATTACAAGGTTTTTATAGTCGCCTTGCCCCACGATTGATTTAGCGAGTAAAAGGTCGATTACTGCATATTGACAAGTACCCATATTTACGTCTCTTACGGCGTCCATTTGCGAAGTGACGGGCTTTGCGTTAAACTTTGCGGTTATTCCGTTGGCGTAACTTTCACCCGCCGAACCTACTTCATATCCCACCGCTTTGCCGGCAAAATCGTCCACGGAAGTGAGGTTGGGGGTAGATGATTTTTTAACTATGCATTGCGCGTTTGTCATATAATACACGCTGAAATCTACCTTTTCGCTTCTTTGCACGCCGTCGTCGTCGGCAACGTTCGCGGTAAATCCGTTCCACAAACAGTCTACAGTGCCGCCCTCGAGTTCGGTATATTTATTGCTCCAATCGATAAGTTTAAATTTTACTTCATAACCGAGCGAATTAAACACCATAAGCGCAAGTTCGGTATCGAAACCTTTAAGCACACCGTTGTCATCGGTGTAATTCATGGGTTTGTAATCGGTGTAACCGACGGTAAGTGTCTTTGTCCTTACGTTTACAATTTTATCGTTGCCGCCACCGGTTTTGTTTGCGCATGCGCCGAACGATAACGTTGTCATAATCGATAAAATAAATACGGTAATAATTTTAAATGCCTTTTTCATAAGTATTCTCCTTGACATTTTTATTAAATTTCACTTTAACACTTTAATGCGTTAAAGCAAGCATGCGTTTATTATACTTTAGTGCGCTAAAGTTGTCAAGCGTTTTTAAGGGGTAATTTAAAATTTTTTTATCGTGACATTATCGGCGGATTTTCGGCAAATCGTAGGGGTTGATTTTGTGGGGTTTAAAGGGGCGTCGGGTTGTTGCGGATATTTTTGCGTATTATAATAATGATAATACTTTTACCTGTAAAAATATAAATTTAAAGGATCATATATAAAGATGGCAGATTTTACCGTTGACTTTTTTAGCGCATACGTATTGCGCAAAAACGTTAAGACAAGGTAAAAAGCCAATAACGAGACATTGATAATGACGCTAAACACTTAAAATATATATAAAACGATAATTATAAATAAAGTAGCGTTTAAATAAATCGGCACAAAAATTAATAAAATGGTTTGACATAAAAAAATCAAGAGTATATAATGTGTAATGCAATAAAAAGAATTTAATTTTAACCTGAATTTTTAGCCGATATAAGATTAATTTAAAATTTCTTCGGTAAAGTTTTGGCAAAAATTGAGATTTTTTTAAAAAAAGGAGATAAAAAGATGAAAAGAGTAATATCGCTTTTAATAGCGTGCGTGCTTACGGTTGTGTGCGCGGTCGGTTTCGTCGGTTGCGGAAAAGACGGGGCAAACGGCAAAAACGGAGCAAACGGACAAGACGGAAAATCCGCATACCAAATTTGGCTCGACAACGGACACAGCGGAACGGAGCAAGATTTTTTGAATTGGCTTAAAGGAGAAAAGGGCGACCAAGGTCAACAAGGTACACCCGGACAAAACGGTGCTAACGGTCAGGACGGTCAAAACGGAAAAGACGGCGTGGGTATTGCCGACATAAAAATCGAAAACGGCAAACTTTACGTAAAGTATACAAACGGCAACGATTACGTTGACTTAGGTCAGGTAAAAGGAGCGGACGGACAAAACGGCACAAACGGAACCACTCCTACGATTGAAATATCTGCCGACGGTTATTGGGTAATCGGCGGAATAAAGACCGAAGCAAAAGCAGTCGGAACTAACGGTAAAGACGGGGCAAACGGAACCGACGGCAAGGACGGTACTAACGGTAAAGACGGAGCAAACGGGAAGTCGGCATATGAAATCTGGCTTGCATGCGGAAACACCGGCAGTGAAGAGGACTTTTTGAACTGGATTAAAGGTTCGGCGGGAGAAAACGGAGAACAAGGCAAATCGGCATATGAAGTATTCAAGGATTATTATCCCGAATACACCGGCAGCGAAAAAGATTGGATAACGGCTGTTGCCATGGGAGACAAGTGCGCGCTTTTCGGGCATAAGTACGACGACGGAGTAATTACAAAACAACCCACAAAGGACGCAACGGGCGAAATGACTTACACTTGTTCGGTTTGTAAACAAACAAAAACCGAAGAATTGCCGAAATTGGAAGTTCCTGCAACGTATGAAGAAAACGGAAGAAAATACGTAAATTGGGGGACATATCCTCAAACTCGCGTAAGCGATGCGGCTTTAGTTGCCGAATTAAATAAATTGACCGAAACAAACAGCAGAGGATATTATTCGTATAACGGCGAAGAGTACGCAAAATTAACGGCAACGCCGTATGCAACGGGCGACGCTTATTTATACAGCGACGGCACGGCAGTAACCAGCAGTACGACCGAGTGGTTTAAAGTTGAACCCATTAAATGGAAAGTCGGCGTGACGGAAACCGACGCTGTTAAGGTGATAAGTGCGGTAGTACTCGATATATCTTATTATTATGAAAATGAGGAAAGCAGGACTATAGACGGAGAGACGATATATTCCAACAATTACAAATACTCTACTTTAAGAGAGTTTTTGAATAACGGTTTTTATAACACTGCGTTTACTTTGATGCAGCAAAGCGCAATACTTACGACCGAAGTGGATAACAGTGTAGACGGTACTAATTACACGCTTTATCATAAATCCACAAAGTACGCTTGCGAAAATACTTTTGATAAAATATATGCGTTAAGTTATAGAGAGGTAAGTATGTCTTACTTTGGAGATAGTACGGAAACGGCAACTAATGAAAGAATACTTAAAGTAACCGATTATGCAAAAGCAAAAGGCGTATATTGGGGAGTAGAGAGTTCTACATACGGCGGTAATTGGTGGCTTCGTTCGCCAAATTGCTTAAATGAGAGTACCGCAAGTTATGTTCATGCCAGCAGCAGTTTAATGTTCGACTCTGTCAGTAACACTCAAATAGGCGTTGCGCCCGCAATGCGATTAAGTATTGCTTAAATAAAAAGGAGATAAAAATATGAAAAGAATAATATCGCTTTTAATAGCGTGCGTGCTTACGGTTGTATGTGCGGTCGGTTTTGTAGGTTGCGGAAAAGACGGAACAAACGGTAAAAACGGATTAAACGGGCAAGACGGAAAATCCGCGTACCAAATCTGGCTCGACAACGGACACAGCGGAACGGAGCAAGACTTTTTGAATTGGCTTAAAGGCGAAAAGGGCGACCAAGGTCAACAAGGTACACCCGGACAAAACGGTGCTAACGGTCAGGACGGGCAGAACGGAAAAGACGGCGTGGGTATTGCCGACATAAAAATCGAAAACGGCAAACTTTACGTAAAGTATACAAACGGCAACGATTACGTTGACTTAGGTCAGGTAAAAGGAGCGGACGGACAAAACGGCACAAACGGAACCACTCCTACGATTGAAATATCTGCCGACGGTTATTGGGTAATCGGCGGAATAAAGACCGAAGCAAAAGCAGTCGGAACTAACGGTAAAGACGGGGCAAACGGAACCGACGGCAAGGACGGTACTAACGGTAAAGACGGAGCAAACGGGAAGTCGGCATATGAAATCTGGCTTGCATGCGGAAACACCGGCAGTGAAGAGGACTTTTTGAACTGGATTAAAGGTTCGGCAGGTGAAAAGGGCGCAAACGGAAAATCCGCTTACGAAATTTTCAAAGACTATTACCCCGATTACACGGGCAGCGAAATGGATTGGATAACGGCTGTTGCAACGGGCGACAAATGCGCGCTTTTCGGACATAAGTACGACGACGGCGTAATTACCAAACAACCCACAAAGGACGCAACGGGCGAAAAGACTTACACTTGCTCGGTTTGCAAAAAAACGAAAACCGAAGAATTGCCCAAGTTGGAAGTTCCTACAGTGTATGAAGAAAACGGAAGAAAATACGCAAATTGGGGCAGTTATCCTCAAACGCACGTTAGCGACGAAAGTTTAATTTCCGAATTGAATAAATTGACCGAGACAAACGGCAAAGGGTATTATACGTATAACGGCGAAGAATACGCCAAAGTAACCGCTACGCCTTACAAGACGGGCGACGCTTATTTATACAGCGACGGCACGGCAGTAACAAAAAACACGACCGAATGGTTTAAAGTTGAACCGATTAAATGGAGAGTGCTTGAAGAAAATGACGGCACAGTTAAAGTGATTAGCGATTTAATACTCGACGCGTCTTGTTACTATGTGAAAGATGCTTATAGGACCATAGACGGAGAGACGATATATCCCAACAATTACAAACATTCTACTTTAAGAGAATTTTTAAATAACGGTTTTTATAATTCGGCGTTTACAACTACGCAGCAAAACGCAATACTTACGACCGAAGTGGATAACAGCGCAAGCACTACAAGTAATTCTACAACTAAATATGCATGTGAAAACACGTTGGATAAGATGTATGCGTTGAGTAGCGAGGAGTGTAATTCTACATACTTTGCAAGCAATGCAGAAAAGCAAATTAAAGCAACGGATTTTGCAAAAGCAAAGGGCGTATATTTGGGGACGGGAGACTATAAAGATTGCGGGTGTTGGTGGCTTCGTTCGCCTATCGGTGATTACGATAGTCGCGTTGAAAGTGTCTACGGTGGCGGCTATAACGGCCCTAACAATGTTTATTTTGCTAATATCGGCGTTGTGCCCGCAATGCAATTAAGCGTCGCTTGAGACTAATTTAAAATTTTCGGCATAAAATATTATTAAAATCTTGAGATAAAACTACAAAACACACTTTGCAACGTTAAATTGTTTTATATATTTTTAGCGTTTGTAAAGGAAGAAAAACTAAACAAATGCACAATAGCGATAAAGTTTTTTAAGCGTTTAAATTAAAAACCGCCTTAAATAATAATTCTTTATCGCTATTTTTATGTTTTTTCGCGTTTAATTTGCGACTTTTTGTGATTTTTTACTGTTAAATCGATATTTTGCGCGTCAAAAGCATTATTTTTAAAAAATGATTTACTTTTGTATCTTTATATGATATAATAGAAAAACAAATTTATGTAAAGGAGAAAATTCTATTCTAATGGACCCTGAACCTGAACCCGAACCCAACACGGTTGCTATATTGTTTATCATTATAGTGATTTTAATTGCTATGTCGGCATTTTTTTCCGCAACGGAAACTGCGTTTTCGTCGGTAAACACCGCAAAACTTAAAGTTAAAGCGGCAGACGGCTCTAAACGAGCAAAACTCGCGCTGCACCTCGCGGACGAAAAATACGACCAACTTTTGTACACCGTTTTAATAGGTAACAACATCGTCAACCTCACTATGGCGACCTTGTCGACTTTGATGTTTGCTCAACTCATCACGTCGAGCGAATCTCTTTCGGCGACGGTATCGACGATAGTTTCGACGATTGCGGTGCTTATTTTCGGCGAAACGACGCCCAAAACGATTGCAAAAGAAAGACCCGAAGCAATTTCGATGGCGTTTTGCCATATAATTTACTTTTTAATGATAGTGTTTAAACCGCTTACTTTGGCATTTTCGGGACTTAAACGGTTGATAAGAAAGACGTTCAAACTTAAAGAAGTTGACGACGGACTTACCGAAGAAGAACTTTTGACCATTGTCGAAGAGGCAAACGAAGACGGTACGCTCGATAAAAACGAAACCGAACTTATTTCAAGCGCGATCGAATTTAACGACGCCGAGGTGGGAGATATTCTCGTGCCGAGGGTTGACGTAGTTGCGGTAAGTCAGGAAATGAGCATGGAAGAGATTAAATCGGTATTTATTCTCAACGCTTATTCGCGTATGCCCGTGTACAACAAGAGCATAGACCAGATTGTGGGTATGCTTCATGAAAAAGACTTCTTTAAAGCATACGTAAGCGGCGAAACGAGTATAAATGGCATTGTAAAGCCTATCGCAATCGCTTCCGAACATATGAAAATTTCCACGCTTTTGTCTCAAATGAAAGCCAAGAAAATACATATGGCGGTGGTGCTCGACGAATATGGCGGCACGCTCGGCATTGCGACTATGGAAGACGTTCTGGAAGAACTTGTAGGCGATATTTGGGACGAACACGACGAAGTAGTCGATTATTTCACTAAAAAGGACGATAATCATTATATCGTCGACGGCAGAGCCGACCTTGACGACTTTTTCGAGTTGTTTTCAATCGAAGACAGAGAAGATAAATTCGACGCTCAGACCGTTTCCGGTTGGGTAATAGAAAATCTCGGCATTATCCCAAGACCCGGGCTTTCGTTCGATTATGAAAATATCCACGTTACCGTTACTCGTTCAAACAACAGAAAAGTACACGAAGTAGAAGTGGAAATAAAAGAAAAAACCGACGAAAAAGAAGATTGATTTTTATATGAGGTTGTGCGTTTTGCACGATACGTAGCGTATAAAAACGTCGTTTTATGTGATTGCGGAAAAAACAAGACGCATAAAAACAAAACTAAAAAATAAAAATTTAAGGCGTTGCGATAAACTTTATCGCAACGCCTTTTACGTGTTTTTAAGTTGTACGTTTTTAAATTTACTATTCCGTTCTTAAAGCAACCACGGGGTCTTTCTTTGCCGCAATGCTCGAGGGGATAAGCCCGGAAACAGCCGTCAATATTACGCTTATTCCGATTAAAATCAGCGCGCCTATTGCTGGTAGTTTGGCAATGCCTATAAGGGTGGGTACAAGCGAATGAATAATCGCGTTGACGGGCAGACACAAAATCAAAGCGAGTAAAATGCCTATAATTCCCGCAATAAAGCCGACGATAAGCGTTTCCGCATTGAAAATTTTGCCGACGTCTCGCTTGCTTGCTCCTAAACTTCGCAAAATTCCTATTTCTTTCGTCCGTTCGAGTACGGAAATGTATGTGATTATACCAATCATAATAGACGAAACCACAAGCGAAATACCCACGAAACAAATTAGCACTATAGATATCGCTTTTATTATTTCCCCGATAGAACTCATAAGGACTTCGTAATAATCCGAATAAGAAATTTCATCCGATTTTTTGTTTACGGAAGAGTTGTAAGTTTTTATAAAGCGCGAAATGTAGTCTTTATCTTCAAAACTGTTGGGGTATAAAAGTATTTTATTCGGGTTTGCCGTGTCGACGTAACCGAGTTTATTGAGTGCGTCTTGAAAAGCGGTAGAGGACGAGTCGAGTTTTTGTCCGTCAAGCACGCTCGTCGTGGGGGAGTTGAGTTGAGCGGTTATGGCGGGCGAAGCGTTTATCATTTGAATAAGTTTGTCGGTAAGTGCTTTGTTGTATACCGCAGTGCCGCTTATAGATACCGAATTTACGTTCTTTTTTCTTCTCAGAATTCCCGTTACTTTTACCGTGACAAAGTTGTTTTCGTTGCTCCAATACTCGTCGGTCACTTCTTTATTGACGTAATAGTTGTATTTTTCGCTGCTTTCATCCGTTTCGAGGACGTATTTCATCGCGTTGGGGACAATTCTGAACGTTTTGCCCAAAATGTCCTTTTCCATATCATAAGATTTTACGTCGGTTGCGGGGTTGTAAGTTATGCCGTATTCCTCTTGCAAGTATGCAAGTACGAATTCGTTGTATTTATCCGGCATTGTTTCGTATAAAAGTTTTGCCGTGGCGTTTATTTCTTTAAGCGAGTTGTAAGTCGCGTTATATAAAAGCGAAGCGGTGTCTTTAAGTCCCAGCATGAAAAGAACGTAATCGTTGATTTGATTGTATTTATCTACCACAATCATTATTTCGGTCGCGCTTGTCTGCTCGGAATATTTCCCGCAAATTAAGTCGAACTGGCTTTGAACGAGTTGTCTGTTTTCAATCATTTCCGACCAGACTGTGGTTGAAATAATCGATTTTGCGGTATTGAACGCCTTTTTCGTCTGCTCGTCTTTAATAGAATTTATAAGCGAAGTGAGCGCGGTGTTTAAATTTTGCGGCGAAGTTCCGTCTTTCGGGTCGGAATAAATTGTTTTTGATACGTTGTAATCGTATGCAATGTTTATCACTTTGCTTCTGTCGATGTTGTTTTCGAGATATACTTTAAAATCTTTTAAATTGTTCGTCTTTTGCGAATTGGTTATCGCCGTAATCACGTCCGAAAGGGCGGGGTTGGCGGTGATGGTTTTGTCGTTTGGGTAAGCGGGTTTGTTTGTCGAAGAAGAATCGAGTATCGACCCCGCCGCACCCAATATGTTGTCCGCCATTTGCGAGTATTTATATATCGTCACGGGTGCGCCCGACAATGCGTCCACTTGCAGTTTGTCTATATAATTCTGAAAGCCGCTCGATACCGCCAAAATAAGCGCGATGCCTATTATGCCAAGCGAGCCGGCAAACGCCGTAAGTAAAGTCCTCGTCTTTTTAGTGATGAGATTTTTAAGGCTCAATGCGATTGCCGTAAAAAACGACATTCTCGGTTTTTTGTCTTGTTTAGAGCGTACGGTTGCTTTAATCGCGTCTTTTTTTGGTGGTTTCACGTCATAAGGCATGCTGTCGTTTTGCACTTGCCCGTCTTTTAAATTGATTATTCTCGTGGAGTAATCGTTTGCGAGTTCAGGGTTGTGCGTGACCATTATTATGAGTTTGTCTTTTGAAATCTCTTTCAATAAATCCATTATTTGCACCGACGTTTTCGTGTCGAGCGCACCTGTCGGCTCGTCCGCCAGAATGATTTTAGGGTTGTTTACGATCGCCCTTGCAATAGCAACCCTTTGCATTTGTCCGCCCGAAAGTTGGTTGGGCATTTTGTGTATCTGGTCTTTAAGCCCCACTTTTTCCAAAGCCTCGACGGCGCGTTTTTTCCGCTCTTCTTTGCTTATACCCGAAAGGGTCAACGCAAGTTCTACGTTTGACAAAACCGATTGGTGCATGATGAGGTTGTAAGATTGAAAGACAAAACCTATCGAGTGGTTCCGATAATTGTCCCAATCTCTGTCGGTATAATCTTTTGTGCTTACACCGTCGATTATAAGGTCGCCTTGCGTGTATCTGTCAAGCCCGCCAATAATGTTGAGAAGGGTGGTTTTGCCGCAACCCGACGCACCCAAAACGGACACAAACTCGCTGTCCCGGAAATTTATGCTTACGCCGTTCAGTGCGTTTACCGTGGCGTTGCCCGTTATATAATCTTTAGTTATGTTTTTTAATTGCAACATAAGCGTACCTCGTAAACTATACGTAGTTTAGTCAATTATAACAGTTTTCAATTCAAAACGCAACGAAATAACAATTTTTGCCCGACAAAATAAGCGTTAAACGGTCGCATTGTTTGTCGCAATATGGAAAAACATATTAAATAATCGACTATATTCGACAAACGTTGTCAAAACAAGCAAAATTTTTCGACAAAATATGTTTTATAATCAAAAGGAAATCAATCGTTGACGGCAAGTTTTATAGCAAAAACGAGAGATTTTTATAGATGATTTTGCGGAGGAAATTATGCAGGCAGGAAAAATTTTAATCGTATCGGCAATAATGACGTTTGTAATGTGTTTCGGGGTGTTGTGCGTGTCTATGGCGAGCGGTTGGGAAAGATACCGCGAGTTGAAAGTGAAAATAAGCAACATCGAGAAAGAAAAACCGACACAAAACGACCCGACAGTTGACGTTGACGACCTTTTGAATAAAATTGCGCGGCTCGAGGAGAAAATAGATAAAATAAATAAAGATTTTCAAATCGATTCGGGCAAAATCGAAGAGTCGTTGGCTAAATATAAAAACGACGCTTTGTCAACGCTTTATACTCTCGATAAAACGCAAGAGGGTGAAGATTTGTTGAGCGCAGGGGAAATAAATGCGTTTGCGCAAAACATTGCCGCCATAAATTATTCGTTCGACGGGGTAAACAACGAAGAGGAACTGAAAGTGGTTGTCGAAAAATACAAACACAAAATCGACGCGGTAATTTTGTCGGCTGAAAACTTGGCTGCGGCAAAAGTGGCGGGCGGCGAAAATCTGAAAAAATTGACGGAAGAAAAAATTGCGGCAATAAGCAAACTTGACGAGTTTAAAGCAAACGGTTTGCTCAATCAAGACAGTTATGATGATTATATCGGGCAAATTGACGCGCTTTTCGGCGATGATGTTTTTAAAAACGCAAGCAGCGAAAACGAAGTCGTTGAAATATATAAACAAGCGAGCAACAAACTCGAAAGTATTAAAAAAGAAGCCGAAACCGCCGTCGGACAAATAATTAAGGAGAGAATGGATAAGGTCAAAAAAATAGCGACCGACAAGATAGAAAACGAGATTTTTTCTCAAAGGCAAAACCACCCCGAACTCGTTGCCGAACTGCTTAAAATAAGAAAGAAGTATCTCGATGAAATCGCGCTTTTAAACACCGAAGAAGAGGTGGCGAGCGCATATGCCGATTTCTCGCGCGAGGTGTACTCGCTTTGCGGATAAAGTTGAAAAGGGCGGCGCTTTTTTCGTCGCGAATATTTTTGCTATGTGTAATTTTGCCGTGCGTGTTCGTGCTGTTGTGCGGTTGCTTTAATTATTCTTTTTCTTACATATACAGGCAGGGCGACAAGGCTCTTTACGAAAAGGAAAACGCAGTAAAGCAACTGAAATTTTTAAACGAAGAAGAAACCAAAGGATACGTTTATGCGTTGAGAAAAGAAACGCTGAGACTCGGCAAAGCGAAAAATAAAGCCGAAGCCGAAAAATTATTGGACGGCTACGTAATTTCGCTCAATCAGATTTTTTTGCAAGCGCAAGAGACCGACGAGCATAAGATGACGCTTAAAAGCGAATGCGGAAATATAATTTTGTCGACAACCGAAGAAATAAATAAGTTGGGCGGGCTGACCGTTATGGAGAAAAATATTTTTGCCGATGCGCTTATATTCGACGATTATTCCGCGCTTTCTCTGAAAAGGCTCGACGAGTACAAAAATAAGTTGACCGTTATCGCCGAAAAAGCGGATAAGTTGGCTTTAAAACTCGATAAAATGCGCAACGACAGCATACAACGAAGAGAAGGTTTAAGCAAAGAATATTCCGATATGTTAGATGATTTTTTGCACGACAGCATGTTTACCGACCAAATTTGCGGAATCGATAAAATCGAAAATAAAGTAAACGTCGTTGAAGAAGAGTATGTTTCTTTAATTGCTTACATTGACTTTATGACGCAAATAAAAACAGATTTATGCTGAAATGCGTTTTGTTCGGCAACAAAAGGTATACAAAAATAAAAAAACCGAAACTCAGTTGCGAAAATCCGGTTTTAAAATGCGGTGCGTTTTAAATAAATCAATCGGTAAACGCAGTTAAAAACCATTACAGCGTATATAGAGATTATATTTTTTTAAAATATAAATTTTGACAAAACGCTTGACATAACACCATATGTGTTATACTATTTAAATATATATAATTATCGGAAAACACATAAGCGTTGAGCCGCTTTTGCTTTACGCATAAAGTACGGTTGCGCAAAAATTTATATGCTTTGACTAATATTAAAAATCGACGACAATCGGAGTGCCACTATGCAAAACAAACACGAAACGAATTTTGAAAACACTAAAGAACAATTAAATGAGACTTTGACCGAAAACGGCGCATCAAGCAAAAAGAAGGGTAAAAATTACGGCGATTCGCAAAAGAAAACCGCTAAATACGTTATTTCGGCGATTGCCGTCGGCAATGAAAGCGTGACCGAAGTACCCGCAGCCCCCATCGAGAGAAAAATTCAGTTGGGGCAAGGGGTTTTTACGCCGTGCAACGTTATCGAAAATAACTACACCAGTAGCACGATTTTAATTAACGGCAAGTTTAAAATTTATGCCGAGCCGATGAGCGACGCTAAAATAAACGAGTTTTTCAGCGAGCCTGAAATTGCGGTAAAATCCACCGAAGTCGCCGACGAAACTTCTCAAGCCGAGGAAAAGAAACCTGTAGTTGCACTCGAAGAAGAGCAAGTCGAAGAGGTTGAAAAAACCGAAGTAGTTGAAAAGTCTGAAGATGGTACCGAAACTGAAGAACAATCCGTTCAAACTGCCGAGCCCGTTGAAGAACAAATTTCGGAGCAAGAGTCCGAAAACGGCGATAATGGCGACAATGCGGAAGAAATCGAAGAAAAAGCGATTGTAGATACTGACGGCGTTTTGCTTGAAACCGAGGAAGAGATTGAAGAAATCGCAGCCGAGACAAACGAACTCGAACCGCAAGAAGATCAACAAGAGCAAGATACTTCCGGTAAGACCGAAGATGAGATCAAGGAAGAGGAAGTTGTTCAAGAACAACCCGAAGAGCAAACAGCCGAAAACGTAATCGACGAAATATCCGCTACGGAAGATACCGATACTGCCGAAGAATCGGTTGAACAAGCGGCTGTCGGAGCAACCGACGCCGACACGACCGAAGAAATCGAGCAAACGAAGACGGAAATCGAAGAGGTTGAAGAAGAGGAAGAAACTTCCGACGAATCCGAACAAGGCGAAGTAGATAAAGACGGTGCGCCCGTATACGAAGTAAACAGAGATTTTGAAATCAAAGAAGAAGTATCCGTAAGCGAGGCTACAAAACTTATGTCCGACGAAGACGCTAAGATGCTTGTAGAAGAAGAGGTTGTTCCTGGCGACGAAGCGATAAGCACCGTTTACCAGTACAGAAACAAAGCAGTTAAAGACATAATCAATATAGACGTAATTTCCGCTAATTTCAAGCCCGGCGAATATGTAAATCTCGAAACGCTTAAAGAGCATAAACTTATCGGCAAAAAGACTACATATGTTAAAGTTCTTGCAAGGGGTTATATCAACAAGCCGCTTATTGTCGAGGCCGACGCATTTTCCATCGAGGCAATTAAGATGATTGTTTTGACCGGCGGCAGAGTAATACGCAAACGTTCTAAATGACTTGTTTGAAGGCTTTATTCGATACGTATTGCGCAAAAACGACATTTTTGCGTGTGAAAGCGACAAAATTTACGATTTTCAAACGTGCTGTTTATAAAGACTAATTAAAAGATTTAAAGAAACGCAATGCATTTTTACGGCATAACGCCAGGAAACAAAGCGTTTCTTTTTTTGTGCAAAAAGGGTGATTTTATTTGCAAAGGAATAAAAAACACACCTTGACAAATATAATAGGTTGATTTATAATATAATTAATTGAAATCTTGCTTGCAAGGGAATTTCAATTAATTATATTGCAATTTTAGTCGCGAGAAAAATTTTAATTTTTATCGCAGTCCGCGAAGGCGGACAAAAAATTTATGTAAAATAAATTTTACAGACGAAAATTATAATATAATAAAAGACGATAAAACCGTGTTTCAGCAATACAGAAATCTTGCTTGCAAGGGAATTTCAATTAATTATATTGCAATTTTAGTCGCGAGAAAAATTTTAATTTTTATCGCAGTCCGCGAAGGTGGACAAAAAATTTATGTAAAATAAATTTTACAGACGAAAATTATAATATAAAAAGACGATAAAGCCGTGTTTCAGCAATACAGAAATCTTGCTTGCAAGGGAATTTCAATTAATTATATTGCAAACTCAAGAGCAAAGTTTTACTTTGCAAGTGCGTCGGTAATTAAAATATGATTTGCAACCGTTTATAAAAACCTTATATAATACGACAATTCAAAAATTTATAAAATCAGATTGCGAAGTATACGACCGTTTAAGTTCGCAAGATTTTCAATATTTTAAAATAAACTTCGTTATAATTTAATTAAGAGGTGCGACATGAATATAAAAGAAATACTTGCAAAATGCGACCACACGTTGCTTTCTACCACCGCCACATGGGAAGATATTAAAACCGTGCTTGACGACGGAATAAAATATCACACGGCTTCGGCTTGTATACCGCCTTGTTACGTCAAACGTGCAAAAGAATATGTCGGCGATAAATTGCCTGTTTGCACTGTTATCGGCTTTCCGAACGGTTACAGCACTACCGAAGTAAAAAATTATGAAACGCAAGTTGCGCTCAACGACGGCGCGGACGAAATAGACATGGTAATCAACCTCGGCGATTTAAAGTCGGGCAATTACGAAAAAATCAAAGAGGAAATTTCTCTTTTAAAAAGCACGTGTAAGGATAAAGTTTTAAAGGTAATAATCGAAACGTGCCTTTTAACCGAGGAAGAAAAAATACAAATGTGTAAAGTCGTGACCGAAGCGGGTGCTGATTTTATAAAAACTTCCACAGGTTTTTCTACTGCCGGAGCGACAAAAGAGGACGTGATTATTTTTAAAAAGCACGTCGGCAAAGGTGTAAAAATCAAAGCGGCGGGCGGCATTTCTTCCATTAAAGACGCCGAAGATTTTATTTCGCTCGGCGCGGATAGGCTTGGAACTTCGCGTATAGTCAAAATAGTTAAGATGCAGGAAAACAAATAGAATAAACTTGTCGCATAAATCTCGCTTAATTGCGATAATTTGACGCTTTTACGCAAGACGGTGCGTGTAAAAACGACAAAAATTAAAAACAAAAACCATAAAACGCAATTGAAATCGGAAGAATAATAAGTGTTATGCACAACCGCAACTGAATTAAAGCGAATCACCTCGTATTTAGCGTTTGCGGAATTGTAAAGGGTTAAACCCGCGCATAAAAATTAATAAACGCGCGAAAAAATTTTTAAATGCGCAAGAAAATATAAAACGGACGATTTTTAACAGCCCCTACGTTATATAAGTAGGAAAAATAAAACAACTGAAAATATCACTGAAACTAAATTTTTAAATATAAACGGTTTTTATATAAGGAGAAAGAAAATGAAAAATAAAGAATTACACCCCAACGTACCTACGCCGCACATTACTGCCAAATACGGCGATTTTGCCGAAACGGTACTTATGCCCGGCGACCCGCTCCGCGCCAAATTCATTGCGGAAAATTTTTTGCAAGACGCTGTGCTTGTCAACAACGTAAGGGGAGTCAACGGCTACACGGGTTATTATAAAGGAAAAAGAGTGTCGGTTATGGCTTCGGGAATGGGGCAGCCGTCGATAGGTATTTACTCGTACGAATTATTCAATTTTTACGGAGTAAAAAACATTATCAGAGTAGGTTCTTGCGGGGCGTTCGACAAAGATTTGCACGCGAGAGATATAGTAATCGCCATGGGAGCGTGTACAAACGGAAATTATGCAATGCAATACGGTTTGCCGGGGACTTTCTGCCCCATAGCCGACTTCGGTTTGGTGCGCAAGGCTGTGGACGCTTGCGAAAAGGCAAACGTAAAATATAAAGTAGGCAATATTTTCTCTTCGGATATTTTTTACAACGAATCAGGCGCAGATATGAAATGGGCAAATATGGGCGTTTTGGGAGTAGAAATGGAAAGTGCCGCTTTGTACTGCAACGCTGCAAGAGCAGGTAAAAAGGCTTTGTGTATTTGCACGGTAAGCGACAGTTTTGTTTATCCCGAAGAAAACACTACCGCCGAAGAAAGACAAAATTCTTTCACGAAGATGATGGAAATCGCGCTTGAAATCGCATAAGAAAGATATAACAAAAGAATATAAACGATATAACAGGAGAATATAATATGAAAAGGGTGTTTATAATCGTGCTTGACAGTATGGGTGTAGGCGAAGCACCCGACGCTTATAAATGGCACGACGAGGGAAGCAATACCCTCGGGGCAATAAGAAAATCGCCGAAGTTTAATTGTCCCAATCTCAAAAAATTGGGATTGTTTAATATCGAAGGGGTAGGCGGAGACGTCGACGCGCCGCTTGCAAGTTTTGCGAGAATGCAAGAAATGTCTATGGGTAAAGACACGACTATAGGTCATTGGGAAATTGCGGGTATAATTTCCGAAAACCCGCTTCCTACTTATCCAAACGGATTCCCCGACGAAATAATCGAGGAGTTTGAAAAACAAACGGGCAGAAAAGTGCTGTGCAACAAGCCGTATTCCGGCACTGACGTAATAAGAGATTACGGTGAAGAACACATAAAAACCGGCGCGCTTATAGTATACACGTCGGCGGACAGCGTGTTTCAGATAGCGGCGCACGAAGGCGTTGTGCCCGTAAAAGAACTGTACCGCTATTGCGAAATAGCGAGAAAAATTTTGTGCGGAAAACACGGCGTCGGCAGAGTCATCGCAAGACCGTTTGCGGGAGAATATCCCTTTGTAAGGACGTCAAACAGGCACGATTTTTCGCTTATGCCGCCAAAAACGACAATGCTCGATTTACTCAAGAAAAACGGCTATGACACAATATCTGTCGGCAAGATTTATGACATCTTTGCGGGAGACGGTGTGAGTGAAAGTAATCGCACGACGGGCAACGACAACGGTATGCAAGTGACTAAAGAAATGCAAAACAGAGACTTTAACGGCTTGTGTTTTGTAAATCTTGTGGACTTCGATATGAAGTACGGGCACAGAAACGACGTTGACGGTTATGCCGCGGCAATGACTCAATTCGACGAGTTTTTGGGTGGATTTATAAAAGATATGAAAGACGACGACGCGCTTATCATTACGGCAGACCACGGTTGCGACCCGTCTACGCCGTCTACCGATCACTCGAGAGAGTATACGCCCATGATAATTTACGGAAATGGTATAAAAAGCGGGGTTGATTTACACACGAGAAGTAGTTTTGCAGACATTTCCGCAACAGTACTCGACATGTTCGGAGTAAAACAAGAAGATACTTTCGGTAAAAGTTTTTATAACGAAGTAAAGAAAGCGTAATTGTGCTTTTAAAAAGACTTGTCGATTTTTATGTAAAACATTAGTTTTGCGTAAAAATGCGCTTTAATTTATTAAATGCGCTTATATAAAACGATAAATATTAAAATTAAATTTCGGGCGTGTTCATATATAAAAACCGATTTATTAAATTCATTCGGTTTTATAAAGGTAGGCTTGACAAGCCCGAAAAACGGGAAAATGATTATGGAAAACGAAATTTATCAAAACTTAATGATTTCAGCCGAAGAGGCGAGAAACGGGGCGTATACCCCGTATTCTCACTTTAAAGTCGGGGCTGCGCTTTTGTGTAAAGACGGGAAAATCTACACGGGTTGCAATATAGAAAATGCCGCGTTTACGCCAACCGTATGCGCCGAAAGAGTCGCTTTTTTCAAGGCGGTGTCCGACGGAGAGAAAGATTTTGTCGCTATCGCCATTGTCGGCGGCAGGGAAAAAGATTCCGCTTCGTTTTGCGCGCCGTGCGGCGTTTGCAGACAAGTAATGGCTGAATTTGTAAACGAAAACTTTAAAATTCTGCTCGGCAACTCAACCGGGTTTAAGGCGTATGCTTTAAATGAATTGTTGCCGTTTGCCTTTACGGGTAAAGAAATTTAAGGGGAATAATTTGCTTATGAGAATGTATGATATAATAAAGAAAAAACGCGACGGACAAGAACTTTCCGCCGAAGAAATACGCTGGTTTGTAGACGGGTATTCAAAAGGCGATATTCCCGATTATCAGGCCGCCGCGCTTTGTATGGCTATATATTTTAAAGACATGACTATACGCGAGACTACCGATTTGACTCTTGCGGTGAGAGATTCGGGCGAAAAACTCGATTTTTCGGCAGTAAACGGCATAAGGGTCGATAAGCACTCTACGGGCGGCGTCGGTGACAAAACGAGTTTCGTCGTTGCACCCATAGTTGCGTCACTCGGTATTAAAGTCGCAAAAATGAGCGGCAGAGGGCTTGGACACACGGGCGGAACGGTGGATAAACTCGAGTCTATCGACGGTTTTAAAACCACGCTTTTAGAAGAAGATTTTATAAAGCAGGTAAACGAAATCGGTATTGCGATAATAGGACAAAGCAAACAACTCGCCCCTGCCGACAAAAAACTTTACGCTTTACGCGACGTGACGGCAACGGTTGACAGCATGCCTTTAATCGCGTCAAGTATTATGGGTAAAAAACTTGCTGCCGACGACGATTGCATCGTGCTCGACGTAAAAACGGGCAGCGGTTCGTTTATGAAATCTATCGAAGACAGCAAAAAATTGGCATCCATAATGGTTGATATAGGCAAACGTTCGGGCAAAAAAATGACCGCGCTAATCACAGACATGGACAGACCGCTCGGCAATGCGATAGGTAATTCGCTCGAGGTAATCGAGGCGATAGAAACCCTTAAAGGAAACGGACCGAAAGATTTGTACGATTTAAGTATCGCGCTTTCGGCAAACATGCTTTATCTCGCCGGCAAAGGCGAATATTCAATGTGCGAAGAAATGGCAAAAATGTCAATTTCGGACGGAACGGCTCTCGCAAAACTGACAGAAATGGTAAAAGCGCAGGGCGGTAACGGCGATTATATCGTAAATACCGACAACTTTAAAAAGGCCGGATACGCTTATTCGGTTTTGAGCGAAAACGCCGGCTATATTCAAAGCGTTAATGCCGAAGCGTACGGGCTTGCAAGTTTAAATCTCGGTGCGGGCAGAAGTAAAATCGAGGATAAAATAGACTATACCGCAGGTATTATTTTAAAGAAAAAAACGGGCGACTTCGTGCAAAAGGGAGAAGAAATCGCAACCCTTTACGCAAACGATAAAAAACTTTTTGAAAGGTCAAAAGAAATTATTTTAAACGCAACTAAAACCGGCGAAGAAAAACCGCAGCCGCGCCCGTTGATTTTTGCAACGATAAGATAATGTTTATTTAAAACCGGCAACATTTTTTGTTAAAAATAAAAGCGCATACTTAAGTCTACGTATGCGCTTGCGTTTTGTAATCAAGTAAGTTTTGACGGTGTGTTTTTACGGTTATAAAAAATGTCGCTTTTAAAAGCATGCTAAAACTTTTGCTTGACGTACGAAGTTTTTTCTTGCGAGATAAGATTTTTTATTTACTTATAGGCGAACTGAATTACAACAGATAAAATAAAAGGCAAAAGAGGAAATCATGGCAAAACTCTATTTTAAATTCGGGGCGATGGGCTGTTCTAAGACGGCGCAAGCCCTTATCACGAAGTTCAATTACGAAGAGCGAAACATGAAGGTTATGCTTGTCAAACCTTCAATTGATACGCGTGACGGCGTGGATATAGTCAAGTCGAGAATCGGTTTGTCTCAAACGGCGATTGCGGTCGGTAAAGAGATTGATTTATACAAACTTTACGAGACTGCCTATTCCGATTGCGACGTAATTATAGTTGACGAGTGTCAGTTTCTGACACCCGAACAAGTAGACCAACTCGGGCAAATCGTTATAGACAAAGACATACCCGTGTTATGTTTCGGTTTAAGCACCGATTTCACGACTCACTTGTTCCCCGGGAGTAAAAGGCTTTTTGAAATTGCCGAATCCATCAGCGAGATTAAATCGGTTTGTAAATGCGGAGCAAAGGCTACCGTAAACGCAAGGCTCGACGACGCGGGAAATATCGTCACAACCGGCGACCAGGTATGTATCGGCGGAAACGACAGGTACGTCGCCATGTGCAGAAGATGCTGGTTAAAACGCCAAAAAGAACAGCAAAGGAGAGACGTTTAAATGGGCAGAGTGATTATCGGGGTGTGCGGCGGTACTGGCAGCGGAAAAACGACTTTATCTCAAAAAATTTACGACGCCTTTCAGGATAAAGCGATTCTCGTCGGTATGGACAATTATTATAAAGACAACGAAGAGATGTGTTTAAGCGAAAGGGCGAAAGTAAATTACGACCACCCCGACGCATTCGATACCGACCTCTTGATAAAGCAGTTGACCGACCTTAAAAACGGGATTTCCGTCGATATGCCTTTATACGATTATTCTACCCATTCGAGAAAAAAAGAAACGCTGAGGCTCGACAGTAAAGACATAATAATAATCGAAGGTATTTTGCTTTTTGAAAACCTTAATCTCGTCAATTTACTCGATATAAAAATATTCGTCGATACCGATGCCGACGTAAGAATTTTGCGCAGAATAATGCGCGACGTAAAAGAAAGGGGCAGAACGCTCGATTCGGTCGTTATGCAATATCTTACAACCGTAAAACCCATGCACGAGCAGTTTATCGAACCTTATAAAAGGCGCGCCGACATAATCGTGCCGGAGGGCGGGCACAACACCGTTGCGCTGGACGTGATAATCAGTTCTGTTTACAATAAACTCAACAACTAATTTAGGCGCGAACGCACCTTTTAGCGAAAATATTTTTAAAACGGTTTTTAGCGAAGTCGTTTTTAAAAGAGAAAAACAAAATCGCCATCTTTAATTAAATTGTGTTTTGGTTTTATATTTTATCCGACAACCGTAAACACCGAGAGAATAACCGCAGCAAAGCGGCGTAGTTTCAGGTTTTGAGGAAATTAAAATCACTTTTAAATTACTTTAAAAACGGCGAAATAAATTTTTTGGTTTTTTTAAAACCGTAATAAAAGGTTTTAAAATTTTTAAAACTCGTCAAAACACGGCGCAAAAACCTAAAAATAGCAGTTTTAATATATAAATGGCGATAAAAATAGTTGTTGCAGGTGAGAAAGTGTGAAATTTCAATAAAATACAATTATTTTTGCGTAAATCAAGATATAAACAAAAATAGTTGTAATATATCATTATAATTTAAAAAATGTCGATTATAATTGGTTTTATATATTAAAAAGTGTGAAAAATCGGCTAATTACAATAATTTTTGGCATTTAAAAAATTTTTCAAAAAAATTAAAAAATATATGTAAAAACGCTTTACAAATAAAAAATAAAGTGGTATTATATCGTTGTAATCAGAGGGACGGAAGAAATGAATCTTCTCTCGGTTACTTAAAAGTGCTCATCATTTTCCCCCTTATCATATATTTTTAAAAGGCAGTGCGTAGTTTTTACGTACTGTCTTTTAATTTTTTCTTTTACGCCTTTAAGCCGAGCGGCAATTAAGCCTTATCGTATCTTAAAGGTGTTTTTGATTTACGGCAAACTCTTACTTGTAATGTGTTTTTTATTTAAAACAAATTAGCAACAAAATACTCGGCCCCTTTGTGCAAAGGGGGCTGTCAGCAAGGCTGACTGAGGGATTGTCTGCTTTGAGTTATAAATCGGTTTATTTAAATGGAAATTGGCTTGTTTTATAAATATTTACTTTACAATCCTTCCGTCACGCATACCGCGTGCCACCCTCCTTTGCACAAGGAGGGCTGAATTTATTCTTAAGAATAGATTAAAAATCATTTAAATTTTGTAAGTTTTATCTTATAAAACCTAAATCTCCTTTTATATGACGATAAAAGCCCCCCGAAACAGTCGCAATAATGCGCGGATAAAAGCAGGTAAAACAGGTCTTGAATTAATCGGCAATATGTGTTATAATTATAAAGAGGATTTAACAAATTCGCCAAATAAAGCGTAAAAGAAAAAACTCTTCCAAAAGGAAGAGCGGTTCGCCAATGCGAATAAGTGATCAGACAAAAGTTTTATTTGAACTTGCCTTGTTATTTTGTAGTCATATTATAACATACGGCAAAACAAAAGTCAATAGTAAGGAGGAAAAATGGATAAATTTTATTTAGGAATGGACATAGGCACAAATTCGGTAGGTATGGCGTGTACCGACGAAGAATATTCTTTGCTGCGCGCAAACGGCAAAGATTGCTGGGCTGTGCGCTTGTTTGACGAAAGCGAAACTGCCGTCAAAAGAAGAAACTTCAGGATGGCTCGCCGCCGCATTGTAAGAAGAAGAGAACGCATTAAATTTTTGCAGGGCGTGTTTGCTCCGTTTATCGCGGACGAAACGTTTTTTATGCGTTTAAACGACAGCCAGTATTATCCCGAGGACAAAAACGGACTTTTAAACGGGAATAAAAACAACTTGTTTGCCGACAAAGGTTATACGGATAAGGATTTTCATAAAGAATATCCCACCATTTTCCATTTAAGAAAGGCGTTGATGACACAGCCGACAGAGGACTTGCGGCTTTATTATCTCGCAATTCATCACATTATAAAATATCGCGGACATTTCTTGTTCGAGGGCGGAATGGCTGATATCAGAGACATAACCAAACTCATTGAAAATTTAAACGCGGTGTGCGGCGACTTGTTCGACGAAGACGCGCCTAATTTCGACGTAAACAAATCTCACGAAGCGAAAGAAATTTTACTTACTTACGGTAAAGATAAACCGAAAAGACTTGAAAATTTGTTTGGTATCACTTCGCAAACGGGAAAAGAGATAATAAAGGGTATTTGCGGCTATACAATAAAGCCCGAAAAATTGTTTGCCGGCAATTATCAGGAAGAAAAATCGTTTTCATTCAAAGACCTCACGGACGAAACTTTCGAGGCGATGCGCCCCGCTTATGCGGACGATTTTTCGCTGCTTGAAAGCATAAGGGCGATATACAATTTCGTCACTTTTGAAAAATTGCTCGAGGGAAAAGAAGATATTTCTTCAGCAATGATCGACCTTTACGAAAAACACAAAGCCGATTTAAGACTTTTAAAAAATTTCGTGCTTAACAACGCCACGAGAGAAGAGTATAATTCGCTTTTCAAAGTTTTAGGAAAAGAAAATAATTATGCAAAATACGTTGGTTTTACCAAAAAGGGCGGGGATAAAAAGAAAATAACTCCCGCAAAATACGATGATTTTTTGGCATATCTTAAAAAGTTTATAAATTCGCTCACGCAAGTTAACGACGAAGAAACTAAAGAAAAAATACTATCCGAAATAGAAGCGAAGACGTTTTTGCCCAAAATTCTTCACGCCGACAACGGACTTTTTCCCCACCAGGTCAACGAAGACGAACTCAATAAAATTCTCACGAATATGGTAAAGATTCACCCCGAAACGGAGTGCATAAAAGACAAAATCAAAAAGATATTTTTGTATAGAATACCTTATTTTGTCGGGCCGCTTGCGGGGGCTAACGGTTGGGCGGTGAGAAAAGCCGAGGGTAAAATTACGCCGTGGAATTTCGATGAAATTATAGATAAGGCGCAAAGCAACGAAAATTTCATGCGTCGAATGACGAATAAATGCAGTTATTTATACGGCGAAGACGTTTTGCCGAAAGCCTCGATAATTTATCAGAAATACAACGTTTTAAACCAAATCAACAAATTAAAAATCAACGACGAACCCATAAGCGTGGCTTTAAAGCAAGATATATTCAACCAACTTTTCTTGACAAAGAAAAAAGTAACCGACAATGCGATTAAAGATTTGCTCGTTCGCCGCGGAATTATATCCGAAGAAGACAAAAAGACGATTATAATTTCGGGTAAAGACGGGCAGTTAAACGCAACGATGTCGTCATATCTTCAACTTAAAGATATTTTGGGCGATTTTGTAGACGAAGATATACAAAAAGAAGACAGCGTGTGCGAAAAAATAATTTTGTGGCACACCCTTAATACCGATAAAAACATAGTTGTCGATTTAATCGAGAGAAATTTCGGCAAAATACCGACAATCAAAGATAATTTAAAGCAGTTAAAGGGGCTTGTGTTTAAAGATTTCGGCAGATTGTCGAAGAGATTTTTGACTGAAATGAAAGGTATCGACAAAACGACGGGCGAATTTGTAAGCATTTTGGACGTTTTGTACGAGACCAACGAAAATTTAAATCAGATTTTGTTTGACGAAAGGTATAATTTCGGCGACGTGATTAAGGAAGAAAACGGCGAAAAACAAAGCGAAATAAAATATGAAGACATAGAAAAATTATACGTTTCTCCCGCAGTGCGCCGCGGAATCTGGCAGTCGCTTAAAATGGCGGACGAGTATATTCAAGCCATAGGCAAAACGCCAGATAAAATCTTTATCGAGGTGACGAGAGAAGATGGCGTAAAAGGCGACCTTGGCAGAAAATCGTCCCGTCAAAAACAACTTTCAGAAAAGTACAAGGCTATTGACAATATAGAACTACTTACCGAAAGTCTCAACAGCGAAAGCGATTTAAGGCTCAGACAAGAAAGGTTGTATTTATATTATCGTCAACTCGGCAAATGTATGTATTCGGGAGAGCAAATCGACCTTGACAGTTTAAATACGAACCAATACGACGTAGACCATATTTTACCTCGTACGTACATAAAAGACGACAGTCTTGACAACAAAGTGCTTGTAAAAAGGTCGTGCAACGCAATAAAAACCGACCGTTATCCCATACCTGATGAAATTTTGGGCAAAGACGTCAAAAAACATTGGGAATTGTTGCACAAAAAGGGGTTAATTTCCGATACGACTTACAATCGCCTTACAAGGACCAAACCGCTTGACGAAGACGATTACAACGACTTTATCAACCGTCAAAAGACGATTACCGACCAAACCGCGAAAGCCGTTGCCGAACTGCTGAAACAAAAATATCCCGATACAAAAATTGTGTACAGCAAAGCCAAAAACGTATCGGATTTCAAGAGTAAGGTGGACTTAATCAAGTGCAGAGAGACAAACGACCTTCACCACGCAAAGGACGCATATCTTAATATCGTGGTAGGCAACGTATACGACACGTGTTTTTCAACGCCCATGTCAATGTTCCGTCAGGACGGCGACAAATGGCGCACGTACAATTTAAAAACGTTGTTTTTCCGCAATATAAAGGGCGCATGGACAAGCGACGACAACAAAACGCTTATTAAAGTAAAAGAAACTTATAAAAAGCAACGCAGCATAAACGTAACAAGATATACTTATTGCGGTAAAGGCGCGTTTTATGACCAAACCGTTTATCCGCACGACGATACGGGCGTAAACGCACCCAGAAAAAGCGGTTCTCCCCTTAAAGACTGCGCAAAATACGGCGGGTATAAATCGCAAAAAACGGCTTATTTTGCGATTGTAGAATCGGAAGGTAAAAAGGGTAAAATTATAAAAACTATCGAGGCCGTGCCCGTGCTTGTCACTTATAATTTAAAAACCAACCCCAACGCCGTGCAAGAATATTTTGAATCTTATTTAATTAATCCAAAAATTCTTGTGCCGAAGTTAAAGATTAAGCAACTTATCAAGTACAACGGTATGCCTTGCTATATTGCGGGCACTACAGGTATTCAAATAATATTGCATAATGGTGTGCAAATGTTTACGGACGGAAAAACGGACGAGTACGTCAACGCGCTTTTACAGGTGGCGGAGATGAACAAAAATCAGCCGTGCGATAAAGAAACTTATCCTATAAAGACAAACCGCTTTAAAGAAGTCAAGTTGGAAGTAAACAAGCAAAACAACGTTGCTTTATACGACGAATTTATAAATAGATTATCAAGCGGGGTGTATGTTGGAATAAGCGCATTTTCGAGTTTCTTAGAAACGTTGCAAAAATTAAGAGAAAGATTTGTTAATTGTTCTACATTAAATCAATCGCTCGTGCTATTGCAAGTTTTAAAATTCTTTAAATGTAATGCGGAGTTGTCTGACTTGTCATTAATTTTTGAAGAAACAGAAGATGGCAAAAAGAAGGGTAAAAGCATAGGTTTATTGCGTATAAACAAAGACATTACAAATGCCGAAGTCGTGCTTGTTCATCAATCGCCTTGCGGGCTTACTTTAAGAGAACAAAAGATATAATTATGGGTTTCAGGACGGTAATAGTAAATTCGCGCTGCAAATTGGAATTCCGTCTTAACTATTTAATAGTAAGGGGGGAAACCGAAAAGCGCATTTACGTCAACGAGATAAATACGCTTATCGTGCAAAGCACCGCCGTATCGCTTACGGCGGCGCTGATGTGCGAACTTTCAAAAAACAACGTTAAAGTAATATTTTGCGACGAAAAATGTAATCCGCAAACCGAATTAGTGCCGTATTACTGCGCGCACAACACTTCTAAACGCTACAAAATGCAACTTGCGTGGAAAGAAGAGGTAAAGGGCGAAGTCTGGAAAGTTATTGTAAAGCGCAAAATACAAAATCAAGCCAAAGTGCTTTTTTCAAACGGTTTTTTAAAAGAGAGTAAAATGCTTGACGAGTACGCCGCCGAGGTGGTAAGCGGAGACAAAACCAATAGAGAAGGGCACGCCGCCAAAGTGTATTTCAACTGCATGCTCCCCGGTGGGGTAAGCAGGCGTTCGGGCGGGTTTGTCAACGGTTGTCTCGATTACGGCTATGCCATAATTTTGTCTGCGATAAACAGAGAAATTGCGGCGAGCGGATATCTCACTCAACTCGGCATAATGCACGACAACGAATTTAATCAGTTCAATTTATCGTGCGATTTAATCGAGCCGTTGCGCACGGTGGCGGACGAAACCGCCTTTTCCCTTGAAAATCAGGACAAAGATTTTAAAAAGAAAATGGCAAACGTATTAAATTACAATTGCGTATTCGACGGCAAAAACACAACTTTGGACGTTGCAATAAGGTTGTATGTAAAAAGCGTTTTGTTTGCCATGGACGAAGCAAAGCCCGACGAAATAATATTTCCTTGCGATATTGCGGTGCAATATGAATAATAGATATATGAGACTGTTGTTATTTTTCGATTTACCCATGGAAACGGCAAAACAAAGACACGATTATTCCGTTTTTCACAAGTATTTGATAAAAAACGGTTTTATAATGATGCAAAAATCGGTCTATTCAAAACTTGTCGTCAACAACGTGACGAGCGGGGCTGTTAAAGAAAAAATTTCAAAAAATATACCGCCCGACGGAATAATAGAATTGCTTGAAATTACCGAAAATCAGTTTGCCCGCATCGATTATCTTGTGGGCGAAAAACAATCTTTAGTCGAAGAAAGTATGGATAGGTTGATTGAAGTATGATAAACGTAGTAAACGCAAAAATAGAAACGCCCATAAACTTGACAAACGAAAAGCCGTCTTTATTAATTGTGGAAAACCCGCACGAATATTTTAATTTTGTCGTGCAAATGCTTAAAGCAATGCAAGGGGAGATGAGTGAATTTACTTTTTGGGAGGGGCAAACCGCGCTTTCTCCTTTGAAGTGCGGAGAAATTATACAAAGTTGTTTTTCGTTTGATTTTACCGATAAAAAAATTGTAAATTTGCTATATAAAAAACTTCAGTCAAACTTTCAGGAGGGCGAATTTATTTTACAACTCAACAAAATCAATTCGCTTTTAAGCATTTTTTTGCAAGACCTTTGCCAAACGGTTGATTTTGCCATAGATTTCAGCGAAACTACCGTTGAAGATATTTTAAAAACGTGTTCGGTAAAGCCCGCATGCAATTACGACGGTTTGCTTGAAAAAATAATTTGTTACGTCAATATGTTTATTCAATTAAAAAACGTAAAGTTTTTCGTCTTCGTGGGACTTAAAGACGTTTTGTCCGATGAAGACCTTGAAGAGTTGTATAAACATTGCGAATTGCAAAAGGTAAGTCTGCTTTTAATCGAAAGCGGTAAAAAACGCCCGCTGCTATGCAGGGAACAAGCAATAATTATTACAGAAGATTTATGCGAAATACTTGAAAACTACACTGAAATATAGTATACTTAAAGCGTAGAAAGGTTTGTTTTACAAAATAACCGTACGGCGGTACGCGCTTTTATCCTTATTTTGAGGTTTGAGAGCCTTGTTATTTTGTAATACTCTAAAACCAAATAACGTTCACGCTCATCTCTGTAAGAGTTTGAGAGCCTTGTTATTTTGTAATACTCTAAAACTATCATTTAGGCGACAATTATTCGAATGCTGTTTGAGAGCCTTGTTATTTTGTAATACTCTAAAACGACAAGATTTATTATAAAGGTGTTTATATAGTTTGAGAGCCTTGTTATTTTGTAATACTCTAAAACTATCAGACGCGCGGAGCAAGGACGCGCGAGGTTTGAGAGCCTTGTTATTTTGTAATACTCTAAAACATTGCCAAACGCGCTTTTATGTCGTCGATAGTTTGAGAGCCTTGTTATTTTGTAATACTCTAAAACTCGGGTAAAACGATTATTTCGGCGGGTATAGTTTGAGAGCCTTGTTATTTTGTAATACTCTAAAACCGTTCGGCAAACAGGTTGAAGAATGGAAGCGTTTGAGAGCCTTGTTATTTTGTAATACTCTAAAACACATACGGTGGTACGGGTGAAGTTTACGAGGTTTGAGAGCCTTGTTATTTTGTAATACTCTAAAACGATGGAATACTTCGTATTTTCGTTATAGAGGTTTGAGAGCCTTGTTATTTTGTAATACTCTAAAACATTAAGCAAGAAGTTTAATCGTAAAACGTTGTTTGAGAGCCTTGTTATTTTGTAATACTCTAAAACTACTGATACTCATTATATGGCTTATCCTATGTTTGAGAGCCTTGTTATTTTGTAATACTCTAAAACAGACTCTAACGCCCGAGGACTTTTGATTATGTTTGAGAGCCTTGTTATTTTGTAATACTCTAAAACGAAAATGCAATCGGCATGCCGAACGTAGCAGTTTGAGAGCCTTGTTATTTTGTAATACTCTAAAACAATTCAAAAAAGTAAGTAAAAAGGCCGGTGGTTTGAGAGCCTTGTTATTTTGTAATACTCTAAAACATCAGAACAAAAATAAATTGTAAATCTTCAGTTTGAGAGCCTTGTTATTTTGTAATACTCTAAAACTCAAGTCTCGAATGTCCGAGCCAACGTTGTGTTTGAGAGCCTTGTTATTTTGTAATACTCTAAAACTTATGCTTTTGCTGTTGAATATATCCTTGAGTTTGAGAGCCTTGTTATTTTGTAATACTCTAAAACAAAATATAATAAATTTAATATTCAGAGATTTTATCCGAGCAATATAAAGTCTGCTTTTATATTGCTCGGATAAAATCTCTCGGGTTATATAGAAAACACGGCGCAGGAAATAAAATTAATATAAACTATAAGAAGTAAATCTTTTGACTAAAGTCAAAATCTTTCAAGTCCTTGCGGACTTACGCAAAAATAAAATATTTTTGCACTTCTATGTATGTAAAAACATCAGTTTTGCTTGAAAATACGCTCGCTGTTTCTCGCGTGCTTTCAGACAAAACTTCAGATATTATAAACTATAAGAAGTAAATCTTTTGACTAAAGTCAAAATCTTTCAAGTCCTTGCGGACTTATGCAAACCGCAAGGTAAATTAAAAATTTCCCTTGCAACTCAAATTGTAAAATGCGAAATTGTAAACCCTTGCAAGCAAGTTTCCAATTTGAAAAATTATTTTATTACTTATATTATAATTTTCGTTTATAAAATTTATCTTCGTTAAATTTTACGTTTGCTTACGCAAACCGCAAGGAAAATTAGAAATTTCCCTTGCAACTCAAATTGCAATATGCGAAATCGTAAACCCTTGCAAGCAAGTTTCCAATTTGAAAAATAATTTTATTACTTATATTATAATTTTCGTTTATAAAATTTATCTTCGTTAAATTTTACGTTTGCTTACGCAAACCGCAAGGAAAATTAAAAATTTCCCTTGCAACTCAAATTGTAAAATGCGAAATTGTAAACCCTTGCAAGCAAGTTTCCAATTTCTTATATTATAAAATAGTGGAGATTCCGCTCGTCTAAAGATAATTTTATTTGCGTTACGGTTTCAAAATATTATAAAAATCCGCAGAGCATATTTTTAAAAGAGGTAAAAAATGAAAGTTACAAAAGATATTTTATTCATCGGCGTCAACGACCATAAAATCGATTTGTTTGAAGGGCAGTACCCCGTAAAAAACGGTATGTCTTACAATTCGTACGTCATTAAAGACGAAAAAATCGCCGTTATGGATACGGTTGACCAAAATTTTACTCAAGAATGGCTGGATAATTTGCAAAATGCATTAAACGGTCGCGAACCGGATTATCTTATCGTTCAGCACATGGAGCCGGACCACTCGGCAAACGTGGACGTTTTTATGAATCTTTATAAAAAAACGGTCATAGTTTCTTCTTCAAAGTCTTTTCAAATGTTGAAAAACTATTTCGGTCACGAATACGAGGACAGAAGAGTAGTTGTCGGCGAGGGGAGCGTTCTTTCTTTAGGTAAACACAATCTTAAATTTATTGCCGCGCCCATGGTGCATTGGCCGGAAGTTATCGTCACTTACGACGAAACGGAAAAAGTATTGTTTTCGGCGGACGCGTTCGGCAAGTTCGGCGCACTAGATAATGGCGAAACAAACGAAGATTGGGTTGACGAAGCTCGCCGTTATTATATAGGAATAGTGGGTAAGTACGGCGCGCAAGTGCAATCGCTTTTAAAAAAGACGGCGGCTTTGGATATACAAAAAATTTGTCCTTTGCACGGACCGATGCTTGATGAAAACCTTGAATATTATTTAAATTTATATCAGATATGGTCTTCTTATGCGCAAGAAAAAGAGGGCGTGGCGATATTCTATACTTCCGTTTACGGGCATACGAAAAAGGCCGTCGAAAAACTTGTCAAACTTTTAAAAGATAAAAATTGTCCCGAGGTCAAGGTCTACGACCTCGCCCGCACGGATATGTCTCAAGCGGTTGCCGACGCATTCAGTTACGGCAAAATCGTGCTTGCGACAACCACTTACAATGCGGATATTTTTCCGCATATGAAGGAATTTATCAATCACCTTACCGAGCGCAACTTCCAGAATAAAACTGTCGGATTTATTGAAAACGGCACTTGGGTACCCATGGCGGCAAAAATTATGAAAACTATGCTCGAAGGTTGTAAAAATCTTACGTTTACTCAAAACAACGTAAAAATAGTTTCTGCCGTAAACGGTGAAAACATTGCCGAACTTGAAAGTTTGGCTGCCGAATTGTGCAACGGATAATTTGCGCGCCATTTGATGTTTACGAGAGTATAAAAAGTCATCTTTACGGCATACGTTTGCGGTAAAATTGACAATAACGCATAGATTTTTGGCGGCGAAATAAAAACGAGACGCCGATAAAATGCGTTTTTAATAAAAAATAAAATAAAACATTAAACACAGGAGGAAATTAAAATGGAAATGAAATTTTACAAATGCGCTCATTGCGGTAAAATCGTCGCAGTGGTAAAAGAAACGGGAGTCCCCGTATTTTGTTGCGGAGAAGAAATGAAAGAAATCGTGCCCGGCACGGTGGACGCTTCAAAAGAAAAGCACGTACCCGTATATACCGTCGAAAATAATTTAGTAAAAGTAAAGGTCGGCGAACTTGCTCACCCTATGACCGAAGAGCACCACATCGCGTGGGTTTCGCTTAAAACCAAAGAGGGGAACCAACGCAAGAGTATTCCCGTTAATAAGCCCGCCGAAGTTTGTTTTGCGATTTGCGACGGCGACGAGGTGGAAGAGGTTTATGCTTATTGCAACCTTCACGGTTTGTGGAAAGCGTAAAATTATTTCAAACTTTTAATAATAAAATTTTGAGACAACACACTTTAAATAGAAAAGTAAAGCGTTGAGAAGTGTGTTTCGCAATTTTACAAAATTACAGTAAAATTCAAAACAGTTAAAACTTTGCTGTAAAAAGCGTATTGATTAATGGCGTTAAGAATTTTAAATAAATAAAGTCAAAATCATATTCTTTTTAAAACATTGACATTTCACTGTTTAAGCGGTATAATAAACATACAAAATAAGTATGGATTTTTTTTGAGATATAAACTTGTTTTTCGCCATGCACCTATATCCGGTGTATGGCATTTTTTTATTGCTTTAACGGTAAATTATAAGGAAAAAGTATTAAAAATTATGAAAAAAATTAAAATGTCGAGTGAAATTACTTATCTTTTCGCAATCGTTTTGCTGTCGCTTGCGGTTGCAATGCTTACCGCCGCCGATTTTGGGATTTCGATGATAGTCGCGCCGGCATATTTGTTAAGTTTAAAAATGCAATCTTTAAGTTTCGGTCAAGCCGAATACATAATTCAAGCGGGCGTGTTTATTGTGCTTTGCTTCGTTTTAAGAAAATTTAAGTTTGTTTACTTGTTTTCTTTCGGAACTTGTCTCATTTATGGATTTGTACTTGATTTATGGAGAAAAATCCCGTTTTTCAATCCTTATATAACGCCGCCGGGGAGCATGGATTTATGGCTGAGAATAACTATGTTTGTCGTGGGGGTTGTTTTGACTTCGTTTTCGGTGGCGTTGTTTTTCAAAACTTATCTATATCCGCAAGTGTATGATTTTTTTGTAAAAGCGGTTTCGTCGAGATACAATATAAAATTGCCCGTGCTTAAAACTGTAGTAGATTTATCATGTCTTACCGCAAGTTTTATTATGACGCTTGCGTTTTTCGGAAATATCACTGGCATAGGTTGGGGGACTTTAGTTATGGCTGTTTTAAACGGAACGATAATAGGTTTATTTTCAAAAATGCTCGACAAAATTTTCAACTTTCAACCGACTTTTAACAGATTTGCCGCGTTGTTTGTATTGCAATCGATAAATAAAAAGACGGAATTTAAAGAATAAAATGCCGAAACATATGACAAAATTATACAAAAATTAATTATTTTGACCGCATAAACGTTTTACCCAAAGCCATAAAGTCGCAACCAAAAGCAAAAAGATGACCCCCTCTGAAAGTTAAACATAAATAATTCATAACACGCAAAAGCACTTAAAATCAAGAAAAACAGTTTGACTTGAGGTATACTGTACTCACAGAAAAGGGAGCAAAAAAATGAATTGGATACAAGGAATACAACGCGCGATAGATTACGTTGAAGACAACGTTACCGAAGAAATCGACTTTGAAGAAGTGGCAAAGCAAGCATATTCTTCTTCGTTCCATTTTCAAAGAATATTCGGTATTTTGTGCGGTATGTCGCTCGGCGACTATATTCGTATGAGAAGGCTTTCTCTCGCCGGCGAAGAACTTTCTAAAGGAAACGTAAAAATTATCGACGTTGCGCTTAAGTACGGGTACGACACGCCCGAAAGTTTTTCTCGTGCGTTCACCCGCTTTCACGGTATTTCGCCCAGCGAAGCAAAGCGCGGCGGAAACGTAAAAATATTTACTCCCGTATCTGTAAAACTAATTTTAACAGGAGGCAGTAAAATGGATTACAGAATTGAAAAAAGAGGAGAATTTAAGGTCGTTTGCAAAAGAAAAAGGGTGGGTAAACCGCAATCGGCATTCGCCACGCCCGACATTACGGAAATGTGGAAAGAGTTTACCGCGGATGGAACGGTCGGCAGACTTATTTCGTGTTTGCCCCAAAACCCCGAAATGAAAGGTTTGTTGGGCATTTGTTTTTCGTCGGAACTCAACGCAAAACAATTTCCTTACGGAATAGGTGTAGAATACGACGGAAGAAAAATCGACGACGATTTAGAAGTAGTCACGATTAAGCCCGCCACTTATGCGGTATTTAAATGCAAGGGTAAAATGCCAGATGCTTTCGTGCAAACTTATCACAGAATAGTGACAGAGTTTTTCCCGCAAAGTTCGCAATACGAATACGCCGAAAACGTCGAGTTTGAGGTTTATCCGTCGGCAGATACTTCAAACCCCGATTACGAGTGCGAAGTGTGGATTGCGGTAAAAGAAAAAACCGAATAAGCAATGTATGTGCAGTCGGTTTTCTTGGTTTAAAATATAAGAATTGTAAACTTGTTTGCAAGGGTTTATGATTATTATTTGCGTGAAAAATCTTGCATAAGCAAAGAGAAAAACGCAAAATCTGACAAAAAATTAAACTTGTAGACTAATCGATTGTAGAATTTTGCATCAAAACAAAAATAAAATATCTAAATAAAACGAAAGTGCTTGCCTTTATCAAGTGATAGACAAGCACTTTTTTGATGTTAAATTTCTGTGCTGAATGCAAAAAATCGCCCGCTTGGCGAGTGATTTATCTGTTGATATTTTCTTAAAAATTCGTTGCCGATTATTTAACGCACAATATTTCTGACGGGTCAACGTCCAATAATACGCATAAATTTGCCAAGGTGTCCAGCGATGGCAATTTGTCTCCTTTGACGTAATGAGAAATCGATTGTTGAGACACCCCCAACTTTTTCCCGATTTCGGTTTGCGTCATGCCGCTTTGTTTAATCGCTTCCGCTATTTGTTGCTGAATTTGACTTAAAGTAATCATATGTAATATATTACAACTAATAGGCGTAAATTGCTTGACATACGCCTATCAGGCGTGATAGAATAAGGCTGTCATGACGAAATAAATAAAATTTAAGGAGATTATAATATGACACCTAAGAAAAAATGTTTAAGAACTGCGTTTATTTTAATCGCTGTTGCAGTGGTATTTGTCATTGTGGCGGTGTGCGCGTTTGCAATCTTTAATAGTGCTGTGATTGGCGTTATAGCCATTCTTTTTATTGCCTTTCCCTGTTTTATTATGGGCTTTTCGTACCTAAAAGACGCAAGTTGCTTGTATTGTCCCAAATGCGGCGAAAAATATAATTACGATAACGTCAGGTGGGAAGTTAATAATACGATCGAAAAAGAAAAAAGCGTCGTAGCCGAAGTTGATTTTGAAGTCCGTTGTTCGCATTGCGGGGCAGAGCGTCAATATACAAGAAATTATACGGTTTCTTATATAGACAGTAATGGTAAATTGCATAATAATAACTTGCAAAATATTATTCGTAAACAATTTAAGTGTAAATGATGTTAGGGGATTTTCAGTGGCAATCGGACCTTATAGCCTTGTGCAAATATGTTAGGGGTAAAATTTGGTTTAATTATTCTTCGAGTGCACCGCATGGCGTTGTCGATATTGTAGAAAAATATAGCGATTACGGCAAATATTCAAATTTTAAGAAAAGGAGCATTATAAAAGAAATTATAAAATCGGTTTGCGAATATTTAAAACTTAACTATAACTACATCAATTTAAAACTCAAGCAATATACCGCTCGGTTTAATGGGTGTTTTGGTACGTTTCGGGCAAATTCGGAAGTAGGGGCTGATATTTTAATAACCTATTCTTCACAATTTTCAATTTATAGGCAAACTGCCATTATCGTACATGAACTGACTCATTATTTCGCTTATGTCAACGATATAAATTTTGAAATCGAAGAGGAAATATGTACTGATATTTTGAGTATCTTTTTAGGGTTTTATTCGATAATGCACCAGGGATGCGCGGTTGAAACTTATGTCGGAGATGAAATGTTTGGCGAAAAAAGAGAAATGGCTGCGGGGTATTTATGCGGTCTCGAATTGGAATATTGTAAAATGATGATATCTGCAATGCAATATGTAAAAATGTAAAAATTTTTAAACTAAAAGTAAAAAATTTCAATAGCATAAAAGTCTTTTGATTACATTTTATGCAACTTTTTTATCATTTTAAGGAGTATGCGTCGGCGGATACTTTAAACCCCGATTACGAGTGCGAAATTTGGATATCGGTAAAAGAAAAAGCCGAATAAACGAGGGGAAAATTGAAATAAGTCGTCAAAACGATTAAAAATATACCAAAAATATATTAAAACATAACGAAACATGTCAAAAACACCGATTTTATATCGGTGTTTTTGTTTTTTAACAGCATAAACGTATGACAAAACCGCTCGGTAAAGTAAAAACGATAAAACGGAGACGGTAAATTTGAAACGACGAAGTAAAAACAATAAAACAAATAAAACCGCATGGCAAAGTAAAAAAACGGCAAACTTAAAATCATAATCACGGAGACGGCAAAGCCGAAACGATAAAGTTAAAACAATAAAACTGAAACGGCAACAAAACCAAAACGTTATAACCAAAACGGTAAAGTTAAATTCTAAAGACAAAATCATAAAACCAAAACAGCCAAGCCGAAAAAACAAAAGCGAAATCGTAAACTTTCCACCGTTTTTCAAACGTTAAAATTTTTATTAAAATATACCGGAATTGTTTGATTGGTTACTAAAAATTCAACGAGTATTGACAAGATAAATATTTAATGATAAAATCAATTATAGAGTAAAAAAGGAAGTAAAAATATGATTGAAGAAACTTTAAACACGGCGGTAAAAGAAGAGTGCGACGTGCTTGTTTGCGGCGGCGGAATTGCGGGCGTTGCGGCTGCGCTTTCGGCAGCAAGGCTCAATAAAAAAGTTATTCTTTGCGAAAAAGAATATATTTTGGGAGGACTCGCTACGGCTGGACTCGTGGCGGTGTATCTCCCCATTTGCGACGGAACGGGCAGACAAGTCAGTTTCGGTCTTGCGGAAGAATTGTTGAAATTGTCCGTTTCGCGCAAGGTTTATCAAGGGGCGGGCTATGACGATTGGATAAAAAATCCCGACTCTGTCAAAAACGAAAAAACCGCGAGATACGAGGTGGTGTTCAACCCCAACTTGTTTGCAATCGATATGGAGCAACTGCTTTTAAAAAGCGGCGTAAAAATCTTGTACGGAACGGTTGCCGTCAACGCTTACAAAAAGGACGGTTTTGTAAATTACGTGGTGTTTGAAAACAAGTCCGGCAGATTTGCCATTGCGCCCAAGGGCGTAATTGACGCGACGGGCGATTGCGATATCGCAAAGTTTTCGTCACTTCCGTGTCAACTTAACGAGGACAAAAATCCGCTTGCAAGTTGGTATTATAACTTTACAAACGGCAAGGTAAATTTAAGCACGTTGGGCGTGTGCGACAACAGCGACGAAAAGCAGCAAAACGGAGTGAAAGTACAGTCGCTTTCTATCAGAAGGTTTTCGGGAATAGACGGCGAAGAGTTGTCCGAAATGACCCAACTTTCGCATAAATCGCTTTTAAACGACTATATAAAACGTTGCGAAACCGACCCCGATTACGACGTGACTACTATTGCCACGATACCGCAAATTCGCATGACGAGGAGACTTTTGGGACAATACGTATTGCGTGAAAGTGACAATCACAAGGAATTCAGCGATTCTTTGGGACTTATTTCCGATTGGAGAAAAAGAGGCCCCGTGTTTGAAATTCCACTCGGCTCGCTGTATAATGAGCAAATTAAGAATTTTGCCGCGGCGGGCAGATGCATGTCGGCGGCGGGCGCAATGTGGGACATTGCAAGGGTAATACCTTGTTGCGCGGTTACGGGTCAGGCGGCGGGCACGGCTTTGGCGGTTTGCCCGGACTTGACTAAAATCGACATTGCCAAACTTCAACAAACGCTTAAACAAAACGGAGTGGTTTTGCACGAGAAAGATTTGTAAAAGTAAATGTTGCTTTAATACGTTTGCGCAAACATAAAATTTCAACTGACTAAAATTTGCTTGCTGAATTCTATTTGCAATTTTTCACGCAAAACGAAAGATTTAAACAAGCAAAAACGTACTTATAAAACAGAATTGCCGCGAAAACATTAAAAAGATCGTAATAATTTGTAATTTATATGTAAAAGTGCACGAACTTTATGTGCGATATAGACATAGTTGTACATATAGGTATTGAAATATCTCATATACTATGTTATAATATATTTTGCGGCATGGGCGGCTTTAAAAATCTCACAAAACGGCAAATATAATTGCGACGAAATTATAAGAGATACAAGCGTCGACCGCAAAAAACTCAATACCGAATGCCATCAGGCGATATAAAGGGGAAATATGACAAAAACTATAAACGTAAAATTAAACGGAAAAGAAATTACCGTCAACGTAGGTAAAAGGATTGTCGATTTAGTCGACGACAAAACAAAATATTGCGTTTGCAAAATCAATTCGCAAGTAAAAGAACTCAACTATATGCTGTCCGAAAAAAACGACGGCGCGGAAATTGCGCTTTTGGGACTTGAAAACATCGAGGCGGGAAAGGCGTACGAAGCAACTTTGCGTTACGTAATTTCCATGGCTTTCAGAAATTTATATCCCGACGTGCAAATAAGGTTCAGTTACAACGTTTCGCGTTCGATTTATTGCGAAGTAATCAATAAAAATTTCAATATGTTTAAGGCGACCGCGCCGATTATAGATGAGGTCAACAGAATTATCGCACTCGATTTGCCCATAGAAAGAATTACCGTGTCGATAGACGAGGCTAAAGAAATTTACACGCGTTGCGGCTATTTGGATAAATTGGATATTTTAAAATATCGTCCCGAAAATTTCGTTCACCTTTATAAATGCGGAGACTATCTCGACTATTTAAATTCGTATATGCTGTGTTCGACGGGTTGCATAAAAGACTACGTAATCAAGCCGTACAGCCCCGGTATGATAATTCAATACCCGCGGTACGAACTTGGTGCGCATATTCCGCAATTTGTCGAAGAGTCTACTTACGGAAAAACCCTCCAACGCGAGTATATCTGGTCTAAAACGGTAAGGGCGCAAACGATAGCGCAAATCAACGAAAAAGTTGCCGCAAATCCGCTTGAATTAGTGCAGATGTGCGAATCGAAACACAACAACATGCTCGCCGAACTCGGTGCGCAAATTCAAGAGGGAATATCCGACATACGTTTGATTTTGATTGCGGGTCCCAGTTCCAGCGGGAAAACGACTTTTTGCAACAGACTTAAAATCGAGTTGTTGTCGAGGGGGATAAAGCCCGTCACTATTTCAATGGACGATTATTACCTTGAAAAGAATATTATTTCCGAGTTGCAGGAAAGACCGATAGAGGACCTCGATTTAGAGCATATAAATTGTCTCGATTTAGACCTTTTCAATAAAGATTTGTTCAATCTGATAAACGGGGAAGAAGTCACGTTGCCTTATTTCAATTTCCAACTCGGCAAACGCGAAAAGGGAAGGACTATTAAAGTCGACGAGCATAGCCCTATTATCGTCGAGGGTATACACGCATTGAACGAAAAACTTACCTCGTCGATACCCAAGCACCAGAAATATAAAATTTATATTGCGCCGCAGGTGCAATTAAACATTGACAATCACTCGCCTCTCAATACTACCGATTTAAGACTCATAAGAAGAATAGTCAGGGACATGCAATACAGAAATTGCCCCGCCGCAACAACTATAGATATGTGGCAATCGGTGCGTAGCGGAGAATTCAAGTGGATATATCCTCATCAGGAGGGTGCGGATTACGTGTATAATTCAAGCCTTATTTACGAACTTTGCGTACTTAAAAAACTTGCGCTTCCCGCGCTCAGGCAAATTAAAGAAAGCGACCCGCAATACCTTGTAGCCAACAGGCTTATAAAATATTTAAAGTATTTCAAGCCTATCGAGGACGAAAGCGTAATTCCTTGCAATTCTTTAATCCGCGAATTTTTAGGCGGCAGTTGTTTTAAACTTTGATATAAATTTTGCCGCATTTACAGCATACGTATGCCGTAAATGCGGTTTTTTAATATATAAACTGACCGTTTGGCGGGATTTTGTTTGATTTTTCTTTTTTAAAGGAAGATTGTAAGTTCGCCGTAAACCTTGGCGTGAAAAAACTTTATAAAATTTTGCGATTTATTTAAAAAGGTGCAAAATTTATTTATGGGTCGGTTTTTGGTTTGATTTTAATAAAAAGCCGACCGCACGATATAACGTCGCACGGTCGGCAAAAAATTAAAGTTCTCGGTTTTTAAAACTTTCGCAGCAAGTACAGTTTGTGCAATCTTTGGTGATTTTAATAGTGCCGAGTTTACATTTTGTTCCGTTGCTGTTGTGTTCGCAAGAACAAACGTCGCAACAAACGCCGTCGTTAATTTTTTCGTTCATATTTCTCTCCCTTGTGTAAAATCGCGCAAAGTTTAACTTTTCAAAACTTAATAATCCCGGACTTCGCATGGTTTAGCCGAGTGAAATCTGAGTCGCATTAAGTTTTAATAAAAACGTTTAATTTCCGCCCGATTCAGCACAAAGATAGTATGCGTGCGGCGATACTGTTTTATGCAAAAAATTTTAATTATTCGCCGACAGTGAAAAATTAAAATTGTCGCGATTATGGTACGTATTTCCAACCCCATTAGAACAATTTTTGCGCCGTCAAGTCGATTTGTACTGCGTTAAACGACTTTCAAGTACGTATAGTACGTGTTCAGCCGTTTGCCTTGTCCAAACAAGCCGCAGCCATATGCAAAAAAAGACCGACTTGTATATTTTGCGGTCGACTTTACGGCGTAAAAACACTACGTGCCGCAATAATATGCAGAAAACGATAAAAACGTGCCGTATTTGCGGTTTGTTCTACCAAGGTTTGAAATACGTACGTTTACTCAAAGCGAAAGCAACTTAAAATTTTAAATTTGTTGACATATTTTAATATATAAGTTAAAATATATATAATCAAGGCAAATATAAGGGCGCATTTATTGCGTTTAATTTAGTTTTGCCGAAAAATTAAGCGTTTACGCCGCAGGTCGGCAAAAAATCAAATAAATTCGTAAGGAGACGAAAAATGAAAGTTATTTTATTGAAAGACGTAAAGGGTACTGGCAAACAAGGCGAAATCAAAGACGTCAGCGACGGATTTGCTAAAAATATGCTTATTAAAAAAGGCTTGGCGAAAGAGGCTACTTCGGTTGAAGTAAACAGCCTTAAAATAAAACAAGCGTCCGAAGCGTATCACAAGGCAGAAGAAATCAAGGCGATTAAAGAGGCTTGTGCAAAAGTAAACGGCAAAGAGGTCGTTTGCAAGGTTAAGTGCGGCGAAGGCGGCAAAATTTTCGGCTCGGTGACAAGCAAGGAAATTGCCGACACGCTTATAAGCCAAGGGTATGAAGTGGATAAAAAGAAAATACTTATCGACGGACCCATTAAAAGCACGGGCGTGTATAAAATTCAAATCAAATATTTACCCGACACCATCGCAAACATTACTCTTAAAATCGAAGCAATGTAAGTTTTACGCCATACGTATTACGTAAAAACGACAACAAAGGTGAAATTATGTATATATACAATTATATCGTCAGCGACGACGTAAAAAAGGTGAGCAAAAGAGAAAATACTGCATTTTCGTCAGAACAACAAAGCGCGATAATTATAAATTCGGACAGAACGTTAAAAGATAAACTCAGCGGACTCAGGACGCTTAAAAACGAGTGCTCGGTAAATCTCGCTTATCAGATAGAGGCGTGGGAAAATTATAAAAAGGACGTAATAAAACAAGCCTCGACGCTTGACGAAGGTTGTGTGTTTTGTTTGCTTGTAGACGGCGAAGTGGAAAAGTTTTTCGCCAATTTGCGCACCGCGGAAAAATATATAAAGGAATACGCCGCTAAAAACGAGCAAGTAAATTCGTTTACGCTCGTGAGCGAAAAGGTTTTAAGCGAGACAAGCGAAATTTCTCTTAATAAGGACAACAATTATAACAAACTTATCTATAACGGCAAAGGCGAACTTTTAGACGCCGTGTGCAAAACGGACAATCACACTTATCTCACGGCGGTGTACGGCAAAAGGCTCGATACCGTTTACGTGCCGTTCCCCAACCCGTATAAAGATATGGACGTTGTTTGGTGCGGACAAGACCAAGCGATAATTGCGCCCGAAATCGATGAAAACAAGGCTAAAATCGAGCATCTTATCACAAAGTACGTCGGCAAAAAAGGCTACAACGAAAGGTACGTCCCAGTTTATTTGCTCAACAAAACGCAAGAAGGTTATCAAGCGACAATCGGCGCGTTGCCTTTATTGTCTTTAAGAAAAACCGCCAAAGACGAAATTTCGGCAAAGTCGAGATTTACTTTAAAACAATTAAGAAAAATTAAAGGCAATTGAGTTTTTGATTAAAGGTTGTTAATTGCCACAACCGAAGAGTTTTAAAGCGCAGAAAGATTTGAAAGTATTAAAAAATAGCGACGTTTTACAGAATAAAACAATTACAAAAAACAACGGTCTGCTAAATTTTCAATTTTCCGTTGTTTTTAAATTGTTGATTAAACCGGAAAGGGTTAAACAAAAAAAGAAGCCGAAAATGAAAGGGGTTTTACCTTTAGTTCGGCTTCTTTTAATTGTTTTACGCTATACGTATGTCGTAAAACCGTCAAAACGGGTGATTTATTTAAGGAATAAATAAAATTACCGCCGTTGACAGACTTATCTTACGTTGTTAATTTGCAACGCGTTTAAAGGGCTTGTAAGCAAATAGAAAAAATATAACCCAAAAGGAAGCAAGACCCACGAGCGCATAAACGATTCTCGACACAAGCGACATAGAACCGAATAAAAACGCAACGAGGTCAAATGAGAAAAATCCCACCAAAAGCCAATTTAACGCGCCGACAATTACCAGAATGAAAGCGATTATACTTGTAATTTTCATTTTAAATTCCTCCTGATAATAAGTTTGTCAATATTTGGGAAAAATATACAACGAAATTAAAAATGTCCGTTTTACTACACACGTATCGAGTAAAACGGACAAAATTTTTATTTATTTATATTTTCGATTATCAGATAATCAAAGTCCACGCTTTCGACAAAGTCGCTTTTGTCAAACCTTACGTAATTATATTTTGCATAATTAAAAAGGTGAGACTTCATTATTACCGGCGTGGCGATATCCATATTATAACAAATTTGAGACACGTAATCCCAAAATTTATGCCACTCGTTTTTTTCTTCAAGCGTAAGGACGAATTGTTTTATATTTTTGTGGTTTTTTACCGTTCTTCCCCACATTTTCACCATAACTTAAAACTCCGTAATTTTTATTTGTCTCTTATAGTTTAAAGTAAAAAGTCTTTAAATGCAAGTGTTTTCGTTTAAATGGATAAACTAAACTTATCAAATTTTCGCTTTACTATTTTGTTAAGGTGTGGTATATTAATGATACTTTTACGTGCGTATCGGCCTTTTTGAAATTAAATTTTTGCAATTATCTTTTATAAAAGCCGTTAAAAACAACTCAAATTTGCCAAAAACGGCGTAAAAATCATTAAAATAAAAAATTTTCCAACAAAACGAATAATCATTTCGTTATTATTATAGGGATAAAGATGGTAGACAAACTTGAACAAAAACTTTCCGAGTACATAAACGGAGACGATGCCGCTTTCGGTTATATATACGACGCCACGTATAAGGCTGTGTATTTCACTGCGCTATATATCGTCGGGCAAAAACCTATCGCCGAGGACGTGGTACAAGAAACTTATTATAAGGCGATAAGGTCGTTAAACACTTATCGGCCTGGCGGTAATTTCACGGGTTGGCTGTGCCAGATTTCCAGAAACACCGCCATGGACGAAGTGCGAAAACGCTCTAAAGAAATGCTTACCGACTTTCAGACGGAATGGCAATCTTTCGGCGCGGAAGAACAACCTGTGCCGTATGTGTTCGACGTGGCTCGCAAAACCTTAAGCGACGAGGAATATCAGATCGTTATGCTTTGTCAGGTTGCCGGGTACAAGCGCAGAGAAGTTGCGCAAATGCTCGATATGCCGATAGGCACTGTTACATGGAAAAACAACGAGGCACTTAAAAAACTAAAACAAACTTTAAAGGAGGGAGAAAATGAACGTTAAAAAATTATTAAAAGACAATTCAAAAGAGATACTTCCTTCGCAATCGGTTAAAGACAGGGTAATGGCGGATGCGAGCCGTATAGATTACGGCATTTCGTCAAACGGCAATACCGCGGTTTTGACGAGGTCGCACGGAAAACTGATCGCATTGTGTTGCGCGGCTTTGGCATTGCTTCTTACTTTGACGATAGTTTTAATCGCAACGAAACCTAAGGGTGGCGCAGTGGATTTAGGCGGCAGTATAATATGTATCGACGTCAATCCTTCTGTAGAAATCGTACTTAATCAGAACGACGAAATTATAAGCGTAAAAGGCGGCAATGCCGACGGAGCACTGCTGATTTACGGAGAAGAGTTTGTAGGAAAAACCAAAGAACAAGCGGTTAAGAGAATTGTCGAACTTTTATGGAGGGGCGGTTATCTCGATAGCAACGAAATAAGGCTTTATATAGATGCCGCAGATAAAAAGGTAAATCAATTATACGCAAACATTTACCTTGCGATGAGCGACGAATTGACTTTGCGCGGCGTGGTTCAAACAATAAACGGAGTGACCGAAGAGGCTGTAAAGCAGGCGAAGAAATACGGCGTTTCTGCCGCAAAATACAGTCTTGCGTTGCAACTTAGCGGCGGCGATAAAACTCAACTCGAAAAATTGCTTAAATTGTCTTATGAAGAATTGTATAAAAAGGCTTGCGATTACGACGAAGATAAAATTTCTTCTATAATTGACGAGATAGCGGCAAACGTTGAGTTTGTAAGAATAAAAGCCGTTTTAAAGACTGTCGAAACGCTCGAAGATTATCTGGACGTTATTAAAGAGTTTATAGGTAAAGGCGACTATATTTTAAACAAAACGCTTAAAAAATATAACGATTTGTGTTTATCTTCGGGATATCCCGAGTATGTTATAAACGAGTTTCTGGTTGGTGACGAACTCGAAGAAAAAGTCGACCAGATGGAAGATTTGCTCGATGATTGGGAAGACGAACTCGAAGACGAACTGGAAAAAATAAAAAAGAACTATTTAAATAACAGATATGCTTTGAGTGAAATATAAACAATTCGACAAATAATTTACAAACATTGCCGCGCAAGTGAAAACTTGCGCGGTTAATTTTTGGTTTAACATTTTTATTGTTTCATCGGTTGCGTTTGTTATTTAGCAATTGCACAATTTCGTTCGATTTCGTTTTTTATATTTTGTTATATTGTCGATTGAAATGTAGTTGCAAGCAAATTGTGCAAATTAATATAAACGTTTTGCGCGGTTTTATATGTGCTTTTACCGCTAAAAATAAAATGTTTTTATGTTTTTACGGTCGTTTCGTTGTAATATTTTATAAATTCGGAGATTCAGACTCAATAATTTGTCAGAGTGCTCGTATTTTTTTGTAATGTAAAAATGTTTTATGCTTTTACGTTGCAAGAAAGAATAATAAAGACTGAATTTTTAAAATCGCTTATAGTTTCTAAAATTATATGCCATCGATTTAAATTTAAAAGACGTAAAACCGAAAGCAAAAATCAAAAAAAATAAAAAAAATTTAAAAATTTTAAAATTTTTCCAACAAAACGATATGCGTTTCCGTTATATAAGTGTAAACCAAAAACGGAGGACACATTTATGAAAAAGAAAACGTTATTGACAACTGTACTTGCGGGTGCGCTTGCGTTCGGCTGCTTTGCGGCAGTTGGTTGCGGAGGAAATGATAACAAGGCAAACACAGAGAAAAACGACGGAGTGTTTGCGCTTAACAGTCAAGAAGAAGTTTACGCATATTCTGCGGCTTCGGCGGCATCGCTCGTCGGTAATTTAGGCGTTTCGCAGACAAACGGCGGAACGAGTTATCTTTCGGATGTTACGATTAACGACCAATCCAAGTATATAGACATTATAAACGATTACATTAGTCTTGCAACAAACATGCTCGATACAAACGGCGGATTTACCATTACCGAAAAAGTTTCCGACAACGGAGACTTTGAGTATAAAATGGAAATACAATGCAACGGCGTTTTCGGCGAAAGTTCGGAATACACGATGTATTACAATAAAACTATAAGCAGCGTAGAGCAAGAAGACGGCGAAACCGAAATCGAGTTTAACATCGACGGTATGATTGTTACCGAAAACGGAACCTTTACAGTAAAGGGGACACATGAAGTCGAAGGTAACGAAAACGAAATGAAGATTCTCGTTAAAGTAAACGAAGGAAACTATATCGAAGTTAAACAAGAGCACGAAGAAGGTGAAATAAGTTATTCTTATGCTGTGTATATCAACAATCAAAAAATCGAAGAAACTTCTTTCTCGCACGAATATGAAGACGGCGAATACGAAGTGGAAATCGAAATAATGAAAAACGGTCAGACGCAAGAGTTTAAACTCAGCCAAAAAGAAGAAAACGGCGTTACATATATAGACGGTAAGGTAAAAATCGGTTTCGTTTATTTAGATTTCACCATTAAAGTAGGCGTAAACGAAAACGGCGAAAAAGTATACGAATATCAATTCAACGGAATGAAGTATATAAAAGACTGGAAATATCTCCCCGAAGCAGCATAATTGACGCTTTTATACACAACGGTTGCTGTAAACCGAATATTATATAATCGCTAAAAACAAGAGCAAGGCAAACTGCCTTGCTCTTGTTTTTGCAAAAATCGGTTTTGGTTTCGGTTTTATTTTTTAATAGAAAGAGTGGTTGTGTCTTTTTTATTTTTATGTAGAGGAAGTAGAGGATTTTGCGTTTATTAAAAAAGAAGAGTTGCAGTGGTATTTACTTTTTTGATGTGAAATAGTAGTTGCATTTATTTGCGGGCAAAATCGAGTATATATAAAATAAATGGCAAAGGGGTTGTTTTTTATTTGACAAAAATGCAAAATAGAGATATACTTTATAGGTAAGAATTTCATATGCGCCATTAGCCCAATTGGATAGAGCGTCGGTCTACGGAACCGAAGGCTAGAGGTTCGAACCCCCTATGGCGCACCAAAGCAGTATAATCCGAATTGTTGGCTCGTAACGAGCGAATGGTTCGGATTTACTTTTTATATCAGCTATTTAGACTGATTTAGTCATAAAAATAAGGGCTTGCGAGCAAATCGCAAGCCCTTTGCCGTGTTTATAGTTTCGACAAAACTCTGCCGTTTATGTAGACTCATCAAACGGCAACCCGTTAGAAATAACGGGATTATTCATATTTTCAGATTTTTTATTGAGTTGTAATTTTTGCCTTTCGGCTTTCCAAAGTTCAAATTCGCTTTTTGCTTCCTCCGTTTCAAAATATCGACGAATCGCGGGCAATAACGCTCTTGCCAAACCGTCGAGCGCATAGTCGGGTATTCCCGTAGTGTTCTTTCGCTTTCTCGTGCTTTTCCCCTCCGATAGAGTTATTCGTTAAATTTCATATTCAGTTTTCTTTTCATTTTTATGGCTCCTTTTTCTAAATTTTTCTCAGCCTCGCATGAATGCGATTTGAAAACAGGTCGGGCTTACTTTTTTATTACTTTCATCTCGGTATCATACCTTCTCTTAAAATGCCGACGCTTACGTTTCCGTTCGGCAAGTTTTACTTACTTGCCTTTAAATTTATTGCTTGAATTTATTCGGGAATGCTTTTTCTCCCGCTCTTGCTCTTGACGACGAATTGCCGCCTGTTGTGCCGTAGCGAGTTCTTCGGGCGCGTATTCAAGCAACGTTTTTAATAATTTTACTGCGCCCTAATTTGTCGTTGCCGTTTTTTCTTGCTTTTTAAGTTCCGAATATAAATCGCCGTTATCTTTTGCGAGAATATCGTTTTTGCGTTGCAATTCTCCGTTTTTAGTGCGTAGCGCGATAATTTCCGTTTCTTTTTTCTTTCCTGAAAACGGGATCTTTTCAGATTTTGCCGATTCGTAACTTTCAAGCAATTCCTTTACCGGTTTTGCGGCGGCTTGCGCTTCTTCAGCTTCGCGGATCTTCGCTTCGGCGGCTTCTGTCATCTTTTTCGTTTTGTAAGCAACCGTATCCAAGTGTTTCGCCGTACTTCCTTCTTTTCCGCGCTCCAAACCGTATTTCTTTCCGACGGCTTCGTAAAAATCCGTCTGCAAATCGCGTAATGCCGTACGGTCGAAAAGAACTTTTGCGCACAATCTGCCGTCCGTTACGGGCATAAGATTGAAATGCAAATGCGGCGTGCTTTCGTCCAAATGAACGACCGCCGATACAATGTTTTCTTTGCCGTACCGTTCAGAGAAAAAATCCGTACAATCGGCAAAAAATTGTTTCTGTTGTTCTGCTGTAATACGGTCGAAAAATTCTTTATCCGAACCTAAAATAAACGACGTTATAACCACCGCGTCGTCTTTGATTTTTCGTTTAGGCGAAAGTTGTTTAATGCGTTCGTCGATAAATGCAAGATACTTTTTCTCATACGGCATTGTATGGTAATTCAGATACGTTTTCGACTTGTCGATTTGCGGATTTCTCGTGGACTTATAATTCTCGTCGCGTTCGTTTTCCCGTTCAATTCCGACAACATCGGCGCGTTTATATTTCTCCATGTGGCATACTAAATACGACGTAATTCATCACCTCCGTGAACTCTGTTTTCGATACCTTTTCTAAAAAGGTATAACTCACTATACCAAATCGCTTCGCGTTTGGTGCCGTTCGCCCTTGCAGGGAGCTTATGTCTGTTGAAAATATAACGGCTTCGCCGTAGCAAGACGAACGAAGATTGAAATGTTTTTAATGTGGTTTTTATAACTGTTCTCTCCTTTGAAATTATTTTTGTCGTGAAAATTTTATATCGCTCACGGCGGGCGATATTGATTGTAATTTTTCATTGTTTTACCTCCTGAAAGACGACAAAAAAGCCGCTGATATTTTTTCTATCACCGACTTAAAACACAAGTATTAAGTTTTAGTTTCCGTTACATAAAGCACCTCCGATTTTGTATTTATGGATAAAAAAATCCGTGCGATTTCGGTTGCCTTAAATAGGCTCGTTCTTCGCACGGATTTTAATCCCGATTATTTAATTTCTGGTCGATTTTACCTAAAAAATCGTACCACAACAAAACCCACGCCGAAACCTCTCTTTTTTAACGATTTCAACGCCCGTCGCGGAATTGCCACACTTAACTGCAATTCTATGGTAAACGACGGTAATTCTACAAAGCGGCTATATGATAGCACAAAAAATCAATTACTGCAAATTTTCACTGCCCAATATTAGGCAGCGAAGAAGATTTTGCCGGGAAAATTATTTTATTTGCAAAAAGCCAACGATGAACGCGTCCGGAAATACAAAGTTCTTTTCGCCGACGGAAAATTTAACGCGCAGATATTTTTTGTCGTTTCCTATCCACGTTATTATTCCGTCGCCGAATTTTTTGTGCGTTACCGTAATGCCCACCTTGACTTTTGCAAGCATTTCTTTCAATTCTTTTTCAACGGAATCGTTTTCGACGGGCGCGGTATCGGTTACGGCAATTTCTGTTTTTGTCGCTTCGTTATCAATATTCTCTTTGCCTGCGCGGTATTTTTCGGGAATAAGAATACTTTCGAAATCGGTCATAGTAGCCTGTTGTTTGCTGTATAAGGCTTCATATTCCTCGCGCCGGAGAACAGTGTCCCAACCGCCGATCGCTTCGCCTTCGTGTTTGTCGATACCGGTATAAGATAAACTCGAATTTTCGTATTTTCTGAACCCGAAAATGCCTTGATTCATCTTCTCGGAGTCGAAAAGCCCTATCGAACACAACACGTCGAAATCTTTAACCGTAAGTCCCGTAACTTTTTGGAAAAGTTCGGGCTCGATTTGCGTAATTACGTCTTTAATCGTCTGCTCGCGATAATCGGTGAGATACATAAACGCGGGGATACGCGCCGCAAGTTTCAAAAGGTTTTCCTGTACCTGCTTGCGCAAAGATTTCGCTTTCTTTTCGTCTTCGGTAAGTTCCTTTTTCTCGGCGGGCGTTAAATCGTCGCCTTTTTCTTTTTTTAGTTTTTTCACCTTTTCCGAACGGTTTATAATCGTCTGAATTTCAGCGTTCAACGAACGGAATCCTTCGATACGCATAAGCGCGTCCAACGCGTCCTGATTGTTTTGCAATTTTTTAAGCGTGTCGTTATCGACGTGAACGAGTAGCGCGGTTTGCCAACGCTTTGCAAGCAAAGTAGCCGACGTTCCCGCGTAAGTAATGTCCAAAATATCCTGCGCGTCGATACGGTTCATAGACGCACCGTCGAACGCAAGCACCGGCAAAAACGAAATAAATTCAGAAACTTTCTGTTCGGGGCTGGCATCGTCCACCTTTAATCTGCATGAATAATCCGAAATCTGATGCAGGGCGCGTTCTAATGCAAAGTCGAAAATATAACATTCCTGCTTGATAATTTCTTTATCGCCGTTATCGTTTACGATTTCCCAAGGCGATTGCACGCGGAACGCCGTTTGAAAATACGTTTCGGGCGATTTTAAATTACGCAGCATAAACACGCCTGCCCAAGGACGAACGGTAACGCCCGTAGTGAGTTTTCCGCAAGACAACGTGATAGTTCTCGTTACAAGTGGATCGCCCATAGCGTTAAGTACGGGCGCAAGCGCGTCCAAGCCGATACCCGCTTTCGTTCCCGCGCACACAATGACTTTGTAATCGTCGAAAAAGTTGTTTTGCTTTTGCCGTAATAAATTATACATGGCGTAGCAACTTGCAACGTTCGGCAAAAACCACAACGTATGCGATAAAACGTTCAGAAGCGTTGTGTCCGAAAACGGCATAGGCGGGCGTTCCGCGCCGAGTTTCAGTCCGTCCACTGGCATATAGTTTCCCTGAATCATTTTCAGCCATTTCTGCACGTCGTCTTCGTAGACGAACCGCGCCGCTTCTGTCTTGCCCTTTTCGGGAATTTCCGCGCGGAAAAATTCGTTTATATCGAATTCGTCGTAACCTTCGTTTATGGCAACGTTCGCCGTAATGGAATCGGGCACTTTATACGTCAGCATCACCATTTTGGGGAGTGCCGCATACGGGTTTTCGCCCCGCGATTTATCCCAGTTTTCTTTTGCCGACTGCTCGTCCGAATACGTCCAGTTAAAAACCTGATCTTCCAGAAATTCGCCCGAATTAAGCGCGCGGAACGGCGTGCCGGATAAATACAAATAATGTTCCGACGTAATAGGCAAAAACGTTTCGTTTATAGCGTTGCCGGCTTCTTCCTTTTGATATTTTTCAAGGTCGAAATCGTCGTTTTCTTCGTCAAATTTTTCAAACAGATTTTTTGCGTTTTCACGCCAAGCGCCGAAATGGTATTCGTCGAATACGATAATATCCCAGTTCGTAGTGTGGATAAATTCATTTTTCGCTTTTATGCCGCCCGCTTCGTTCGTGCCGAGCAAATCCTGAAACGAACCGAAAACAACGATAGGATTATTTTTATCGCAAGCGTCGAATTGTTCGTCTAACTTTTTAGCGTCGAATTTCGCCTCTTTGTTGCTCACAAATTGCCAGCCTTTGAAATCGACGTGGCGCGAAATATCTTCTTGCCATGCGGATTCTACTGCGGGTTTAAAGGTTAAAACGAGAATTTTTTTGAAATTCATCGCCTTGCACAATTCGTAGGTTGCAAAAGTTTTGCCGAAACGCATTTTCGCGTTCCATAAAAACTTCGGCGGACGCGACGGATCGTCGCGTTTTGCTTGCTCGAAGTATGTTTTCGTCATGTCTACGGCTTGCTTCTGCTCGTCGCGCATGGCAAAATTCCACGTGCGGTTGCCCTCGAACCGCGTTTCCGTTCGCAATTCTTCAATCGCCGTAAGCGCGTCCGAAAGAGTACAACGGAACCATTCGTTTTTGTCCGCGCCCGCATTAAGTTGCAAAAACCCTTTATGCTTTAACAAGCGATGAACGTCTTTATCCGTAAAACACGTTCCGTCGGGGCGCATTGCCGATTCTTTGAACAGGATTTTGAAATTGATTGCCGCCGTATGCAGTTGTTCGCGGATACGTGTTTCGGTGTCTTTTCTGTCTGTGTAGCCGATTTTGATATATCCGTCGTGGTCTTTTACGTCGGGCAGAATATATCCGTAAATTGTCGGCACAACGTCAGGACGTTTATGTAAAATTTCGGAAAGACTGATATTATTCGCCATAATGTCACTCCATAGGTTTAATCATCGATTCTATAAAATCGATTTCTTCTTGCGACAAGTCGTATTTCTTATACAACTCTGCATCTGTCCATGGGCTTGAAAAATCTTGCATAGGAATTAAAGCAAAAGACTCTTTTGAGATATTAAGTGAGTGTCTATTATAAAACAATAATGCTCTGAAAAATTTTGTTTTAATATAGGACAAGCAATTTTGTGCCATTTCCAAGGTGTCAAAACCTCCTATTTGTAAGAAAGTTTCAGTGCATATTTCATTTGGTTTTGCTTCTATAATTTCTGGCGGAACCGTCGATGTTGTCATATACGCTTTTGAAAAAAACAATTTATATTTAGACAAATTTCCGTCCTTATCTTCATTACGATCTAAATAAACATAACCGGTTGTTCTTTTCGCGCCACCTTTAATACCTTTTACGCCAAAAATTTTATACTTATTAAGTTCTGGGCTGGAAGTCAAATCAGCCGAAGCGTATTTTTTTGGATCGTTAAATAAATCAGCCGAAAAACCATATGGGTTACGAGTGGATACAATTTCACTAAAACGACAACCTATATTGGTTTTTTCGACAATAGTTATTTGTCTATAATCCCTGATAACAGTACTTGTAACATCTGTTTGTAAAAATCTTTCGGAATAAATAACTTCTTGCTCACGTGGTTTATAAAAATAACGAACTTTTCCATTATATTCTTTTTCCCACAAAAAATAGTTTACGCCACCATCAATATGTATTCCAGAAAAACATTCCTGTGCATTCTCATAATCATAAATATAACTGATATGTTTATCTTTTATCATTTGGGTTCTGAATTCTTGCAAACCTTTACCTCCTTTCATCCATCGAGAAGGTACAATCATTGAAATATATCGGGGGTTAAGTTTTTTTGCTTGTTCTATAAACAAATGATATATTGGTCTTGCGCTATCGCCAGTTCCACCACCATCAGATAATTGATAAGGTGGGTTAGATATTATTACGTCAAATTTCATATTAAAAATTTTCTCCGGGGTTTCTGTGTGTATAAATTCGTATGCGTGGGTTTCTTTTTCATCGCCACGGTCGTAAGATTTGTTTGCACCACAAAACTTACATTTGTCACCTACCCAAGTATGCTTTATACGGCGAAATCGTATATTGCCTTCGGCTGTGTCGAAATGTGAAATCGAGTATTCGCCGTTTGGATATTTTGAGCAATACAGACTACGACGGGATAACAGACTTGTGAGTTCCGTAATTGCAATGCCGTAAAGTTGCTTGTGGAAGATATGGTCGATACGTTCTTGCAAGTTAGGGATTTTATTTTCCAAGCCAACTAATAATCGTTTTGCAATTTCTCTAAGGAAAACTCCAGTTTTGCAAGCTGGATCTAAGAACGTTGTGTTTGGATCGGAAAACAATTCCTGTGGCAGTAAATCGAGCATTTGATTTACTACGTCGGGCGGGGTAAAAACTTCGTCGTTAGATAAATTTGCAAGGCAACTTAAAACGTCGGGCGTATGCAAAGTTTTGTTTTTGTAAATTTTATCGAAAAAAGTTTCAGCCATTTTCCTGTACCTTCCTGTAATGTGCGGGCGGATATTCGCATATCGGCTCTGCCATATATTCTTTTGTTGCGGGGTTGATAGACAAATATTTCCGTATGTCTTCGGGAACGTCGAGAAGGGATAGTTTCTCGCTTTTGGGCTTATCGTTGGCTTTGAGCATAACGTCAAGGCGGAAATCACGACGTTTTAACTTTGTGCCGAGCACAAGACTCCATTCGGGGAAAATAATCGGCGTATCAAGGTCGTTTTGATTTTCATCCACACACATAAGCGTCAAAGCATTGCCGCATAAAATGTTTTTGGAAAGGATATATTTTACGGCTTCGCGCGTTTCTTGCGTAACCGCCTTTTTACAAGCAGATTTATATTCTTTATCCCACAACTTGAAAAGCCGTGCGCGACATTCTGCAACGTTATCGGCTAAAATATCCACGCCGTAAACGCTCGTTACCGCCAAAACGGAATATCTCTCGTAATCGTAAGAGTTGGACTTGTACAATTTTTTAACGGTGGCAAGTTTGCGAGTGAGTATTTCGGCTAAAAAGTTGCCGTCGCCGCACGCAGGCTCTAAAAATCGGCTGTCTATTCGGTCGCATTCCTGCGCAACCAGATCACACATAGCCTTTACTTCGCGTTCGTTTGTAAAAACCTCGCCGTGCTCGGCAACCCGCTTTTTTGATTTTATTTGTGTTTTTTGCGATTCTATGCCCATTTTACGGTCCCTACTTTGTATTTCCAATAATATTATATCGTAATTACGATAAAAAGTCAACGCGTTTACGTAGTATATATATCGTAAAAACGTAGTAAAATTATTATGTGAGGTGCAAATGAACGTTATTGATAAAATACGCAAACTGCAATGGGACCGTGGCTGGACCGACTATAAACTGGCGCAAGCGGCTGATATTTCGCAATCTTCGCTTGCAACGCTGTATGCCCGCCGCACTCCGCCGAAATTAGAAATGTTGCAACGCATTTGCGAAGCATTCGGAATTACGCTTGCTCAGTTCTTTTTAGAAGATGAAAAGATAGAAGTTTTAAGCGATAAAGAAAAGCAACTCCTTTCTTCCTTCCGTAAACTTTCACCGGAAAAACAAAAAGCTTTAATTGAATTATTTGCAGACTAAAAACGGCTCCGCTAATATCACGGAACCGTTTTTTTGTTCGAAAAAAATAATTTGTTTTAATTCTGTCCCAAAAGCATTGACATTGTCCCAAGAGTATGATATACTATTGCTGACATCAAAGGAGGCTATCTCATGAAAAAGAAAAATATTATAAACTTAATCAGATACCATGTAGAAGGAAACGATTTGGGATTCAGAACCGAAGCGTATGAAATAGCAAAAGACTTTGATGATAGCGGGGATAATCAATTAGCCGAATACATCACGGCTTTGCTTTCAAACGCCAATACTTTTGTTCCGCAAATGGAAGAAAACAACTGTGTATTTTTAGAAAAATGGACTCACGACAATGGTGATCCGTTACCTCTTCCCAAAGTCATTCAACAGGACATTATAGGAATTGTAAACGCCGTATCGCATAATGCGGGGGTTAATAAATTTCTTTTTGAAGGAAAACCGGGAACAGGAAAAACAGAAACGGCAAAACAGCTTGCCAGAATTTTGGAACGAGACTTATATTATGTAAATTTTTCAAGTTTGATAGATAGTAAACTCGGTCAAACGCCTAAAAACATTATCTCTTTATTTAAAGAAATCAATAGTTTCTCTCGTCCGGATAAAATTGTGATATTGTTTGACGAAATAGATACAATTGCTTTGGACAGAACGAATTCCAACGATTTACGAGAAATGGGCAGAGCAACTTCTACTATTCTGAAAGGCTTTGATAATCTGGACGACCGAATTGTTTTGATTGCAACAACAAATTTATTTGAGTATTTCGATAAGGCAATAACAAGAAGATTTGACGCGATAATCAATTTCGACAGGTATGAAAAATCCGACTTGCTTGAAATTTCCGAAGTGTTATTGAATCTTTATCTTGAAAAATTCAAGTCTGCGGGTCGAAACATTAAACTATTCAGAAAGATAATCGCGCTGATGGATCCGCTGATAATGCCGGGGTCTTTAAAAAATATAATCAAAACATCGATAGCTTTCAGCAATCCTGGCGAACCGTTTGATTATTTAAGGCGGCTGTATTTCACTATCTGTAATACATCAACGTTTGATTTGAAAGTTTTACAAGAACAAGGCTTTACATTAAGGGAAATTGAAATTCTCACCGGCGTTTCAAAAAGTCAAGCCGGCAGGGAATTAAAGGGAGAAAATAATGAGTAACAAAATTTTACAATTAAAAGGAAGTTTTAAAACAGATGGAAACCATACAAAGCCGGCAGCACCTAATATTCCCGAAAAAGGATTGCCTGTTGATGTGGAGCATCTGCGTGATTTAAAACAACAACTGGAAGAAATTTCAAAATACTGGCAAGCTGAAACGTTAATCGGCGGCGCACTTGTAAGTGTTTACTATAATAAAATTGTAGCAAAAAGCAATCGGATGAAAGGTCTTCTTGCGAAAGGAAACATAAAACCGAACGACAGCGTCCGTGGAGCCAAATTTGATGTTTCTGGGAAACAGCATATCTTTACACATTTTGTTTCCTTGGATATTTTAAGCGAATCCATTCGCAGATTAAACGAATGTATAAAAATTCTTGAAAAAGATTTTAACGGTAGCATTTCTCATACCGATATGAAGCCGTTAAATGCCAAAAATACAAACTATTCATTACCTATTTCGATTTTCAAAGCAGTAATAGTTGATTGTTATTATGTGCAAAAATTTAATATTGACAGAGATGTCGAAAAAACAAATGAAAATACAATTGTTACTTTATATAAAACAAATGTAAAAACCACTGAACTACTAAATAAATTAGGCATAACGTCTATTGATGCCGCTTTACTTGATGAAACAACTGTTCGTCTTACCCCCGATGAACTTGATTTATTAAGAGATAAGGCTCCATACCTTATAGCTATGGAAACTGTTGATATAAGAAAACTAACGTTGACGGATATCAACAGTGCATCGGATAAAATTTTAACCATTCCCGATCCGACGACAGAACCAGTGGTCGGCGTAATAGATACACTTTTCGATGAGGGTGTTTACTTTAAAAATTGGGTAGAATTTAAGAATATGCTCGATCCCGAGCTTGGCATTGATCCGAGTGATTATAAACACGGCACATTTGTTACTTCAATAATTGTTGACGGTCCCGCCTTTAATCCGGCTCTTGAAGACAACTGCGGAAATTTCCGTGTTAAGCATTTTGGAGTGGCAAAAAACGGCTATTTTAGTTCATTTACGGTATTGAAAGCAATACGACAGATTGTTTCGCAAAACAGAGAAATTAAAGTCTGGAATTTATCTTTAGGCTCTGTTTTGGAAATTAACAATAATTTTATTTCGCCGGAAGGTGCGGAACTTGACAAAATTCAAAGCGAATATGACGTCATTTTTATTGTTGCCGGAACTAATAGACCGGAAGGTCGAAAGTTTGGTATGAAAATCGGCGCGCCTGCCGATTCATTAAACTCTCTTGTTGTCAATTCTGTCGATTTCAGTAATAAACCTGCTTCGTATACAAGAGTCGGACCTGTCCTCTCCTTTTTCAATAAACCCGACGTGAGTTATTATGGCGGGGACGGAAAACAAAAAATCAGAGTTTGTTCGTCACTAGGGGAATATTTTGTAACGGGAACGTCTTTTGCGGCTCCATGGATAACAAGAAAAATGGCTTTCCTTATATGCAAATTAGGATTGAGCCGCGAAGTTGCAAAGGCATTAATTATCGATTCCGCCGCAAAATGGAATAGGCAGGATAATGTTTCGTATTCGATGGGATACGGCATTGTTGCCAAAGATATCAGAGACATTGTTGAATCACCCGCAGATGAAATTCGATTTATATTGACAGGCGTCTCTGAAGCCTATGAAACGTATGCTTATAACATTCCTGTTCCTTATTACGATAATAAATACCCCTTCTTTGCACGAGCAACTTTATGTTACTTTCCGACCTGTTCGAGAATCCAAGGTGTTGATTATACAAACACGGAAATGGATATACACTTTGGGCGGTTGAAAGAAGACAGCAAAGGTAAAACGCAGATTTTATCTCTTGATAAAAATGCTCAGGGGGATGAAGGAAATATCGCCATCACCGAAGAAAGCGCAAGAAGTTTCTATCGTAAATGGGATAATATAAAACATATCGCAGACACCATTAAAAAAGGATCTCGCCCAAAGAGTAAGTTTAATGCGGATAACTGGGGATTGAGTATAAAAACAAAAGAAAGACTGCAATCAAAACACGGTGCCGCCTTACCCTTTGCTGTTGTTGTTACATTGAAAGAGATGAATGGGATAAACAGAATCGGCGATTTTATTAAATTATGCCAAATTCGCAATTGGCTTGTTTCTGAAGTTAATATTGACAATCTTATTGACGTTCAAGTTAAGGCCGAGGAAGATATTGATTTTGAATAAATAAGGCGGATGAAAATATGATAAAATCGGACTTGAATAAACAAAATTGTGATATGATTTTTATCAGTCACAGAAGTGTAGATAAGAATGTTGTAGATATATTTGCTGATTTTTTAAAAGCTATTGGAATACCTTCTAATAAAATCTTTTGCTCTACGCTTCCAGGTAATGATGTTAGGAGTAAAATTGATGAAGAAGTAAAACAGAATTTACAACATAGCAAAATAAATGTTATTATTTTATCTTCGGAATACTTTAAAAGTGCCTATTGCTTAAACGAAGAAGGGATTATTTGGTATGAAAACAAGCAAAAAATTGTAATTGCATTACCTGAAATAGATGAAAAGAATCTAATAGGATTTATTGACGGTAACTGCAAATTATGGAGATTAAACAGTGCTTCCGATGTTGCAAGTATTTATGATATTATAAAGCCATTGTACGCATTAAATAACAATGTCGCATCGTTAAATAGAGAAATAGATAAATTAATAAAGAACTATAGTGATGCTTTAGTTAAACGCAATATAGAAAAAGACACTCCTACAAGAACTTCTGATGAGAATTTGACTGATGATGAAGCCGCGATATTGTACTACTTATGGAAGAATAAAAAGAGAAAAATTAATTCTCCCGAATTAATTAATGATTGGTTAAGGGATAATGAAATATATGATATCGACGTACTAAACGGATTGGATTTGCTAGCCGCAACAGGTAACGGGGAATTAAAAGAAGACTCTTCATTTGAACTAGAGATTCATTATTTTAGAAAACTTTCTTTCAAAAATAAAGATGAAGTAAAATGTTTAATAAAAAAGATAATGCCTCACTATAAACCTAGTAAACAAGCATTTATGTCAATGTGGGGAAGCAAAACTTGCACTGATATAATTAAATTATTCGTTTCTTATATAAAAGATGAAAATGTGCTTTCTTTTGGTGATAGATGGTTGGCTGAAGCTCAAGTGCAAGATATTCAACAATGGGAGCAAAAGAACTCTTTATACTCAAATTTATCTGCCAACTATGGAAGCGTTTTACAATATTTTATTAATGAGAATTATGTATATCCTTCCTCTTATACTAGTTTTGGCAATCCTAGAGAGTATACAATACATAAATCGCTAAAAGAATTCATATTTAATGAGGATTTTCCATACATAGACGACCTAAATTTAGTTAAAGAAAATTATAAATGTGAACTTCCGTTTTAGTCACACTAATCACATTTTATTAAAGGAGTCAACCTAAATGAAAGCAGTTATATACGCGAGATATAGTTCGGATAATCAGACGGAAGCGAGCATCGAAGGGCAACTTCGCGAATGTATGGAATTTGCCGAGCGTACCGAAATCGACGTCATCGGCAACTATATCGATCGCGCGTTGACTGCCAAAACGGACAACCGTCCCGAATTTCAACGTATGATTAAAGACAGTTATAAACATGCTTTCGATTGTATTATCGTTTGGAAACTCGACAGGTTTGCCCGTAATCGTTACGACTCCGCTCATTATAAAAGCCTTCTGAAAAAGAACGGCGTAAAAGTTATATCCGCCAAAGAATCTATCGGCGAAGGCTCCGAGGGCATCCTTCTTGAGTCTGTCCTTGAAGGAATGGCTGAATATTACTCCGCCGAACTCGCCGAAAAAGTCTCCCGCGGTATGACCGAAAACGTATTGAAAGGTTTGTGTAACGGCGGACAAGTTACTTTCGGTTACAAAGTCAACGCCGAGCATTGCTACGAAAAAGACGAACTTACTTCCCCCATCGTCGAACAAATTTTCGAAATGTATTTCGACGGTTACAAAATCAAAGAAATCGTCGATTACCTCAACGAACACAATATCAGAACGTATCGCAACGGCAAAATGACGATAAATATCGTGCAGAGAATGCTTTCTAACCGCAGATATATAGGCGAGTATAAGTTTCAGAAAACCGTAGTGCCAAACGGAATCCCTGCCATTATTTCGGAAGAATTATTCAATCGGGTGCAAGAGATTCTCGCAAAAAACAAACGCTCCCCGGCTCGCAAGAAAGCCGAAGACGAATACCTTTTAACGTTGAAACTTTTTTGCGGCAAATGCGGCGCGCATATGGTCGGCGAAAGCGGGACGGGAACTTCGAGAGTGTATCGCTATTATAAATGCGCCAACACGAAAAAGATACATATTTGCGACAAAAAGCCCGTTCGAAAAGAATGGATTGAAGATTTGGCGGTAAAAGCCGCGCTCGATATTCTGAAAAACGATGAAATCAAGGATTATCTTACCGATAGAATTTATGCGTTGCAAGGAGAAGAAAATCCGAGAATACCGAAATTGAAAGCGCAACTTTCGGACGTAGAAAAACGGCTTGCGAATATAATGCAAGCCATAGAACAGGGAATTATCTTCGATACGACGAAAGAGAGATTCGCCGCGCTCGAAAAGGAAAAGAAGGAACTCGAAATTACGATTTTGCAGGAGAAAATCAAAAAGCCGTTCTTAACGAAAGAACAAATTCGTTTCGGAATAGAGAAGTTCGGCAAACTCGATATTTCGACGAAAGAAGGAAAACAACGGCTGATAGACGGTTTTATAAACGCTATTTACGTTTACGACGATAAAATTACGTTCACGTTCAACTATAAAGACGGAACGAGAACGGTTATGCTATCCGAACTCTCGGACGGCAAAAGCAATTCGGATTTGAAATGCCAAGGTGCGCCAAAAAAAGAAGCAATTTTCGTTGCTTCTTTTTTAATGTCGCGGCATAGGGGGAACCCCCTATACTACGCTGACGCTGCGTGGCGTTCGCGTGCTTGCGCCCGCTCGGCTGAGGGCGCGCTACAATATAAGGATAAATTATTTTTACAAAA
>CAKQKE010000010.1 GCA_934247935.1 uncultured Clostridia bacterium
GCTCCTTTTGGTCGCCCTCTAACACCTATATCAGTATATACAACGCACTGTAACATTTTATTGGCCACCTGCGTTTTTAATGGCATTTTTACCTTTTCAACGACTTTTCGAGAGTAAAAAAACAGCCACTCTTCCACAAGAATGGCTGTTTTTTGTTTGTTTTATTGTAAATTATACCTTTTTAACCCTGTTTTTGGTTTATTTGGTCGCCCTCGGACTACGGATATTAGCCTGTGCTCGTTATCGTTTGCCCTGTGCGACCGATTGCAGGTCTAGCAGTACGCTGTTATCGCAAGACTATATCCCATATATTTTTCCGCCGTAGCGGTTGTATTCAATTTTAATTTTTTTAAGTTTTTCCCTTATCATTCTTTGGTTATATAAACACCCTCACCGTTAAATCCTGCCATTGATTTGGTCTAAGCATACCGTCTTTTTCCTTTCGATAAGACCGTGCCCCTTTATAATCAATCGTAAACTCCCATACCAACTTTTTCATATCGTTAGGCTTATCAATTAAGTCAAAATTCATATACCAATTAAAGCACGTTTCCGTCACGGGAACAATGGTATGAACGAACTGATTAATCACTTCCCTATCAATATAATGCTCGGTAAAATCCATTTTCGATAATAGAAAGTCTTCCACCTTTTTAGCAGGCTCTTCTTCGCCGTCTTCGTTTGGAACCATTCCCGCATCAAGAATACGCCTTTTGTTAATTAGTTCGATTTTCTCTTGCTCGATTTCCTTTTTCAGGTCTAAATAAGAGTCTTTGGGGATTTCGTCTTCCAAACGCATACGGGTTAAACGTTTTAGTTTTTCGTCTAACTTTGCAATCTCTTTATCAACCGTTGACTTGATTTCCGCTGCTTTTTGATATTCTTCAAACACGCCGATTTGATATAAAGACGACACGTTGTTCAGAATATCTTTCTTGCTACCCCATAACCCTGCAAAAATATGCCTTGCCATCATCTCTAACTTCCAATCGCATATTTCTCTCAGATTACAAGTCTTTGCATCGTCAATCCCTGCTTCAAGACTGATATCCTTTGAACCGTTGTTAAGTTGATTATAGCATTTGTACCCGTAAATGACTTCGCCGTTTTTATTCTTGCGCCACTTGTTTTTGCGCATTTTATAACCGCATCTGCACTTTAACTTTTTCGTCCAAACGTCGCCGCTTTCGTGAATACCCGTTTTGTGAAGCACTTCTCCGTTTTCCGTGCGGAATTTGCTATACCTTGTGCGTTGCTCTCTTATCTGCTTGCATCTATCCCATTGTTCTTCGGATATAATCGGCTCGAAATCGCCTTTTACGTAAAGATAGGTATCTTCATCACGGTTTATAATAATCTTTTGGTCAAGAAAATTATTTCTTCGGGATTTTAAGTACGCAGGATAGCCTTTGTAGGTTGAGTTATGTAGTATTCGTGATATTTTTGAATTTTTCCATCTGACTAATCCAGAACTATCCTTTCTTTTTCGCCTTATCATTTCGTCGCGAATTTGAGAGATTCCTTTGCCCGCCGAGTACATATCGTAAATCATACGCACCGTTTCGGCTTGCTCTTCGTTAATTACGTAAGTGCCTTTCGCCTTGTCTCTATCGTAACCAAGAATATTACCGCTTCCGTATAAAACGCCCTTGTCTCTACTGATTTTTTGTCCTGCTCGAACGCGTTCGGAAATTTTTCTACTTTCTTCTTGCGCAAGCGTCGCCATAATCGTTAGCCTTAGTTCGCCGTCTCCGTCCATCGTCCAAATGTTGTCTTCCACAAAATAGACTTCGATGCCGTACTCTTTTAGTTCTCTCGTAACCACGAGCGTATCCACCGTATTTCTTGCAAAACGGCATACTTCTCTCGTTACGATTAAATCGAACTTTTTCTGCTTTGCGTCCTGCAACATTTTTAAAAATGCAGGTCGCTTTTTCGCTTGCGTTCCCGTAATCCCCTCGTCGATATACTTTTTAATAACATACCAATTAGGATTTCTGTTCGCAACGTCGTCATACCATTGCATTTGATTTTCCAAAGCCGATAATTGCGCTTCGTGCTCGGTACTTACTCGTCCGTAGAAAACCACTTTTCTTTGCCTTGCTCTGTTAAAATTAACGTTAGTGGGCATTACCATTCCGTTTTCAATCAAGTTAAATCGCCTCCTTTGAATAATTTATTTTGCTTTACTACACTTTCCCCAAACTGCGCACGCTTCTTTTCGCTTTTAGCGTATTCCTGCTCGTCAATCATTTCGTTATCACGCATAATTTCCAGCATCTTAAACGCGATAATCTTATTTAATATCTCCATATTTATTTTTGACTTGTCGATTTTCTCTATGCTTTGGGCTGTGTAGCCGCCTTGATTTTCCACTTCACTATTTAATTTTTCTTTGTTTTTTAATTCCTTATAATTCAATTCTCCTTAATTTTTATTTTATAGGGAATTATCCGCATTTTTAACGGAAAGATAAATACGGATCCCCTATACAATCATTTTCTCCTTAAAGGCTACGCCGTATAATGTTATCAAGCGAGAAGCGTAAACGATTTTGATGAAGAAAAACGCGGCTTTTTGCAGTAATAGACTGATGCTATTACAAAAAAAGCCAACGCATTAATTCGCAAAATCGGCAGCATATCGCGCTGTATGTTATTATACGGCGTAGCCTTAATATTCCCGACGTTACGGGTGTATTAAGTATAGTGTAAAACTATATTCCGCTGTTGTCTGTAAACTTCAAAAGTTCATAAGCCTTTTTAATGAAGTCCACCTTTGTCATTTTGCGTTCTTTTAAAAACGCATTGATTTCGTCAAACAGCTCTCTCGGTATCATTGTCTGAAAATTACCGCTTGCCGCCTGACGCTTTTCTTTGTTCCTTGCCTCGTACTTACGATTAGCAACCCTCTGCGGAGTATCTTCCTTTCTCGTAACCATAACAAACCTCCGAAAAATGTTTATAGTATATATACTATACCATATTTTTACCTTTTTGTCAATGGGTTTTAGAGAGTTGGCAATAATGCCACTCCGCTATTTCAGCAGTAAAAGCACCGAAACTACCGCCTGTGCCAAAAGCAGTACGGGTGTTGCCCAGAAAAAGAATTTTCTGAATCCGCTTTCAAATGCGATTTCATCCTTTGCCTTTTCAATTTCTTTCTCCGTCTCTCTTACCTTTTGAGTGAGCGATTGCGCTTGCTGATTCATTTTGAATACGGCGTCGTCTGCGGCTTTGTTTACCCGCTCGTTCAGCGTCTTTGTAGCCGAATCAGTCGCCTTTTCCGTAGCTGTATTTACTTGGCGCTCTATCCCCGATACCGTTGTCGTTATCTTGTCCAACGTTTGATTCAAGTCTCTCGACAACTTCTCGTTGCTCTCTTTCACGTCTTTCGTGAATTGCTTTAAGTCGTCGTTCAGATTCCTCTCGAGCAGCTCGTTCTGCCATTCTACGTTCTTCACTTGCCGCGTCAATTCCGCAATTCGCACATTTTGCGTCAAAATCAAGTCGTTGCATTTCTCGTTCGATACCGCCAAGGCTTGCATTAACAATCCTTCCCGCGCTTGCGCCGTTACCTGTTTTACTTCTTCGCACAACGCCTGCGCCGGCAGGTTGTCCGATAAATCCACTTCGTCCGTTATAGGATCCGGACTTCTCCCCGTTATTCTGTTTTCCAATTTTTCTTAATACCTCGCTTTTCGTATAATTTGTTCCGAGCTTTTCCCCTCGGATGGGCTTTTGTTTTTCGGGATGCAGGTAGGAATAATCCTTGCCGTCTCTCGTAATTTTTACGCCGTAACATTTCTCCAAATATTCTTTGAATTTGTCAGGCGTATTTGAGTTTTTGATTGCCTCGGCGATAACCTCTCGTAGTTCTTCTTTCCAACTCGTGCCGCCTTTTAACATTATCTTGCGTTCGGTTGCCGTTCGGCTGTTCTTGCCTCTTTTGCGGAATTCCGTTGCCGTAAAACCATGCTCTTTTCCGATTCGGTTAACTTCGTCTTTCATAGCAACGTAATCCTTTTGACTGAACTGCAACTTCTTTCCCGTAATCGGGTGAACGGCGTTTACGATGATATGACTGTGAACGGTCTGCGTGTCCGTGTGCGTTGCTATGACGCACTCGCAACTTTCAAACAGTCTTTGTGCGACCTCTTCGGCGTATCGGTGAGCTTGCTGTGCGGTAACGTTATCGCTCCTTGCACATGACAGTTTGAAATGATAGTACTTTCTTTCGTCAAACTTATCCCCCTTACCAAACCGCTTTGCCGTCTCCTCGAACTGCACCGCATAGTCCTCGTCCTCGAAAAGATTCCTCGAAGAGACGTATGCCGCTTTCTTCGGGTCGGTGATGTAGGTTATCCCGTTTTTCGGTTTCGCCTTGCTTGCGCTACATTTCAAAAGCGGCATCATCCGCCTCCGATTGCGACAGAGATTTTACGGTATAAATTTTTCAGTTCAGTGATACAGCTTTTTATTTCCCGTTCCGTATCTATACCGTAGTACCCGTTTCTTACCGCTTGATTGAGATTGTTGCCTTGGCGTTTTAACTCTGCTAACAACTCGCTTGCGTGTTCGACCACAACAATCGGTTCACCCGTGATTGCCCGTATTACAAACTCGGTCATTGTCAGCCCGCTGGTCGCTATCGCTCTGTCTATTAAGTTTTTCTCTTTTTCCTTCGCCCTGAACATGTAGGCGAACGATCTTGTTCTGTTGCCTATAATACTTCCTCCTTTTCTTATTTCGTTCGTTGATTTTCGGGGTCTTAGGGGTTTGCCCCTAACGAGGCGACTTGTAAAGTCGGTATTTGGCAATCCAAATACGTTCCTCGCTATCACGTTACGGCAAACTTACGCACTATGCCGTAGGCTTACGCATACGGCAACGGTGCGCCGTTGCCGCTCCTCTTCCCACAAAACTCTGCTAAAGCAAATCTTTTGCGGGAGCCCTATTGATTACCCCCCCATTTATTCAATTGTCTTTTGCCTGCGTTTTAAGGCTGTAAGCTTCGCCTGGTCTTTTCCTTTTATCTCCTCCGCTAAATTATTTTTTGAGTTGCCCTGTTGAGACAAGCTCGGAATTTTTGCCCTGTTCGGGCATAGAAAAAGCCCTACTGTTGTTCACAGTCGAGCCATGTTTTCGCGCTCTGTACGAGCGTGTTCTATTACGCCGATTACTCATTTTTACGTTTTTGCAAGCTCTTCCCTTTCGTAAAAAGGGAAAACGTTAATTTGAAAGCCTATTAAGTATCTCCTTCAAAATATGCTTTTTCACTTTTTACCATTTTATTGCAAATTTTTTACCATACACAATAATATTTCCATCTCTGCTTTTCTCAACAAAACCTATAGGCGAACCGCCTTTAAGCATAAAATCCTTAAAGTGACGAGCATTTACTATCGGGGCATAAATTCGCCAATCGGACGGACGATTCTTTTCATAATGGCGAGCCACGAATATAAGAACGTTTCTACTCGTTAGCCATTTGGAAACTTGCTTATCTCTATCGGCTTTCTCTTCTTCTATTTTTTCGTAAACAACCTCTTTTTCTTGGTCATCCGAAACTCGTAGTTCCATATACAAACGGTCAATTCTCTTTCTATACTCTTCACAAATCTCAATGATTTTATCTCTATGCCTATAATCGGTAGCGTTATCCGAAGTCGTAATTTCTCCCACAACCCAAGAAATGGGCATATAATTAACTCTTTTCCTTTTGCCCTTTACAAAGTTAAACTTTTTAACGGCTTGATAAATATAATCCATCGCCGTATCGTAAAAGTCGTACTCGTTTTCTTTTCCCTTATCGTCGATTTCCTTAAAGAAAATCGGTGCAGGACTATTATACTTCTTGCGCAATGCGAAAAGTTCTTTCCCAACGTTTACGTTATCGTAAGCGCGCTTTGCTTTGTCTATCTCTAAGCCTGACAAAACGGCAAGCTTACAAACGTCGTTATAAATCTCTAAGATTTTCTCCGTAGGTGCACCGCCTTTCATTTCGTTCCATATAATACTATTTAATTTTTGCGATAGATTTACGATTTCGCCTATTTTGTTTTCGCTTGTGTCGTGGTCGAGCTCTGCAAGCGTTTGACCATTTTTACTCATTGAGGAAATACCGCAAACGGGCACTTTGAAATAATCTTTATATCTCTCTGCACTTTCCACCAACAACTTATCATCGGTTATTAGCATTGCATCGGAATCGTAATCGCAACCATTTAAGCGCTGTTGAATATTTTCGCCAATAGCGTTTACGCAGACGATATTATTCCCTAAATCAAAGTAATCCCATATCCCGCCGTCAAGGTTATTTTCCACGCAGTAAAGATTACCCATCGTGATATGCGGTGAGCGCGCGCAAAGAAGTTTTGCGCCGTTTACAAAGCGTTTAGAATATATTTGCCCTTTCTTTAATTCACTTGTTACCTCTTCCCCTGCTATGCATTTTAACTGTTCCGGACCGTTGCCGAACAACGTTGCGTTCGTGCCGTTTAATAAAATATGTCCACGGCGCAAACTGCTTTTAAGTCCGCTTACTACGTCATCTCTAAAATTAGCATACAATGCCGTTGTATTAAAATGCGTACAACTGAAAAGCAATCTAAAAATAACGTCGGCACGATCGGCAAGTCCGTCGGGAGTTTTCTTTTCTTCCCCCTCCTTTTCTCTTGCGTAAGCATCAGTAAAATGATAGCGCATAAATTCCACGTCGTTACGAACAAGCGTGATATAATCAAAACTCGGCTTTAATAATTCTTCAGCTTGCGCTTTATCTACCCCTAACGTATTAAGTAGTTGATAACTGCTCTGCACCATATCGCCGTGAAAAAATCTCGTGCCTTTATCCCATTTCACCACACCGAAAGTATTATCTACGCTTTCTATCCACTTGCGAATATTCTTCTCGGAAAGACCGCCTGCAAATTTAAGATACTTCAAACTGTTGGGCGTCGTTACCATTACGATTTGACTTACGTCGGTTGCAAGCGTAAATCCCCTTTTCTTTATGTCGTCAAGGGTAATATTTTTATCTTTTATCCACTTTTGAAGTTTCGTTCTGAACGCACAAGACTTAAAGAACTTGTTACGAAGCAGTAACATATGCTTGTCCGTATATCCGCTTTCAAACACGCTTTCGTCTAAAAGACTTTCGCCGTCCCAAATATCGTTTGTGATTTCCGTTTGCTTTTGTTCGGCTACAAGTTTGCTATCCTTAAGTTCTACGGATATTACTTCTTCCCTAAATACGCTTTTATAATCGGGAACGAAAAGTATTCCATGAAGCGGAATATTCACTGTCCCCTTGATGCTACTTAATGATAACGCTTTATATGATTCCCACGAAGCAAGGTCGGTTTGCGCTTTCAAACCACAACTGCTCCATTTATCCATCGCCTTATATAAGCGCTCGTCGATAAAAAGGCATTTACCTTCTCTCGAACTACCTGCGCTACGTTTATATCTTACGTAGTGTACATCTCCTAAATGGAACCCGTTCTGATAGAAGTGCGAACGCAAGTCTTTGATTTTTACGGGTTTGCCCTCTTGGGACTTATACGTATAGTTAAACTTTAAGTTAATTACGGCAAGGGTATAATCGTGTTCGTACTTGTCTTGAAAAGAAAACTTTTTACGGCAAATGCGTTTATAAGTTTTTTCCAACTCTATAAGGTCTAGCGAATTATCTAGATAGACTTTGAACAAACGAAAATAGGCGTCGCTTTTCTTTTCGGGCATTACATACCCAACGCTAACGCCGTTTTCTTGCTCTTGCCGATAAATAGCCGCCGCTTCTATTGAAATGATTCTGTATGCTTTTCTCATAATTACCTAGTCCTTCTATTGTCCGTCCTTATTATACCGTAGTAAATATGACAGTTTCCGTCATATATTATATAAAATTTCAAAGAAAATAGCAAAGGTCAAACGTCCACGTTTTGGGACATCTGACCTCTTTTGTAAATTTTATTCCACATCGAGCACTCGGTTTCTTTTTTTAATAATTCGTAATTCATAATATCCTCATTTAATAATTTTCTTTAATTGAAACTGATATACAATTCTACCACACTAAATAAGACAAATAACGTCATATTTATAAAAGCTTTAATTATTATTTTCTCTAACGCGCCATAATGCGGCAGGGTGATTTTTCACGTTTGCGATAATCTCCTTATTATTAAACAACAATTCAGGAGCATAAGCTTTTTCTTGTAGTTTAGATAAAAACTCTTTCTCCCCGTCCGTTAAAACAAGCAAATCTTTTACGTAGGCTATAACTATTTCCTTTGCCTTCTCTATGTCAAACTTATCATCTTTTGATATAACTGGTTTTAATTGAGTTTTATATTTTCTATAATCTAATCTTTCAACGTTTTTATAATCTAACTCTTGAATATCATAATCACCGCCGATGGCGTTATAAAATACGAGACATTTTCTTAAAAGTTTAGTATCCGTTATAACGTTATTTTCTATCATAGCATTTACGTCGTATAAATCTCTTGGCGTAGCGCGAGATAAAAGTGCGTTGATTTTACTTGCATAGAGTTCAATAGTGTTTAAGGTTAAAACCTCAAAATCTTCTACTATACCCTTCGTTAAAATTCTCTTTTTTTCAAGCGGTAAAACGTGACATCTATCCAAGAAGTTAATTTCAACCTTTATATTGTCACGATTGCCTGCGTTATTAATGTAATTAAATAAGAACGACGTTAAAGCGAAATGGTCACGAGAATCAGCAAGCGAATAGCCTTCTTGCCACATATAATCGGTTAGGCGCTTTTTGAACTTCTTTTTAATTTCGGGCAACTCATCTTTGTTAACGTTTACGGTAAAATCCAAATCAATATCAACCGAAAGGCGCGGAAGCTCTACCGCAGTTAGATTTATTGCCGTACCGCCTTTAAGCGCAAGTTTATCCTTAAAAACAACGTCGCTATTTAAGAATTTTAATATTTCGGAAAGTCGCAAAACCTTTTCCAAAGTATCTTTTATAAAGTTAGATTCTTGGGCAAGTCTTGTTAAATATTGTCTTGAAAATTCCATTAATATCCTCCGTTTTGGCGAGATTTGAGATATTTAGGTGCCATAAGTTTCCATTTAGAATTAAACTCTATCTCTTTATACTCGTCTTGTAAAAAATATTTTATTTGATTGGTTAGTTTGCTATTACACTCTTCAAAGAACGAATCGGTTAGCATAAACTTATCTTTGAAATGTTCTAATACGTAGCCTGCTTTTTGATAAAGAAATACGGAATCGTAGGCTTTTAACGTTTCAAGTAGTTTTATTTCGTCCAAAACGCGAATTTGGTCAAGCGCATTTAAGATTTCATCAATTCCACCGCCTGCATCAATATCGTCAAGGCAGTCAATAACCGTACGTTCAAGCGACGTTACGCGAACCGCAGCAGTTACTATATTCATAATTTGAACGTCGTGTTTAGCGGGTTTGCGAATATAGTCAATATCATCAAAAGTAAAATCGTTGAAACGCTTTTTGCTACCCACCGTTACGGTATTAAAAACTTGATTAGCCACGCCAAAATATTCAAAGGCAGAATGATAGCACACGAAAGCATCCTCAGCGATTTTTGTAGCAAGTTCAAACTTTGTCGTAAGCGGATATCCCGACACGTCAACGTGAACGTATAACCCGTTGCGAACCTTAACAATTTTTTTTGAACGAACCTGCCCCGCTATCCAATTTTCGTATTGTTTATCATTTTTAAAATCACTTATAACGTCCTTTTTTGTAAACGTATAAGGTATAAATTTTGCCATTTATGTATCCTCAAAATCAATTTTAACCATTTTAACATAAAACACTACAAAAGTCAAGTGATTTGTGTAGGTTTGGTTAATATTTATTAATTCTATACCTAATTTACATATTTTCCGAAGAAAAAACGACGTTTTTAAGCATTTTAGGTGTAAAAAGCACGTTTTTAACCATTTCTGCACAAAACACTACGTCAAATAAGTGATTTACGTAAGTTTAGTTAAAACTTTGTACAAACAAAAAAATATTTGCTCCAGATAATTGCATTAAATACAATTTTGCGGAGCAAATATGTAATCGTTTTTATACCATTTCGGGACTATTGTTACGTGTTTTTAGCGTATTATACCCAAACGGGTATATTTATTCTTTATCGTCATCCAAGATTTTATCTTCTTCGAGCTTTAACGATTTTAGCCATTCTTCCTTTTGGATTATGATTACTTCGTAATTTATACTTCCACGGGGACAACACGACAATAGAAAGTTAAAATCTTTTAGCTTGTTGCGAATCTTATCGTTGGGGTCACAGGCTTCAATCTTCGGCTTACGATAAGCATTATATAAGATTATAAAACTTTTCCCACCTGTATCTTTTCTTTTTTCAACTAAAATACTGAATAACTCGTTTTCCTTGACTGAAACAGCTACCTCATCAAAGAACCGTTTAATAAATGTGCGCTCAAAACGATTTCCTTCATCGTCATACTCGTAGTACCCCATCATTTCTTGGAGACCATATTTTCTTTTTTCAAAGCTATCAATTGAAGGATACTCAAAGTCAACCATTGACTCTTTGGCACAATCAAGAGCACTGCAACCTATTGCAATTGCATCTTCAAGCTGACCGTGAATACATGCTCATATCAGGATGTTCGTAAACAACTTACATAAGTCGAGCAAAACTTTCGTCATTTAATATCAATAAAATTTTTTCAGTCGATCGTAAGATATATCAATTCCTATTGAACGTAGCAACTCACATCTTTTTTCATATAGGGGCTTCAAAATCACATCTATATCCGAGCCATAGTGAAGCCAATTATGGCATCCGCTACAAAGTGATACTACATTCTGCTCTCTGTCCAGATCTATGTCCGGAAAATTATCTGCAGCATACAACGGGACCAAGTGATGTGGCTCTGTGTAGTTAATATTACTGTTCTTTCTTTTAAAAAGTTTATGCTGATCACTTACCTCACACATAAAGCATGCTTTATTTAATGCATTTTTAGCTACTGTTCTGCTACGCGGATACCGTCTTGTTTCAACAGAGGAAGCGGTCCTTGGTGCCCTTGGAGTATTATCATACTCGAACGGAGTCGGAGCTGAATAAATTATGTCATTATTTAAAGATTCTATAAAACCACGTTCTTCTATAACTTCCTTAGCATAAGTACATTTACCTTTCTCATGTTCTAAAATTTCTTTTGCTTTCTGTCTTGATTTCAGGTCTACGCGTTCACTATCAATTATTATTTCCAGGGCCTCAAACTCTTGTCCAAGTGCAAATATATGCCTTGCCCTGGGTATTCTGAATCCCTGTCGTGCAGATCTTGCACGAGGGCTCTCTCTCAGTATTTTTTCTGCCAACACATCAGTAGGAATGGTTACATCCTTAAAATCATAGTAAAAGCGTACAAAAGCGGCCTTACCGATGGCATTTAAAGTTTCTTCAAGGCTTTCATATTTAGTATCGTTGTACTGCGACATTATAATTCTCCTTTATACTTTCCGAAAGAAGTTTCAGCGAAAGTTCGCAACGACTCGCCTTTAACGAACATTCCCAAACAACAATTACTCTCCATCCGGATTTTTCCAAACACGTATAATCCCGTTTATCTCGTTCAATATTCTGAAGTATTTTTGTTTTCCAAAAATTTTCGTTGCTTTTGGGCCATACAAAATATTTGCACCCCTCGTGTCCGTGCCAAAAACAACCATTTACAAAAATTACCGTTTTATATTTTGGAAGTACGATATCGGGAGTCCCGGGCAATCTTTTAACATTCTTCCGATATCTGAAGCCTTGGGAGAAAAGGTATTTACGCACTATCTCTTCCGGCTTTGTACCTTTCCCCTTGATACATGACATATTATAGCTACGAACTTCTTTACTATGAACATCCATGTAACTCACCCAACACTTTGTCTATTTGCATAATCTGAAGAAAAATACCTTCAAGTAGTTTTACCGGAATACTGTTTCCAGCCATTCTAATAAGTTTGTCCCTGGGGAACAACTTTGTATTTTTATGTATCTCCGGATTACGTTTGATAACATTATCGAAATCACACTCACTGAATCCCATAAATAAGAAACACTCTCTCGGAGTGAGGTACCTGAATGTTCCTCTGCCTGGTATTCCACTTTCAAAATACAGATTACCAGAATTTGGGTTTCTGTCTTGTTTTGTAGTGATAGTCCGAATAACACTATACTGAGGATTTATAATATTCCCTGGTAATACCAGCTGCGGATTTTCATTCCATATTTCTCGTCTGGAAACCGTGTCATTAGGCGTGCATGCTTCCGCTTCCAGACGATACTTTTCTACATTATAATCGATCCTGAGCAAATCCTCTATCGTGATTTTTCTGTAATGAATCGATTTCCTATAGTCGTCGACTATGTCTTCCTCTCTTTTATGTTCAAAATAATTCAACACTATTTGGCGTTTTTGTTCGTTGTCACCAACATAAACACTGATCATCAATAGTCTGGGACGGTTCTGAGGTAATCCGAAATCGCTTGCATTGAGATGAAAATGTTTGCTTACATAGCCAAGTTTCTCGAGGTCGCTTTGCCAGATCGCAAAATTTCCACGATGCCTTTCCGCCAGCAACGTAGGAACATTCTCCATAAGAAGATATCTCGGCATGCTTTTACCATTATCCTTCATTTCCTGAAGAACTCGTCCCACCTGCCATAACAAGCTGGACCTGCTACCGGAATCCTTGTCAATACCTTTGTTATACCCATGAAAAGCACCTACATTAGAAAGGTCCTGACACGGGAATGAATATGTAAGTATATCAATTTTTTCCGGCATATTTTTACCACTCAAAGAACTTACATCCACAAAGTTTTTGCTTCGTTTTATAGCGGCATATATTCTTCGGAGAGCATCAATAGAATACGAACGTAAAATCTTGTATTCCATTTTTTCTTTGCCATTATTGCTTAATGTATAAGGTTCTAATTCCTTAAGGACTTCTTCTTTTTTCAAAGAAGCTACATCTTCAGGCAATTCCGGAGAATGATGAATAGCATCATAGGCAATAAACGCATGTAAATCCCACTCACATGTGCCTGTTGTTTTTACTTTTAATCCTAGATTTTTCAATGCTTTGGCCTGGCTGCCTATACCACTGAAAAGCTCTACTAAATTATATGTGTTTTCCATTGGATGGTACTGCTCCTGTTCTTATAATCCTTTTACCACATTGTGTAACTCACTGCATCAAGATCAATGGTATAAACAATATGAGTAATACCAGCCGGCAGTTGGTTGTTCTTAAAAGACTCCCTTATTATGTAAGGAAAAGATTCGTCAACAACATACTTTCTCTTCTCCAGAATTTTATACTTCTTATCACGGATGCTTGCACCACGTTCAAATCCCTGCTGCTGCAATTCCCGTTCAAGCTTGCCCGGATCATATCCTGCACTGATCAGTCGGTTTTTCATTTCATTGACAGAAACCCCCTCAATGGATTGCTCCATGCGCACGAAATACAAAAATAAAGGCTTCTTATGGACAAGCTGATGCTGACCAGCCACATTGATTTCCGCTCCGTATCTCTTGCATGTTGATTTGACTTCGCAACTCTCTGTTGCACATTCAATGTCATGACTCCCCATACGCAAGGCTGTCCATTCGGCAGAAGGATCGCTAATAAGCCTATTTTCAAGAACGCACATTTCTGCGATAACGCTATAAATAGTTCTGTCCTTTATGTCATTCCCAACGAGCTCTCTCCATTTCTTCCACCAATCCAAAGGACACGCGAGTAAAGCTGCTCTATCCTTGCCATTTTCACCAGGAGCAATGAGTTCCGCACATAAGGAAGCAAACTCATATCTGTACTCTTCAAAGGCAGAGATAAGCATAAGATAATTTGACGGATTTCCCTCAATAGAAAGAAGTCCGGTCCGGAATTTACAGCTGTTGAATTTTTCGGCAACTTCAACACCTGCGTCAACAGGAATCGCCACACCATAGCCATCCGGTATACGAACAACAAAAGCCATATATTCGTCCGCAAGACTATTAATCCGCATTGCTCCGTAAGAAGTCATAGATGCAAAGCTTTCTCTGATTTCTTCAAGAATTGTCATACTTTTATCCCCTGTTTATTTTCTAACAGAAACAGAATCAATATCTATTCCGGCATCAAAGAAAAGTTTCTTTGCATAACCTTCACAGCCGCCACTGCAAAGAGCTGGTTCTGAAACCATCATCCTTGCCGTATTCAACTTCATTATCACTCTGAATAAATCGTCTGTTTTTCTGTTCTTATTATAGTCGTACAGCACATCAGAAGGAATTGTACTGTAGAAAAATATTATCCATCTGTATGCTTCAATACACGTTCCTTTTTTGCCTGTTCTCTCAACGAAGTTAAGGATAGTGTCAGTCGAGCAATTAGAACTCTCTATAATTTTGCGCGTATTCGTTTCATCGTTTTTCCAGGAAAGGTGAACATACCACCATATCTGCTTAAGCCAGACTCTTCCTGGGGTGCTCCAATAATGACTTTCATTATCTTTTCCCCATCTTGCCGCTACTACGTCCGGAATTACCTTTAACGATAAATATCTCCAGAAGCCGTCATCCGCAGCAATTCTCAATGAAAACCAACTTTGCTTTTTCAGGTATATGTACAAAAGGATTCCAAATTGAGCATCAGTGAAATAATCTTGAATTTTAAGACCTTTTTCTTCAGCTTTGTTTAAAACCAAACGAAATAGCTTTGTGAGATCATTTCTTATAACAACATAATCGGAATTCACTTGGGGTAAATGCGGGTAGTTTTCTACCCATTCGCTCATTGCTTTTTCAGATCCCCCACGATTAAATGTTTCAATTTTCATTATTCCGTAATTCTCCCGTCAAAAAATTTCCTCGTGCTGATCGAAAGCTTATCCGGCGAAGAAACATCCCACCCAAGCGTATAAGTAAAATAGCGAACAGCTTCACCTACACTTCCTTGTTCCATTTCCTCATCGCTCAATATCTGCTCCAGATATTTTTCACTGCGAATTTTCTCAATTATACAACATAATGCAGACGACATTACTTCAATCATTAGTTGAGGACAAAACGTTTTTTGTGTCCTGTCTATAAATTTGTAATACTTATGTGCTGTATTGATATTTATAGAAACTGTTTCCGAAAAAGAATCCGAGACAGGGTCTGTCCAGTCACACCTTACATACCATAATGGCTGGTTCTCTTCGTAAACTTCAAACACAGGAAACAACGATCCCGTACCCTCAATCCTGAGAATAAATGAATCAAGTTCACCAAGAACAAATCCTTCTTCATTTGCCAGGTGCGTTTCATCTTCTTTCGGAACACCAGCTTTCGCTATGTATAGTACTACCGAAAAATTGACGTTTCCCCTAAGCTTAGCCTTAGAAAAGGTTATATCAATTTCACCTTCGCTGAAAGTATGACCCTGCGTTCCGGTAAAATCCTCACCGCTTACGCTAATCGTCATTATTGGCTTGGAACCTCGTTGCCTGGAATCAGGAGAAGTCCAAATTACAGATACGCCAAGTACGGCATCTCTGCAAGCGATACCATCGGGGCCAAACAGTTTTCTGAATCCCCTGAGTGCAATTGCTCTTTTTATACACAAATTAAAATTGTCAGCATTCCATACGCCATCTGTTTTCAGGCAATTGACAGATGTCCCCACGTCAGCCGGTTCGTATTCGAGCTCTTTTTCACAACCGTTATGATTTACGTAATAGATTGCATATTTTTTTGCTTGAAAAACACCCTCCTTTAGTCCCTCATTAAGTGAGGGATAAAGAAATATTGGTTTTGACATTTATTTTCCCTCCTTTTCAAATATAAAAGCTGGTCTTACGTTTTTCTTTGTAAGTTGGATAACTGTTGTAAAATATATTTTAACAGAATGTTCCTCAGTGGAAGTTATATCCAATCCATAAACAGCACCCTTTTCTGTAGATCTCAATGTAAAGCTGATATCTTCAAAAGAAGCGCTTGCGCTTTCACGTGTTACTTTCAGAAATGCATTTGTTTTGTCTCCATCTACAGCATCGACATTAATTCCAATCTCTTCAATGCTGAGAGGAGCAACAAGCTTTAATCCTTTTTCCCATTCGGTCATTTTGATTTTTCCGGATTCGGAATCTATTTGTATCTCGAAAGCTGTATGATCAATTTTTTTATTTGCGGAAGTCTTCATCTCCATAGGAACAGTCATTTTATCCGCACGATACATTATTCTTGAAACATCGATGGAGAAAGAAAATTTCTTTTTCGCCTTTTGAGCCGGACCAGTTTTTGTAGGATACTGATCATTGTTTGCGCCTCTTCCGAACCCATCCGGAGGCAAAATCAAATCCCCAAGATATCGGCTCAACTCAGAATTCTCTTTCGGTTTATGTTCGATATCATCTTCAGTATATTGACCACTAATAACCTTGGTAACAGATTTCTGTATCTTTGAAATTACTCTGGGGTTAAAATGAGAATCACTCCAGTCATTCCATGATGTATGGTCTGCAAGTTCACTTTTTCTCACATATTCCTCAAGACTTTCGACGTAACGATCTTCAACCTTAAAACGATTGAGCGAATTCAAAACAAAAATACCAAAAACAAATTCGTTTTTGTTTGTTGATGGTATTCCTGCCGTCCATACACTGACATTTTCATAAGACACAATCATTCCTGGCTTTCTCACGAAGAAAACTATAGGGCGGTTGACACTCTTATCCTGCACCTCACAGTTAAAGTACATTGAAGGTTCCGGTTTATTATGCGGCGCGTCCATACACAATGCACTGCGTGAAAGTTTGGTACATGCGATATTCCCTGCATTAGTATCTTCAAGATATTTCTTAACTACCACATCTTCGACAGAAACTTCCGCACCATTCTGTGACAGAAAATCATCTGTTCCGACATGATTTGCCCTGTTATACAAAGCTTGTACTGTTTTGAAAACAGGCTCCATACGTTCAGCAGAAATACCATTACCATTAACAATAACTCTCAGAAAAGCGCCGTAGGGATAACACGGATTACACAATCTTGGGGCATACCATCTTTGCACCGCGATATAAAGATACTTTTCCAAGGATGAGTACCAATATGGAGCAAAGTGCTCTTCGAGCTCATCTGCATAATCAATCCTATTATTTGCAAGTAAGGTTTCGTCATTGATGTAAGGTATAATTATAACAGTTCCGGTTTTATCACCTGTATATGGATTAATTCCGAAAATACTCAGGAAGTCTTTGATATATGTCTCATCTGTTACAGGAACGGTAGTATTCTCTCGCACTCTTTCTCCCCACCAAGCAATCCCTCGCGGAGTCATTCCCTTATATTCCGGAATCATAGCATCGCTGTTTGTTTCATTTTCAACATACGAAGCAGCAAGCCTTGAAGAATACTTCCCGTCTCCCTCGCAAATTCTTGAATAATAGATTACAAGGCCGATTCCTATACGAAAATATACAGTTTTGCCGAGTCCCCATGAGCCGCCTGCACCTTCCGCCTCCTGAGGTTTGCATATTTCATATACAAGCTTCAGCAGGTTCCCATAGTTATTGTTCCTGACATTCTGCACATCCATTTCGCCTGTGAGACCTACAGTATCCGAATCACATACCGCAAGATACTGGCATGTATCCGATGGAAACTTTTTAGCAAGAGCAGATGTAATACCTTCCAGTTCTTTTCCTAATTTGCAAGAACTGAATTCACCCGTCAGATATTCAACAGTAACATATCTTGCATCCGGCTTATGAGCGTCAAGACTGTTCTGTATAGATTCTCTGACCAGTAAATCCAGCACCGGCGTTTTATGGTTTTGTATCAACTTGAGCAAAGAACTGCCGCTTTGAGTCATACGACCGGGTTCTGCAATTTCAATTTTCATCTGTTCCCTCCAGATCCGCATCGCCATCAAAGATATCATTCTTCATTTTGATGGATACGGAAGACGCATAATTCGTACCAATCCGACCACCAGGAATGTAAATGCTTATACCAATAATATCTTCATCTGCTTCGAGATTATATCTTGTTCCAGAGCCTGTGGAATTCTGATCAACACGATAGATGATCAGCTGCGGAGTAGTATCAAGACCTGCTCTGTCTCTCAATCCTGCAGCCCCTCTTGAAATGCTATTGCTGATAGAATTCAATATCAGTTGTTTTACTTCAGGATCTTCAATAGAAGCTATATCAACATCCGCCAAGAGATCCATAGGATCTCTCAAAACACCAATATCAAGAAGATTATCATCAGCCTCGTTCAGGTTTCTCTTTTTGCTACGATTAATTTTATTTACTGATTTTCCATTTGGTAATGACCATATTCCGTTTGTTGCATTCTTTTTACCGGCAACAATAACATTCCAGTTGCTAAGTTTTCCTTCTCCGGTCACTTTTTCAATCCAATCCATCAATGGTTTGGTATCATTAAACACTTTCAAGCGGCTGCAGAAATTAAACCGTTCAATAAATTTCCTTATTGTACTGAAAATTACATTACGCCACACAATATCATTGTCATAACAGTTGTTTTCCGGAATCCATGCAGTACCAAGCTCACTGATGAATTCTTCGGTAATACGAATATTCTCTTTGAGTATTGTGGCATTATTGTCAAACAGATATGTTTGATTGGAAGCTCCACTATAATCCATAGCCGCTTCGGTTGCTGCCTGCATACGATTCTTGGCTGTAATGCGGATAAAGCTCACTTTAGGAGAGTTTTTTACCTTGGGGCCGTAATCAGCAGGACTACGACCAGTAATATCCATTTGTTGAATTTCATCGCGAAGTTCCTGATCCAGTGCGGCAAGGAAAACAAACTGCTGTCTAGTTTTATCTGTTATCCACAATCTTGGAAGAAGTTCATACTTCTTTCTGTAACCAAACCATCTGCCCATCTGCATTAGCGTATCGGCTTGTCCGACCGAGCGGAGAAAGAACGTACTGATCAATCCTTCTATGGTCAGGCCTCTTGAAAGCGTTGCTCCACCAACAACAATAAAGGCAGGCGCAGGAGATGGCATATTTGAAGGATCGGGGTATGCCAGTCTTACATGCATTCCATCACTTGTAATGCCATTATTAGTGCAGTTATCAATACAAAGATGAATACCTTTGTGATAGGAAAGATCTCCTTCCGCATCAAGTTCAATATGAGATATTCCACCATCAATCAGAATATTCAACTGCTCTTCGATTGCATTGAAATCCGGATATCTGTTTATCGAATCGTCAAGCCGGTCATACGTCGGATATTGTTCCCTGAAATTTTCAAAAGAAAATCTTGACGTTTCCTCAAACCAGACTCTTTCTGCTTGTTTTATTATCTCTTGTTTTGGGGTGTTAGTAATCCATTCGCTGACAACAGCGGCCACCGCGCTATGATGTGCTGTCTTCTGGCTGGTATGTATAAGCATGCTCACAGGTTTCTTGTAATTCCATATTCTCATACAAGCAACGCCGCACATAAACCAACACACAGCATCAATAAGCGTTTTGGGAGTTTTATAGTCGTCGCCGTCGTGAATGGATTTCAGCTCATATAAATCATCCGAATCTATTGTTCTGACGATATCAAGACCATCAAAAGAAACTGAATCTCCTGAATATCCGAATATCTGCTGTGGGCCAAAATATTCTTTTGAAACAGCCAAAGTAGTTATAAAGCTTCTCGGATAGAGAGATTCCCTGCCTGCTTCATTAAGAATATTTGCATAAGGTGTAGCGGTATAACCGATATAGTTCATTGCAAGATATTTGCCATCAATATCTCCGCCATCTTCATTCTTTCCATTAACAAGAGCGCGGATCAGCTTATTTATTCTGCTGATTTCTTCAGTATCTATATTACATGTATTGATTCCCGCTTGATCTGCCTCATCATCAATAACAAGGATTTTCATTTGACGCTGCTTATTTTTATCAGCCTGTGCCCATTGTATAAGCTTTCTCAATCTTGTAGAGTTCTTGAGACAGACAGTAAAATATCGCTCACGTGATCCGGCATCAAAGTGCAGACTCTGCGATTTTTGACTGATATCCACCGTTTTTGAAAGATGCTGAAGCGGCCTCCACCACAATGTTCCCTGCTGATTCAAGTCGCTGAAAAGCCTGTTCTGTGTTTGAATTCTAAGGTTTTCAATTGTTCCCGAAAGAACGATAAACATATTCCAACCCCAGTCAGCAGCCATTGCCATCAACGCTGCCATATTAGCTGTTTTACCAGATTGCACATTACCAATTACGAGGCCTTTGACAGGTCCCGACTCAGTGGTGTCGCCATTAAGCCTTTTGAGGATTTTGAGAGTAGTACTCTCAATCTCGGTAACAGTATCTTCTTTAAAACCGCTATCAAGCAGTTTCTTTTTATACAATTGCCAGGATGATGCCTCGTCTTCCGGAATAGTAATGGCATTATCTTGTCGTTCATCGTGAATATGAGCGATACCGTCAAGCAGTTCAACTGTTTTAATTCTATGCTCAGCCGTTTTCTGCCTCTCAACAAGCTGATTCCAATCCGAAATGCTCATTTTAGGCCAGTAATTAATGTCCATTTGGATTTCAAGAAATCTCTGCAATCCTGCATAATCTCTTCTTCTACCATATTTGATTTCTTCCCAGCTGATTCCTTGAGCTCTTGAGTCAGTTATCCACTTGCGTGGTTTATCATAAATCATCAGACTAAAATTTGGCATATCCTTTCTCCTGATAACATCTTTTAAAACTGCATCGGCATTCCGTTGTCAATCATTCTCATTCTTGCACCAATAACAACTTGCGCCTGCTTATCACTGATTACTCTGCCAGTAACAAACATATTGACTGTAAGACGAAGGATAGAAATCTCCTTTTCCGACAATAACCCTCTGGAAAGCCCCCAATCAAGAACAGCCTTCCAGTATTGTGCACCTCTTGCAAAGATTTCGTTCAATGCATTGACTTCGTTGACCAGTTTTTGTGCTTGTCTGTTTTCTTTTTTGTCCGCATCCACCTCGTCTCTGCTAACTAAAGTTGCGATAAAAGCATTGTTTATTGTCCATACTTGTTCTTGGGCGTTTGTCCAGCAAAGCTCTTTCTTGCACCATTCAGTGACATTTTCGGTAGGCCTGGGACCAGTAATGAAGTTATGCACTTCGTTTTGAAGGACAGCTAACTGCTCGTCAAGTTCCTCATAAACAGACTGCTCGTTCCAAATGCGCTTGAAGTCAATTTCATATCCTTTATGCCTTTTGTGAATATGGTTGAAAATAATACTCATGGTATATGCTATAACATTCGCCTTGTACGAACGATTATCTCTGTACCATTGCGACTGCCTTATTATTTCATCCGTTCGTTTGTAAATAATTGCAAGAGCTACCGCGCGTTTGAAGTAAAATTCGTTATATTGCGTATCGCTTTTTTCCCAAGAAACTTTGATGTCTTCAGCAAAGCACTGAAGAAGCTTTTGCTTTCCCTTACTTACGATGTCTGGTCTGCAACCATACAATTCCATATACCTTGCGAGGTCAAGCATAGTAATAACCATGTTTTCGGGATAGCGATCTATATATTTTTTCAGCTCCGCTGCTTTATTGATAATTTTCATCTTGCCTTGATTGTATTGACCACGCGCTCTTTCATAGAACCAATACTGTTGGAACTGATTTCCTCCTTTGCATGGAATTGGCGTCTTGCGGGAGTATTCTTCCATACGGATATGGAAAGGATGATTCGAGAAGAAGTCCGAAGCATCAACGGGGTTCTGCGAATTAGAATACTCCGAAATTTTTGGTATAATTCTTTCAGCCATAGAATACTCAAGAACCGATAGTTTCATAGGAACGGCTACCTTACTTAAGTCAACATTATCTCCCTTTTTGGCGGTAAGAAGAGTGTTGGAAATTGAAGCGGTTGTCTGTCCGCCGTTAACAATCTGGAGACCTTTGATATAAGTGATAACAGGTCCTGTCCTGGTATATTTAACCTCTATTTCTGTTGCTGTTGCAGCAATACCATTATTATAAGCAAAGAACATTTCGGGATAGTTCTTGATTGTATTTTGAATACCTTTATTTACCTTGCGTTTAGCACTCAAAAACGACCTGACATTTCCTTCAAGAAGCTTAGAACCATAATCCAAATATAATCGATTAAGGACTTCTCCTGGGACGACAGCAAGATACGAGGAGTATGTAATGATATTTTCAGGTGTACTTTCATCACCTCCCTCTCTTGCAATCGGCGACACATCAATATCAGCGACGACATCTACATATTCTACTGCTTTGACGCAAGGAATTCCATCAATGCCAAATTCTTCAAAGTTGATTTCAATAACTTCTTTTTGAGTTTGGGAACAAACAAGGTCGTACAGTCTTTCAATGTCCCACACATTCAATTCGACAATTCTGCCATTGATTGTTTCATCTTTGATTGTTTTTGCCCTTTGACGATTAAACGCATCTGTGAGCAAATAAAAACGATACTTCGTAATCCTTTCATTATCATAAAATAGATCACGGGAAAACTCCATCGCCGAACGATTTTTAATCTCTTTGAAAAGTTCTGTCCTTATCGATTCCTCAACAAAAAATCTTACCTTCTTAAATGCTGAGTTAACATCATCGGCTCTGATTGCTTCGTCTGCGTCCGGTCCATGATAATCAACGATAAATATGCAACAGCTTCCATCTGTTTCATCAATAGAATATCCGTCTATCGCATAATAGCCGTTTCTTTTGGTCACACCTTCACAATGACTTTCGATGAAATCATCAAACTCTTCGCCATTTATCAACAAGCCTGTAGTATAGACGAGAAATTCTTCAGTTTCTTTACTCGAATTAACATTACATGCAATAGCTATATCTTCGTGAACAATTTTTCTGTAATCATCTATTTTCATTTATCTTCCCCCAACATTCAACATATCAGTTCTTAGGTATAATTTCAATATTATCATACATCGTACAATTCAGTGCCGTATTATTATAAGCAATGTGTAATATATAATTAATTATATTTACAAATTTCTCTTATTCGGTTAAATTCTTTATTCGTATTAAAATTAGCCCTTTCAATTTGGTTTTCATTGTTTCAGATAGATACGATTCGTCGCACATGGCAAGAAAATTCTCTTTTTCCTTTATGACCTTTGCCAGCATTTTTTCAGCAGATATTTTTTCTATCCCGATTTCTTCTGCGAACGATAAAAAGTCTTTGCGGTTGATTTTGCGTTTTTTCTTGCACATGGTTAAGGCAAATTCTTCTTTGTCCTCGGGCATAATCGCGTTAACGGGTAGCAAATCGTAAGCCGCTGAAAGCACGTATTCCCCACTTCCTTCCGCTTTCTCTATCATTGAAAAATTCTTGAGATGCATGTCCGAATTGCCGATTACAAACGAAAACACCATACGCAAATAAAGTTCCGTCAAATCGAATTTCGCCATAGACGAATACTTGTTAATTACCTTTGCGCAACGCTCGTAAGAGCCTTTGTATTTATCTTCAGTCAAACGCTCTTCGAGTTGACAAAAATCTTCCATGGCAAGCATTTGCATTTTGCCGTCGGCGTTTACCCTGTCAATTCTCTTAGTGATATAAGCAAGCTCGCCTTGACCGTTCATCTTGATTAAAGCAAACGGCACGGTTTTGATTCCAACCAGCTTTGCCATTTGCATAACCAAATATTCGGCTTCGGGCAAAGTTTCGTATTCTTCCGTCTGGGGTTTCAAAATATACCCTGTAGGATAATTAACAAGCGTAAGTCTCGGCGACGTACCTTCCGTTAAATGCAGCGACAATTTCTTTTGCACGCCCGGAACGGTAAACCCCTTATTGGTGCTTTCATCGGCAAGCCTTTTTAAGGTCTCTTCCGAAATATCCAAAAGCGGCAACATACTGCTACCGAAAAACGCTTTCACGCATTTTTTGTGCCAGCAGCTTTCCACTTCTTCTATGCACGCTTTTTGCGTAAATTCTTTACCGCAACACAAACATTTCATTGTTTTCACCCCTTACGCTTACGTTTCCTATCGCATCTTTGCAAGCAACCAAAAGCACACCGAACCTATCATTCGGCGAAATCTTCCAATTATGCGTTACGACGTCGAGTAGCCATCCTTCGGGAATCAAACCGTCGAAAAACGGAAACAGGGTTTTTGCTCTATACTCGTTTTTAGAAAGCGGCAACGTCAAACTGACGGCGGTTGCGTTTTCGCTTTGCAAATACGCTTCGTCGTAGATAAAAGAATACCCGTAGTCCGTCTCGGACAATAAGCCCGCAAAGACGTTTCGTACGTAAATATAGGCGCTTCTGTACGTATCACTCATCGCTATTCAATCTCCCTACCGATACTTGCGCGCCGAAAACAGCCAATGCCTGGTTGACTTTATCTAGGCGCAACGTTTTTTTTCCTTGTTCCAATTCACGTACAAAGCGAAGCCCAAGCCCCGCCCGCATTGCGAACTCTTCCTGGGTAAGTCCTAACGCTTTTCTGTTCTGTTTTACAAACTCACTTATGTTTTTCATAGCACCGTTTTAAAACTCGCTTATATTTATTACACCAATATTTTATACCCTTTCGGGGCGTTTGTCAAGCGTTTTGCACAGATTATACCCAAACGGGTTTATTTAGTTTAAAATTTTCTCCAATGATACCGATAGGGTATAATTTAATAGCGGTGTTTAAGTTTCTACCTCATTGTCCAAGATTTTATCTTCTTCGAGTTTTAAGGATTTTAGCCATTCTTCTTTTTGAATTTTAATTACTTCGTAGTTTATACTACCACGCGGACAGCACGACAATAGAAAGTTAAAATCTTTTAGCTTGTTGCGAATCTTGTCGTTGGGGTCGCAGGCTTCAATCTTCGGCTTACGGTAAGCATTATATAAGATTATATAACTTTTCCAACTGTACGCCATCAAGTTTTGCTTGGCCGCACGTTTGCAATACCTGCGCCAACAGAGCCTGATTGAAGAACGATGCTTTACCATTTGAAACTCTTCCCACTTAAAATCGGGAATCAAATATCCGTCCCCTGCTTTCGCCCTTTCGGGGAATAATAAGGAAGAAATTTCTTCTTCGCTCATATCATTCAGCACGTAAACTTCAATTCCTAACGCCTTTATTCTTTTTAGAACAGTCCATACAGTCGTGCGAGAGCAACTGCAAAGAGTAGCGATTTGACTATTATTGTTGCCTTTTTGGTAATATTCAATGATTAATTTGTATTTTGACATAATTTTCTCCTTTTTATCGCCCCTTTTTTACCCATAGCGGTAGATACAGAAAAGTGTTCAATTTGAGGAACCACCCCGTTTTTTTGACCGATTTTTGACCTGGCAAGAGATTTTTAAGAGAAAAAAGTAGTCATTCTCCGAAAAGAATGACTACAAAAACGTTATTTTTTAATTAAAAATTGAATTTTTACCGCTTTTTGGTGCTAAATCTTAGCCCCTCGGATTGCGGATGTTAGCCTGTGCAGCGGCGAGACGAGCGATGGGTACCCTGAACGGCGAACAAGATACGTAATCGAGACCTATCTTATGGCAGAATTCTACAGACGTAGGATCGCCGCCGTGTTCTCCGCAAATACCGCAATGCAAATCCTTTCTTACGCCCTTACCGAGCGTAACCGCCATATCCATAAGTTTGCCTACGCCGACCTGGTCGAGTTTTGCAAACGGATCGCTTTCGTAAATCTTGTTTGCATAGTAAGAATCAAGGAATTTACCTGCGTCGTCACGAGAGAAGCCGAACGTCATCTGAGTCAAATCGTTTGTTCCGAAGCAGAAGAATTCAGCCTCGGTAGCGATTGCGTCCGCAGTAAGCGCAGCCCTCGGAATTTCAATCATAGTACCTACGTGATAGTTGAGTTTTACGCCCGCGTTTGCGATTTCTTCGTCGGCAACAGCCTTAACGATCGCCTTTACAAACTTAAATTCTTTCAATTCGCCTACAAGCGGAATCATAATTTCGGGAGCAACGTCCCAAACGGGGTGAGCCTTCTTTACGTTGATTGCCGCGCGAATAACCGCTCTCGTTTGCATTTTTGCGATTTCGGGATAAGTAACCGTAAGACGGCAACCTCTGTGACCCATCATCGGGTTTGCTTCATGCAACGAAGCAATGATATTTTTAATCGTTTCTACGCTCTTGTTTTGCGTCTTGGCGAGTTTTTCGATATCTGCCTCTTCGGTAGGAACAAACTCGTGAAGCGGCGGATCAAGGAAACGAATAGTTACCGGCTTGCCCTCGAGTGCCTCGTAAAGTTTTTCAAAGTCGCTTTGTTGATAAGGCAAAATCTTTTCAAGCGCAGCCTCTCTCTCTTCGAGATTAGAAGCGCAAATCATTTCTCTGAAAGCGTCGATTCTGTTGTCGCTGAAGAACATGTGTTCAGTACGGCAAAGACCTATACCTTGAGCACCGAGTTCGGCAGCCCTTTTAGCGTCTGCGGGAGTATCGGCATTGGTTCTTACTTCCATTGCTCTGTACTTGTCCGCCCAAGCCATTATTCTGCCGAATTCACCCGAAATAGATGCGGGAACGGTCGGCAAAATTCCGTCGTAAATATTACCTGTCGAACCGTCGATGGAAATGCTGTCGCCTTCACGGTAAACTTTTCCTTTAAGTTCGAACTTCTTGTTTTCTTCGTCCATTGCGATTTCGGTACAACCCGAAACGCAGCAAGTGCCCATACCTCTTGCAACAACCGCAGCGTGAGAAGTCATACCTCCTCTTACGGTCAAAATACCTTGAGCAGCCTTCATACCCTCGATATCTTCGGGAGAAGTCTCGAGTCTTACGAGTACAACTTTTTCGCCCCTTGCAGCCCAAGCCTTGGCGTCAGCCGCGCTGAATACGATTTTACCGCAAGCAGCACCCGGAGATGCAGGCAAAGCCCTCGCCATAGGAGTGGTATTTTTAAGAGCAGCGGCGTCGAATTGCGGGTGAAGCAACGTGTCGAGGTTTCTCGGGTCTATCATAAGCACTGCTTCTTGCTCGGAAATCATACCCTCGTCAACGAGGTCGCAAGCGATTTTCAAAGCAGCCCTTGCCGTTCTTTTACCGTTACGAGTCTGAAGCATATAGAGTTTTTTATCCTGAATAGTAAACTCCATATCCTGCATGTCTCTGTAGTGGTTTTCCAAAATATTGCATACGTCTATAAATTGCTTATAAACTTCGGGCATAACCTGCTCGAGTTGGGCGATAGGTTGCGGAGTTCTGATACCGGCAACAACGTCTTCTCCCTGGGCATTCATAAGGAATTCGCCCATAAGGCCCTTTTCGCCCGTAGCGGGATTTCTCGTGAAGGCAACGCCCGTACCTGAAGTTTCGCCCATGTTGCCGAACGCCATCATTTGTACGTTTACCGCAGTGCCCCAAGAATACGGAATGTCGTTGTCTCTGCGATATACGTTTGCTCTGGGGTTGTCCCAAGAACGGAATACCGCCTTGATTGCTCCCATAAGTTGTTCCTTCGGGTTTGCGGGGAACGGTGCTTTTACGGCGTCTTCATATTCCGCTTTAAACCTGCCCGCAAGAGTCTTCAAATCGTCTGCGGTAAGTTCGGTGTCTTGCTTTACGCCTTTTTCCTCTTTTAATTTATCGATAAGTTCTTCAAAGTGCTTTTTGCCCACTTCCATTACGACGTCGGAATACATCTGAATAAATCTTCTGTAACAGTCCCAAGCCCATCTGGGGTTGTTGGATTTTTTTGCGAGAACTTCTACTACTTCGTCGTTGAGACCGAGGTTAAGAATAGTATCCATCATGCCCGGCATCGACGCTCTTGCGCCAGAACGAACCGAAACGAGAAGCGGATTTTCTTTATCTCCGAATTTCATACCTGCCAACTTCTCGAGTTTGACTATATATTCCATAATCTGCTCTTGAATTTCATCGTTGATTTTCTTTCCGTCTTCGTAGTACTGTGTGCACGCTTCGGTAGTGATTGTAAAACCGTGAGGAACGGGGAGACCGAGGTTGGTCATTTCCGCAAGGTTTGCACCCTTACCGCCGAGTAATTCACGCATTTTGCCGTTACCTTCGCTGAAAAGATAAACATACTTTTTCATTAAAGTAAATCCTCCTGTTTTAATGTGCGAAAAAAATTTCTCCGCCAAGTCGATATTGTCAAACCGTGGGGAGATTTTAATCTTGACGTATATATTCTATACTAAAATCGTTTTTTTTTCAAGAGTTTTTAGCGATTTTTGCCGATTATTTTTAAATTTTATTCGATTTTTGTGTCGTTTTTGCCGTGTTTTTTATTTTTTTCGTTTTAAATGTACGTTCATTTTATTTGCGGATAATTGTGTCGCATTCTATAATACAGATAAATATAACATATATTTGCACACCTTTACGGATAAATTTACCGGTGATTGTATTGGATAAAAATCGATTTTTTTATCAAATTGTTTTTTGTCGAATCGTTCTTTATAAAGTCTGTATTTCACTAAACCCGTATTCGGCGATTCTCCTCGTTTTTATTGAATCTTAATTTTGTCGAGTTGTTTTCCATTATTATTAAAACTCTTTTAAATTTAAAATTTTCCCCCGATGTCCGCCTTACGCTCTATTACGCTCTATAAAAAGCATTTAAAATGTCTGAACAAACAAAAACGCCCCGGCTTTTACCGAGACGCAATCAACTGAATAAAATTGTATTTTTTCCATTGCAATCATTTCCGATCGGTTGAATTTTACAACAAAACCGATTATAAGTCCGCGCCCGTATCAAGCGTTTTATTGTCTCAAATTGACGTTTTTACGGCATACGTACGCTATAAAATCGACAACTGCTCGGTGTTTCCATCGCCGGGAGACTTGTCGTCGGGCGGCAGATTATCCGAAGATTCTTTTACCGCTTTTACGTCAAGGTCGGCTTCGGTAACACGGTCGTCCATTTCCTCTTTCAAAATAGCGTCGAGGTTGGGAGACGGAACGCGACCGTCGCCTTTGGAGTATTTGACGTGTCGCCACGACTTGATTATGATAAGCACGCTGACAAACAACAAAAGCCCACACGAGATAATTCCGGTAGCCATGTTGAGTTGTTGTTTTTCCATTACCGAAAGCGCACCGCCGAACGCCGCAAGACACGCCGTCTGAAGAGACAAAAGGGATATTACCGACGATGACAACCCGAAATAACGTATCGCGTTGACTATAGGCGACATACGTTTTCTCGTCCTCATAATGTACATAATTGCCCTTACGAGCCTGAACAAATCGTAAAGCGCGACTATATAAATAAGTATGCCTTTATAAGTAAAACCTTCGCCGTCCCTTACAATCATAAGCACGACAAATAAGAGGACAAGTGCAATTAAAAAGATAAAAATTCCGCTCAATCTGTATACGCCGAGACTCTTTAAATATCTGTTTTTGGGGTCCGTTTCGCTGACCGCCTTTCGCCCGTAAGCGATAAGCACTGCTCTCGATATGAATAGTACTATGTCGTAAATTGCCAATAAAGTGAACCAATAAGACGAGAAGTACAAACCGATTAGAATTTTGGTGCTGACGATAAACAACTTCCATACGGTGCTGAAAAAACTTGTAACAAGCACTCTCGCATCGGTATCGTTGGCAATTATTGCGGTATATCTGTTTTTTTGGGCAATTTCCCAGCAAAAACGTTGAATTACTTTAGTTTTCCACAGTCTGTAACCGGCAATACTCGCTATAATACCAGCCGCCACCGAGAACCCGAGCAACACGTATTTCGCTATCGTTGCAGCAACTCCGCCCACTTCAAAATAAAACAAACAAAACGTCGCCGCACAAAACACAAGGGCAACGATGAATGAGGGAATAAACCTCGGACGTGTATTATGAAGTTTTTCTCTTATGTGTTTGAAACTCAACGCCCGCTTCCTCTCTTTGCCTTACTTTTAAATCTTTTTTTGTCTCTTTTCGTTAAACTTAACTAAAAATCTTTACTTTATATATCCGCCTCAGAAGCATATTACAATTGCCGTTCAGTAAAAATCGGCGAAAACCCGCCGCCATATTTTACAAATTTGCAACAACGCTCCAATACAGTATTATACACATTTCGGCGAAATAAATCAACTGTTTATATAATAACTGTACATATTTTGTTAAAATAAGTTGCGTTTAGTTGCTGAACGCGTTTGCACTTTTATATGTCGACCCTTTTGTAAGCCGGGCGAAAATTGAGTTTTTATGTGGTAATTTCCAACCGGATTTTTCGGTCCCTTTGTGTAAAGGGGGCTGTCGCCAAGTAACTGCGGGATTGCTTTTTAGTTAAAAGACTCTTTTATTTAAACAAAAAGAACTTTATTTAAACAAAAAAAACGCGCCCGATTAAAGACGCGCCGACAAAACATATTAAATCGCATTGTATGTTGATTTTTGCCGTCGATTAATGCAAAATATTGACTTAGTACGACATAGAATATAAATCGGTAATATATGTATGCTATTAAAAATTCAATCTCGATATCATACGAGCAAGCGATTTATCTTTAAAACACGTCCTTCCGCGCGCGAGATTAAATAATTGAGCGACGTTTTCTTCGCAATGCTCGATTTCTTTTGAAAACAAATGAATGGTATCGATAAATATATCAAGATTCCCGTTTCCCCTGAACCTGTCGACTTCGGCGATAATCAGCATGCAAGAAATTATCGCGTTTACCCTGCCGCTTAAATTCTTATCGTATACGGCGTCGAGCAAATATCCGTAAATCATATACACAAGGAAATTTTCATATACGTTTGCATTGCAATAATTTGCATTTTTCTTTTCGACCGAGGCAAACTCGAAAATCTCTTCTAAAAGTATTTTCCATTTCATCGTGAGAATTTCAAACGTCAAAAAGGTACTGATTACGTTTTTTAAGTCTTTATTACCCGCTTCGGAGCAACCGTTTTGCGCAAAATCGTCAATAGTAATGTTTTGTACACCGTTGTATTTGCCTTTTGAAATACACTTTTGCGCCTTTTTCGCATAATCGAGCAACATGAAAACTCTGGTTTTTATATCATATTGTCTATCTTGTACTATATCGATACATTTGCCCCTTATTTGCTTTAAAGCCATGTATAAGTCGGCGTCTATCTCGCTTAAATTGAGTTCCCTCTCTTCTTCGGTTTCGATAAACCGTATGTGATCGGTATGGTGCGCGATGAGTTCGGCAACGGGCATGCACGACATAAACAATCCTTTATCGCACTCGTTGGCGTATATATTTTCAAACCTCGGATATTTGGTGCAAACCTGACACAAGTAATCTTTACCCACTTTTTCGTAAATATCACACAAACCGCTCTCGTTTAAAAAAGGACATTCGTTGTCTTTTTTTGGCATAATAACCCTTTCCGAGTTGCGCGTTGCGATATTTTTAAACAAATCGTGTTTATATTCGTCGTTTAATTCTTTATATTTATTATAAGTTTTTTCGTCGACTATAATTTCCCACCCCTTACAACAAGTATCTTTACAGTCCGACGATACGCATTTAAACTCGTCGTAATAATCGGGTTTTATTACTTTCATTTCCGCTCCCCTTTTGTTTTTTATATCTTTAATTTATTAATTTACTTTATCATTTAATTACTGATTACGACAACATACGATCGCCGCTTTTATTAAAAAAATCGACGTCAGCCGCACACATATAGCCATATTTTACCTATGCTTTTTATGTTTTTCTGTGCGTTTTGCTAAATACGTATGCTGTAAAAAGTCTATAAAGGGCAACGGCCTGCTGCGGTCATTGCCCTGAATAAGTTTTCAAATCAATTACTTTTCTTCGTAGCCGTTGGGGTTTTTAAACTGCCAATTAAGCGTGTCTCTGCACATTTCGTCAATACCCCTCTTTGCCTTGAAACCGATAAGTTTGTATGCAAGCGAAGCGTCGGCATAACACTCTGCAATGTCGCCCGGTCTTCTACCGGTAATTACGTAAGGGATTGGTTTGCCGAGAGCCTTTGAAAATGCATTGATTACGTCGAGAACGCTGTATCCTACGCCTGTGCCGAGGTTTACGATAAACAAACCGCTGTTTTGCAAAAGTTTTTCAACTGCCTGAACGTGACCTACAGCCAAATCTACAACGTGGATATAATCTCTTACACCCGTGCCGTCGTGAGTGGGATAATCGTTGCCGAATACCGAAACTTTTTCAAGTTTACCAACACACACTTTTGCGATATAAGGCGCAAGGTTGTTGGGGATGCCATTGGGGTCTTCGCCGATAAGTCCCGATTCGTGCGCGCCGATGGGGTTGAAATAACGCAAAATTGCAACGTTGAATTCTTTATCGGCCTTGCAAAGGTCTTTCAAAATATATTCGATAAACAATTTGGTGCTGCCGTACGGATTTGTCGTATGAAGGGGGAAATCTTCTTTGATAGGTACGGAAGCGGGATCACCGTAAACCGTTGCCGAAGAAGAAAATACGAAATTTTTGCAACCGAACTCTCTCATTACTTCGATTAAAATAATAAGTCCGCCGATGTTGTTGTGATAATATTCAAGCGGTTTCACACAAGATTCGCCGACCGCTTTAAATCCTGCAAAGTTGATTACCGCGTCGATTTTGTTTTCGGTGAATATTTTTCTCAACGCCTCTTTGTCGAGAATACTGTTTTCATAGAATTTTACTTTTTTGCCGGTGATTTGCTCTACCCTTCTTATCGCTTCGTATTTACTGTTGGAAAGGTCGTCGACGACCACTACGTCATAACCGGCATTTAAAAGTTCGACGTCGGTATGAGTACCGATGTAGCCTGCGCCACCCGTAACAAGAATTGTTTTACTCATATTATATCTCCTTTGGTTTTTATTTTTTCCTTATATAGTATATCATTTCTTTTTTCGATTTACAAATATTTTTTATTAATTTTCATTTATATTTTTGCATATAAAGTTATTTCGTTTTATACATAACTTCGCCTTAAATGCAATTTTACCGCATTTTATAGACAACTTCTCTGTATTATATAAATAAAATCTACCATAAAAATACTTTACGCCGCATATAAAACGCCCATTATATAAAAACAACCCGAACGCTATCAGGCGTTCGGGCAGAAATTTAGTCGTCCTTTCTCGAGGGGCATTGATTGCGGCATTTTGCGCAATTTTCGTCGCAGTCTAAAAGTTCCGCTTCGTCGGCAGCCTCTTCTTCGTCGAGTTGGCGGCAAAATTCTTCATAAACTTCTTCTAAAAGCACTTCGTCTTCAATCGGTTTCAATACTTCGTCATCCTCGTCTCCCTCGATTTTGAAAATTACAAGTTCGTCGGGGTCGACGCCTTCGATTTCCTCTGCGGCTTGAAAACCGACGTACCATTCGCCTTTATAATCTATTGTACCGACGTGATAAAATTTACGCACGACGTTTTGTTCGTCGACAAGTTCTACAATGTCGGACAATTCTTCTTCGTCTTGCCTTACTTCTTTCATTTCGTTATCGCTCATGTTTATACTCCTTTTGCCTTGCGGCTTATTATTTTGAGAAAATCGTTTAAAGCGTTTTTAAATCTGGCGACAATTTAAAATTTACCGGTGATTTAGTTTTTACGCCTTTTAAAAATTCTCTAAATTTTGTTTTTATTTATTTTTTGCAAATATGCTTCTAAAATATACGAGGCGGCGACTTTATCGATTACGTTTTTGCGGTTGCTTCTGCTCATATCCGCCTCCAGAAGCACTCTGCGCGCCTCCATTGTGGTAAACCGCTCGTCCTCGGTGACAATCTCTATATCGGTCGCTTTTTTAAGTTCTTCTATAAACGAAAGAGTTTTTTCGGTTTGTACAGACGGCGAACCGTCGAAATTGACGGGCAAACCGCATACGATTTTGTCGGCACATTTTTCCTTTGCGATATCGCACAAATATTTTATGTCCTTTTGAAAATTGCTGCGATGCAATGTTTCCAGCGGGAGTGCCATACTGTTGAACGGATCGCTTACCGCAATGCCTATTCTTTTATCGCCAATATCGAAAGCAATTATCCTGCCCATACTTCCTCTCTTATCGTATTATATGGCTATTATAACAAATTATTGTACTTTTTTCAAGTCTTTATGCGTAATTTTTTGAGTCGATTACTCGTCAGGTTTACTCCTCTTACCTGCCGGATAACTGTCGATTAAGTAGTGCCGTATTAATCGTATGTTAATGCAAAATTTAATTTTATACTCATCTTGCTCTGACCAATTAAAATCTTTTTAAACCCATTTGTGCCATTTTTACATAATACGTATACTGCAAAGACGACATAAATCGACCAAAGAGAAAAATTTTCCGCATTTTATTTTTAAAATGAATATAATTTTACAATATACGCATACTCATACAGAGCAAGGCTCATGGGAGGTTACTATGGAAAAAGCGTTTTTCTGCGGACTTGTTTTGGGCGGCATATGCGGTATGCTTATCGTTGCCAATTCAAATAAAGCGAAAAAACTAATCACCGACAGCCAAAACGAAATAAAAAAGAAAGTTGACGAGATCAGTGAAAACTGTTCTTGCGGCGGCGGTGAAAAAGAGGAATAATCCCTCGAAATGCGGCACTTAAGTGTCGCATTTTTTATATCGGAAATCGGCACAAATATATGCTAAATTTATTGACATAAATAAAACACATCCGAAAAATACTTGCAACGGTTTAACTTTTAATCATTTAAAATAAATTATGAAAAATTGAATTGATGCAACATCTGTCAGGCGTTTTTATCTTTTTCCACCTGTTCTGCCTTACCGGCGTCGCCGTTCGATTCTTCTTTTTCGATAAGTTTTAAAATCTTGTTTTGAGTTTCGGATACTTGTTGAAGTTTTTTATACAATTCGTCAATAACAAATTCGCTTTTTAAATTTACGCGGTAGTCGTTTTCAGCACGTTTCCTGTCTTTCGACTCCTGTCTGTTTTGACTCATCATTATAAGCGGTGCCTGAACAGCCGCTATACACGACAAAACGAGATTTAACAATATAAACGGATAAGCATCGAAAGCATTAGTTGCCAAAATAATATTTAAAACCATCCATACTACCATTACGGCAATAAAACTGAATATAAACGCCCAACTTCCCGCAAATTTAGCCACGGCATCCGCCGCCTTTTGCCCGAAAGTAATCCTTTCGTTTTTTTCTTCGTTTTCGGTTACGCTTGTACTCAATATTTCACTGATTAATTCTTCGTCACTCAATTCTTTGTCTGATTCGTGCAATAATTCTTTTATGATTTTCTTCCTGTTTTTTTGATAATTCATAATTTTACTCCCCGTATATTTTATTTGATTTTAAATCGATTTCAGACTAAAAAGCAAATTATATTTTGATAAAATGCCGTTTTTACATAATACGTGTTATGTAAAAACGGCAAAATCATTATTTATAAACTTTTAAATTATTTATTTTCTTTTTTAAGTTCTTCCAGAATTTCGGCTAAAAGTTTGTCCGTAGAAGAAGGTTCTGCCGGCGCAACAACTTGTTTTACGGGGACTTCGTCGGGGTCGTGTTTTGCCTGGAAAGCCATCCACTTTTCTTCAGATTCGGTCAAAGGCTCGTCGTTGTTGAGTTTGGCTTGAATAGTTTCTTTCATTCTTGTGTTTACGTCGAGGGCTTTTTGAGTCTTTCTGACTATTCTGATAAGAACAAATAAGAACAAAGCGATGATTAAAAAGTTGATAACCGCTTGTAAAAGCGTGCCGTATTGCCACAAGATTGGCTCTGCAACCATTGCCCCGTCAACCTCAACCATTTTCGTGCCGATTTTTACGGTGAGACTGTCGAGATTTTCCGCCTTAAACAAAAGCGAAATGAGCGGCATTATTATACCTTGAGTAAACGAAGTAACTATCTGGCCGAAAGCCGCGCCTATAATTGTTGCAACGGCGAGGTCAAGCACGCTACCCTTGGAAATAAACGCCTTAAAATCCTTCCAAAATGTACTTTTTTTCTTGTCTTTCATGTTTAGTTATTCTCCTTCCCCGCTTACCAAAAATATTCTTTCGGCTATGCGGTAATATTTTCAGATTAAATTTTGGATTTTATCTGTCAAGTCGCTTTTTTATAAAAATTTCAACGTTTTACGTTTCTTTTTTAATTTTTTATAAAATCGCACGCACTGCGCGCTTTTAGTCGCGACTTATGGAACAATAAATCGACTACCCGGTTATTTTATCGTACAACTCTTCGGCGGTTGAGACAAAATTATCCGCACCGCTTAGAATAAGTTGATTTTTATTGCGAAAACCCCAAAGCACGTTTATACAATCGATACCGCTGTTTATCGCCGTTTGATAATCAACTTCGGTATCTCCTATCATCACGGCGTCTTTCCTTGAAAACCCGAGAGTATTCAAAATAAGTTGCACGCTTTCGACGTCGGGTTTGCGTTTTAACCCCTCTTTTTCGCCCAAAACGCACGAAAAATCATAATCTTGTAAATACTTTTCTCGGCATTTTTCCACTGCGGCTTGCGGTTTGTTTGATAAAATCGCGAGCGTAACTCCGTCCGACTTCAATTTTTTAAGCACTTTATCGAGTCCGTCGTAAACTTTTGTGGACTTATTTCCGCACTCGCTTAAAACTTCGGCATACTCTTTGGTGTAATCGTTTAAAAGTTTTTCGTCGCAAACGCCGGTCGCTTTCTGTACGTAAACCTTTGCTCCGTTGCCAACGTATTCGCGCGTATCGTCCACCGAAATCAAAGGAAACGAGTACCTTTTTAAAAATATATTCATACAGTCGTTGAGGTCGTCAAGAGTATTTAATAACGTACCGTCAACGTCAAAAATAGCAAGTTTGTACATTTTTATTTATATAATTTGTTTAATGATTTTTTGTTTAATTTTAATTTCGCCGCAAAGATTATTTCGCCTTTTACATTAAAAATTAATTCTGCGTTTTGCAGCAAATCTTCTCCTGTTTAACCTGCATTGTTTCGGCTTAAATTACATTCTTTCGGGAATTTTTATACCTAAAAGACCGAATGCGTTTTCAAGCGTGATTTTGGTCGCTTTTGTGATTGCAAGACGGAAATCGCGCACTTTTTCTTCTTCTCCCAAAATTTTGCAATTGAAATAAAATTTGTTATAAAGTTCGGCAAGATCGACGGCATATCTCGTCACTATAGACGGCTCGTATTTATCCGCCGCAGACTTGACGATATCAGGAAATGTAGACAACAAAGATATCAAATTATACTCATCATTGTTCATTTCAGGCACTACGTATGTTGTAAAACCGTCCGATTTCGCCAAAACGCTGTTACATCTCGCCCCCGTATATTGCACGTAAGGCGCAGTTTCTCCATCAAAGTTCAAAGCCTTGTCATAACTGAAAACTATGTCTTTGATTTTGTTGTTCTGAAGCGCGCCGAAAATCACCGCGCCCGTACCGACCATTTCGGCAACCTCTTCTTTGTTTTCGAGGTCGGGATTTTTATTATTGATTATATCGAGGCTCTTTTCCACGCTTTTGTTTAAAAGGTCCTCTAAAAGCACCACTTTGCCATGTCTTGTGCTCATTGCGCCGTCTTCGAGCGAAACCATGCCGTAAGCGACGTGCACGCAGTCTTTAGCCCAATCTTTACCCATAAGTTCAAGCACTTTAAACAACTGCCTGAAATGTAAATTTTGTTGATAAGCCACCACGTAAAGGCATTTATAAAAATCGTAAGTTTTCTTTCTGTACACTGCGGCGGCAAGGTCTCTCGTTGCGTAAAGAGAAGCCCCGTCCGAACGTAAAATTATGCACGGCGGCATACCGTACTCGTCGAGATTGACGACTTTTGCACCGTTGCTTTCGACAAGCAAACCTTTTTCCGTAAGTTCGTCTACGATAGGTTGCATTTTGTCGTTGTAAAAACTTTCGCCCGCATAAGAATCGAATTTTATGCCGAGTCTGTCGTAAATTGCGCCGACTTCCTTTAAAGTCAACTCTTTAAACCATCTGAAAAGTTGGTTTTCCTCTTCACACCCCTCTTCGATGCGCTTGAAATACATTCTTGCGGTATCGTCCAAAGTCGGGTCTTTTTCAGCCTCTTCGTGATACTTGACGTACAGACGCGTCAATTCTTTTACGCCGAGTCTTTCGACCTCCTCTTTATTTCCCCACGTTTTGTAGGCGTAAATCAGTTTGCCGAATTGAGTACCATAATCGCCGAGGTGGTTTATACCAACAGCCTTATATCCGAGAAAATTAAAAATTCTGTAAAGCGCACCGCCTATGGCAGTCGTAGACAAATGCCCTATATGGAACTGCTTTGCAATGTTTACCGACGAATAATCGATGCAAATTGTTTTGCCTTCGCCCTCTTTCGATGAACCGTATTTTTCCCCGGCGGAAAGCACCGAGTTTAAAGTGTCTCCTGCGAGTTTTTTCCGGTTGATTTTGAAATTGAGATAACCGTTGACGGCGGTTACTTCGGGTACGTTGTCGTCTGTGGGATAAACCGAAGCCAACTGTTCGGCAATTACGACGGGCGACTTACGCAAAGTTTTTGAAAATTTAAAGCACGGAAGAGCGTAATCGCCCATCTCCGTGGTAGGCGGAATCATTATCGCTTCCGCAATTTCATCGGTTTGCATGCCTTCAACGTTTAATTTTTGCGCTATATATTTTTTGTAATCCATAGTTACTCCATAAACAATTTTACATAATTTTATCATATTTTCAAGTTTATAGCAACAAATAGTTTGAATAAAATAAATATTTATTGTATAATACATTGTGATGATTAAAAGACTTCCGTCGCAAATACATACATTAAGTCGTATGCAAATTAAAAACATTGTTTTAAAAAATGCGCTTTGGTCTGCGACGGAATTAAAATTAAAAGAGGTATAAAAATGAAACTCGGAGTAGTAGGACTTCCCAACGTAGGAAAGTCCACGCTTTTCAACGCAATCACACATGCCGGCGCGCAAGCCGCCAACTTCCCGTTCTGCACGATAGAGCCCAACGTGGGCATTGTTGCCGTACCCGACGAAAGACTCGACACACTTACCAAACTATATAGCAGTCAAAAAACAACCCCTGCCACGATTGAGTTTGTCGACATTGCGGGTCTTGTAAAGGGTGCGTCGCAAGGAGAAGGTCTCGGCAATAAGTTTTTGTCGCACATAAGAGAAGTCGACGCCATCGTACACGTGGTGAGATGTTTTGAAGACGAAAATATAATTCACGTCGACAACTCGGTCGACCCCATAAGGGATATACAGACAATCAATCTCGAACTTATCCTTTCCGATATGGAAATCGTGACAAAACGTCTGGACAAAGCGAGAAGTATGTTTAAAACGGGCAATAAGCAATATCAATTCGAGGCGCAGACGCTTGAAAAGATACTTACGTGTCTCGAAAACGAAAAACCCGTAAGACTTTTAAAAGACCTTACCGATGAAGAACAAGAAATACTTGACTCTCTTTTCCTTATCACAAACAAACCCGTAATTTACGCCGCGAACATAGGCGAAAGCGATATGGGTAAAAACGACGACGAAATTCCTATGGTTAAAAAGGTAAAAGAGTTTGCAAAAGCCGAATCGAGCGAAGTAATCGTCATTTGCGCAAGAACCGAAGAAGAACTTTCTCAACTTTCCCCCGACGAGGCAAAAATTTTTCTTGACGATCTCGGGCTTAAAGAAAGCGGACTCGACAAACTCGTAAAGGCTTCGTACAAACTTCTGGGGCTTATAAGTTATCTCACGGCGGGAGAAAAAGAAACTCGCGCATGGACGATTAAAAACGGAACCAAAGCACCGCAAGCCGCAGGAAAAATCCACAGCGATTTTGAAAAAGGCTTTATCCGCGCCGAAGTCGTCGACTATGACGTACTTATCTCTTGCGGTAGTTATCTCAAGGCTAAAGAGGCGGGAAAAGTCAGATCCGAAGGTAAAGATTACGTTGTAAAAGACGGCGACGTTGTGCTTTTCAGGTTTAACGTATAACGTAAAGATGACAGAAATTTAAAATTTTAAAAATTAAACGCGGGCAGAATTTGTATATATTATGTCCGCGCTTTTTTTATAAAATATATCAAACTAACATAAAACTATCATAAAAGTATTGTAATATAATTGTAACAACAGAAAAGAGAATATACATAAAAATATATTAAGCGCAAATACTTAAATATATTTTATGAACAAGGAAAGAAAGACGTTGAATATCGACACGGCAATCAACAAACAAAACGTGCTTGACGAAGAAAACGTGGCGGCAAAAAAAATCTTCGGCGTAAATGTTTACGCTTTGATATTGTCGGCATGTATAGTCGCTTTTGCGGGCTTCGTCATTGAAAACGTTTTCAGACTTTTTTGTATCGGCGTAATCGATGACAGACACAGACTTTTCCCGTTCATTGCCGAATACGGCATTGCATATTTCGCAATATTTTTATTGTTCGGCACGCCTAAAAACATGCGGATTTTTACCAAAAAAATCACAATTACGGCGAAAAATAAAAAAGCAGCCGCCTTTTTACAAACGGCACTATATTTTTTAATTGTTTTTCTTTGCATTGGTTTGGGCGAAATAACCGTTGGTCTTACGGTTGAAAAAACGATGGGTATAAAAGGCTGGAATTTTTCCAATATTCCGCTCCATATTACTCGTTATACAAGTATACCTACGGATTTTGCCTACACTTCGGCGTTTACCGTTTTTATGCATTTGTTTTTCGATAAAATGACAGACGCTTTAAGCGAGATATCTCCCAAAGTGCTTAAAATTTTAGCAATCGTGCTCACAACAACGATACTTCTTGATTCGTTGATTATGCTTTGCCACGGAATGATGCACAACAAATACCCTTCTTATTGGCGAATCGTGTTGCAATTAAAACACTTAAAACGCTAAAATAAATTCAGAATACCCCGGCAAGATCACTTCTTGCTTCTCCTTTAAATTTTTATTTATGTAAAAGGTTATGCGAAAGCATAACCTTTTACCTTTTTATATCGTTTTCGTCTTAAAAATATCAAAAATAACCTATTTTACACAAACCGTGTGCCGTAAACGTGACAATCGATAAGTTATTTTCCGATAATGCCGTTGAGCCAATTATCTAAAAATTCCATCTGTTTTTCGGTGTGAAACCAATGCTCGCCGCCATTCATTACAAGCAAAGTCGCATTAAACTTATCTGCAAAAGCCTTTATACTTTCAATGGACTGCAAATTATCTTCACTGCCATATAAAATGTGTGTTTCAGTGTGCCAATCAACGGGATTTTCTCTCACCCAAGTGAGATAATCCCACGAAAGCGTTTCACCGAAATTCGTCGGGATTTCTTTTTGAATTTTCAACTGCTCTTCGCTTACATTCGCCCACTTCATCATATTTATAATAAGTTTTTCCATATCAACCACAGGCGAAATAAAAAACGCTTTCTTGATATTCTTTTTATTTAATGCGTGCAATGAAAAGTATGCGCCTATGCTGTTTACAATTAAATATACTTCGTCAAAACCAATCGTTATTTTGTCGTAATAATCCGAAAATTCGACTTTTGCTTCCCAAGGCGTATCCGATTTATAATCGAAACCGACCACGTCGCAGTCTTTAAATATATTTATATAATGTTCGCTTTCTTTGTAGTTGCCACCCTTACCATGCACGTAAATTACCAACTTTTTCATATTGTTACCCCATTTAAAATTGCCGACTTGCAGACATTTTGTCGCATAGTTTATTATAGTCGTTTTAAAACAAAAAAGCAACCACAACAACGGCCATAAATCATAAAAGAAAATCGATTATCACACTTACGCAAGCCCGACTTCTTTTATTCCGCGAATCGGCTTGTATATATCAGTGCGCAATTTTTTGGTTCCGATAAGTTTTCCGTCTTTATAAATTCTTAAATAACTGCTGCTTTTTAATCCGTTTTTTGCGTTCTGAATAATGTTTTCTTCCCCATACAAAAGGTCTTTGTTAAAAACTATTTCATATTCGTCAGGCTCGATTACTTCGTCCACTACAGACACCCGTTCGTACTTACATTCGTTTTTTTTGCCGTAAACGTTGACGATTAAACGGTTTTTATAAGCCACCGCTTCAATAAAAATCAATCCGCCGGTGTCGTTTTTAAATTTTAAATCGCTCGTGTTCTCGTTGACCATGGCATCAAACCCGGCCTCGACATAACCGACCTTTAAAGTGTGTCTGTGCCACTCCGTGGGAAAAATGCCGGACATCAAAAGCGCGTTGTAAAGCGTAGTCGATACTTGACAAACGCCACCCCCGACACCATCGACAAACTTTCCGTCCACAATGATTTTCGCCTTTTTAAAACCCCTCTTTTCGCTTCTCGTTCCCACAGTCTCGTTAAACGAAAACTCTTCTCCGTCTTCTATTTTAACACAAGTCAAAAACTGCGCCGCAAGAGAAATATTTGCCTTTCTTTCCGCACTTGAAGAGGCGTAATCGGTGTAAAAACTTCCGCGTAAAAAGGTATAATTTTTTAATTCAAAAACGGTAGTTTTTGGCAATATTACTTCATACGGTATGCATAAAGACGGCGATTTTGTTTTTAAAGCATGTAAAATTTTCTCTTTGATTTTGTCTCTGTTTATCCCAAGACCCGATTTTTCTTTTTTATACTCAAATTGCCCTTTACCGTCGCTTTTTAAATAAATCTCTGCCTCGACGGGGCGAATTAAACTATCGTAATAAATTTCTTCTGCAACGCCGTCAATTCCCTTTAAATACAACTCACCATTAAAAACGTCTACTTGCGGGTAAGAATAAACGTACTCTTTATCTCCTGCTTTTATTGTCAACGTAAAATCTGTCGCATTAATTTTAAACGCGCTTAACATAAGACTGACAAGCACTATCGATAAAGCGATGACTATTTTTCTTAAGTGTTTCATATATAAAGTATGAATAAAAATACTGTGTTTTATTCCGCGAATAAAACGAACGACGCGCTTTCCGTTTTTTGATTTTTATTACAACTTCAAAACTTTTAAAACGGTTTAAAACCTCTAAAATATTTTAAAACTTTTAATAACAAGCACTATTAAAGTTTTTATAAAACGCCGTTTATTGCCGATTTATCCTTGTTTTGCACATAAAAAGCCGCACCTCAACATAAAAGTGCGGCTTAAATTGTCATTTTTACGCAATACGTGTTTTGTAAAACGCACAAAATTATTTACAATAATGCTCTATTATGTAGTCTATTGCCCCTTCTTGATTAGATACGGGCAATACTGCTCTTGCTTTGTTTTTCGCCTCGTCAAGCGCGTTTGCTACTGCAAACGACGCAGGAAATCCCTCAAGCATGGATATGTCGTTTCCACTGTCGCCAACCGTAATCACGTTTTCGTCCAACGCTTTTCCCATAGATTTAAGCAGTTTTTTTACAGCATTACCCTTGCATACCGTTTTTTCGGTAATTTCTATATGATAAGGATTGCTTCTGACTACTTTAAGTTTGTCTTTAAGCACGGGATAAATCTTTTCAAAAGTGTAATCCACTTTTTCGGGTCTGTCAAAAACCAAGAATTTGGCGGAATCGCGCCCCGTTCTTTTGTAATGATCGTATAAATCTTCGTGTACTTCGGTTGCTTTTACTCCGCCGATATCTTCGTAAAAAGAAGTAAATTCTCCTCTCTTATCGATAATAATTTTACCGTCGTAGTAAGACTGAACGTACGCGCCCGTGTCGAGAATTAAACTCAACGCCTGCAGCGTGGTTTTGTTGTCGATTGGAGTATAAGCGACGTCTTCGCCTGTGTCGATTTTACTTATTTCCGCACCGTTAAACGAAATGACGTAACCGTTGCCTGTAATACTTCTCGCAATGGGAAGTATGCTCGTTTTCATTCTTCCGGTGCATATGATAAACGTACCGCCGTGCGCAACAAATCCCTTAATTACTTCACACGTATGCTGCGAAACTGTCCCATCCGGCAGTGCAAGCGTGCCGTCGTAATCGGTGATCAGTATTTTATTTTTCATTTTTTATTTCCCTGTAAATAATTCTTAATACAATATAAACAATGCTAAGCATCAGCACGATTGCAGACACGATATACACGCTTGTGTTCGCTTTTATAAATCTGCCCATGATAAACAAAGCCAACGAATCCAATGCAAGCACTGCAAAAACATAATCTCGCGAACAAATTTCGCTGTCCGATATTTTACCGAGAGCCGAAACGAAAATGCTTACGAACACCAAACCAATAAACACCGCTTCGACAATAAACAGCGCACTGCCGTTGAATTTTGCGAAAATCCCCGTTTTTATCACAGTGTATCCCACTATTTCGCTTAACACAACGAAAACGCAAGTCAGGTAAAGTGGGTATTTTTTGCATAAATCGAGCAAGTACCTGCCCGCTTTTCCTTCGGCGATAAAAATCTCTTCAAACGAATAAGAATTTAATTTTATTCTCATTAAAAGAATGATCGCAACAACGACGGCATATATGCTTGCGGAAACAATCTGCAATACCGAACTATATACTATGCCGCAAATTATTATCGAGACGCAGGAAACCAAAGCGATAAAATACATATAATCAACGGCGTTGGGCACGTCTTTTTTAAATACGTTGTACCACATAATAAGCAGCGCGACGGTTGCGCTCGCATAGAAAAACGCCACAACCTGCCAAGAGGCAAAAACCGAATTTCGACTTACATAATTTACAATATCTATTTTATTGAAAACGTAAAATAACACCGCGCAAAACAATGATAAAAATGCGCAAATCATAATGGAAGAAGTATCTTTAAGTTTTATGAAATAATCTCTCGACGGACGTTCTTTCGCTTTGTCTTTTATTCTTTTAAGGGCTTTTACGTCTACTTCTTTTTGTTTTTCGCCTATCGTGTCTTTGTCGTACTGATAAACACACACAATCGGCTCAATCAACACATTCCCCTCACCGTCACTGTACCCGCAACGAATTACTTTAGCAATTTTGTTGTCGAGTTTTCTGTCCTCGGTGGAAATAATGGAATTGATTTTTTCGTCGGTGTATTTGTCTCCCGTCTTTGGTCTGATCAACTCTACGCTGTCGGTACGGAAAAACGACGACAACATTCTGAGCAAAACGGATAAATTTTTATTATATAAATCGTTTTCATCTATTGCCGTTTCGTCTATTAAAGAAATAATCGCAACCCGGCAAATCTCCTTTTGACTTTTAATGTCGTTGTTAAGCGTTTTTATCTTTGCCTCTATGTCATCGAGTTGACAATTGTATTGATATATATACAAATCGCTTTCGTCTTTATTGTTGCGGTTTGTCTGTCTGCGCAATTTATACATTGCCGCATTTATTTCTTCTTGACGGCGTCTGAGGTCCTTTAGCGAGTCCGTCATATCCGTAATACTTTTATAAAGCGCGCATACCGAATTAAACTTATTCTCTTGCATAATAACCTCCTTTTTATATAAAAATGTCTTTTTTACGTAATACGTATTGCGTAAACACGACATTTAACATTTGCCGCCCTCCATCTCTTTTCAAGCGTTGTATTAATTATAACATTAAAAAAAATATAAATCAACAATTACAACGCATACTTTTAAATAAAATAAATACCTCTCGTTTCCGTCAAAAACCTTCACTTTATATTCTGCCGAAATCACGAAAGGTATATAGTTATATTTTTATATTTATTTTAAGCGCAATGGTTTAAAAAAACCGCTTTATTATTTTCAGCCGTCTTAATACACGCTTCTGTCGATTATGTTTTGCTTGATTTCTTTCGACAAAGTTGAAAACCTCGCCGAAAACCCGCCCACCCTGACTATTATAGAATAAGCGAGTTGCTCGTCATCGAGCGCGCGAATAAGCGTTTGTCTGTCGGTTGCTGTAATTTGAATTTGATTGCCTCCGTTTTTAAAATAAGTCAGTATAAGACCCTTTAAAGCATTGCGCCCGTTTTCGCCTTTTATAAGCGCACTTGAAAGTCTCATATTGACAATCCACGTACCAAGCGCAAGACTCGGATTGATTTTCGCAACCGAGTTTAAAAGCGCAGTGGGACTTGTGACGTCTCTGCCGGCCATTGCGCCGCCGCTGTCGGAAATGGCGCAACCGCATTTTCTGCCATCGGGAGAACAATCGGTAATTTTACCCGTAATGCTTACCGTATCGAACATTATGCAAGCAGGTAAAAATTTTCCGTTTTCGCCCCTATTCAGGGTGTGACTCGTTATACAATCGCAAACGAAAGCAAACAAGTCTTTGGCGATTTTGTCTATATCGTCATTGTCGTTGCCGAAAAATTTTAAATCTTTAACATCTTCGAGCAAATCGTCATAGCCGTCGTAGTTTTTGCTTATTGCGTCCGCAATTTGGCTTAAATTATATTTTTTTTCATCGTAAACAAGCGTTTTTACAGCGTATAACGAATCGACGGCATTGGCAAACGAACAAATATTGAAGACGCTGAAATTATATTTTGCGCCGCCGTCGTTGAAATCTTTCCGCGTCTCTATACAGCCCCTGCAAATTAAACTTCTTATTGGCTGCGGAAGGTATTCCGCTCTTTTTTGCGAATTTTCATTTACCTGTTCGCAAATCAAATCAATGTAATTTTTCACCCGGGTTTTATATGCCGATAAAAGATTTTCATAAGTATCGTAAGTTGAGTTTATATGCAACTCGTCGTTAAGGGTTTGCACGCAATTTATGCCGGCGTCTATCGAACCACAATTCGTTTGCCCCGCAATCATAGTTTCGCTGCAACCGCCGAAAGCAAACTTTTCCGCATCGCTTTTTTGCACGCCGATTTTCATAAATCCGTCTATATAAGCACATTTTGAGTAAATTGCCGGATTTGACGAAACCGCAATACTTTTAAACGCCTCGGTAAAAATTTCTTCGTCGGTTTTATCGTCAACCGCAAGCGAAAGATTCGGTTTTGTTTGCCCGCGTGACGCCTTTAAAATGACTTTCGTTATTTCTTCGTTTTCGCTTAAAAGCACGTTCCACGACACCGTTTTTTCCATACTTATGAATAATTCACGCAATACGTCTTGCGTAAAATAGTCAATTTCGAAATTTTTTAAGTATGTATCGAGTTTGCCCAGGTTGTCGCAACCGTCGAGCGTAAATATAAAATTGATTCGCACTATCGCACCGAAAATGTCGGTTGCCGCGCCGCATAAAAACTGCTCGTATGCCTTTATAAGGTTGGCTGTCTTTTGCGTATGATTAAGAGTTTTTAAATAAGTTATTATCCTTTCGACGTAATTATACATGCATTCTGCAATGCAAATTTCTCCTCGCATAAAATCACTGCCGTTGTCGAAAGAACGCACGTAAGAGACAAATTCATCAAGTCCGCGACATAAAAAAAATTCATAATCGGGCACGAAATGTGTATAGCCCCTGCCCGACAAAGCAAACCGCCTTTCGATACACTCGCCGCCACGATACATAGACGAAGCGAAGTCTTTTATATGTTTTTTTTCGTCATCGTCAAGGCATGATTTTTGTAAATTTTCCTCGTTTAAACTAAACGGATAAGAATAATCGAAAAACATTATTCCGTCAAAATCGGTAAGCAAAGATTTGGTGTTTATCGGGTATAAATATGTATCGGAATACTTTGGAAGCGGCTTGTTTTTCAAAGCACAAATAATAGCGTCGAAAAACCTTTGCGAAATACTCGCATTTTCCTCTTTAAAAAATCCCGCGGTAAAAAAATCGCCCGCATTCATAAGTTTATCAAAAACACGATTATTCATCGAGATACCTTACCTTTACATTAGTCTCTTTGCTTATGGTTTGTCTTGCTTTTTTCATTACTTCTTCTGTCGGAACGCAAAACTTTTTGTCGTAGTTAAGTCCGCACTTTTTATACTTGTTTTTCATTAAGTCATGATACGGCAATAAATGAATTTCGGCTATATTTTTATGCTCGTTTATCAAACGAATCAATGAATTAAAATATTCTTCGTTATCATTTACGCCGCCGATTATGGGACAACGCAAGACTATGTTTTTGTCAGTTGAACACAAATAATCAAGGGCGTTTAGCACAACTTCAAGCCGCCCGCCCGTGTAATTTTTAAACTCGTTTTTATCTAAAAGTTTTATATCGAAATACACTGTATCGGCGCACTTTATAAGTGTGACAAAGTCGCTTTCAGAGCAATAACCGCTCGTTTCCACAACGGAATTTATGCCTGCGTTTTTGCATTTAAGCAATAGTTTCAAGGCGAAATCTGCCCATAAAGCAACTTCGCCGCCCGAAAGCGTAACGCCGCCGCCCGTCGATAAATAATACTCTTTATCCTTGATTATTTCGTCGAAAATTTCATTTACCGACATTTCCTTGCATATAGGTTTACCGTCGGCGTAACGGTCGTTTTCCGTTACGCCTTCGGGATTGTGACACCATTTACAACGCAAAGGACAATTTTTGAAAAACACGGTAGTCCTTATACCCGCGCCGTCGTCGACGCAGTACCGCTGAATATCGAATATTTTTGCTTTTTTCATACTTTTCTCCTTTGCGATAAATAAAAAATTGCAATGATTTTATCCTTAAAAGTTTTAATTAATACCGTTTTTACTCAATACGTATGCAGCAAAAGCGACATTTTAATTACTTTTAGCGTCTCCTGTACAAAAGCGCGCCGATGCACAACAAAAGCGATACCATAAGGCTGTCAAGCGCGGACGCGCAACCTTTCGTCTTTACTTCGTCGAACTTTGCCTGCAAAGTCAAGTTGTCTTTTATCACCGTTTCGGCGGTAACTTGAGTATCTCCGTCAAACCAACCGGCAAACCTAAATCCCGCTTTTACGGGGTCTTCGGGAAGAGTGAGCGTTTCGCCTTTCTTCACTTGAATAGAGTAAACTTCTTCTCCGTCAACGACGAAAGAAATCGTATACTTTATAGAGATATATTTTGCAACGATTTTAATTTCGCCCACGTAAGCGGTTGCGCCGAGCGAAGTTGCTTTTACTCCGTCAACATAGAAACCGTCGAAAATATAACCCTCGATTTCGGGCGCGGTTTCAAGCGCGGTCTCGACGCCGTAAGTGTGTTTAGTGTGGGTATAGCCTTGCGCCTCGGTCTCTTTTCCGTCGAGGTCGTTGTAATATTTAACGTCGTAAACATCGGCAATCCATTTTCCAGTCAAAGTGACGTCTTTGGTGATTTTAGCGTTTGCGAAATCGAATTTTTCTTCACCTGAATACCAACCGTCGAAAGTGTAATGCAACTTGGTTTCGGGTTGTAACGCATCGACCGTACCGTTGTAATTAACTGTCTTTTCAACCTTGTTTTCGCCGTCTACAAAGGTAACGGTGTACGTATTGACTGTGTATTTAGCCGTAAGTTTAATATTGCCGTACGGGCTACTTACTTCGGTCACTTTTTCACCGTTTAAATACCAGCCGTCGAAAGTGTAACCCGTGATTTGCCTTGCTTGAGGAAGCGATACACTCTCTCCGTAAACGTAACTTGTGGGCTCGTACTCTGTCGCGCTTTCATCGTTTCCGAGCATTTGAGTGTAAGTAATACCGAAAGTTTTAGCCTCCAAAATGGCGGTAAATCTCATATCTTCCGTAATTGTTGCGTCGGTAAAATCAAACGCTTCGTCTTGACCTTCGAGTTTCCAACCGACAAGGTCATAACCTCTTATTTCTACGTCGTCGGGTGATGTCAATTTATCTCCGTCGTTATATGCGACGACTTTTTTATAACCGTCCGCCGTAAATACCGCAATGAGTTTTTCTTCGAGTTTACTGTTTCCCCAAACGCTTTCGCTGAAAGCCGCACTGTCGGCATGGATATACAAATTGAGCGATTTTGCATTTTTATTATCGAAAGTGAACGCAAATTCTTTGCCGGAATTTGCCCAAGTGATATTTTCGGACTTAAACGTTTCTTTGCTTCCGTCGGCATATACAACGTCTGCATAGAAAACTACGTTACCCTCGAGATTTTCTTCTCCTTCGCCGTTAAACAACGCCGCAAGACCGATTTTTGAAGAGAAATAATTGTAATTTTTGCCGTCTAAACTTACGCTGTAGCATGCGTCGAGATGTTCGTCGTCACCTGCAGCCATGCAAATACCATTGTCGTACTCGACCGTTTTGCCAGTTTCGCTATCGTGCATAGTAGCCGTTCTACCCAAATAGTCACGACCTCTTACGAGATTGAACGGCCAGATTTGTGCGTAAGTTTCGTTTGCGTTCATCGTGTAAAGATAATCGTTGCCTCTGTAAAACGCGGGTTCGAGATAGTTGATAAGTCCGTCGCCTATAGTGTTTTCGCACAACAAACGAAGTTCAAACGTCTTTGCTCCTTGCGGAATTTCTACGTTAATTGTCGTAGGAGCATACGCAAGCCATTCGCCGTCGTGCGCCAAAGTTCCGTTTGAGCGAAGTAAAGGCGAATGATATACTTCTTCTCCGTCGATTAACGCGTCAACGTACGAGCCGTAACCCAAATCCGCCTCTACAAGCATATTGAAAAGCGTAAACCCTTTACCTTCGATATTCCATTTCGTGCTGACGTATTGTCCTTCGTTCGTCTTATCGGCATAATAATCGCTGTAATTAGTGCCTTTTAATTGAAGACCCAAGCCGTGAGTAAACGACTGAGTCGTGCCCGCAAAATAAAGGGGGTCGCCGTCGGCTTTAGCGTCGTACATTACTGTAGTGCCGTAACCATAATCCCAACCCGTTTGATTAGAATTGTTTACTCTGTCTAAAATGTCCGATGCGTAAACTCTGTCCTGACCTAAATCGTAATTTTTAAGTACGGGATTAATCCATGCAGAACTACCGCACGCCATGCCGTAACCGCAATTTTCAAGTTTAAGCGTAAGTTTTTGCGCACCTTTAACGTACGCTTTCATCACAGCAGGTTCATACGAGAAGGTGTGACTGTCCAACGTGGCGTTTGCAGACTTTCTCCAGATTACGGTGTCGACGATTTTTTCGTCGGCAAGTACGGTAAACCTGGACATATTGTCGCCGTCGTTTATCATCGCTACGCTCGCCTCGAAATATTCGTAATTGTTTGAATATTCCGAAATGTCGTACACGATAACCGCAGGATTAGCGTTGTCCGCCGGCAAGTGCGTGCCTATAAACGGCAAAGTAAGCGCAGTTCCGTTTACCGTTGCGCTTGCAGTGCCCGCCCAATCGGCGTTTTTATGCACTTCGCCGTAGCCCGATATCGCGCTTTCCCATTCGAGGTCTAAAAGCGACACTTCGGCGGGCAATTGAGTCTCCGTCTCTTCCGCTTTCGCTTGCTTGACGAAAAGTCCGCTGACGGATAAAGTCATGCAAAGCATGCATATAACCGCCAACAATGATGTAAGTACAGTTGATTTTTTCATAGTTTTCCTCCTTAATAGTAAACTATTTTATTTTTGTTTCAAGTTTTCCTGCAATAACCGATTAAATTTTTAAATCGACCGAAAATCGGCGACGCAACCTTATTTATATAAAAACGCAAAGGCTTTTTATATTGAATTTGCATTTATTTTGCCTTATATTTAATGATTTTTTACAGCCAAAAAACAAAATTACTTGTCGCAAAGGTCTTACTATCGTTATTTTTCAATAACAAGCACAAATTCAGGTTGAGGTCTGAGCCAAATACCTTTCTTTGAATTACTGCCGTAAATTTTCGCTCCGTTTATTCTTACGTCACATTCCTTTTGAGTCCATGAAAGGTTTTTCTCGCTGCCGTCAACGGCGAGTTTTACTTCTCCGAATCTCGCTTCGGCGTCTTCGGTAATGAGTGCGACCTTGGCTGCGCTTGAAATAAACGATCTTGTAGTAAGATAAGTTCCGTCGATATAATATTCGATTTGGCTGCCCGTCCTAATACATTTAATCGTGTGACGAGCCTTATAATCGAAACCTTCGGGCATTTTTATCTTGCTTATTCTGTCGCTGCTTATGCCCGACGTGCGCTCGTAGAACACGATGTTTGAATAGTAAGCGTCGATATAAACCGCAGCGAAACAGTCGTCGTCAACGTATGCGGCAAACGCACCCGCCCTCGGGAAGGTCTCGTTTAAGCCGTTTCGTTCGACGTCCAAAGTAAACGTAAACTCATTATCTTTAAACGACTGATTAGAATAAAGTCCCATTCTGCCGTAGCCGTAATTTCTTTGCAAATAAATATCTTTCGTAAGGTTTTCTATATCAATACGCAATTTAAAGCAACCCTCGGGTAAATCGATATCCAAATCCATTACGTTTTGCAACGAATTAAGCATATAATTACCGACTTCACTCTCACCGTCAGGCGCAATCGCGACGATTTTTACATTTAACACTTCGCCGTCGTCTTCAAACGGGAGCGCGATTTTAGCCGTAAATTTATTGCCCGTGATATTCGTGATTTCAAGCGATTTGCTCGTCGATACACCGAAAGTTTTGTCGCTTAAATCAACGCTGTAACCATTTGTATATCTTTCGTCGTTTATCACAATTTCGTCTGTGGAATATTCGCCGACAACAGTGTAAGTGTTATCGCACACGAAATCGGGGTTTGTGATTTGCACGGTCTCGGTTATGCTGCGACTGCCGAAACGATTGTAAGCAACCGCTTCTACCCTATATTCGCCCTCGTCGAGCCCTCTTATTACCGAACAACCCGCACGATTTTGAGTGATGAACGAATAAACTACTTCGTCGCCGCTACAGATATTGATTAAATAATAGTCTGCGGGGTTTTGCGCACCTATACCTATTTCGAGTTTACCGAGCGTGCAGTCTGCCGAAAGCACGAATTCGCCCGGCTTTTCGGTGATTTGTTTCGCGTCCTTTGCTTCGGTGGAAATAAAGTAAATTATTTCCGCTTTATAACTTCCTTCAAGCGTGAGTGAAAGACCTTGTTTTAATTGCGCGCCCGTATATGTTGCAAACGGAATATTGCCGTTTTCACTCCATACGTAGTAAGTCAAATCGTCAACAACGCCCTTAAACTTCACTTTATAAGTATCGTCTGCCGAGCCGTCGGGGTCGGGCTTAAACGCAAGCACTGCGCCCTTTGTACTCAACTCTTCATAGTACTCGATACCGTCCCAGTTGATGCCGTCGTATCTGTCCATAATGTGGTATACGTTGCCGTAACGCACTAAAAATTTCATCCAGTCGTTGTAAATTTCAATCGTGCGTTTTAAAGTTTTGCTCGTTATGTCGGGCATATCGGAAATCATACTCATCATGGGGCAACCCGCGCCCATGAGCAAACTCCAAAATCTGTATTGGTCGTCGGGAATAGGTCCCGTCGGGTCGTACATATAGTCGTTTAACCAAAGCATAAGTTGCATCGACGGATAACAATAACTTGCGTCGTAAAAACTTCTTCTTACTTCCGAAGAAGAGAATGCATCGGTCGTTTGTATTCTCGTCGCATAAGACATGCTCTTGAAGTCTTTAAGCGTGCCGCCGCAGTTGCAGTCTTCCCATTTAAAGTAGTGAGCCTCGCTCGAATTTAACACGTCGGTCGGAACGGGGAACAATTTGTACATTTCCTCTAAAAGTTTGTACATATTTGTAGACGTCCAATAGCCTACATCCGCTCTCTTGTCGATATGTTGGTGACCTTCTTTTATACAATAACCGATTATATAACCGAAGTCGGTACGCATGCCGTCGAGACCGAATTCCATATAATAATTCTTTAAATAACTTACGAGATATTCAAAAGCGTCGGGGTCGGCAAGGCACACCTCGTCCCAACTTAACCCTTCGCCTCTTGCAAACCAGTTGGGGTTGCCGTTGACTCCGTTTGAAGTGAGCGCGTCCGAATGGTCGGAAAGCCCGTTGCCCGCTTGCATATAAAGCGAGAAATACATACCCAAAGCGTTTACGAAGTTTGACGAATATTCCATAGAGGATTGCCATTTTTCGTGTACGCCCCTCCAGTCGCCTACTTGTTTCCACCAATAAGTGTCGATACAAATTTCCTGCACTCCTATTTTAGCGAAATCATAAACCGCGTCGTAGAATTTTTCGTCGCTCATTCTCCAACTTCTTCTCTCGCTGTCAAGCACTTCCCAAAGGTTGTATTCAAACGACGGAAGATTTAAATCTATTCTGTTGCACTCGGCCATTATAAAAGTGTAATACCACTTTTTCATCTCGATAGAGCCGTCGTCCACGTCGCCCGTGTACGCGCCTATAAACGATGCGGGAACGTTGTAATTGTTGTCTTCGGGGATTTCGGTGAAGAAGTCTTCGTCAAGCCCCGCTTCGACGTACACGCCGTCTTCAACGCCTTGTACCTGAATTCTGCAGTCCGACCACATTACGCCCATATATACGCCGTTTTGTCTGCTGCCCGATTTTTGGTTTAACGACACCCAAGGTATATACCCCGCGTCGATTTGCATGCCGTTGTTGTAATCGGTGGAGCAAAATACGTTCATGTCGTAACCGTTTTTCACTTCGTCTACGCGGTAGCCGTAGTTTGTGGTGTACATTGCGCTTTTATAAGCGTAACTGTTTGTCACCGTCGCTCCGCTCGATTTGGAAAGATTCGTGACGAGCGTGTCTGCGTTTAAAACGTAAACTTTTTGTCCGCTTTTGTTTTCGATTTGTATTTCGTGAGTAATCGGCGATGCGAAATCGGACTGAGTATACCAAATCGAGTGTAAATCGAACATACCCGTTTTGTCGGTATAATCGAAAGTCCAATACATTGTTTTGCCGATGTAAGTTTGTTTTTCCGAATTTATGTTTTCGGACATGGTCACTTCTTCGTGATAAGTTTGTTCGACGTAAATCCAGTCGAAATAATGCCATTGACCGTCTCTTCCGCCGAGTTTTACCTTTGGAATAAACGGAATAAACGATTCACCTTTAATCCACTCGTAATCGTTTTTGTCTTTAAGCGAAGTAATAACCATGCCGTTTGCGGCGGGTTTTACCGTGAGTCTTGTGGAAAGAGTGGAAATCGTCAACTGTTCGGCGTTTAAAATGGGCTTGCACACGTTGACGGAAACGTCCTTTGTAGTGTTGCCGCAACTTACCGTAATTACATTTTCGCCGCTGTTTTTAATTTTGATTTGACCGCTGAAATTACCCAAAACGTCGGCTTTTACGGTGTTTTCAAGTTGACCGTTCAAATAAATCTTCACGTCGTTGTTTGTACCTACCGCCCTGCCCGAAACGGTGAAGTTTTGTTCGCCTTCAAGCACTATCGACTGTTTGTCGGTGGGCGAATAAATATCGATACACTCTTCTAAATAATCGGTAGACCTTGCGATTTTTGGAGCAATGAAGTCCGCCCAGTCGCAGTCGTAACTTTTATCGCCGTTGTTTGCGAGAAGTTTCAACGAACTTATACCCCTTATGTCGAGTATAACGTGTTCGGCGTCTTGCGCCGCCCTCATGAGGTTTGACTTGTACAAAAGTTTTCCGTCGCCCTCTATCATGAATATTACCGAGCCGTTTGTGCCGTTGTTTTGCGTGTCCTTGTTTACGCCCACCCACGTCTCGAATACCGTATAACCGAAAGATGCAGGGAATGAAACTTCTACATAAGCGTTTTTCTCGTAATCGGCAAACGCATGCAAACAAATGCCGTTGTCGTATCTTTTGTTGTTGATTATAAGGTCGCCGCCGACTACGTTTTTGTTTATACCCACGTTGCCCCAACCGGTCGCCCAGTCGTCGAATGTCATATCCGTGAGATATTCCACGTCATTGAGCGACGTTTTAAAAATTTTCGGGTTTGCCCAGACTATTTCGCCTTTACCGCTTCCGTCCGTTTCGGTAACGAGCGTAATCGTTTCAACGTCATTGCCGTAATAGAATTGAACCGTATAACCGCTGTTTTGCTTTGTGATTATGGGCGAAGCGCAATCTAAAGTCGAACCGTCTTTATAAGTAAACACTCCCTTAAACGTCACGCCGTCGCCGCTGTAACCGCTTGTTAAGCCGACAACCGCCGTAAACGTATCGCCGCTGCTATTTGAAATATCGAAAGTGTACTGCGCGCCCACTCCGCTTACAAGGCAGTCGCCCACGGAGCGCAACTCGCCGTTTTTGTACATTTTTACGTAGTCGCCTTTTTTATCGACGCCCCTTGTAAACGAATAATTGCCGTCGCTCGATTTTACTTCGCTTTCGGCGTACATATTGGTGATATATTCGTCGCCCGAATAGAACGCGGCGTTCCCTAACGCAACGTTGCCGTTCCGGTTGCCGTTTTCAGAAATTGCTCTCAATTCAAAAGTTTTGCCGTCCTCTGGCAACTTTGCCGCAAATCTATAAGGGCTCGCACTTTTATCTCGTGCAAAACTATTTAATACTCCCGTCGAAGCAATACATTTACCGTCAACCCAGATTTCGTAATACGCGCCTTGCGAATTTGCGTCCGCAATGGTAGTCTCGAAAAATTTGTATCCGAGTCCTTCTATATCGGTGCGCACGTAAGTGAATTTGGTGTAGTCCGTTTTGTCTTTAATATATTCTTCGTAATTTGCGTTTTTGAGATAAAGACCTACGCCCTTATTATATTTAATCGTCGTGGAATTTACCGTGTAGTTAAACACCGAATTGTCTGTGTGTTTGTCTATGCCTAGCGTGCCGCTGCCGACTTCGCCCTCTAACGCCGTGTCGCTTAAATAAATTTTACCGCCATCGAGAGTGTTGCTAAGTACGGGGTTGCCTATTACGGTCATGTCGTTGGCAATTCCGTCGCCGCCGTCACCGATTAAAAAATTGACCTTGTAACCGCCCTTTACGTTTATGCAAAGTTTGTATGCGGACATATATCCGTACAACACGGGAGTTTGCATTGTTGATAAAATTTTGTCGTCTTTATCATAAACGGTTGCCGTAATCGTGGCAGAACCGCTGTTTTCTCCACCCGCCACTGCGTCGTCGATGCCGACGTATGATTGCAAGAAATTATACTGTCCGCCGATAATCAAATCGAAACTGCCGACAGAGTTGAAACAGAAGCCGTAATCCATTTGCTCGCCGCCGATTACCATACTGCCGCCGTACAAATTGTAGTTTCTCGAAACGGGGGCGGGCCATGCGCCGCACTTTATATTTGTAATCACTTTGCCTGCCGCGCTTACGCCGTCGGTGTAAAAACTTGCGTCTCCGAACGACACGCACGCACCCTCTGCACCGTACACCTCGAGCCTTACTACTCTTTTACCTTTTACGTCGGTTGAAAATACCTTTTGAGCAGAATTGGATTTTACTTTTTCGCTCGAAACTTCAACGCCGTCGATTAAAATTTTAACGATTGCGTTTTTGTTTTGGTTTGCTTGCGCCCCGTCAATACCGTAATCGACCGCAAAAGTGACGTAATCGTGCACTTCGGAAAGTATTATCTCGGCAAAAGCCGCCTGGTCTTCGTTGTAAGTAATAAGCGACAAACCGCTGTTGTAAATTTTCATTTGAGCCTGCCAGCCGAGAGTGATGTCTCCGCCGTTTACCGCGTTTGCGTTTGCCGTCGCGCTGCCGCTTGAAGAGTTTGACGCCGACGAATAATTCATCGATGACATATAATACGGCAAATCTCTCAAATTAAAATCTTTTGCTTTTACCCTCGCTTGTGGTTCGCCTATTGCAAACGCCGCCGAAAGCGCAAGGCATATTACGCATATAAAAGAACAAATACCTATATATATTTTTCTGTTTTTCATAATTAAGCCTCCTTAAACAAGTTGTAAAAGCAAATAAGTGTCGGGATTTAATGCGTCGGCGGAAACCGCTTTTGAATTGTAAACAAAATTCTTTTGCGTATCGCCGTTTTTACTCGTCTCGAAAGCAACCCTTAAATCGTTGTCTTTCGTGATTTGCATATATCCCTTGGGCGTGTAGTTGCCCGTAGTGTTGTATCTGCTTAAATAATCGTAAGAAATAAACAATTCCGCCACCGTTTTTCCGTTGTCCGCGCGCACGATTGCCCTCGGAGCGGAATATGGAACGTAAATGTCCGGCTCGTAGAAATCGTGACTATTGCCGTAAGAGAACGTGAGCGTTCCGTCGTTTTTAAGGTTGATTTTATAATCGTAAACGTATGGCGCGCCGAGTTTGTGCTCAACCGTAGAAACCGTAAAGCCTATCGTATCCACGCCGCTGCCGAACTCGTATTTTAAATGCAAGCCCTTTTCGCTGCGATAAACGTACGCCGTCGTATCGTCGATATTGAGCGTCGCTTTTTTCCTTTGATACAACTCCTCATCGAAAATGCAGTCCACTTTGTAATCGCCGGAATTGTCGAGAGCGGCGTATAAATTGCCGTCTGCGTCCATTCTCACGTAACTTGCGGGGCTTTCGCTGTCGCAATACACTCCGCCGAAGCGATAATTATTCCAGACGACGCTTCCTCTGTCGTTTTCGCCCGCAAGTCTGAAGGCAAAACCTAAAATATCGTCTTTTTTTACCGTATGAGTGCTTATAGATAAAAATTTGTAAGGCACAAACATTTCCACGATATAACTGCAACCCACGCAGTCGGTGCTTACCTGCATCGAAATTGACGATAAATCGTCAACCGTGTCAGCCCAGTCTTTGTATTTTCCTCTCTGCACTTTAAGCGAACGGTCGAGTTCTATTCTGAAAAGCAAATCTCCCTCGCCCGCATATTGCCCCCTGACCGTATAATAATCGTCGAGATAATCGCTGCCGATTTTAAACGATTGGTCGTAGGTGTTGATATAAAACATTATTACGTTTTTTTTAGTCAACTGCTTTGCATAACCCACGAAAGCCAATCTCAAGCCCTCTTCGTCGCGATAAATAAGCGCGTCGGCGCGGTCTCTGTCGCTATATTCTTCAAGGGCGAGCGTTGCGGTTTTGTTTCCGCTCCAATGCGCTTCGTCGAGCACTGCGTCCACCGAAGAATCGGTCGGGTCGGGCATTTCGTCGATAAGTTCGTCTTGCGGAACAATGTTGCCGTTGTATAAATAAGCCGCATAAGTATCGGGGTACAACGGGTCGCAGAAACCCGACGGGAAAGTTACCGAATTCCAGCCGTCCCAATCTTTTGTGGGGTCTGTTCCCCAATCGGGGTGCGCGCCTGTATATTCGGTCGCTCTCCACATACCGAACGTGAGATAAAATCTCGTTCTTTGCGAAACTTGCATATCTACGCTGTAATAACGGAAGAACGAATAAGGTATATACAATTCTCCGTAATATCCGTTGTCGATATCGTCGTTTTTATTAATGGTTGTACCCTCATGTAAATTTACCTTTACTTCTGGTCTGTATTTCTTTAAAGGTATAAGTTCGTTATAACTTCTTCCGTTGCCCGTCATCACTTGCATGTATCCGCTTGCCTGAATCCAGAAATGGAAATCTTTTGTGGGTACAAGCGTGTGCGCGGTACTGCCTACGTGCAAACAAATTTCTACTCTGTCGCCGTTGTTTACGTTTTTATCGTCGGCGCAGTCGAAATAAATGTACAAGCCGTTTAAACCTCTCGCAATCGTGATATCCGCGCTTTCAAGCGAACGAAGTCCGCCCACTTTGGTTGTAAACGCCGATTGACTTAAATATTCTTCGTTGTCTTTAATTCCGTTTACGTTGCCATTGGATACATAAAGTCTGTTGTTGTTTTCAAGCGAACCGTCTGCGGTAAACGTGGCATATTTAGCGGGTACTTCGGGGTCGGGGAAAATACCTATGCCGTTCCAACCGTCCCAGGAATAATCGCCTTCTCTCTTTAATCCGAGCGTGAAATAAAAATCATTTGACTGCATAGTGCAGATAAACTCGTAAGGTATAAACGCTTCCATAACATAACCGTTGTCGTCTTTATTTCCCGCCTCGATTGTCGTGCCGTCGTTTAATTTAATTACCGAAACCGGCTTTAAAGAATATTTCAGATTATCGAAATTTCTGTCGTTCCAGCGGTTTATCGCGTCGCCACCCTCGGCGTATTCTATTCTTCCGTCGATATAAAAACGCACTTTTTTAGTGGTCGCACTCGAGGGGTATTCGCTATTTCCCAAAGTATCGAAATAAACTTCGATATACTCGTCTCTGCTGACCTGCTTGTCTTCTTGTCCGTCGAAAATGAAATATACGCCGGTTTCGCCCTTATAAGAATAGAAATTCACGCTTTCAAGGTTTCTCATACCGCCGAAAGTGCCGTAAACAGCCGACGAAACGTATTCTTCTTTGGTTAAATCGGCGTCAAGTCCTTCGATGGTTTTTACTTTATTTTTAGAAAGAATTTCAAATTTTTTCTCCGCTTTTTTACCCGCATTATTGGTCGCGCTTATTTCTATTTTATATATGCCGCTGTACTCCAAAAACAACTTTCCGTTTTCAATACGTTCGTAAGTACCAAAAGGCGAATAAACCTTAATAAGCGGCTCAAGTCCGCTTTCAACGCTGTCTTTAACGGTAATTTCCGGCAAAACAAAATATTCGCCCACAAAATTGTTTTCAATATATTCGCCGAGTGCGATTGTGGGGGCGGGCCTTGTCGAGGTGTCTTCAACTACGGTAACGACGCAAGTCTTTTTCACTTTGTTACCCGCTTTGTCCGCCGCTTCGTATACGACTTTGTATTCCCCCGCTGCTTCAACTTTAAATTTGCCGTTTTCCACCTTTACCACGCTGTCGTCGGGCGCATAAACAGTGACTTTTACCGATACGTTTTTATCAAAATCGTCAACGGCTTTGCACGTGCGAATTTCCACTTCTTCCCCGACTGTCGCCTGAGTATACGCGCCTACGTACAATACGGGCGGCGTAACATCCTTGCCCTTGTCCGAGCCGCAGCCGCAAGCAACGGCAAACGAGGATATAGAAATAGCCAGCAAGATGAAAATCAAACAATTAATAAATTTCTTACTCATCCGATTACCTCCGTTATATCTTAAAAAGGACAAATCAAGCCGCCGCTTTTAAACAAACCGATTAAACGTAAAACTTTTTTCGTTTTGTTTATTTGCGCCTTAACTTTCCTTTTGCGCTATATTACGTTTAACATTTTAATACCGAAAAACGCTCTTGTATTGTATAATCTTCCGCACTTGGAGTAAAATATTGCGCAATATGTAAAAAGGCTATTGCCAACAACTATAAAAGCATGTATAATTTGTATAGTAATTAAGAAATCGGAAACTTGCTTGCAAGGGTTTACAATTCCGCATATTGCAATTTGAGTTGCAATAAAAACTTTGTTTTTATCGTGGTTTGCGTAAGCAAACGTAAAATTTAGCAAAGATAAATTTTACAAACGAAAACTATAATATAAAAAACAAATTCCTTTTCATTTTGTTAACCTTGTAAACTAAGAAGTGCAAAAAAACAAACTTTTTGCACTTTTGAGCATGTAAAAACATCAGTTTTGCTTGAAAATACGCTCGCTGTTTCTCGCGTGCTTTCAGACAAAACCTCAGGTATTATAAGGAGCAACGCCATGTATCCACACAAATTACCGTACGACGAAAAATTAATATGGTATTATTCGGACTGCTTTCCCGATAATCAACCGTACAAACTTATACGTTGTTTTTTACACAAAGACTACGCCATGAATCTGCACTCGCACGATTTTTACGAAATAAACCTCATCGTTAATGGCAAAGGCGTACATTATACAGATAATTCTTTTAAGGAAACCGCTGTCGGAGACGTAATTATCGTGCCGCCGGGGTCTTTTCACGGCTATTACAATCTCGACAGACTCAACGTGTATCACCTGCTAATACACAAAAATTTCTTCAACAAGTATTATTCCGATCTGAATATGTTGTCGGCTTTTAAACTGCTTTTCAACGCAGACTATAAAATAAGAAACAAAAACGTAAATATTCCTTATTTCCATCTCGACGAAAACTGCTATGAAGACTGCAAGAGGGTCTTTGTTCAACTCGACGAAATGGACATACGCACTTTTACAAATCCCGAAGAATATTTACCTGCCCTGCACCTGATGAGTTATACCACGACGATAATGCTGATTGTAAAGTTGTGCGAGGCTTATAAACAACAATTTTTTGCCGCACCGGTAAAAGAAAATTCTGCAAGTGACATGAATATTTTCAACGTGGTCGAATATATACATTTGCACTATGCCGAAAAAATTACGCTTGAAGATTTGTGCAAAGCCTCCTTTATGAGCAAAACTGCCCTTTCGGAAAAGTTTAATCGTTTTATGGGACAATCGCCGCTGGGGTATGTAAATTATTACAGAATACTCGTCGCGAAAAAAATGCTTTTGGAAACGGATAAACCCATTGCGGAAATAGCCGTCGACACGGGATTTTTCGATACGTCGCACTTTTCAAAAACTTACAGCAAATATGAAAACGTTTCGCCTGTAAAATTGCGCAATATGCTTAAAAACGAAAACCGCACCAATTAAAAACTAACCGCAGCCAATCGCAGTTTGCGTATATAGATTTCTATTTAAAAATATATAAACTTACAAGGCTACTCTCCAGACCCTTTGTGAACCGAGCAAAAATTGAGTTCTATTAAGCCTTAACATCTTTTATTCTCTTTACCGTAAATGTCCGCTTGTCATAACTGCAGTGGGTCGCCGTTTGCGTTTGCAATAAATTATCTGAAAATATGGCTTTAAGGTGCTACGCATTTTAACATCGATAAATTTGCAAAAACACAACCGCTTTATTGATTTCGTTTAAAACAAAATAAAAAACACATAAATTAAACAAGACCTGCCACGCTTAATTATCGGAACAGGTCTTTTTTTGCATTAAAACATATATACCTTGTTATATAAAACATAAACTATAAAAAGTAAATCTTTTGACTAAAGTCAAAATCTTTCAAGTCCTTGAGGACTTTCGCAAAAATAAATTATTTTTGCACTTCCGAGTATGTAAAATGCGAAACTAAAACCCTTGCAAGCAAGTTTCCAATTTGAAAAATGATTTTATTGCTTATATTATAATTTTCGTTTATAAAATTTTTCTTCGTTTAATTTTACGTTTGCTTACGCAAACCGCAAGGAAAATTAGAAATTTCCCTTGCAACTCAAATTGCAATATGCGAAATTGTAAACCCTTGCAAGCAAGTTTTCAATTTCTTATATTATAAAATTTAATTATATATCCAGAGTATTTACCGTTTTACCGTCATATTTGTTTGACAAATATATTCATTCGTTTTATACTTAACACAACGAGTCGAAGATTTATTTTTATACATTTTTCGCGATTAATACTTGTAAAACTTTCGCTTTTATCGATTTTCGATATTTAAAACGAAACGTTCTTTTTTTTACCCTTTTTGCCGAAGAATGTTTCGGGTTTTTTGGCAAAATTTTCTTTGATTAAAACATAATCACTCGGCCACTGTATTAAAGGAGGAACTATGAAAATCCAACTTTCCGACCATTTTACATATAAAAAATTATTAAAATTTACTTCATCCACAATAGTAATGATGATTTTTACGTCTGTTTACAGCGTGGTGGACGGGTTTTTCGTCTCCCGTTTTGCTGGGAAAACACCTTTTGCGGCAATAAATTTAATTTTTCCCGTTATTATGATTTTGGGTTCTGTTGGTTTTATGCTCGGCACGGGCGGCACTGCATTGGTGGCAAAAACGTTCGGCGAGGGCGATAAGGAAAAAGCAAATTCTTACTTTTCTTTGGTCACTTACGTAGCGATAGTCGTGGGCATAATTTTGTCGGCTTTGGGCATTTCTTTGATGCGTCCGCTTGCAAAAATGCTCGGTGCGGAAGGCGAACTTTTACACTACTGTATAATTTACGGCAGAATAATTTTGGCGGCGTTGCCGTTTTATATGTTGCAAATAATGTTTCAAAGTTTCTTTGTGGCGGCGGAAAAACCGCACCTGGGACTAATGATGACTATATTTTCGGGCGTAACCAACATGGTGCTTGACGCGGTACTGGTGCTTACTCTTCCTCAACATTTAAAATTAAGCGGTGCGGCGATTGCGTCCGCTGTTGCACAGATAATCGGCGGCGTTGTACCTTTTATTTACTTTTTAAGAAGAAACAACAGCATTTTGCGCCTCGGGAAAACCAAATACGACGGCAAAGCGGTATTTAAAATTTGCACCAACGGTTCGTCGGAACTTATGAGCAACATTGCAATGAGCATCGTCGGTATGCTATACAACATGCAATTAATGAAATACGCGCAAGAAAACGGCGTGGCGGCTTACGGCGTTATGATGTACGTAAGCATGATTTTCGCAGCGGCGTATATCGGCTATTCGGTTGGCGTTTCTCCTGTGGTAAGTTTTCATTTCGGAGCAAAACACGACGCCGAACTTAAAAGTCTGTTGAAAAAGAGTTTAACTTTACTTACCTGTTGCGGCGTGGGAATGACGATTGCCGCCGAACTGCTTGCATATCCCCTTTCAAAATTTTTCGTGGGATATGACAAAGAATTGCTCGAAATGACTACTTTCGGCTTCAGAATTTTCTCGTTCGCATTTTTGTCGATGGGAATAGGCATTTTCTCATCCTCTTTCTTTACCGCGCTTAACGACGGACTTACTTCCGCCCTTATATCGTTTTTGCGTACTTTGCTTTTTCAAACGACGGCAATACTCATTTTGCCGATATACTTCAAATTGACCGGTATATGGTTTTCGGTTGTCGTCGCCGAATTTTTGTCTTTACTTCTTTCGATATTTTTCCTTGTTATCAAACGAAAAAAATACAACTATTGATAAAAAAACATTTTATTTCGCGCGACTTCAACTTATTTGCATCGACTGAATTTTAAATTAAATATACGCAATCAAAATCAATTTAGCCACAAAAAAGACTGTTTTACGCAATACGTATTGTGTAAAACAGTCTTTTGGCTTAATTTTTATCACTTTTAGTTTAATTTTTATTACCCTTTAATTTGGTTTCTTCTCTCCTTTTAATTCCACTTTATCGAGGCGTTCTTCTCTCTTGTCGAATAAATAATCGACAAACTCGAACCACACTTTTGAAACAAGTTCTATACCCAATAAAATCAAATGCACATGAGCGTGCCCTTTCGGTTCTAAAATCAATAATACCGACAAAACAAGCGACACTATCGACTCGGTCGCGTTGATTACAAACGGGTGTTTTTTAGTGATTTTGCGTATCACTTCGGACAACTCTTTTCCTTCTCTCAATATCGCCCAGACAGCCCAGATCACGCACGCGCTTTCAAAATTTTTTTCTCCTTTTAACAGTACAAGTTCTACAAGACCCAAAACGATGAGTATCGAACCGCTTGTTATCGCTTCGTTTTCTCTGTCCTTTTTAATACCGAACAGCGAAAAACAAATTTCTTCTATACCGTATGCAATCATTACCGTGCCGACTATATCGTTGACGTAGCGGTACAGTGTTTTATAAAAAATCATTACCAAAATACCGACAACCGTAAATATACACAAGCGGATATATTCCCATTTTTTCATTTTTTCTCCATAGTTAAATTATATTTTCAAATTAAGTCGCAAAATTCCGCACCCACGTACTTTGCAAGCGCAAGCGGCGACAACTCTATTTGCAAACCTTTTTTGCCCGCACTTACGCATATCGTGTCGAAAAGTTGCGCCGTTTCGTCGATTACGGTGTGAAACTGTTTTTTCATACCGATTGGCGAACAACCGCCGTGAATATACCCGGTGAGCGGCAAAAGTTCTTTTTGCTTTATCATTTCAATGCTTTTTACTCCCACCGCTTTGGCTGCCTTTTTCAGGTTTAAAGTCTCGCTTACCGGCACGACGAACACGTAATGTTCGTTTCTTTCGCAAACGGTAACAAGCGTCTTAAACACCTCGTCGGGGCTTTTATTGACGAGTTTAGCCACGTTTTCGCCCACGGTTTCTTCCTCGTCGTATTCGTGCGCGGCAAATGGAATATTTGCTTGTTCTAAAAGTCTTATTACGTTGGTTTTTTGCATAAGTCAGTCTGATATTTCCTTGTTGTTTTGCTCGTATCTGGCAACCAATCTGTAAATCGGCATGCCCATTTCGGAAAACTTCGTTTCGTATTCGGTCAAAATATTTCCCTCAAAATTGCTGTGATGCAAATCGAGTTGTACTTCGGTGATAATAAAGCCGCATTTTGAAAATTCGGTAAGCGAATATTCGAAAAAGTGCATATTGTCGGTTTTTTGCCAAATTTCGCTGCCGTCGATTAAAATTCTTTTATAAATATCTAAAAATCTCTTGTTTGTAAGGCGGTGATTTTTATACGTTCCCTTGGGGTAAGGACATGAAAAATTGAGATAAATTCTCGAAATCGTGTCGTCATTTAAATAATAACAAAGGTTTTGGGCGTTGCAGTTGATAAAACGCAAATTGGGTATGCGCATGTCGTATGCCCTTTTAAGGCCCAAAATAATTACGTTGCTTATTTTTTCAAGCGCAAGGAAGTTTATCTCGGGGTGCTCCAAAGCGGTTTTTATAATAAAATCACCTTTTCCGCAACCTATTTCAAGATAAACGGGATTGTCGTTGCCGAACAATTTTTTGCAGTCGATTATGTCGTATTTCTCCTCTTCGGTACGCGCGTAAAAATTCAAACCCTCGTAAATTGCGAGCCACTCGTTACAAGCGGACATCTTTTCCTGAAGGTTTGACCTTAATCTCATTCTCATAAAAGCCTCCGACGCATTTTTACGGTCTTATTTTTATCCGGGCATATACACCTTTGACGCCTTACGCCGATTAACACATAAAATTATATCACATTAAATTTCTTTTTGCAAAAATATTGCGGTAAAAGTTGTATAAACCTTTACCGTTTTTTGTATGGTCATAAAATGTCGATAAATTTTAATTTTTTGTCATGTGATTTTATCGCACGTTTTTTGCCACGCAATGTTGATTTTTTCGCATAAAACAAATGCTTGCTTTTACAGAGACGGCGAACGGTCAAATAATAAAAAACACTCTGTAGCCACCACTTTTTATAACAACACAAAACTCGACGACAAACAAAAATAATTTTTAATTTTCTTATTTTTATCGATATAAAAAAGTCAACTGTTTTTAAACCCAACCTCATAAAATACTGCGCTTTTTATTCGTTTAAAAACAATTGACCAAATTTTTAGTAGTTAAATCCGATTCCTGCGTGTTATTTATTTTTAAAATATTCTTTAATAGTTTCAAACGCTTCGTCGGTGATGACGTGCTCTACTCTGCAAGCGTTTTCTTCGGCGGCGGTGCTTTCAATGCCCATTTTTACAAACGCGTCGGTAAGTGTTCTGTGCCTTTCCAAAATGTTTTCCGCTTTCTTTTTACCCTCAACGGTAAGATTGATAAGTCCGTCGCTGCCCACGATGATAAAGCCGTTTTTTTTCATAATTCCGACGGCGCGCGAAACGCTCGGTTTGCTGTAACCGAGTTCTTCGGCAATTTCGACCGCACGAACGTTTCCCTTTCTCTCTTTAATTTTTAGTATTGTTTCAAGATACATTTCCTGCGATTCATTGTCTATCATAATTTCCCTCTCTTGTAAAAATTATACTACTTTTTAAATCAAAACACAAGCGAAAGTCCACCCGATATGAATTTCCGGTATAAAAAGAGCAGTCGAATTTGGATTTTACTCCGATTTTCGACTGCCCTTTTTGTCTTTTTATTGATGGGTTTTATTGCTTTTAAATTGCGCTTTATTGATAAACAAAATTATATTTTTTGTTGTATATTTTCAAATTTTATTGTGTTTAAATTTTACAACGCAGTGCCGCAAGTCGGAATAAAAAATTTGGATATATCGACTTTTTCCAACGTAAGCAACTGCACTTTTTTATCTATTCCGGCGGCGTAACCCGTCAAACTTCCGTTTGTACCGACAACTCTATGGCACGGAATAACAATACATATCGAATTATGTCCTACTGCACCGCCGACAGCCTGCGCCGACACTCTTCTGCCCGTTTCTTTTTCGATTTGCTTTGCGATTTGCCCGTACGTAAGCGTTTTTCCGTATGGAATAGTGAGCATTATTTCCCAAACTCGCTTGCGAAACGGCGATATGCCGTCCATATTAAGCGGAAGCGTAAAATCGGGCTCTTTACCCGAAAAATAAACGTCTAACCATTTTTTTGTCTGCACAAAAATCGGCAATTCTTGTTCTTTATAATCTTTCGGCAAGTTGTCGGCATAAAATTTTTGTCCGCCAAACCAAACTCCCGTAAGTTGCCGACCGTTGCTCGCAAGCGTTATTTCCCCCAACGGCGAAAAATATTTATCAACGTAAATCATAATAATACCTCAAAATTTTTGTTCGCAAGCGGCTAAATTTTATTTAAAATTTAGTTTTTATATCGCTATACACTACCGGCGAAGCCATACCTTTCTTTCTATATTTCTCAGGAATTATTTTATTTATCCATAAATTTCTTATGTCGTCCGACGCAACGTCTCCAACAAACTCAAATCTCCCGTCAACATTATTATCGACACTCCATAATTCTGCTTCTTTCCAACATTTTACTTTATAAACTTCTTGTACTCGTTTGTCGATCACAGATAAAACATAGGGGTAATTGTTTATTTTTTCAAATGTTACTTTCCAAGAATGCCTCGTTGCATCGTATAAACTACCATTACATCTACTTACCCTCCCGTATGAAGTCTTTATTATTACAAATTTAGGTTCTTCGGGAAAATCAAGAGGAGGTGTAATCGGAGGCTTTGTTATTATAGTTGACTTATCCTCATTTATTTTCCCTTTTATTTCAATATGGATATCATTCAATGCTTTTAATATTTCTTCTGCCGAATATTTTTTGCAAAAATAATTTTTAATAAGATCTTCTACTAAATTAACCGTTAATTCTTTCTTTATCCTTTCGATATTTTGTTTTGACTCATTGCATTCTTTAATAAAGTTAAAAATTTCTTCCTTACTAAAAGTTTCTTTTTGCAATAATTCTATTAATCTTATTCCGTCCTCATTATTTTCCTTAAAGTCAATAACATATTTTTGAGTTTTATTCGCCACAATATCATACGAATATAAGTGTATTTCTTCACATACAACCATACCCACAGACAAATTAAACAACTTTAAATAACTGATAAGTTGCTTTTCCATATCGTCGGAAAATCTTAAATTGTATTGTTTCAATTCTATATCAAATACTTCTTTATTATCCTTTTTTAAAATAATATCAGGAATTACTTTTTCTTTTGATCCAATAGTCATTTGCATGTGAGACTCAAATTCTTTAAACAGTTTACTATAACCAAATAATTCCGAACAATATATTTCCCAAAGGCTTTGTATAAATTCTTCTCTTTGAAAATTACAAGAATTGTGTTGTTTTACTATATAATTCCATTTTCCTTTTGTATCAATTTTCTAATTTTCCCTTAATTTTAAAATTTACTTTTCTATTATAACATACATAAACAACCTTTTCAATACTAAAACCGCAATAATTGTCATGATTTAAAAGCAAAGCGTAACACACAAGTCGTCGATTTTTACAGCATTTAATTTAATTACGACACACAAAATATAAGATTTATCGAAGATTTACTTTTTAATAAATTTTTCGACAAAGCAAGAAAGAATACCATACAAAAATGTTTGCTTTACAATAATATAAGAAAAAAAGACCGTTAAAACACAAAAAAATGTCAAAACACAAGAAAGCAAACCACCAAACAAAACAAACTGTCAACACACGAAACAAGACTGCCGATTTATACAACGTTAAATTTTAACACACAAGAAAAAAGAGACTGCCAAAAGACAATCTCTTTTAATGAAATGCGGCAACTCCATCGTCTTCCAACCCGTGTCCGG
>CAKQKE010000011.1 GCA_934247935.1 uncultured Clostridia bacterium
TAGATTATTCGCTGAACAAATTTTCAAAGGATAAGTACATAAAATGAAAGCAAAAGAATTAACGGCGAGCAAGTCAAACGGACGTATATATACACCTGACTATATTGTAGACAATATACTTGATTTATCCGGATATACTCAAAATAACCTTATTCGCAAACACGTAATTGATAACAGTTGTGGGGACGGTGCATTTTTGACAAAAATTGTAGACCGTTATTGCAAACAAGCACAAATAAAAAAATATAATTCCGCAGAATTAAAACGAGAGTTAGAAACATATATCCACGGCATTGAAATAGACTCTGTGGAATGTGAAAAATGTATCAAAAACGTAACGGCTGTTGCAATGCAATATGGCATTGAAAATGTCCGCTGGGATATACAATGCGAAAACACTTTGACCGTAAAACGTTTCAATGGGAAAATGGATTTTGTTGTTGGAAATCCGCCATATGTTCGGGTACATAATTTGGATGAATCACTTGATTTGACAAAGACATTTTCGTTTGCACAAGACGGTATGACTGATTTATACATCGTTTTCTACGAAATCGGACTAAAAATGTTGAACGAAAACGGCGTTTTGGGTTATATCACTCCAAGTTCTTATTTTAACAGCCTTGCCGGCAGTTATATGAGAAAAACATTTGTCAGTGAAAATCTTGTCGATATAATCGTTGACTTAAAGCATTTTCAGGCATTTAATGCTACTACCTATACCGAAATAACTATTCTCAAAAAAGGCCGCACAAATAATACGATAGAATACTATCAGTTTGATGAAAAAAATCACATTCCGTATTATGTCGAAACGCTATCGTCAGACGATTTCTATATATCTGGAAATTTCTACTTTGCAACAAAAAATGATTTAGCCTTGCTGAAAAAAGTATTTTTCAATTTAGGACATTGCGATGTTGAAGTAAAAAACGGATATGCAACTTTATGTGACAGCGTATTTATTGGAGATTTTGCTTTTTCTTCCGACTATGTTATTCCGGTTGTAAAAGCGTCTCGCGGAGAGTTTAAGAAAATTATCTATCCATACGATAAAAACGGGAAATTGATATCTGGAGATAAATTGAAAAGCGATACTGCTCTATATGAATACTTGTCGGCAAATAAACATTTATTGCTCAATCGCAGTTCGGAAAAGAAAGATGATACGTATTGGTATGCTTTTGGAAGAAGTCAGGCAATTAACGATACATATAAAGATAAAATTGCAATAAATACCCTTTTGCGGACGTCGGCAGACTTAAAGATTGTAAATGCACCTGCCGGAACGGGCGTATATAGTGGATTATATATCACGTCGGATAGTATTGATGTAAACATTATCAAAAAGTGTTTATCAAGTGTGGAGTTTACAACCTATATTTCTTTATTAGGTAAGTACAAAAGCGGCGGATATTATACCTTTTCGTCAAAAGATATAAAAGCATATTTGGACTATAAATTAGCATACGACGGAGGAATGTTTCAATGATGACAAATGATGATTTTTTAAGAGTGATTAAGGAGTCGTTCGCTAAGTATTTAGCCGTTGGCACTTCGAGAAGTACGGCTAAACTTAAAACTTTACACGGGCATATAGCATCAGATTTGGAAGAATTGCTCGGTGCAGGCTTTTCTATACAGTCACAAGGTTATGGCAACGATAAAGAAGGTAGTATCGGCGGACGGTATTACCCTAAAAACGTTGATATTACAATTTTGAAAAACAATAAACCGGTTGCCGGATATGCTGTTAAATTTGTAATGAGAAATTACTCTCAAAATAGCAATAATTATTTTGAAAATATGCTTGGCGAAACGGCAAATATACGTGCTAATTCAATTCCCTATTTTCAAGTGTTTATTATCTTTGAGAAGGTTCCGTATTATGAAAATGGCGGTAAATTCAAAAAATACGATGTTATTTCAACGCACAATCTGGACAAGTACTTGGAATTATCAAAAGACGACCCGAGCGTTTTCTTTCATACACCCGATAAAACGCTTGTTGTTCTCATAAAACTTAAAGAAAAAGCATTGAACTATTATTTTGAAAATTCGACGGATTATGCAGAGTATTACAGAAGTGTGTTGAACGACGACGATTTAATGAGTTACTCTACTAAAATCAATGACCCGTTTAATGACAGCGTAATTTATAATGATTATGAAGATTTTATCAATCGTACATACCACATTATTATGGGGAGATTGAAAAAATAATATAAAAACAACATAAAATAGACGGACAAATTTTAGTGATTTATCCGTCTAAATTTTTGTATTAAAGGCTGTTAGTAGCAAGCGCATATTTTCTTTGCAGGCTCATTCTTCTGCGCCAAATCGTCGTGCGGTTTACGTTCAAAAGACGTGTTACTTCGAGATAAGTAAGTCCTGCCATATAAGCACATAACGTTTCGTATTCCGCAGCGGTAAGTTTCATCTTTGATATAAGCCCGTCAACGGCGGTATAATCGTTTTTCTGCTCGTCGTCGAGTGTTTTTGCAGGCTCGCTCGTAATACGCTCGTCAAGGCTTATTGTGTTTGATAAATGGCGTGTGTATTGCTTTTGCAAATAATTGTCGGCGCAACGATAACAAGCACTTTTAATAGTTACAACCTTTCCGTATTTTGTTGTATAGTCGTCACCGAGTTTCTCACCTATATGTTGGCAAAGAAACAGCATTGCCTCTTGCGCAATTTCGTATGCGTTTGAAAACGGCGAATAATCGTCTTTTGAGCGGTTCATATCTCGCAATAGTCCTTTGTATAGATAGTGCAAATCCTTGCCCGAACGGACGATTACCGTTTTGATACAGGTCAAGGCAATAACTTCACCCATTTCCTGTATGTTTCCTGCCGAGATAACTACGTCGTTATCTAAAATACCTTTGTTTACTTCTTTCATTGTATTTTACCTCCGATTTACTTCGCCTTTCGGCGAAAACGGGGGTAGCACCGTGAAAAGTCGCAATTACAATGTGAGTTAAAGTCGCAATGACGGAAGTCAACGACCAGCAAAAAATTTTACATTATCATTGGTAATTTCAATGTTCTAAGTAAAAATTTTTGCCGTTGACTTACGCTTTTCACTGTGCTACAAACGCAGACGAAAGGCGATAAATCGGACGGCAAGCTAAAAAGATATCTAAACACATGCCTAATAAAAGTAAAAACAAGATATAGTGTGTGCAACTTGACTTTTTACGCTAAATGTTGTATATTATTGTAAACATTTGTGATTTGTCAAATGCATAAAAATATATGATTTTGCAAGAGGGAAAAATGGTAGTTAATTCCGAAACTCAGTATAGTATTTATAAAATCAATTTTGAAGCAGTAGAAAATACATTTAGTAACGTTTCTCACGGTTCAAATAATACGGAATATGCAGAAAACATAATCGACGTATTGATTAATAGCACAACAAAAATTATTAAGGATAAACCGAAATCTCTAATATGCGCTATTTCGTATCAAGGGTTAAAAGGTGTTATTTTCAAAACGACGCATTATCCCTCATGGGGTGATGTTGCCAATCAAATAATCAGCAATAATGAAACACAACCTCAAAAAATTGATGAAAATTTTTTAACAAACACAAATGTATCTTATGTCTATTTTTATTTATGTGACGATAAGGTTTTTGCCGTTACTGGCGGATATGGGAGTAACTACATTTCCAAATTTACTGAAAAAAATTTTGGGCTGTATCTTCTTCCGAAAATTATAAATAAAGACAATTCTGTAATTAAATCTATTTTGCAGAATAATTTACTTGGAAACCAGACAGCCTCACAAAGAACCAATAAAAATTCAACAAGCATACAAAGTGAGCAAGATATGAGCAGTATCTTCCGTCAATTATCAATTGAAGCTACTCGTGATATTGCAGAAAACCTTGGAATTACATTCAACGAAGAAGAATCTCAAAATAAAAAGATAAATATTGTTAATAAAGATTCTATAGTGATTCATCGCTCTATTTCAATAGCAGAATTAAAGCAAGTAATTAACAGAATCTGTGATGTTGAAAAAATGACAGATAATTTTGCACTTAATTATCTTGTTCTTGCTCGTAAAAAAGGTTTAAAAAACAACGAATTATATGAAGAGTTAATTCAAACACTGGTTGATGGAAAGTTTAATCATTTTATGCTTACTGGTGACGACTATACAGCATTTTTAACTTGTGCAAATAAATACATAATTAGAGATGAACAAACGAATGAAATCCTAATCGAAAGCGAAGATGCTATTACTTTTTTAGACATTATTGCTTTACTTATAAATAAAAATAAGTCCACATTCAAAAAAATGCTTAAGAATTGGACAATTTCAACTTTAGACAATGCTGGAAATTTTATTCTATTCCCAATTCAAATTTTTGATGCTATACAAGGCTTTGTCGAGTTTGGCGAGAAAAAACAACCATGTTATTTGTTTAATGGACAGTGGTATGTCTTTGATTCAAAATTTAGCGATATTTTAGATGCCGAGTTTAAAGAGATATTCAATCAACAATCGAACAGACGCAATACTTATACTTCCCTCTTCGGTCTAATTAGAAATTGTTCTACAGAAGATGACTATAATAAAGCATTAAAAGATGAAGGAAAGTATATTGTGGCGCACACCGCACTGATTAACAATGTAGAGATTGCGGACATAATAATTTTTAGCGATGATCAAATTTTCTTGATGCACAACAAAGACTCGTTTAATGGAACGGGAGCAAGAGATGTATCTAATCAAATCATTACATCTGCATCTTATCTTCAACAAATGCTTGCATCTGCAAACAGAGATGATTTTTTAGAAAAATATTATGCGACAATTGCAGCAAAATACAACAATGGCATAAAAATACCTGTAGATAAAGCCGAATTTAAAAAACATTTTCAAGGAAGTCATAAAATTCATTATTTAATCGGCTATCTAAAAGGCTATGACGAAAATAGTCGTTCTACATATGCAAAATACCTGACCGTAGAGGTGATTAAAAAGTTATTAGATAAAGGATTCGATTGTACACCGTTGCTTATCAGCAACTAACTATCTAATTTATTCCCACCCTACGATTAGTCCAAAATAATCTCTTGTAAAAAACAAAACGAACTCAAGATTTTCTCTCGGGTTCGTTTTATTCTTGTTTGGTGCGGATAACAGGACTCGAACCTGCACGGGTGACCAATGGATCCTAAATCCATCGTGTCTGCCAATTCCACCATATCCGCTTTTATAAAAACCACCGTGTTTACGCAATACGTATTGCGTAAACACGGATTTTTTCGTTTTCTGCTATAATATTACAAATTGAAACCAATTAATTATTTGCGTCGACGCAACATTTAAATAATGTTATATATTTGCCGTCAATCAAAAATACCGACATAAAAAGAAAATCACACTCTACGCTTTGCCGTCACATAATTTCTTCTACGGTAAGTTTGTCGTAAATTTCTTCAAATTTATCTCTGTAAAACAAGTTTGTGCCGGGCGTTGTCACCGCAGCCGTACCCGCCGCCACCGCACACCTTAAAATTTCGTCTTTGCTTGCTCCGTGCTCTATCATGGCGCAAGCCGCCGCCACCATGCAATCGCCCGCGCCCACGGTTGAATTTACCGCTACGTTCGCGCTTTTGCAATAATAACTTTTACTTCCGTCGGTAAGTATCGCACCGCGTTTACCGAGAGATAATAGCACGTTTTCCGCGCCTTTGTCAATTAAATTATAACAACCGTTTATCATATCGCCGATTGTTTTGTATTGTTTCATCGTTACTTCTTCAAATTCTCTTAAATTAGGTTTTGCAAGGTACACGCCCTCGTTTAAAGCAAGCAGCAACCTATCCCCCGTAATGTCTACTACTTTTTTCACCTTTTTGGGAATAACTCTGCACAATTTCGCGTAATAATCGTCTTCGACGCCTTGCGGCAACGAACCGCTCATCACCGCTATAGAGCAGTCTTTAGAGACGTTTTTTACAAGGTCTATAAGTTCGGCTTGCTTGTCCGCCTTTACAAACTCGCCCTTGTCGTTTATTTCCGTCATCATCGAGCGTTTGTCGATTATTTTATAATTCTCTCTTACGCTGCCTTTATTCCACACAAAGGTGTTTTTGATTCCTTCTCTGTCGAGAGTATGCACGAATTGCCGCCCGTTTTCTTCAAACATAAACCCCGTCGCGAGACAATCGCACGACAATCTCGAAAGCGCAAGCGCAACGTTCATCGCTTTACCCGAATAAGTGGTGATTTTGTTTTCTATCCTATTCATCTGCCCTACGTTAAGCGTTTGCAATTCAATGGTACAATCGAGACTGGGGTTGGGACAAATCGTTAAAATCATTGAAATTCTCCTTTTTACTTTATCAATGACCGATGCAAACGCGTCGGTCATTGATGAGTTGTTATATTTACTTTTTGCTGTTTGCTACAATTTTTTCCTGAATATTGGCGGGCACTTCTTCATAACGCACGAATTGCACCGAATATTTACCTCTGCCTTGAGTCATGCTTCTTAAATCGGTTGCATAACGCATTATTTCCGCTTGCGGCGCTTCAGCCGTAACGATTGCCTTTCCGTCAACGACGTCTGTGCCGATAATTCTGCCGCGGCGTTTGTTCATATCTCCCATCACGTCACCCATAAATCCTTCCGGTACGACGATTTCAAGTTGCATAATCGGCTCTAAAATGCACGGCGAAGCGTTGGGAATACCCGCCTGATAAGCGAGTTTTGCCGCCGAAACGAATGCTATTTCCTTAGAATCTACGGGGTGATAACTTCCGTCGTAAACCGTACACTTGAGATTGACCATGGGATAACCGGCAAGCACGCCCTCTTTAGCCGCCTCTCTCAATCCCGAGTCTACCGCGGGAATAAAGTTATTGGGTATCGCGCCGCCGACAACTTCGTCGACGAACTCGTAAACGCCGTCTTCCGCGCCCGGCTCGAACCTGACTTTACAATGTCCGTATTGACCTGCGCCGCCCGTTTGTTTTTTATGTTTTCCTTCCGCTTCCGCTCTCTTACGTATAGTTTCTCTATAAGCAACCTTGGGCGGATTCAACACCGCTTCGCAGCCGAACTTACTCTTGAGTTTTTTACAAATAAGCGCAAGTTGCATTTCTCCCACGCCCGAAAGCATCGTTTCGCCCGTTTCGGGGTTTTGCGAAACCTTAAACGAAATATCTTCGTCCATCAACTTTTTAAGTCCGTCGAAAAGTTTGTCTATATCTTCTTTTTTGTTTACCGAAATTGCCATCGAATAAACAAGCGCGGGTATTTCGACGGGTTTAAACGTAATAGCCGTGCCCTGACACAACACGTCACCCGTGGAAACGTTGTTGAGTTTTGCAAGCGCGCCCATATCGCCGGCGACTATTTCGTCGGCTTTGTCTTGTCTTCTGCCTCTTATAAAATACAACGCCGAAATCTTTTCCTGCGTGCCTTTAGTGGCGTTGTTAAGCGTCATATCCGGCTTTAAAGTACCGCTCATCACCTTGATGAAATTGAGTTTCCCGATAAACGGGTCAACCACCGTTTTGAACACTTTTACGATAACCGTATCGCCCGAATTGGGTCTGACGGTGATTTTTTCGCCGCCCGGAGTAACGCCCGTTCTGCCGCCTCTGTCGATGGGGCTTGGCAGCGTTGAAATGATTTTATCCATCAGGTTGAGTACGCCGTGATTTTTAAGCGCGCTGCCGCCGAGTACGGTAATAGTCGAGCAACTGCCTATACCTATCTTGATTCCCTTTTCAATCTCTTCTCCCGTGAGCGGTGTACCCTCGAGGAACTTTTCAAGCAAGTCTTCGTCGTTTTCGGCAGCCGCCTCGGAAAGAGCCATGTGCGCTTCTTCGTAATCGTTTAATAAATTTGCCGGAATTTCGCTTTCGTTGTTTTCCCAGTCGCAACACACACCGTAAGCAACTTTGACAAATCCTTTCATTTTGTCGTCTATCATATTGGGAATAATCATCGGCGCGATTTTGTTGCCGTATTTTTCCTTGATCGCCGCAACCGTACGCAAATAATTGCTGTTGTCTTTATCGAGTCCGTTTATAAAAAGTATTGCGGGGATTTTTCTTAAAAAACAATAATCTATCGCCTTTTCCGTGCCGACGGTAAGCGTGCCGCTGCCGCCCGTGACGATAATGGCGCAATCCGCCGCGTCGAGCGCAAGATTCATTTCACATTCAAAATCAAAAAAGCCCGGCACGTCGATAACGTTGAATTTATAGCCCTTGTACGTTCCGTATGCCATCGAGAGACTTATTGACGATTTTCTCGCGATTTCTTCGGGGTCGTAGTCGGTTACGGTGTTTCCGTCGTCGACTTTACCCTGTCTGTCCGTAACTTGCATATTATATAAAATCGCTTCGGCAAGGGTAGTTTTACCCTCTCCGCTGTGTCCGATAAGTGCAACGTTTCTGATTTTGTCTGCTTGAATACTCATTTTGTTTTTTCCATCCTTATAATATATTTGTCGGCATGCCCGAAATATTTTGAAAAAGTGCCTGTTTTATAACCGATAACGGCATTAAAATCGCGGATTTTTCGCAAAAATGCGGAATACGTTTGCCCTACATATTTATTATAATATGACAAAACTTTCTCTTCAATACCAAAAACGTTTTTTGTGCAAGTTGTATATTTATTTAGTGCGTTTTGACATATATTTAAACGCCAAATTTAAACGGCAATTTTTTAATCGAACAATAAAACCGCCTTATTTTACAATTCTTTTACCGTTATTTTGTTATTCGGTCGGTTGCTCGGCTTACCACTCGCCCGATTACTCGGTAATTTGTTCTGTCGACTGCTCGTCTGTCTTAACTTCGTTTTGCGTTTCTTTCGTTGCCGCAGACTCGCCTAAGTTGCACTGTTTTTCAAGTTCGTCGATTTCTTTAAGCATGCTTATTTGAAGTGGCACAGCAAGCACGAACGTCAAAAAGTCCGCCACCGTTTGCGCCCACAACACGCCTTGCATTTTAAAAACCGCGCCTAAAATAAACACTGCCGGTATAAACATTATACCCTGTCTCGAAATTGCCAGAAGCGTTGCTTTTACCACCTTGCCTATGTTTTGCATCATCATATTGGACACTGTTATCCACACTGTGAATATAAACGAGAAACTTTGATATCTGAAACCCTTTCTCGCAAAATCCAAAGCGTCTTTATCGACGTTGAACACGCTTATAATCTGTCTGTTGAGCACGTTGCTTACAATCACCATAAACACGGCGAAAATTGCGCTTATTTTAACCGTATACCAAAACGCCTCTTTCACTCTTTTGTATTTGCCCGCACCATAATTGAAACCGCAAACGGGCTGAAAACCTTGACCGCACCCTATGATTACCGCATTGCCGAAAAACATTATTTTCGACACTATGCCAAGCGCGGCGATTGCCGAAGTGGCGTAAACCGAAGGATTGGCTACGTTCGACGCATATGCCGCCATTTTAGCCGCATACGAAAGACAAACGTTGGCTATGCTGGAAATACTTTGTCTGCCGAGCGACGGCAAACCGTTTTTGAAAATTTCGACGAAATAAAACTTTTTAAACTGAAATTTACCGAAAACAAGCCTGATATTGTCTCCCTTGCCGACGAAAATCAAAAGCAAAACAAAACTTATTATTTGACTTATTACGGTAGCGAGTCCCGCGCCCGTGACGCCCATGTTTAACACCATTATAAACAGCGGATCAAGCGCAACGTTGATTACCGCTCCCGTGACAATGCCCACCATTGCGCTGCTTGCGCTGCCTTGAAAACGCAGTTGATTGTTTAAAACGAGCGAACTCGTCATAAACGGCACGCCGATAAGTATCATTCGCAAATATTGCACGGCGTAAGGCAAGATTTCTTTTGTAGACCCCATGAGTTTTGCAAGCGGCTCGGTCGCGCAATAACCGATAATCATTAAAATTAATCCCACGGCAAAAGCCGAAACAAAACCCGTCGCCGCCATTTTTTCAGCCTCGTCTTTATTTCCGTTGCCAAGTTGGTGCGAAATGTAATTTCCCGAACCGTGTCCGAAGAAATACCCGAGTGCCTGCACTATCGCCATAAACGAAAAAATTACGCTTACCGCGCCCGTCGCGCTTGTGGTCGCTCCCGTTTCGCCCGTTTGAATTTTCCCAACGAAATATGTGTCCGCCAAATTGTAAAAAGTGGTGACCAGCATACTCAATATGGTGGGAAGTGCAAGTTTTAATATCAATTTATTTACCGACTCGGTTGTCATTACCGTCCGTTTGTCTTTAATTATCGTCTTGTTTTTCAAAATCTTTGTCCTGAATGTTTTTTGTTTGTTATGTCTTGCTGTTTTGTGTTTTTAATCGCTTTAACATGTTGTTTATTTTATTACTCAAAGCACGTCGTTATATAATTTTGCCGCATATGCAAAACGTTCGCCGCGATTACAAACATTAAACCTTTAATTATATAACATTATATTTTAAAAAAGTCAATTAAATTACCTCATTGCCGCCGTAAAAACATTTAAAATTTTACGGCTTAATATTCCGCCGTTTGCGCCGCGATATACGCCGCTTTTATATTTCACGGCAAAATTTTATATATTTATGCGATGATTATTACGTTTTCGATAATAATCCGGCACGATTAAAGCAAACGAAAACGACTTGCAAATTTTTTGTTGCAAGCCGTTTTCAATCGGATATTTTGTTTCTATAAAAACGTACGTATTTCAAATCTTGGTAGAACAAACCGCAAATACGACACAGTTTTATCGTTTTCTGCATATTCTTGCGGCACGTAGTGTTCTAATGGGGTTTGAAATACGTATATGAAATTTATTTACTTTGTTTTTTCTCTTTAAGTCTTAATCCTGTACGCATAGCGTTTAAAATAGCAAGCACTGCAACGCCGACGTCCGCAAACAACGCAAGCCACATACTTGCAAGACCGAATGCGCTTAAAATAAGTACGCCGAATTTAACCGCAAGGGCAAAAATAATGTTTTCTTTTACTATTCTTACGGTAATCATCGAAATCTTTTTAATAATCGAAAGCGAGCGTATGTTGTCGTACATAAACACGACGTCTGCGGCTTCTATCGCCGCGTCGCTGCCGACGCCTCCCATTGCGATACCCACGTCAGCCCTCGTAAGGACGGGCGCGTCGTTTATGCCGTCGCCCACGTACACTACGACGTCTTCCGGCTTTTTATTGGCAATGATGTTTTCGACTTCTTGCACCTTGTTTTCGGGCAAAAGCGAACTCTTATACTCATCGAGCCCCACTTCGGTCGCCACGCTTTCAGCAACGCTTTCGCAGTCGCCCGTAAGCATAAACGTTTTGCCGCCCAACGCCTTGATATCGGCAATGGTTTGTTTGGCGTCATCTCTTATCTTATCTCCGACGACTATCGTGCCGACATATTTACCGTTTTCGGCAACGTAAACGTGCGTACCTACGGTAGAATCTTCTTCGACTTCTATGCCGAATTCATCCATCAATTTTTCGTTTCCGCAAAGCAATACTCTGCCGTTTTTTTCGGCTTTAATGCCCTTTCCGCTTATTTCGGTGACAGCATATCCGCTTTCGATATTTTCACATTCTTTTAATATGCTTTGAGCGATAGGGTGTGTAGAACCGCTTTCACAAATGCCCGCAATTTTAAGTATTTCTGTCTTGTTTACAGCAGGCGTTATCTCCAAAACGTACAATTTACCTTCGGTGAGCGTACCCGTTTTGTCAAATGCGTAAATGTTTGCTTTGCTTAATTGTTCTATATAACTGCTGCCCTTTACAAGTATGCCGTAACGCGACGCATTGCCTATTCCGCCGAAGAAACCGAGCGGTATGCTGATAACCAATGCGCAAGGACAAGACACAACCAAAAACGTCAACGCCCTATAAAGCCAATCTGTCCAATGCCCCGTTATAATCGAGGGAATGATAAAAAGCAAAACCGCGCCGCCGACAACCGCGGGAGTGTAAATACGTGCGAATTTAGTGATGAAATTTTCGGCTTTTGCCTTTTTAGCCGACGCACTTTCTACAAGTTGAAGCACTTTTGCGACTGCGCTGTCCGTATATAATTTTTTAGCGCGAAGCGTAAGCATTCCGCTTTTATTGATTGCACCGCCGCTTACCATATCGCCTTCTTTGACGTAAACGGGCATACTTTCGCCCGTCAGGAACGAAGTATCGATATAACTTTCGCCGCTTATCACTTCGCAGTCTACGGGGATTTTTTCGCCCGGTTTTACAAGCAAAACGTCATCCAACTTGACTTCTTCGGGAAATACGGTCTTCTCAATCCCGTCAACGACAAGGCGTGCCGTCTCCGGGCGGATATCCATCATTTTAGCAATCGAACCTCTCGACTTGCCCACCGCGAACGCCTCGAACCAGTCGCCGACAAGGTAAAACAAAATTACGCTTACGCTTTCGAGATAATCTCCTATCGCAAACGCGCCGACAGACGCGATTGTCATCAAAAAGTTTTCGTCAAGCATCTGAAGGTGAATTACCCCCAAAAACGCTTTTCTCAGCACCGGGTAAGCGCAAAACACGTACACGCACCCGAAAATTATTATTTCGGCGGTTTTACCCAAATCGAATATGCGGGTAATTATAACCGCCAACGCGAATACTATAAAGTCCGCTATCAAAAGATATAATTTCTTTTTCAGTTTTTTGCTCATAATCGACAATAAACCCCAAATATTATTTCATAATTTAAATTAATAAGTGTATTTTACGACTTAAAATATATATGTTCGGCACGAAATTTTATAAACCTAAAATTGTGCAGTCGGGCTCGACTTTCTTTACGCACTTTGCAACCGCTTTCATTATTTTATCGAAATTTTCATCGGCGGCGTCGATGTACATTTTTTGAGTGAGAAAATCCACTCTGACTTCGTTGATACCGTCCAACTTGCAGATAGCGTCTTGCATTTTCATTGCGCAATTAGCGCAGTCGAGGTCTTCTAAATTGTAAATCTTTTTCATAATAAAATCTCCTTATGTGTTTATATATTTTTAAAATTTTTTACTTTTTAAATCTTTAATCGCTCGCTTTGTAGCGAACTTGCTCGGCTTTGTGCAAACGTTTGGTTTGACACGAACTTGTTTTGTCTCAAACTATCCCGCTTTACCGTTTAATCTTCTTCGGTCAGATGTTTTAAAGCCGTTTGATATATCTGATAAATATGGTCGTCGTCAAGCGAATAAAAAACTTCTTTACCCACTCTCCTCGCTTTGACGATATTAGTTTGTCTTAAAATTCTTAATTGATGCGAAACGGCTGATTTCGTCATCGAAAGCACTGCGCAAATATCGCAGACACACAACTCCGCTTCAAACAACGCCGAAATTATTTTAGTCCTCGTCGAATCGCCGAAAACCTTAAACAGTTCCGCCAAGTCGTAAATGGTATCCTCGTCGGGCATGGCGTTTTTTACCGCACCCACCGTTTTTTTATGAACGTGTTGCGTTTCGCACACTTCGTTCACCTCTTCGGTTTCGCCGTGCCTGTGATTTATTATCGTAATTTCGCGATTATCGTTTTTCATAACTCCTCCGCAATAATTGAATAACAGTTGAACAATTCTTCAACTGTTGTCAGTATACGCCTTTGTAAATAGTTTGTCAACAATTTTTACAACAAATTTAAAAAATTTTTCAGACAAAACCCGACGCCTTAAAAACGCATATACACACGCCACGTATGCGCATAGATATTAGTTAATAGGCATAAAATACTATATATGCGCACGCGTAACATATATTAATGCGTACCATAGAAGCATTTACTCTTTAAATCGGCATATTTTAACGGTTTAAATCGTTTCGGTATGAAAAAAGCCTGTTTTACAGCATACGTATGTGGTAAAACAGGCAATATGATAAATTTATAAAACGCAGAATCAAAGCATTGAGGCTTGCTTATTGAGTATTTTCAGCACCTTCTGGAACACGTACTCCGCTCCTTTTACCGGCAAAATAGCATACGCGTGCAACATGTTTTTCTTTAAATCAAATTTGATTTTTGTTCCGTCAAACTGTTTTTTAGAAAGTTCTATTCCGTCGGGACAAAGCAAATCACAATCGCCGAAAAATATGTAAATCTCTCCCAGATTTTCCAAATTAGCATATAAAGGAGAAATAATAGGATTTTTAGGAGTCGACGGATAAGCGTAATCCAACCCGTTTTTTCTCAATGCTTCGATATTGAGCATGGGGTCTTTTCTGTCGTATTCGTAAATTTGCGGATTTGTCATAGTCAAATCGATCCACGGCGAAAACGCGATAATTTTGTCCGGAACACGCTTACCGTTATCTCTTAAATAAGCGGCGTACCCCATCGAAAGACCACCGCCCGCACTGTCGCCCATAAAAATAATCGTTTTATACTTGCCGGAAATATTTTCGTAAACCTTGTTTAAAAATTCAATCGTTTGTTCATAGTTTTGCGGCAGTAAAGGATAATCGGGTGCAATCACGTCAAAACTGCATTTTGAGGACAATCTGTCGATAAATCTCCAATGTTCGCGTGTAAAATTATCTTTATAACCACCGCCGTGCAAATACACAACCACACCGTCGGCATTGTTCGGCTTGCTTATTTTTGTGACGTAATTGTCACCTATTGTATTTATTTCGACTTTTTTACTTTTTCTTATAAAAGTTTTAAGGGGATAAGGATACTCTTTCATTTTGATGTAGTTTTTACCGCTTTTAGCCCCGGAAAGCCGCAACAAAATTCTGTCAATTCTTTCTTCTATGGTCATCTGTACCTCCTTTTTGCCCGTTTTACGCAATACGTATTATGTAAAACCGTCAAATCATTGTCTGATATAAAAACGAAAATATGCGTTTACAAAGACAAGCAATGCCGTTTTTACGCATAAATTAAACGATAAAACACAACCTGACGTATGTAAAGCCGCAATAATCGTTCGACTTTTTGCCGTTTGGGCAATTTTTTACTCTTTTGGGTTTATTTTAACATAAAATTTAGCGTTATTGCAACACAATTTAAGCACGTAAAACTATTTTTTATTTAGCCGCAAAATCGATTTTTTACATCGGATGCACATTTATCGGAACGCGCCGAAGAAAAAATTTTCACCCCGACGCCTGCCGTTTTTAAACGCAATTTTACAAACCTTTTCAATCACGGACATCATATAAATCGGGTAAAATTATACAAAATGAAACAAATTTAAGACAAATATAAGCAAAAATACGCATTTTATTTACAAATAGCATGTACTTTTTTTTAAAACCCCCTTGACAAACTTGTAATTTATATTATAATACTATATGTTATTGCGGGCGCGACGTAATATATTCTGTGCGTATATTTTGCGCAGACTCCGGGCGCGCGCTGACAAATTATTTAAATATATCTAATTAGGAGGAAGCAAAATGAAGAGAAATTTATTACTACTCGTAATGTCGGTAGTAATGGTATTTTCTTGCTCTATGTTGGTCGCATGCGACAAAATCGACATAGAGGCACACAGACCTAAGGTTACCGTTACGTACGTTTATGAAGACGGACAAACGGCTGCCGAAACTTACAGCGAGGCGTACAACCAGGATACGGAATACGAAATTACTTCGCCCGTAATCGAAGGTTATACCGCCGACTTAAAAGTTGTCAAGGGCAAAACGGCAAAAGCAAACGTAGACGTTACGGTTACTTTCGTTGCCAACAAATATACCCTTGCAATTGTTTACACCGGCGCAAAAAACAACCCGACAAGTCATTTTGAAGACGTTTCTTACAAAACCGACTACTCGGTAACGGTACCCGAAGTCCCCGGTTACACACCCGACCAGACGGTAATTTCCGGAAACATGGACAGTCTCGAGGGAAAAACTTACACGGTTAAGTATACCCCCAATAAGTACAAACTTACAATCAACTATACGGGTACAGCCGACGCTCCGGAAAAGTACGAGGCGGAAGTCGAGTACGACAGCACGTTTGAAGTTGCTACTCCCGCAATAAAAGGTCACACGGCAGATTTGACTACCGTAAACGGAACGATGGACAGCGTCGACGGAAAAACTTACACGGTCAAATACGTTCCCAATAAATACAACCTTACCGTTAATTATAAATACGGCGAAAATGTATTTAAAACAACTCAAACCGAAGTCGAATACGGCACGTCTCTGACGCTCGAACCCGAAAAATTTGCTTTCTACAAAACAACCGAATCAAGCAAAAACCTGACTATGGACGACCACGACGAAGTAGTTGAATTTACTTACGATTTCGACGATACGCCTATCGCTAACCCCGAAGGTTTGTACGTAAACGGACTTCCTATGTTCAACCAGACGACCGGCTTCTCTTTCAAGTTTAAACTTTACGGAAAGACCGTAACCGACTGGATGCGTCTTTTCTCCGGTCACGATATCCTTTCAGTCGGCGACACCGAAAATGAAGATATCTTCAGAATTTGCAACGGCTGTATCGATAGTTATCTCGAACCTACTCAAAACGGAGACGGATGGTCTTACACCGGTAACTTCTGCGACGGCGCACAAGGTCACCCCACCGATTACGGTATGGCATGGGACGCTCTTGTTCCTTACGGCAACACTATAGAAGTAGTAATGTCTTTCCAACCCGACGGCACTATAAGAATGTACAGAGACGGCAGATGCGTGCTTCGTTTCGACGCAAACACTGCTTCCGGCAACAACATCTTTGAAAATAAAGACAAAACTTACACCGTAAAAATGCTTACCGAAAGCGTTCTCGATTATATTTCGACTTACGGTTTTGAAGTTAAAAACTTGACGGACGGTTGGTCTATGAGCGACCTTTCTGTTGGTCCTGCGGTAGAATACAGCACCGTAACGGTAGAGTTCAAGAGCGAAGGCGGAAAGAAACTTGCCGACAACGTTATATTCAAAGAATACATCAAAGGCGCGGCATACTCTTGCAACGCTCCCGCAGTTGTCGCTTACGAAGTACATGCAGACCAAGCAACTGTAAGCGGAACGGTAGCCGCTGAAAACGAAACTATCACGGTACTTTATAAAAAGGTTTCCAACATAGTTACAGTAAACGCTTATGCCGACACATTGCTTATCGAATCAAAGCAAATTGCCGTACAGCCCAACGCATCTTACACGGTAGAAGTACCGCAATTTGCGTTCTACAAGACTACCGACGTCGCTAAAGTACTTCAACTTGCAGAAGAAGACGTCGAAGTAGAATTCAGAGGATACTCTCTCGACACTACTCAGACTATCGCTAAACCCAACGGACAAAAATTCGGACCTTTCCCGATGGTAACAAACAACACGGGTTTTGAAGTTTCGTTTGATTTGACAAAAGTATACGGAGACTGGGCACAACTCTTCCACTCGACAAATACGCTTATATTCGACGGCTGCGTAAGATATATGCCCGCCGGAAAGCCTTCGTCCGACTGGTACGACGGCGATTACGGATTCGGCGCAAGTTATAAAAACCAATTCGGCACTGCAGGTTGGGATAACGTAGTTCCGAGAGACAACAGCATTCGCATCACGGTGGCGTTCAGACCCGACGGTTCGCTCTACTTCTACAGAGACGGCAAACTTGCTCTTACGTTCTTTGCAACGGTAAGAAACCACAATGCAAATGTAAACGAAATCAGCGATCTTGTATATGCGTTTATAAACGACGTTGCAACCGACGGTTTCTATATCAACCAGAACTTCTTCGACAACATGAACGAAGGCGACGAATTTACTCAGATAAGCAACCTTTCGGTCAACTTCCACCCCGCAACAGAGTACGATAAAAATACCACGCTCGAACTTCCCGCTCATTATGAAAACTTAGGCGGCGGTTGGGGTGGAGATAACATCCACGTAATTCAAACGTTGACGGGCGACTTCGACGCAGTGCTTGAATACAGCCAAAACACCAACCTTAGCGGAAATACCGGTGATGCAGCATGGCAAACTCCTCTCTTTGTCATAAGAGATGCAAACGAGCACGGCAACGTTGCGGTAATGCGTCAGGACTGGTGGGGTTGGATAGACAGCACAACCGGCACTCTCGGATTAGGTCACGTAAACGACGACAACGGTATACACAGATTTGGCAACCCGTTGCTCTCTAACAACAACATGTCATTCGACGACTTCAAAAAATTAATTAAAAAGGCAGACGTTAAGATCGAACTTTCGAGAAAAGGCAACGTTCTTACTATCGTAATGAAAATTACCGCAACCGAAGGCGATATGAACGGTAAATCGATTTACCAATCATACTGCATGACTAATATTTCGGTTGACACTATCGAAGTTGCGTTGAGTATGGAATATTCAAATGCAACCGTTACGAGATTTGCTTACGCTCAATAAAAAACGAGCAAAATTAAAATATTTGATTAAAAAATTTAATTCAGATATTTGATTTAGGTATTTAAGTTAGATGTTTGATTTAAAGATTTAATTAAAAAAAATATTTTATATTAAATTAAAAAAATATTTTAATAACTTGCGGGGTAGCGAATTCGCTACCCCGCTTTATTTGTTTTTATTTAAGCAACATTAAAATTTGCAAGTAACATTAAAATTTATTTAAACAGTGTTGAAGTTTAATAAAAAATTTTAAATATGGCTTAATAAAACAATTAAAATAAGTTTAATAAAAAATTTTAAATTTATGTAAGTAGCATTAAAGGCGGCGCAAAATTTGCGCCGCCTTTAAAAATGTTCGTCTATCAATATTTATTATTTAAAATTTTCAGCCCTCCTTGTGCAAAGGAAGTAATATATTACATTACATTACATTACATTTCATACATACTATTTGACACGCATATCTTGCCCTCCTTGTGCGAGCCGAGCGAGAATTGAATAAATTAAGTTTTAACGACACTAAATTTGTAAAATCGTTGTTAAACTCGCTTTAATACCACTCGGTATTATTACGTTCGCATGCCTTGATTTTTCTAAATTTAATTTACAAAATCGTCGTTAAACTCGCTTTTAATACCACTTGGTATTATTGCGCTCGTTTGCCTTGATTTTTCTAAATTTATCGGCGTTAAAATGCGAAGCACCTTAAAGCCATATTTTTTAGATAATTTATTACAAACGTGAGCGGCGGCATACTGTACGTATGACAAGCGAGCGTTTGCGGTAAAGGGCAAAAAAGATGTCTTTAAGGCTTAAAGGACTCAATTCTCGCTCGGCTCGGAGGGTGGCGCGCGGAACGCGTGACGGAAGGATTGTAAAAGCAATTTTCAACAAATCAAGCCGTATTTTCATTAAAATAAGCCAATTTTTACTCAAACAAAACAATCCCTCAGCCACTTCGTGGCAGCCCCCTTTACACAAAGGGGCCAAGATATTTTGTCTCAAATTTATGTTTTGACAGAAAACATACCTATACGTATGACAAGCGAGCATTTGCGGTAAAGGGCAAAAAAGATGTCTTTAAGGCTTAATAGAACTCAATTCTTGCTCGGCTCACAAAGAGGTCGAATAAAATCGGACTTTATTTATAAAAACAACAAAAAGCGAGGTTTTTTCTCTCCATCGCTTCCGCTCTGTTTTTTTCCACACGCTCAGCGTGTGGTTTTCTTTTTCAACAATAAGCGGGGCGATTTTGCGTAATTGCAAAATCGCCCCGCTTATATAAATAATAAAAGTAAATTTTTCAACTTAAAGTAAATTTTTTGGGCCAAAAGTAATCTTTTAACTAAAAGTTATTTCTGACTAAAATTAAATTCTTTAACTAAAAGTTATTTTTGACTAAAAGTAAATCTTTTGGCTAAAAGCAAAATTTTCGGCTGGAATCAAACGTTTTTAAATTCTTTCAGCCTTATGCAAAAATAATTTTTTCACTCTTTTTATATTCATTTTAAAGCATATTCATTATTTCTTTTGTAGACGTAAGAGTTATGCCGATTTTAAGCGAAATAAAATAATCTATAAGCCTTATCGCCTTTTTCTTTATTAAGTTGTCGGCAGTTGTTTGTTTTCCCGCAATATCGCCGTTTAACGCCTCTGAAAGATATTTATATGTGTTCACGTTAAACTCGACGTCGGTGGTTTTCCGGCAATTTTCGCAAGCCGCCCCGCCTGCGTCGAAATCAAAAAACGCCCTGTCGACAAGTTGCTTTCCGCACGAAATACAACCGTGTAAATTCATGCCGTAACCCAGGTAAGAAAGTGAATTCAAAAAGAAATTTAAAAGCGCAGTTATTGCGTCCGCATCGGTGTAAGCAAGCGTTTTAAACGTGTTGACAGTAAGGTAAAACATTTGCTCGAAAACTTCGTTTTTGTATAGTGCCTTGTTGATAAATTCGACAATAGCCGTCGCCGAATAATATTTAAACAAATCAAGGCGCAAATTGTAAAAACTGTCAATTTGCGTAACCTCGGTTACGGTAGCCCTTTCGCCTGTTTCACTCAACACGTATTCTGCAAAACAGAAAGGTTCGGCGGCAAACTTAAGTTTTGCCCCCGCCTTTTTTACACCCTTTATCTTCGCCCCCAAAACGCCTTTTTCAAGCGTGAAAAGGGTGAGCATTTTGTCGTTGTCGTTGTAATCTACAGCCCGCAGTACAACACCGTTTACTTTAGATATCATCCTCATCCACACTGCCCGTCGTCAGTTTTTTGTACAAGCGGTAATACCCCGCTTTGCCCGTTTTTTCAAAAAGTTCCCACGCCATTTGAGACGGCGTTTTTCGTTTTTCCATTTTCCCTCCTTGTTTCCCGAGAGTTTTCACCTATCAAATCTAAAATATTTTTAGCGCAACCGTTTGCTTTTTAATATCGGCTATTTTGCGCAGACAAACACAAATTTGCAATGTAATTTTCCTACTCCTTTGTGAGCCGAACAAGAATTGATTTTTTAATAATAAATCGGTCAAATTCTTCGGCCCCTTTGTGCAAAGGGGGCTGTCAGCAAGGCTGACTGAGGGATTGTCTACTTTGAGTAAAAATCGATTTGTTATATAAAAATTTACCTTTACAATCCTTCCGTCGTGCGTTCCGCACGCCACCTCCCTTTACACAAGAGGAGGCTTAAATATCGTCAAAATTTGTTTATATAAAAAATACAAATTTTGCGCCGTTAAAACTTAATTTATTCCATTCTCGCTCGGCTGGCACAAGGAGGGCAAAATATATTGCGAAAATTTAGTTGTAAAAATATGATTTTAAGGTTTTTTCTCCCGAGCGGCATTATATTTAAATTTAAGCCGTTTATAAAAACTTAAACAGAGCCGCTTACGCATTCAGTATGTGCCCGAAAGGAAAATTTATTTATTGAAATCTGATATTTCCGTTTTATAATTTTCCCGCCGGAATAAATTCCGACGGGTCGTTTTTTATAATCTTTTAATTGAATTCTTCTTCGCCGTAACCGTATTCCTGAAGCAAATTGGGTTTGTCTCGCCAATTTTCTTTCACTTTTACGTAAACCGTCAAAAACACCTTTGCGCCGAGAAATTTTTCCATGCTTTCCCTTGCAAACGAACTCACTTCTTTAAGGGCTTTTCCTCCTTTACCGATAAGTATCGCCTTGTGGTTTTCTTTTTCGCACACGATATCGAGATTTACTTCGTAAGTGCCGCTTTCTCTGCGGTAAAATTCGTTGACGACGACAGCCGTGCCGTGGGGAATTTCTTTGTCGTATTTAAGCAAAAGTTTTTCCCTCATTATTTCCGCCACCATAAACTTGACAGACTTGTCCGAAACAATATCGTCGCCGTAAATCGCCTCTTGCTCGGGAAGATTTTTCGCCAGAGTATCGAGCAAATCTTTAATGTTTTTGCCCTTGCGAGCCGATATCGGCACTATATCGGCAATTCCTTCGACGTCGGCGAATTTCGCAAGCACCAAAGGCAGATTCTCCTTGGGCATTATGTCGATTTTGCTCACCGCAACCACCACTTTCACGTCGCCTTTTAAAAAACTTTTCAAGTTGGTTAAATCTTCGTCTTTTATGCCGTTATGCCCGTCTATCACAAACAAAACAAGGTCTACGTCTTTTGCCGCGGTCTTGACCGATTTTTGCATACGCTCGTTTAAAAGCGACGATGCCTTGTATATTCCCGGGGTGTCCTCGAAAACTATCTGATAATCGACCGTCGTCAATATACCGAGTATTCTGTCTCTCGTTGTCTGCGGTTTGGGCGAAACTATGGATACTTTTTCGCCTACCAACACGTTTATAAGCGTGGATTTACCCGCGTTCGCTCTGCCTACAACAGCCACCGTTCCGCTTCTCATATGTCCCTCGTTAAGTTTAATCTATTCATGATTTTTTCTTCTGAATCGCGCATTTGCGCCTTGTCTTCGTCTGTCATGTGGTCGTAACCGAAAAGATGCAAAATGCCGTGTACGAGCAAATAATTAATTTCTCTTTTTTCGCTGTGCCCGTATTCTTCGGCTTGTTCTTTCGCCCTTTTTAAACAAATGACTATCGAGCCCATAAAAATCGCGCCGAGTTCTTCGTCGTAATCTAAAGGGAAATCGGCAATTTTTACGCTTTTCCCCCTTATTCCGTCAAGCATCGGAAAAGACAATACGTCGGTGACTTTGTCTATACCCCTTTGCTCGTTGTTGATTTTTTTTATCTCTTCATCTGAAACGAACGATACTTCTATTGCGTATCTGCTGCGCTGTTTAAGCACTCCGCACACCGCTTTACTAATCGCTTCGGCAGAGAAATAGTTTTGTTTTTCGGCGGTTTCGTCTAAAAGCAAATTGAGTTTTGCCATATTATTCCTTTCCTTCGATGTCGGTTTTGCGAATCTTAATTTTTGGGTATTTAACTCTATCGTGATAGATACCCGCAATGTTTTCGACTATCGCATTGCGGATAATTTCAATTTCGCGCAAAGTGATATCACACTCCGAAAATTGATCGAGTTCCATTCTTTCTTCTATTATTTCCCTGACCGCTCTGTCGACTTTTTCGCCCGACCTGTCGTTCATCGAACGGATTTTCGCCTCACTTGCGTCGCAAATCATTATTATTGCGGCAATTTTGGTCTGCGGCTTAGGTCCTTGATAAGAGTAATTTCTTATATCGACTTCGTTGTCGGTAAATTTAAGTGCCTTTGCGTAGAAATATCTTATTGGCAACGTGCCGTGGTGCTGAAGCGCGACGTCTGCCAAAAATTGCGGCAAATTGTTTCTTTGTATCAAATCGTAACCGTCGGTCGTGTGCGAACGGATTATATCAACCGAAAGTTCGGGGGTGAGTCCCGCATGCGGGTTTTCACCCATCTGGTTTTCGGCGAAAAATTCGGGGTTCTTAAGTTTTCCCATATCGTGGTAATAAGCCGCCGCCCTCGCCATAATCGCCTTTTCTCCTATCGCTATTGCGCAAGCCTGCGCAAGCGTGGACACAACGATACAGTGTTGATAAGTGCCCGGGGCTTGAAGCCTGAGCCTTTTTATAAGTTTTGCGTTGCTGTCGGTAAGTTCGGCAAGACGGAAATCGGTATCCACGTTGAAAATATACTCGAGCAGCGGTAAAAATATCATTACGAATACTATCGAAAGTATACCCGAGAAAATACTTAACGCGATAAGCCAAATGCTGTTTGCACTGTGCGGTATTACTTCCAGAATAAGCACGCAAATAAACGCGGGTATCGATATACACGAACCTAAAAGGAAAAGTTTTGCCCTTTCAAGCACCTGGTTTACAAGATAAATGCCCAGCACGCCGCAAGTAAACCCGAGAATAAGCGACGAAAATATCGCCTTGTCCGAAGTACCAACAAAGTTGATATTCGTAAACGTATCCATTATAAACACCATTATGCAAAGCACGGTGTTTACCGTAATTGCCGAGGTTCTGTCAACAAGCATAAGCGTGAGAATCGCGCACAATGCAAAAGGTCTTGCGTAAATACCCACGTATTTGCCCACAATGTAAGACATCAACAAACTTATTTCCACTATTACGAAAATAAGGTTTACGTTGGAGGCGATTTTTATTGCGTTTCTGTTTTCAAAAATGAAATACAAATACATTATACCGACGAGTATCGTCGTTTCTACCACCAGATATAAAAAGTCTTTTCTTGTAGACGTGTTTTTAAAATACTCGACAAACGACGCCTGCGACGGGTCGTTTAAATATATCGTCGCAATATATATTCCGGCAATGATTATCGTGTGTAAAACGAACAAAAATATTGTCCTTACGTAATCCGACGTCTTCCACGGACTGATTTTGCGTGATTGAACAAACATTGTTTTCTTCCTCTTTTAGTTTTAATCGCTGATTATCTCTATATAGTTTTTTTCGTATGATTTGATTTTGAATTTGAGTTTTGGCGCATATGCCACATACACGCGACGCACGCCGGCGCGCGCGAGTTTATGTCGCACTTGATTAGTCTTTTAGTAAGTTGTACACGTTTTAATAAACAGTACCCGTTTTTGTAAAATTCAGCCGTTTTTACGCAACACGTATGTCGTAAAACGGAAAATTTATAAAACTAATTTAAATTTGCGGTTTGTCTTTTCTAAGCGCGACAAACCTGGCTTTTGCCTCTTCGCTTTTTGAATATGCGTTGATTATTTTCATCACAAGCGGGTGTCTCACGACGTCTTTTGCGGTAAGTTTGACGATTTCTATCCCCTCGATATTTTTCAGAATTTCCGTTGCATGAATAAGTCCGCTCTTCTTACCGGCAGGAAGGTCGATTTGCGTTACGTCGCCCGTAACCACCGTTTTGCTGCCGTCGCCCATTCTCGTGAGAAACATTTTCATCTGTTCTTTAGTTGTATTTTGCGCTTCGTCTAAAATTATAAACGCATTTGAAAGCGTCCTGCCGCGCATATAAGCGAGCGGAGCAATTTCTATCACTCCTTTTTCAATGAGTTTTTGATAGGTATCAAGTCCGAACATCTCTTGAAGAGCGTCGTACAACGGGCGCAGATACGGATCTACTTTGGACTGTAAGTCTCCCGGTAAAAACCCGAGACTTTCGCCCGCCTCTACCGCGGGTCTTGTAAGAATAATTTTTTCAACTTCCTTGCACTTATACGCGGTAACCGCCATGGCAACGGCGAGATAGGTTTTACCCGTGCCGGCAGGTCCTACGCCGAATACTATAGTATTTTTTCTGATTGCATCGACGTATTTCTTTTGCCCGACCGTTTTGCATTTTATCTGTTTGCATCTGGACGTAACGGCAATTACGTCGCCCACTATATTTTCCACTTCGTCGAGCATTCCGTCCTTTGCCATTTCGATGAGATATACTATCCTTGTCTTGTCGACACTTTCGCCTTTTTTGATGATATCGACCATTTTACAAAGTACGTCTTTCGCAATCTTGACATTTTGCTCTTCACCGGTGATTTTTATTACACCGGATTCAACGTACGCTTCGGTTGTTGTAGAAAACGTAACAAAATCCAGATTTGCATCAAAAACACCTAAAAGTTTTGACAAAACGTCTACGCTTTCCACTTTAATTTTTTCAGTAACCAACGACAAATTATCCTCCGCTTACGGTCTTTCTGTAATATAATTTTACTTCAACCGTATTTGCCTGTTTGTTTAATACTATTTCTTGTTTCACCGTTTCTTTCCCGAGATTGAATTTTGCAAGTTCTATCGCCCGCAAAACGCTGTCGTCCGAAAAGTCGTTTACTTTTATTTCTTCTTTATAAACGTATTCGACAATGACTTTTGCAAACACGTCGGTAGGGCGTTTTTCGTCGCGATAAGTGTAATACCCGTCGACGATAATTTCGCCTTTTGTTATGCTTTCGCCGGTTTTTTTAAGAGCCGTACCCCTATAAACGGCTAAAAAAATTATTACTCCGTCGTCTTCGGCAACTATTTTATCCGTCAAAAACAAGCCGCAATCGCCGCTTTCAACCGATTTTTCGGTGTGCACGACAAGCCTGTATCCTCTTTTATATACCGAAACGAACGCAATGGAATCGCTGCATGAAAAAATGTCTTTACTTATACCGTCCGTGTCTATATCTTTTAAAAGCGAAAATTTTTTAACTAAGCGGCTGTTCAACACCTCGTCGATTTCGTTTTTAAAGTAAACCGAATCGCCCGAATATTCCACTTTAACAACAAACGTATTGCTTAAAAACAGCAAAAACGTGAATATCAGCAGTCCTATGGCGATACCCGCTCTCGATATAAGCCGTTTTAACGGATACAGCACTCCGCTATAAGACACGCTTTCATTATACCACATATTTTTGCAAATTGCAAAAACTTTTTTATCGTCTTTACTGTTATATGTAATTATTAGTTTATTGCGTTTTGTTATTTCGGCTTTTTCGATGCGTATTTTGCGGGCTTTAAGTTTTTTTAAAAGCAAAGCGTAATTGCCTCCCCTTAAAACCACCGTGGTAGAAAGCAGTCTCATTGCAACTTTTCCACCTTGATAATTTTGCCCGAGACAGCCACGTCTTTGTCGTAAAGTTTTTCGATTTTCAAGTCCTTTCCTTCAACAGAAATTTTGCCGCTTTTTACCGCAAACAACACCTCTTTGTCGTTATACCCGACGATTCCTTGCACTCCCTCGAAATACCCCCCGCGCGAGCCGAACACCTGGTATCTGAAATCGCAAGGGACAATCTCTTTTTCTCCGCAAAAAAAGCACGTTACGTTTTCTATAAAACTCATTTTAAACCTCTCACGGTTATTATCGGTATATTATACGGCTTCCGGCATAATCAATATACCCGTTTAATGCAAAATCCCACCGCAAAACCGCAAAAAATAAAACCGCACGGGCGTTTTGCCTCATACGGTTTTATAAAACAATTTTATTTTTCGTTTAAATGTTTTTACAAAACCTTGTTTAAAACAAGATTTTTTCTTTAACAATCGACTCTATTTCGTTCCAACCGTCCAAGGCGAACAATTTAACTTTGTCCGAAGATGAAGTGGAAAGAATAATATTTCTCACGTTGTAAATAAACGACGTCAAACCGCCCGAAACCGACACGCTTTTTACGCAATCGTAAGGCAATTCTTCAAAGCATACCATATCGCCGAGATTATATTTGATTATTATTCTTCTATCGGTAAACACGTAAACTGTGTTTATAAGTTTCGATTGCTTTTCAAAAATACTCATAAGCCAGAACACTTCGGGCACGATATGAATAATAAGCAACGCGACAAACAAAATCGCCATCCATATTTTTTTACCGTCGGCAATGCCGATAGCCACGCTGACCCCCACGAAAAAGCAATCGCCCGCAAGACAAATTAGCGCGATAAGAATAAGCAATGTAAGTTGACCTTTAAGCCTTGCACTCGCTTTCGGCTTTACTTTTTTTATTACCTCTTCGCCTTCATATAAATAATTTTCCAATGCCTTTTTATTGTCCATAACACACCTCCATAAATAACCGCTTTTACGGTTTTGTATCGTAGTTTACTCTTTTTAATCTATGCAAAACAAGCGCAAAACTACCATTTTTACTAAATACGTGTTTTGTAAACGCGTCAAAACCGTCAATCTATAAACTTATGCACGATATACTCGCATATTTTAAGTCCCGCAACCGACGGCACGAAAGAAATACTCGCCGGCGGTACTTTTCTCGTGGACAAATCGCCCTTGATTGCCCTTGTGGGTTCTTCCTCGGTATAAAGCACGTCTACGTTTGTGATACCGCGCGCTTTAAGTTCTTTTCGCATTACTTTACACAACGGGCAAACGTTAGTCTTTTTTATGTCGGTAATTTTAAATGCCCCGCCGTATAGTTTGTTTCCCGTACCCATACACGAAATTATAGGTATATTTTTCTCTTTTGCAAGTGATATAAGCAGCAGTTTAGATGTAACTGTATCGATCGCATCGGCAATGTAATCCACACCCGAAAAATCAAACTCGTCTTTGGTCGTGGCGTCAAATCGTTTTGTATATATGACTATTTCCACGTCAGGATTTATATCTTTAAACCTTTCTTTTGCAACTTCGGTTTTATATCTGCCGACCGTGGAATTCAACGCAAAAAGTTGCCTGTTTATATTACTTTTATCGATTTTGTCGCCGTCACACAAAACAAGTTTTCCTATGCCCGCACGGCAAAGCCCTTCCGCAATGAAAGACCCCACCCCGCCGAGACCGAAAACAGCCACCGTTTTGCTTTGTAAAATATTAAATTTATCTATTCCTATAAGGTTTATTTCTCTACCGAAAATTTCTTGCATATAATTTTGATTTTTGCAATGTCGGCGTTTTTGTTCCGCCGCCAAAGACTATGATTTAAAATTCCTTTTTTTTGTTTAATTTCTCTTTATGTTGCCGCTATTTATAATAAAGGATTTATATTCCGTGCCTGAAAAAACTTCTTCATCGATGTGAGTACAAGTAATAATCGTTTGCACTCCGTTTACCTTTTCAAGCAGTCGTTTCTGGCGGTTTTTGTCAAGTTCACTCATAGCGTCGTCAAGTATCAAGACAGGATACTCGCCTTGAGTCTGTTTAAAAATCTCAAGTTCGGCGAGTTTTAACGACAATGCGGCTGTGCGCTGTTGCCCTTGCGAGCCGTAATTTTTTACGTCTTCACCGTTGACTTTTATCTTTAAATCGTCCCTGTGCGGACCTACCGTGGTATATCCTAAAATTCTGTCTTTTTCGACGTGTACTGATAGTTCTTCAATGAGTTTTTTTTCAATATCCGCCCTTTCTCCGGCGTAATCGTCTTCTCCCTTTACCGTCAAATTTTCTTTGCCGTCGGTAATAAATTCGTGAGCGGCTGTGGCAAAAGGTTGAAGTTGTTTTATAAACAAATTTCTGCACTCGATTATTTCGGCGGCGGCAGAGGCGAGTTGCCTGTCCCACACCTCCAAAGTAGAATAAACAAGGTCGTCGTCCTCTTCCTTTAAAAGGTTGTTGCGCTGATTTAAAATTTTGCGATAGCGTTGCAACGAGTAAAAATAACTGCGGTTTGTCTGCGATAAAGCGATATCCATAAATCTGCGCCTGTCCTCGGGACTTTCCTGAATGAGTTTCAATTCCCCGGGGTTGAAAAACACCGAATTTATATTGCCGAGCAGTTCGCCTATTTTAGCCACGGGCGCACCGTTGATTTTTACCGACTTGCTTTCGTTTTTGAAAAATTCCATTTTCACGTTGACGTTGCCGTATCTCGAAACCGCCGTCCCCTCTATTTGGGCGTTGTCTTTGCCGTAAGAAATAACCTGTTTATCTCTCGTCGCACGGGTGGAATACCCCGTACATAAATAAAAAATCGCCTCGGCGCAATTTGTTTTACCTTGCGCGTTGTCTCCGCTGAGTATATTTATACCGTCGGAAAACTCAAACGACTCGTTTTCATAATTTCTGAAGTTGTTTAATTGCAGATTTTTTATATACATAATTTCACTATAATTAACTTGATTTTTTTAGGTCAACCCTTTATAATTATATATAATTATTATTATTTGTCAATTACTTAACAAAAAAAGCGCGTTTAAATTGCAAAAAGCGCATTAAAACGAATCTAATATTAAACCCGCTTGAATTAAAAAACAATCGGCAAAGAAACCAAAAAGCCGTAAGCCGGCGTTTTAAACGATATAAACGGGTTTAACACGCATATTTATGTCGCAAAAAAGTCATATGGTACGTTATCGGAGGAATTTATGGAAGTTTATGAGATACTATGGAAAAAAGTTTTGGAAGAACTCGAAAAGACCACTGCGCCGCTCGCTTACGAAACTTTTATAACAAGGCTTACGCCTGTAGACGTCAACGGAACGAAACTCGTTTTGTCCATACAGACGGAAACTTTAGCCAATACCATAGCGTCGAAATTCCTCGATAAAATTAAAGACGCGATATCAAAAGCAAAAATCGGCGTGACCGATATAGAACTGCATATAGGCAATTCGAAAGAAGACTTCCTTGCGGCAAACGGTTATTCCGCTTGCGACGTCGAGATAGAAAGCATGCCCATAAACCCGAAATACACTTTCGACTCGTTTGTCGTGGGCAACTCAAACAAGTTTTTATACAATGCGGCAAAATACGTCGCGGGTGCGTCGGGCACGAGCGACACGTATAATCCCCTTTTCATTTACGGAAATTCGGGTCTCGGTAAAACGCATATCATGCACGCCATCGCCAACGAACTAATGAAAAACAACCCCGAACTTCACATTTTGTACGCCACTTGCGAAAAATTTACAAACGACCTTATCGCGACTATCCGACAAGGGCGAGGCGAAGGACAAAATTTCAGAAACAAGTACAGAAACGTGGACGTGCTTATGATCGACGATATACAATTCCTTGCGAAAAAACAATCCACTCAAGAGGAATTTTTCCACACTTTCAACGAGTTGTACGGTCAAAACAAACAAATAATTTTATCAGCCGACTGTCAACCGAGCGAAATAGAACTTTTGGGCGAAAGACTGCGCACAAGGTTTGAAAGCGGACTTCTGGCACAGGTGCTGCCGCCCGACCTCGAAACAAAAATCGCGATACTGCAAAAAAAGGCGGAAGAGAAAAAATATATACTCGGTTTTGACGTAGCGCAATACATCGCCGAACACAGCGACAACAACGTGCGTTCGCTTGAAGGGCTTTTGAATAAAGTAATTTTCGCGTCCATGCTTAAAGAAGAACCGATAACCGTTGCGCTTGCGCAGGAAGCGATTAAAGAATCCTCCACCACCGAGCAAACCGAAGCCACCACGGTGGACACGGTGATAAATGCGGTTTGCTCGTTTTATAAAATCAAACCCGCCGACTTGACCGGCAAAAAGAAAAATAAAGAAATCGTCGAGCCGAGACAAATTTGCATTTACCTTATATGCGAACTCGTTTCAGTACCTTTGATGACTATAGGAAAGGCTCTCGGCGGCAGAGATCACACCACAATTATGCACGCACGCAATAAAATCGCGGCGGAAATCAAAATCAACCAAAAAGTCTCGACTCAGGTCAACGATTTGAAAAACCTTATACTTAAAAAGTAAAAATTTTAATCATTTTACTTTATTTGCTTTTCCTTTCCCTTTTTGCTGTTCTTTACTATTAGTTTCTTTACTATTATAAGACGCAAAAGGGAAAATATTTTTGTGTTTATCTATCGGAAAACATGCCGTTAGTAGGGCGAAATATGCCGTTTTTGTCATTTTTGCACAATACGTATACTGCAAATGCGACAACTTGAATTGTTTTTATGAAATATTTTTCAAGACAGGCAACCATAAATGATTTTTATAAAAACATTGTTGATTTAATAAATTATTTTTGAATTTTACCTGTTCAGGACTAAATTATATGTATATTTTTAAAGAAGAAAATTTTGACGCCGTAGTTATCGGCGCAGGACACGCAGGTTGCGAAGCGGCTCTTGCTCTTGCAAGGACGGGGCAAAAAACCGCCCTTTTGACCGTTGATTTAAACAACGTCGCATATATGGCGTGCAACCCCTCTATCGGCGGCACGGCAAAAGGTCATCTCGTGCGAGAACTCGACGCTCTCGGCGGAGAAATGGGCAGAGTCATAGACAAAACCATGCTTCAGATAAAAATGTTAAACCGCGGAAAAGGCGCGGCGGTGCAATCGCTACGCGCGCAAGCAGATAAATACGTTTATCACACGCAAATGAAAAAAGTGCTTGAAAACACCGATAACCTTACCCTTATTCAGTGCGAGGCGACCGATATCAAGGTTGAAAACGGAAAAATTCAAGGCGTAATGACCGACGTGGGTGCGTTTTTACCGTGCAAAGCGGTGGTAATCGCCACAGGCGTGTATTTAAACAGTAAAATCATCGCCGGCGAGTGGTCTAAAAATACAGGTCCGAGCGGTTTTGCCCCCGCAAACGCATTAACTCAAAGCCTTGTTAATCTCGGCTTTAAGGTGAGAAGATTCAAAACCGGCACTCCCGCCAGAATCGACGCAAGGACGATTGATTTTTCTAAATTCGAAATACAAAACGGCGAAACGGACGTGTACCCCTTCTCGTTTATGAGCGAAAGATTGCCCGAGAAACAAACGCCGTGTTATTTGGGTTACACCAATAAAAAAACTCACGAAATCATACTCAACAATCTCGACAGAAGCCCCCTTTACAACGGCACGATTTTATCCGTCGGTCCGAGATATTGTCCGTCGATAGAGACGAAAGTCGTGCGTTTTAAAGATAAAGAAAGGCACCAGATTTTCCTCGAACCCGAGGGCGCGGACACCAACGAAATTTACGTTCAAGGCATGTCTACTTCCCTTCCGCACGACGTGCAAAGGGATATGTACCGCTCTGTCGAAGGTTTTGAAAACTGCCGAATTATGAGGTATGCTTACGCAATCGAGTACGACTGCATAGACAGCCTCGACTTACTTCCCACCCTTCAATATAAAAAGATCGATGGACTATACACCGCCGGTCAGATAAACGGCACAAGCGGATATGAAGAAGCGGGCGTGCAAGGACTTATCGCGGGACTGAACGCGTCGCTTGCTCTTCAAGGCAAAAAACAAGTCGTGCTGCGCCGAGACCAAGCCTACACCGGCGTACTTATCGACGACCTTGTGACAAAAGGGACCGAAGAGCCTTACAGGATAATGACATCAAGGGCTGAATACCGCATTGTTTTAAGGCAAGACAACGCCGATTTAAGGCTTACCCCCATCGGCAGAGAGGCGGGACTTGTGACCGACGAAAGGTGGAATATTTATTTAAAACGTAAAGAAATTTACGAAAAAGCCAAAGAAGAAAGTGCGAAAAAACACTCCCCGAAAGAGTGCGAGGAATTTATCGTCGCACACGGAGGCGACAAACTTACGGGCGGCATTTCCTTTGACGATATGATTAAAAGAAATATTCCATTAAAGGAAATCAAGCAATATTTCAACGCTTTTGAAGGCGTACCCAACGATATTCTGGACACAGTCGAAATCGACGCCAGATACGAGGGATACATAAAACTCGAGTACGAGCAAATCGAAAAAAGCGCGAAACTCGAAAGCAAACTTTTGCCCGCCGATTTAGACTATACTCAAATCAAAGGGCTAAGGACGGAAGCGCAACAAAAGTTAAACGATATACGCCCTTTAAACCTCGGTCAGGCAGGCAGGATTTCGGGAGTAAACCCCGCAGATATTGCCGTGCTTATGGTATACTTGAAAAAATAAAAGAGGTAAAATATGCTTATCGATGCACACGCTCATACAAGCGCAATCAGTTGGTGCAGCCGCAGAACCGCGGAAGAAATCATTGCTCAATGTCTATATGACAAAACCGACGGCATTGTTCTTACAAACCACTGCAAAAAGGAATACACCGACAACATTGCGTACAACGTATGGTGTAAACAATACAACGACGAGTTTTTTCACGCCAAATCCGTTGGCGACAAAAACGGCGTAAAAGTCTTTTTCGGTATAGAAGTAACGTCTGCCGAAAGGAAAAACATCGATTATTTAATTTACGGAATAACGCCCGAAAAATTGCTTTTATCGCCACCGCTTTTCGACTTGACCCAACGCCAACTTTTCGAGTATTGCAAAGATAACGGATTTTTGCTTTATCAGGCGCACCCGTACAGAAACGGAGCGACTCCGCAAAACCCGGAATATTTACACGGTGTGGAAATAAACTGCCACCCGCTTTATAAAACTTCCGAAGAAAAAAAAGTGCGAGAATTTGCCGAAAAAAACAATTTGCGGCTCTCGTGCGGGGCGGACTTTCACGGCGACACTTATAAGCCGAGATGCGGAATGTATATACCCGATTATATAAACGACGAGGTCGGATTTGCCGAATATTTAAAAACACACACTCCTCGCCTTTTAATCCACGATATTATAGTTTTAAAATAACAAAATACATTAAAAAAGACCGTTTTACACAACACGTGTTATGTAAAACGGTCTTTTTTTGTTTATAACTTTATTAAAACGGCTATCGGGCAACTTTGCCCGATAGCCGCAATTAAATTAATTGTTTTTGTAAATTATTCGTTTACTCTTCTTTTCTTGCCGACTAAATAAACCGCAACCATGCCGAGCATGAAAAACATTACGCTTGAAGTCTCTATGCCGCCCTTGCAGCCTTTTTTATTGCCTTTGTTGCCGCTGTCTGTAGTTGTTCCGCTGTCGCTTGTATTCCCGCTGTCTGTTGACGAATCGGTGTCGGGGTCTGTCGGTTTTTCTTCGAGAGCCTTATATGCCTCGTCGAGTGCCTTGTACGCCTCGTCTATCGCACCTTGCGTTGCGTTTTCGTCAAGGTCTTCGACAACTTTAAGTGCGTTCTTTAACGCCGCATAAGAGTCAGCCGTATACTTGCTTTGGTCTACGCCTTTTGCCGTTGCGATTAATGCGTTGAGTTGAGTTTTATCGCCGGCAGGCAATCTTTCAAGACTCATAAGTGCGTTGTATAAAGTTTCATACGCTTTATCAATCTTGTATTGAGTGAGACCGACTGTTTTTTCCGCTTCTTCGAGTGCGGTTTTAAGCACGCTGTAAGTTGCTTCGGTGTAGTCGTATTCTTTATACGTTTTAGCAGTGTTTATAAGAGTGTTGAGTTTACTGCTGTCGCCCGCCGCAAGTTGAGCCTCGCCCGAGATTATCTTCAACGAGTTGATTTCGCTCGCCTGATATTGACTTCTTATACCTATATTACCCGCCAAATTTTCTGGCACTTCATAGACGAATATAGGTTTAGTTGAGCCGTCTACAAACACCAAAATCGTGGAGTTTAACACAACAACCCTTATAGTGCAACTGTTGCCCGACACTTCAATCGGGTTGCCGGTTAACATTCCTTCAAACGCGCCGCTGAATTTATGCAAATTTATTCTATAACCGCTTCCGTCTTTTTCAAATTGCACGTTGTAAGCATTGATATTGTCGGGTTCGGGCGATACGTTTGTCGCAAAGAGGTACAAACCGACGTTCATACGGTCTTTTACGGTTACGTTCATCGTCACTTCAAAAGCGCTAAGAGGTTTGACGTTGTTCCACATATATTTTACTTCGCCCGTGCTTTCAAATACAAGTTTTCCGCCCTTTACCTCTGCCTTTGCCGCACTCGTCGTATAAGTCGTAAATTCTTTATAATCTTTCTCGAAGTCGTAATTATATTCCGTGCCTTCTACAACGTAAGGATTGCTGTTTTCGTCATCTGTTACCGAAGCATCATCGATATACACCTTAGTTCCATCTTCGCCGATATGCTCGATACCCAATTGCACCGTCGAATTCTTTAAAATACCGAACGGGAGCGAATATAAGACAAATTCTTCGCTTGTAGCGTCGATGACTTTTTCCGCAAGCAAGTCACCCGTCACCGCGTCTATAACAAACAATTTTGCACTGCCCGACACGAGTTTTACTTTCATGTTGAGATAATAATTACCGAAAAGTTTGTAAATCCCTTGGTAAAGCGAGCCGTTGCCGTCGATATAACCGGCGTAATCGTCGATTGTCACCGTTTCTTTGGTGTCGACGGTAAGCACTTGTTTAGTGCCGATTTTTTCCACGCCGACATTGCCGACACTGCCCCAATAACTGAGACCCGTCACAAATTTAGTTTCGTTGCTAAAACCTCTGCCATTGTGAACTTTTTTATCGAAGTCGCCGTTTTCAAAGTTTTGCGCACCGATAGTCTTCATATCCGTAACTACGTTTGTAATGTTTACGCCGTAGAAACTGCACGCAGAAACATACTTGTTGTTGATAATAGTTACGTCGCTTACGGGCGAATAGTCGCCGTCTTCGACAGCGTCGGTACTGCCGTAAGTTCCGTCCCAATAATTGCTCTTGCCGTAGAACGGGTTATCTGCCCATACGCCGACTGCCGTACTCGTTCCGCCGAGCACGCAATTCTCAACGTGAATGTTGTATATACGCACCGAATATTGGTCGCTGCAATCGCTTGCCCACGGTATAAACGTAATTCCGTGACCGCCGAACAAATTGCTGTTTACCACTTTGAAATCATGCAACGACTTATCTGCTTTTTTGCTCTTTTCACGCCAGATAGACAAATCGTCGCGCGGGTCGTTGGTAGTTACCGCCAGAACCAATGCGTCGTCGTTTGAATACAAATTACATCTGTCCACCACAACGTTGTTTACCGCTGTCGAGAAGTCGAAACCGTCGCCGTTGATACAGTTTACTTCGGCTAAATCCACGTTTCCGAAGTATACGTTTGACGATTCCCTTATATAAGCGTGCCAACAACTGCATCTGCGCACGTTTATGTCGGATATTTCAACGTTTTTGCTTCCGTAGATTCCGATAGGCACAAGGTGAATTACGTTTTTACATCCCACCGTGATGTTTGAATCCCACGAATACCCGTTGCCGTCGAGCCATTCGGTACCTGTATCGTCCATGCGGATAGTACCTCCGCCGGTTACCCGCACGTTTTCTACGTCTCTGATATAAATAAACGGTAAATGCATAAGTGCCGACAAGCCCCAGGCGACGCTTTGTCCCATATTTTCGTGTCCGCGATAAACGGCGTATTCGGTATAATCGCTTTCTCTGTGCGATTGCCACAAAATCGCACCCGTTTCTATGCGCAACTCGACGTTGTTTTTCAATTTAACGCCCGTCATAATATATCTGCGACCGTAAGTATCGCTATTTCCGGGGACGATAACGGTGCCGCCGCCCTGAGCCGAAACATAGTCTATCGCATTTTGAATCGCTGCCGTATCGTTTGTAAATCCGTCGCCCTTTGCTCCGAACTGCTCGTCGGTTACCTTTACTTCAAGCGATTTTAACGTAAAAGCATACGGATTTTCGCTGAAATCACGCCAATTTTCTATCATGAACATTTCGGACAATTTAGTTCCGCCGATATAATCCTCTCCGTCGGAAACCACGGCTAAAAACTTGCTTGAAAGGTGATTCATATTGCCTTTTGTAAACGGGAAAGTCACTTTAAAATCAACGCCGTTTGCCTTTGCGCTTGCAAGTTTCACGTTGTCGCCGAAATTAATCGTCTGATTATAATTTTGTACGCTCGTCTCTAAAACAGTTACCGTTTTGCCCGCAAATTTTTCAAGCAATTTACCCGAAACGGTAACGGTGTCGTTTTCGGCATTTGCAGTCGCAGTCATTTCGGTTGCGCCGTACTCGTAAATGCGTGCCTCTCTTGAGAACGAAATTTCGTCTATTTCCACAGTGCCGTTATCCGCACCCTCGAACGCAAACTTAAATCCGGAAAGATAATGTTCGCACATTTTAAGTGTAGAATTGCTTTGCCAACAATCGCAATCAACCACGTCGGATAAATTGAAATAATAAGTCGTGTAGTCGCTGTTGGGGATAATATCAAACGTTTTCGATTGACTGTCGATATAATCGGAATCGCCTTTCATAAGGAAATACAACTTCAAAGCCGTTGCCGCGCTGTCGTTTTTCATGCGAACGACAAAGGTGTTTCTTACTCCCAGTTTTACGCTGTATTTATTGCCGCCGTTTACGAAAATGTGCGGGGAAGTTATTTCTGCATTGCCGCTTAATCCCACTTTCATCACGCCGTCTTCCCATGCAAGAGTTGCGTCGGTTGCCGTAAATGCGGACACGCCTCTTGCGTCGTTAAACTCGAAGTCTAAATAACTGCTGAAATCGGGCTTGGTGTAAGATAAAGAAAGGTTTCGCATTTGAGTGGGACAACCTTTGCTCGTCACTAAAATTCTGCTTATCGGGAAAGTGCCGACCGTAACGTCCAAAGACGAGTTTGTACAGATAAGTTCGTCGTTTAAGTAAAGCGCGAAATAATCGTCCTCTAAAACGACTTTCATTTTGTACCAGACGTTTTTACCGAATTTATCGGCAGAAAGTTCTTTACGAATAAATCTGCTTATGGGGTCTTCGGTATTTTTTTGCACGAAAAGCACCGCCGGACCGTTGCTTGCCGTATTCGGCCAAATAGAAAAACGATAATAATCTTTATTAGAATAAATCACGATACCGGCGTATTCTATGTTGCCTGTTGTACTGTCGCCTTGGTATTTGAATTCTGCCTCGACTGTGTTGGTTTTTGAAAAATCTTTGCTGTTGTACTCGATAATTGCCGTTTGATTATTAGTCGTATAAACACCGTTTTCTTCGGTCACGTTTCCGTTTGCCGCCCAACCTTCAACCGGTTCCGGCTTTTCGACTTCGGTAAGCGAAACCGACGCGTTTTTCATTTCTGTAGGACAACCCTTGCTTATTATCATTGCTCTGCTCCACGGGAATTCCCCCACATTAACGTCTAAAGATAAATTTGTGCAAATAAGTTCGTCGTTTAAGTAAAGCGCGAAATAATCGTCCTCTAAAACGACTTTCATTTTGTACCAGACGTTTTTACCGAATTTATCGGCAGCAAGTTCTTTACGAATAAATCTGCTTATGGGGTCTTCGGTATTTTTTTGCACGAAAAGTACCGCAGGACCGTTACTTGCGCTGTTCGGCCAAATTGCAAAACGATAATAATCGTTTTTGGAATAAACAATTATACCGGCATATTCTCTGTCGCCCGTCGTTTTATCGCCCTGATATTTAAATTCAGCCTCAATAGTGTTGATTTTTGAAAAGTCTTTGCTCTTATATTCTATGGTGGCAAGACGGTTGTTGGTGGTGTAAACGCCGCTGTTTTCGGTTACGTTTTCGTTTGCCGTCCAACCTTCTACGATTTCGCTTTCCTGCACTTTTTCAAGCGATATGTTTTTAATCGAAGGAAGTATATTTTGCGCCTGAATTACAAGCGTTGCGTTTGTAAAATCGGTAGTAGCATAGTCGCCGATTATCGACATGTTGGCATACGAAAAAGTCGCTTGATTTTTTCCCGCCTCTATACTGACGGTATAATAACTACCCGTATTTACGTGGTCGTGATTTCTGCCGACCAACTTATCGTTTTCGCTGTATATATACATTGCTTCGTCCATCGGCTTAAACACAAATTTTAAATTGTGTCCGCTAAGTGACGTCAACGTAACCTGTACGTATCTTTCGCCCGTGCAGTCGCCGATTTTAAAATCAAACGTGAGTTTGTTGTTTTCTCCCACGCTGCTTAAAGTCATTTTGCGAAGGTCTGCCTTGTTTCCGGTTGCGTTGTATACTTGTTCGCCTCCATCTTCGACAAGTTCCCACTTGTCAAGCGTCCACTCGGTTTCGGCTGCCGCTTTTTTCATTGTGGAAAAACTTGCCGTAAACAAGCAAAGCGATAACGCGAAAACTAAAAACAACGCAAACGTTAAAGTTTTTCTTTTTGCCATAATTTTTCTCCTTATTGTATTATATATTGTCAAGGCTTGCGCCCCGTTTGTCTATAAAATTTTGCCATAACCGGATTTTTAAACCGAAAAACTAAAATTTTGAAAGTCGATTTTCGACTCTCTTTATTGCCATTATAATGATAACATTAGTTAAATACAAAAATCAATGTAATAATTATCGCAAAATATGGAAATTTTATCTGTCTGTAAAAACAATAAAATATTACTTTTTTGATTAATTTTTCACGATTTTCGGCTCGAAAAAATGATTTTAAGCATAGTTTTGGCGTTTTTTAGCGTAAAATCGCGTTTTGCACGTAATTAATTTGAGCAAATTCGCTCGACTAAATACAACTAAAAAGCACAAAAAACAGAGGTCAACCGAACGTGGTTGACCTCTGAGTTTATAGTAAAATTATATTTACTTTTGATTTAATTATGCGTTAGTTTTTCTTCTTTTGATAATTGCATAAACAGCAACCATGCCGAACATGAAAAGCATTACGCTTGAAGTCTCTATTCCTCCGAAACAGCCCGTCTTTCCCTCGGATTGAGAACCGCTGTCGGTAGTAGAGCCGCTCTCGCTCGCGCTACCCGTATCGGTAGAAGAATCGGTGTCGGGTGCTTGCTTTTCTTCGAGTGCCTTATAAGCCGCATCCAATTCTGCATATGCAGCGTCGACTTCCGCCTGAGTGTTTTCTGCTGTAAGTAATTTTGCACTGTCAAGAGCAGCCTTTACCGCCGCATAAGTTTCTGCAGTATACTTATTTTCTTCAAGTGCTTCAACCGTTGCGATAAGCGCGCTGAGTTGAGTCAAATCTGCTTTTTCTGCAAGTGCGTCGTATACCGCTTTCAATGCGTTATATGCTGCGTCAACGTCTGCCTGAGTGTTTTCTGCCGTAAGTGCTTTTGCATTCGCAAGAGGAGTTGCCAATGCCGCATAAGTTGCATTTGTATAATCATCCGCATTGAGTGCTTCAACCGTTGCGATAAGCGCGCTGAGTTGAGTCAAATCTGCTTTTTCTACAAGAGCCTTATAAGCATCGTCGAGTGCCTTATATGCTGCGTCAACTTCTGCTTGAGTGTTTTCTGCCGTAAGTGTTTTTGCATTTGCAAGAGAAGTTGCTAAAGCCGCAAAAGTTGCATTTGTATAATCATCCGCATTGAGTGCCTCTACCGTTGCGATAAGCGCGCTGAGTTGAGTCAAATCTGCTTTTTCTACAAGTGCGTTATAAACAGCATTCAATTCTTGATAAGCGTAGTTTACTTCGTCTTGAGTTGCGTTTTCGGCAAGTGCCTTTGCATTTGCAAGAGGAGTTGCCAATGCCGCAAAAGTTGCAGTTGTATAATCTTCCGCATTGAGTGCCTCTACCGTAGCGATAAGCGCGTTGAGTTCGGTCTTATCGCCGGCGTCTTCGGTTACTTTTTCTAACTTAATGTTTTTAAGCGAAGGAAGAATTCTGTCCGCTTCGATTGTCAACGTTGCGTTTGTGAAATCGGCAAGCGCAAGGGAATTGTCTGCAAGTCTATAAGTTTGATTCATATTTACGTCTACAAACGAGAATACTGCGTGACCTTTATAGAATTCCATAGTCGCCCCGTTAAAGCCGCCCGCCGATACGTCGTCGTGGTTTTGACCGTCTAACCTGTTGCCGTTGTAATGAATATAAACCGCATTTGCGTCAAATCTGAAACTCATTTTTAAAGTTTGACCATCGGTCGAAGTGAGAATAAAGTTGATATATCTTTCTCCCGTGCACTCGCCGCGTTTTACAAGAACCGTGATTTTGTTATTTTCGCCCACGCTGTTTAAAGTCATTTTATGAGTATCCGTTTGCGCACCCGTTGCGTAATAAAGAATATCGTTGCCTTCTTTAGCGACGTCCCAACCTTCCATTACGAAATCGGTTTCGGGTTTTTCGATAACTACTTTGTTATAAGCAAAACCCTTTACCGAGGGAAGGAAATTGTTTGCTTTTACCGTCAATTTTGCATTTGTGAAATCATTTAAAACAGCGTTGTATCTCGCCGATCTGCCCGTAAATGAAATCAAAGCGTATTCGGAAGTAAATTCTAACGTCGCTTCGTTCCACCCCTCTGCCGATATGGAATCGAATCTTGCGGATGCCACTCGCGTACCGTTGTAATTTATAAACATTTCTTCGTAATAGAAAGACATAACGAAATCCAATACGTTTTCGCCTGCAGTAAGCGTGAGTTGAAGACTTCTTTCGCCTGTGAGGTCGCCCTTTCTTACGGAAAACTTAATTTGGTTGTTTTCTCCTACGCTGTTTAAAGTCATTACGTGACTGTCGGCTCTGTCTCCCGTCGTTTTATAAATATATTCTGTGCCTTCGGCAACGAATTCCCAACCTTCCATTGTGAAATCGTTGTCGGGTTTTTCGGGAACAACCGCACCAACTTTTTCCATATTGAAGTTCTTTATAGACGGAAGAATCCTGTCGGTAGTGAAAGTCAACTTTGCGTTTGTGAAATCTATATCTTTTCCGTAAACTCCCGTTGCCGTCGTTTCGACATAATTGAAAGTAACATAAGTGTCGTGAAGTTCTATAGTAACTTTATCCCAACTCGTTAACGTTGCAACACCCTTTTTATGGTTCTCTCCCGCTAATCTGGTACCGTTGAGGAATATATACATACACTCAAAGTCGGGTCTTAAATATACCGATAAAACCTGATTGTCAGTCGTGATAAAATTGAAATAAGCGTACCTTTCGCCCGTGCAGTCGTTGAGTCTGAAGTCAAACGTGAATTTGTTGTTGTTTCCGATGCTGTTTAAAGTCAAGTCGTGAGCAAGCGTTTTATCTCCCGTTGCCGTATAAACTTGCGTGCCGTCTTCTTCGGAAAGTACCCAATCAGTCGTTGTCCATTGATCTTCTGCAAATGCAAACGCTTGCTTCGCCGTAGCGAAACTTGCCGTAAACAAGCAAAGCGACAATGCGAAAACTAAAAACACAACAAATGTTAATGTTCTTCTTTTTGCCATAATTTTTCTCCTTATTATATTAATTTTTATTGGACTTTCGCCCTATTAACCTTTTTTAATCGGGTTTGCACCCTGTTTTTATGTTTTATTTCGTTTTTTTAAAATTTTTGCACTTTTGCCTTTAAAAAGTATTTTGCGCCGATTTTTTCAATTTATTGTGTTTTTTATCGATTTATTGCTACTTGTCGCACTTACATTTTATATAAGGCGTTGCGCCCGATGTGTCTAAATAATAATATATAAGGTCGGCGCGCGTAAATGGAAAAATCTTTTTTAATATGGAAATATTTTTGTTTTTTGCTTTAAATCGATAATTTGTCCTATTTTTAGTCTTAAAGCGCAATTAAAATGCGTGTTTTACACGGTTTTCAACTAATAATACAATAATACCATTGCTTAAACGCAAAAACAATGTAATATTTATCACAAAATATGGAAATTTTATCTGTCTATAAATCTTAAGGCTAATTTCTAACTTTCTTCGGCCCCTTTGTGCAAAGGGGGCTGTCAGCAAGGCTGACTGAGGGATTGTTTTGTTTGAGTTAAAATTGGCTTAATTTAGTGAAATTTACTTTTACAATCCTTCCGTCACGCGTACCGCGTGCCACCCTCCTTTTCACAAGGAGGGCTTAATTCACTACCACAATTTTATTTGGTTTAAATTTCGCTCGGCTTGGAGAAGGAGGGCTTGATACATTACCGCTATTTCGTTTAGTTTACGCAAGGAAAGCAATAAACTTTCAAACCCAAGCAAAAAACTCTTCGAGTAAAAAACTACACCAAGCAAAAGCATTTAAAAATATTTCACTATAAAAATATAGCGCGCTATAAGTTCGATTTTGTGAACTTATAGCGCGTTTTTGTCTGAATTGCCGTGTTTACGCAATACGTGTCACGCAAACACGGCTAAAAGGGGAAAAATTATATGTCGAATTTAGTTTTCTTTTTGCGCACAAATATCGCCACCGAAACAAGCATCATTATCGCCGCAAGTTGCACCGTACCGCCAACGCTCGATTTGCAACCCGACTTTTTCACAACCTTTACCGTGACTGTTGTGTTGCCGTTTACCGTAAACGTGTATATTCCGTCGACGCTTTCTGTCTTTGCTCCGTTTACGTATACTTCGGCATTGCCGTCGACGATAAAGTTTACGGTTGAGCCGTCGGCATATTCGTCGCCGCTATTAAGCGAAACGTTTAAATTGTCTTTATTTTCAAGCGTGACTTTATACATGGCCTTGTCTACGTTTAACGAGTTCGGCTCGGCAATTTCAAAAGTAGAAACCGCCACCTCTGCTCCGCTTGTGTTTATCGTAAAGAACAGCGCGTTTCTGCTTTCGTTTGCCCTTTCTTCCACAAGCATGCCGTCGATATACACTGCCAATTTTCCGCCCGAATATTTAGCGGTCAAGCGGTGTTCGCCAGAGGTGTAATTTGCAAGATTTATATTGAAATCGGTGCTGAAACCCGCGTAGTTTTTAAACGTAAGCACAATTGCGCCCCTGTTGCCGCTGTTTACCACATTGAATTTCATCGCCATATCGAATCTTTTGTAAGAGCCTTTGCTTTCGATATTGTTTCTTCTTAAATCGGATTTAAGCAAAAGTTTACCTCCATCGAGTTTGCATACGTCGAAGTTGATAAGCAAGTTTTTGCCGTCAAACTTATCTTTGAAATACTCTCCCGAAACTTCCGACGTGCCGGTGTATTCCACGTTTGCGTCGTCAATATAAGCGATTTGGCTTTCGTCGCCGTCAAACATTGCGCCAATGCGGTAATTGCCCGCATAATTTACGCTGAACACAAGGGTCGACGTAGTAAAATCGTCGCTTATCTGCGCCTCACCCGTGTGCAAAAGCATACCGAAACTATCCCGCACGAACAGTGAAAGTTTACCGGTACTATCAAGCGTTTTTATAGTGAATTTATAAGTGCCTTGTTCGAGATACAAACCTTGGAAAAGTTCGCCGTTATGCTTGATATATCCGCTGTACCCCATGCCGTCGGCAATTTTTTCGGTGCCGAAATTTTGCTTGTCGCCGCTAAAAGACCAATAAGAAAGTCCCGTAACGTAACTGCTTTCGTCGGGGAAGTTTGCTCCCGTACGTACCACTTTGTCAAACGAACCTAACTTAAAGTTGGTTTGGCTTCTTGCGGACGGGTCGTCGTTGTCTTCAACCACAAGATTAGTTACTTTCAACTTAACGTTTCCGAGATAATACTCGAAGCCTTTTAAATAAACGTTGTTATAAAAATGCACGTTTTTAACGGGCGTGTGGTCGTTGTCTTCGCTTTGGTCGTAAGAGTCGTATTTGCTGTTGCCGTAGAACGGGTCGTCAGTCCAACAACCTACGCTCTTCTCTCCCCCGAGTACGCAGTCGTGAATTTCGATATCGCGCAATTCCTCTAAATATGAATTAGGCGCACCCGAACCCCAAGGAATAAACGATATGCCGAAGCCTCCCCAGAAATAAGAATTGCGCAAAACGAGATTTTCGCAAGCATTGTCTTCGCCCGGGCGAGACGGACGGAATAAAAATCCTCTCGGGTCGTCGTAACAAGTACACAAACCGATCGAGTCGTCGCTTGTATAAGTCATTACGCGGTCGATTATTACGTCTTTGTCGCTCGTGACGGTAAATCCGTCGGACGTTGCACAACCTACTTCCTTTTCCAGAATATTGGCGACGTAGATGTTTTTGCTGAAACTCATATACATATGCCAAATGTTAGAACGCGCTATCGTGAGATTGGTTATGTCGATATTTTCGCAGTTGTACACGCAAATGGGTAAAATGTGAATACGGTTTGTACAGCCCACGTTCTTTTGCGGATTGCCGAGGAAATAGTTTGCGTCGGGTTCTTCCGCGCCGATATCCGTCATTCTTATAGTGCCTTCGCCCGTGAGTCTCACGTTTTGAAGTTTATTCAGGAAAAGCAACGGATAGTTTACCGTAGAACCGGCGTGACACCAACGAATACCATTGATACCTACGTCGTGCCCGTAAGTGGGTTTTGAAGTGTCGTATAAAGAATTTTTTTCGTATTTTTCGTAGTGATAGTCGCTTTCTCTCGAAGATTGCCAAAGTATCGCGCCCTTTTCAATCTCGAATTCCATGTTGTCCGCAAGGCGCAAATGCGTCGCAATATAACGGCTGCCGTAAGGAGTCGAAGTGTCGCCCCTGAGTATAAGTTTGCCGCCGCCTTGCGATTTGATATAATCGATAGCCTTTTGAATAGCCTCGGTATCGTCGGTGTAAGAGTCGCCTTTTGCCCCGAATTGGTCGGCGTATACCGTCGGTCCGCTTATTTCAAAACGAGTGACTTTTTCCGAAAAGTCGGCGTAGTTTTCGATTTTAAACGACGGCGCGACTTTTATATTTTCGACTGCCGCGATGAATAAATAAGCGAGTTTTAATCTGCCGTCCGAATCGATTGCCGAGAAATTAACGGTAAATTCGCCGTTTGCCGCCACCTTTGCGGAATTTTCCAACACTAAACCTTTAAAATCGAGACTTTCAAGGTAGTTTTCTACGCTGGAACGGTAAATATGCACTCTTTTGCCCGCATATTTTTTATCTACTTTGCCTTTAACCGTCACTTTGTTTGTGTCGGGGTCGCCTTTACATTCCGTTACCTCACCCGCAAACGGGTAAACGGGGTCTTCGCGTTCAAAAGTAATCGCATCGATATACACCTCGGTTGCGTTGCCGGTTGTTTCACCCTCGAAAATGAGTTTAAATCCTCTTAAATACCCCGTCATGCCCGCCGTGTCGGACAAATTGAAGTAATATGGGGCGTATCCGTCGGTGAGATTCACCGCGAAATATTTGCTTTTTTGCTCGGAATATTCTCCGTCGTCGGAAGTAACGTATTTTACCGTCACGCCCGTTATGTTGCCGTTTGCCTTCATTCTTACAAGCAAGGTGTTTTGCATTGTCAGAAGCGCGCTGTAACGTTGACCTCTCGTCTCGTTGATTTCGGGAGAAGTAATTTCGCCGCTGCCGTTTTCAAGTGCGATTTTCATTGCTCCGTCTTCATAAGACACGCTTGCGTTTTCGGCTTTAAAAGTGCTTACCGCAGCCTCGTTTTTAAACTCTAAATCGAGATAGCCTACGTTTTCATAGTCCAATTCGGTATGTGAAACCTTGAGATTTTTTACCGAACAAGCGTCGTACCAAGTACAAAGCAACGCCCTCGTCCACAACGTTTCGCCCCTCGTGTCGAACATTTTATACATTAATCTGCCGTTTAAATAAGCGACGAGATAATTTTCGTCCAGAACGACTTTCATGTGTATCCAGTTGCCCGAAGAAGTTTCGCCGAAACCCGTACCCGTAAGCACTTGTCTCAACAAGAGATTGTCGCCCTTTTTCACTCTAGAAACCGGGTCTTCGGGGGTGTTGGGAGCAACGTCGAGCAAATAATAACCTTTAGAGGTGTTGATTTGAAGTGCGCAAAAGCCTTCGCCGTTATATGCGCGGACGTATCTTATATCCGCTTCGATTGTATTCATTCCCTCGCGCGAGCCGGTGTATTCGATTATCGACGCATATGCCGTGGTCGTGTAAACCACCTCGCCGTTTTCGTCTGAAATCGTCCACGATCCGTCGGCTTCCCAATCACCCGTAATGGGAGTGTCGGGCGTCTCTACTTCTTCTTTTGAAAGAGCCGGATCTTTAATTTCGTTGGCGCACTTCCACGAACAAACAAGCGCGCGTTGCCACTTGATATTGCTTGAAACGATGCCATCGAAACACTTTACGCCGTTTATATAGCCCGCGTAATAACCGCCTTGCAATATAAATTTGATATCGATATCGCTTGCGCCGCTCACGTCGCCGTAAGTTTGCTCGTCGAGATTTACGCTTTTAATAGTGCTGTCGCCGTATTTAAGCGCAGCGACTTTTTGTTCGGCTTCGGTCAATACGTGGAAATAATAATATCCCGTTTGCACGTTTATTTGTATACCGACCTGCGCGTCCCACGCAAAAGTTTTTTGATAATTGAATTTTGCGCTAACGGCGTTATTTTCGCCGAAATCGCCCTTATATTCAACAACTGCGCTGCCTTCCGAAGTGCATTTATACGCTCCGTTTTCTCCTGCGGTATATAAGGCGTTGTTTTTCCAACTTCCTTCACCCGCGGGCGGAGTCGGTACGTCGGTCGCGTCCTTTTCGCTTACCGACAAAGCCAAATCTTTTACTTTGTTGTGCGCTTTCCAAGAGCAAATAAGAGCCCTCGTCCAAGGAAATTCGCCGTCGAGCGTGCCTTTAAAACACAACTTTCCGTTTATATAGCCCGCATAATAGTCGTCCATCAAAATAAGTTTCATTTCCGCCCACACGTCGGGTTGAATCGTTCCGTAAAAATCGGGGTCTAAATCTTTGCTTGCGATAATGCTGTCGCCGTATTTAAACACGGCTTGTTTTGTCTCGTTGGCGGTCAATATACATAACAAATAGTAATTGTTGCCGCTGTTTATCTGAATATCGACTTGCGCGTCGCCCGCACACGATTGCTGATAAGAAAATTTTGCGCTCACGGTATTATATTTGGTAAAATCGTCCGCAAAATATTCCACTACCGAACTGCCTTCGCTCACGCAAGTATACAAATCGTTGCCGTCGTCGTCTTGCGAAAGCGTATAGCCGGATTTTGCCGTCCACCCCTCCGCTTTGACGATTATCGAATCAACTGCGCCTATCATCGCGAAAACGCTGACGATAAACAAGCACAATATCGTTGTAAATTTGCATTTTTTAGTCATTTTTGCTCTCCTTTTTAGTTGAAAAACTTTTTTGATTGAAAAAATTTGCCTTTGATTAAAAATGTTTAATTTTGAGTTGATATTTTTAATTTTAAATTAAAAATTTTGCCTTTTTGTCGGAATTTTTGCTTTTTCGGTGAAATAATTGTTTTTGAATTAAAAAAAATTGCCTTTTTATAAAATTTTTATAACTAACCCCTATTTTTACTTTATTAAAACGCCTCGTATGCGCATTACGCAGCGTTTTACCGAAATTTTTAAGCCTGTCGATTAAATTTTATCGGCGGGATTTTTGTCTCGGGTAATGTAGTAAATAAAGGATTATTTATCTTTGTTTTGTTCTTCGTAAAATTTGCGTTTTATTTCGTCGTAAATTTCGTCGGGAATCACCGCGTCGCCTTTAGAACACGACGGCAAAACGTCTTTACCGGCGATGTTTTCGTCAACGCACGCCACGTCTCCGCGATAACGTTCTCTCACTTTTTTATCCCTGAAATCTGGTATTTCTTGCGGAATTTCGCCGTTCAACGCCGATTTGTACGCAAACAACCCCGGTAAAAACATATCGGTCGCTTCGTACACGTCGATTACGTCGGCTTTTTCTCCCTTAACCGCACTTACAAAATTTTTAAGCATAACATAGTCTGCGCGGGCATGAAAAGACCTTACGTCGAGATTTTCGGGATACTGATATTCGGGCACGAATTTATCTATTTCGTCACAAGACTTGCCCTCTTCGGTATCGAGAGACACGTAAACCGTGCCCTCTGGCTCTTTAGCGGCGGTGCGCGCGCTTTCTATTCTGCCGAGACTACCGTAAATTGCGTAATATACGCTGTTTTTAGTGAGTTCGCCGTGCAAACTTTTGACTATCGCGCCGTTGTTTAAAACCACGTTTTCAACCGCAAACGGAGCGGAATACGCACCCATTCTGTACATTTTATTGTTATATTTTCCCTCGAACCCCACCACGCTTACCGGTCTTAATCCCGTGGAGTGAATGATTGGACCTAAAGAGTGCGTGCAGTAATAAAACGCGTGTTTGCGATTGCGCCAATGGTTTTTGTCGCCGTAAGTAAGCCTGGGCCAGATGTCCTCGCAATTATGCACGTATTCGCCCTCGGCATACTCTATTTCGCCCAAAAGTTTTTTATCGCACAGCCTTTTCATCTCTCTTGCGGCGTCAGAATAACAGTAATTTTCGCCGTAAACGTATATGGCGTCGCTTTTTTCGACGGCATCGCAAAGTCTGACAATCTCGTCTAAATTTCTCGCAAGCACCACTTCACTTAAAACGGAAATGTGCTTTTCAAGACAGCGTATAGCAAACGGAACGTGTTCGTTTGCATAATTAGCCAAAATTACCGCGTCTATTCCACTTTCGATAAAATCGTCGAAATTTTCATAAAGTTCAGCCGTAACGCCGTTTTCTTTAAGCGCGTGGTCAACTTCGTTTAATACGTCTTTGTTGAAATCGCACACGGCGTGCAGTTCTATTCTGTCATCGAGCATGCAATAGTAAATTAAATCTTTACCTCTGCCGCCGCCCATGACGCCCAATTTAATTTTTTTGTCCATAATTTTTCTCTTTTTCCGCTTTTGAAAACCTTGTTGTAAAAATTTTCGTTTTTCAAAAAGCAATTTTAGTTTTTTTTGAAATAATCGACACCATTTCGTTATGTTCGTTAGTATTTTAACATTGAATTTCAATCTTTGCAATGAAATTTTTATCGCAACTTGTGGAATTTTTATCTGTTTTTTGGCAATAATTTTTTATTCCAAACGTTTGACAGTTTATAAAAAAGCGGTTATGATAAAAAAGAACCGCGCTTTTAAGGCGACTTTATATACGCTTTTATATGCGCTTTATATGCGGCAAAAATTTATTAAAACCATTTCGTACGTATTTCAAACCTTGGTAGAACAAACCGCAAATACGGCACGTTTTTATCGTTTTCTGCATATTATTGCGGCACGTAGTGTTTTTACGCCGTAAAGTCGACCGCAAAATATACAAGTCGGTCTTTTTTTGCATATGGCTGCGGCTTGTTTGGACAAGGCAAACGGCTGAACACGTACTATACGTACTTGAAAGTCGTTTAACGCAGTACAAATCGACTTGACGGCGCAAAAATTGTTCTAATGGGGTTTGAAATACGTATGTATCAAATATAAATTTCAGGAGTAACGCTTATGTTGCAGCACAACACGGAAAGCATTTGCCAGTTTCCGCGCAATAAAACCGATTATGAAAGCACTTTAAATATAGTGCATTTTGTGTACGAGCCTCATCCGCTTAATTGCGAACAGTTTGAAATAAGAAATTATTTCACGCTGTATTTTGTAATTTCCGGCACTTGCACTTTTGAAACCGACTATAAAAAATTTGATTTGAAAAAGGGAGATATGTTTTTCGTTTTCCCCGATAAACGCTTTAAATATACGCACGACAAAGCGAAATTTATTTATATCTCGTTTACCAATATCGAGGCAAAACAAACGCTTGACAGGTTAAACGTGAGTTACGTTTCGCCCGTGGTGAGAAATCAAACCCATCTTATAACGGTGTTTAAAAAAGAATTCGAGGTGTCGAGGCAAAACCTTATGCCCGACTTAACCGCAAAAGGACTTTTATTTTTGACTTTCGGGCATTTTTACAGTCACGACAATACAACCTCGTCGGAAGATAAAAAACACAAAACCATTAAAGAAATCGTGGCGTATATCGACAAAAATTACCAAGACGCCGACCTTACTCTTAAAAAATTGAGCGACGAGCATTATTATCATTTCAATTACATTTCCCAGACTTTTAAGGAAATTATGGGCGTGCCTTTTGTAAAATACATCACTTCGGTGCGAATTAAAAAGGCGCAAACCCTTTTGGAAACGACCAATTTAAGCATTGCGCAAATCGCCGACGCCGTCGGCTTTAAAGACTCGAGTTATTTTGAAAAGGTTTTTAAAAAAATAAAACAAATCACTCCCACAAAATACCGCGATTTATATTCGGTAAAGAAATAAGTTTAATCTTTGTTTTTGATTTTTATTGCGGCTTGCGGCGTTTAATTTTTGCAAGTTTTTAAATTTTTAATATTTATAACTTGTTGTATTTGTAATTTTTGCATTTGTAATTTGAAAATGTTTAAATTTGCGGCACTGCCGCATCAACACTTTACTTTTAACCTATAATACTTAAATTTGTTTCTGCAAATTTTTACACTAAACTTTTAATTATTTGTGAAATTGCCGCAAATTTTTAAATGTTTATATTTTACATTTTGCTGTTAAATTTATTTATTTTCAAGCAAACTATTTAATTGCAACTTTAATAGTATTTTTTTAAGGCGGCAAATACGATTTTTAAAAGGCGCAGCGAATTTTCTTCGCTGCGCCTTTTGCTATAAAATCTTTAATTATTTTTACCAAATTGCTGTATTACCATTTTAAAAATATGTGAATATTTATAATATTTTATTTGCTTGAAATTTGCCAAAACAATAATATAAAATACAATTTTTAATAAATAGATTTATTCACTATTCTTTCTCTTTTAATATAAATATAACACCAACGCTCATTAAGTAGATTTATACATAATTTTTTTAATTTAAACATACCCAACAACGCTCATTAAGTTGATTTATTTACTATTCTCTTTTTCAACATAAAATCCCCGCAAGCCGAACGGCTTGCGGGGGTGTTTAGGTTTTTTAATTCATTTTGTTGTTTTTGTTTTTATTTTAATTTTAAGCAATACTAATTTGCATTGCTGGCACAACGCCGTAATAAATATCAAAAGAAACATATTGTTTACTATAACCGCCACCATAACTAACACATAAAGCATAATTATCCTGACTATCGCAAGGCGAACGAAGCCACCAATTTCCGCAATTTTCATAATTCTCCATATCGTAATATGCTCCCTTTGCTTTTGCAAAATCGGTTACTTTAAATTGCTTTTCGGTATTGCTTTTAAGATATCCGAATTTGCTTGCTTCGCTATAACTCAATGCATACATTTTATCTAACGTATTTTCACAAGCATATTTATTTGAGGAACTTTCGGTAGTTTTCGCGTTGTTGTCTACCTCGGTCATAATTATTGCGTTTTGTTGTACTGAAGTAAATGCAAAATTATAAAAACCGTTATTCAAAAATTCTCTTAACGTAGAATATTTATAATTGTTCGGATATATCGTTGCCCCATCTATGTTTCTATTATCACTATTTTTGTAGTAACGAGATGCGTCAAGAATTAAAGTGCTTACTACTTTGATAGACTCATTGTCTTCTTCCAACACTTTCCATTTTATAGGCTCTACCTTGAACCATTCGACAATGTTGAATGTTATCTTTGCGCCGTCACTGTATTTGTAATATACAGTTTTGCCTTGTTTATCTTTATAACTACCGGATTTGCTCGGCTTTGCCGTTATTTTTGCATATTCTTCTCCGTTGTACTCGTAATAACCTCTTTCGTTTGTCTCGGTCAATGCATTTAATTCAGATAATAAAGTCTCATCGCTGACGTGAGTTTGAGGGTAACTGCCAAAATCGACGTACTTCTTCCCGTTTTCTTCATATATTTTATCTATAGGTAGACCTATTTTAGGTATTACTTCGATTTTTCGCTTTTTACAATTTTTACAAGTATAAATCTTTTCGCCGTCTTCACTCCTTGTCGGCTGTTTGGTTATTACTCCTTCGTCATAATTATGCCCGTCTTTTACGCAATCTCTTCCAAACAGTGCAACTAAATCATTTGTCGCAATCGCATATATCCATTCCGTTTCGCTGCCGGTATAATCGGGGTAATTATCTTTAAATATTTCGTAAGCGGATTTACCTTGATCTCCCTTATCTCCTTTCTCTCCCGCTGCTCCTTTAAGCCAATTCAAAAAGTCTTGTTCCGTTCCGCTGTGTCCGTTTTCCACCCAGATTTGATATGCAGACTTTCCCTCTGCACCGTTTTTTCCATCTTGTCCGCAACCGACAAAACCCGTAGCGCACACTACCACAAGCACGCACGCAATTAAAAGTGATACAATTTTCTTCATGTTTGTTATCTCCTTTTTTATATTAAAAAAACCTCGGCGTTTGCCGAAGTCTTAAAGACGATAACAATCAGTCAAAACAAAACCTACTTAAATTTTAAGGCTAAATTCAGGCGCAACGCCTGAACGGTTTTTGTATGTTTTCGCAGTCGCAAACGACGGCATATTTCGCCGTTTATCCCACAAAACGTCGCAACCACTTTAAAAATCAAACACCCTTAAAACTTGACGAAATTCGGTTTTTTCTCAACTAAAAAACTACCCCCCCCCCGAATTTTTTAATCGAGAGGAGATTAGGCTTAACCAATTTCTTTTTTTCCCATTATACACTATTGACTTTTATGTGTCAATTCAATTTATTAAAATTTTACCGTTGCCGCAATATATTCGTTTTTAATTTTTAATCGAAAACAGTGATGCTTTACGTCATTGTTTATATAGTTTTGCCGTTTTTACGCAATACGTATGCGGTAAATGAGACAAATTTAATATAAAACGCTTTCCGTAAAATCATTTAAAACGCACCGCCGACACAAAGCAAAGGCACCGCCGACACACTGCACCGCGGTCGCGATTTTTTAATTACACCTTTTCCAAAGTAATCAGATGCGAATCGAACTCGTTTAAATAAATCGACAAATTAAGTCCCGCGTTCATATAATAATCGCCCGTATGACTCGTTCCGTCAAGACTGTTTTTATAAGTCGCTTCGGGGTCTAAACCTTGCAATTTCAAAAATCTTCTCGCGCGCAAACGCTTTAACAAATTCACGTGCAAAACAAGGCATTTCGACTTGTCTTTACTTACCATATCTATGGCGAAAGCCTCTTTATCAAACGGCGATATAAGCCTGTATAAATCGCCCTCGAGCACAACTTCGTCGTGATATTTATTGAAAATTTCATTGACTTCGTTGAGTTCGTCGATTTCGTTTTGTTTAAGTTTTCTGGGGTCTAATTCAAACCCGTAAGAGCCGAACAATGCAATTTGCGCCTTCGTCCTGTACGGCGTAATGGAATTGTCGTTGACGTGCGCGCCCATGACCGACGGCGGATAAGCAAACGACGTGCCGTATTGAATAAACAACCTTTGAATGGGGTCGTTTTCGTCGCTCGTCCAAATATCGGCAAAGTAGAAAAGCGTGCCGAGATCGAACCTTCCTCCCCCCGAAGCGCACCCTTGAAAATGTATTTTATCAAACTTTTCGGTGAGCATTTTTGCAAGTTTGTAATATCCCAAAGTGTTGCGGTGATAAAACTCGCCTTGTCTGTCTTTACCCAAATTCTGAGCGTAACAGTCCTCTAACGTTCTGTTGTGATCCCACTTGACGTAATCGATATCGTAAGCGGAAAGAATTTCGGCAATCTGGTTGTAAATTTCTTCGACCACCTTATCGTCGGCAAAGTTGAGCGCGACTTGGTGACGGGAAAGCCAGATATCCGTATCGTAATCAACGGCGGCGTACTCGGGGTGCTTTTTAAGCAAGTCGGACTCGAAGTTTCCCATTTCGGGCTCGAACCACAAGCCGAACTTCATTCCGCAAGCGTGGCACTCGTCTATTACCTTTTTCAAATCGACCTTTTTAAAATTCAAATACCAATCGCCGAGAGAAGACGTGTCGTCGTCTCTTTTGCCGAACCAACCGTCGTCAAGCACGAAAAGTCCCGTGCCGAGAGTCTTTGCCTTTCTTATAAGTTCGATAACTTTTTGAGTATCGAAATCCATATAGCAACCTTCCCACGAGTTGAGAAGTATCGAACGGTAAGCCTCTGTATTGTTGTCTTTAACTATGTTGTTGCGCACCAAATCGTGGAAGTTTCTCGACAAATCGCCGAAACCGTTTGACGAATATGCGCTTATGCCCTCGGGCAATACAAAACTGTCTCCAGCATTTAAAAGATACGAAAAACTTTCGTCGTTGATGCCCATATTAAGCCTGGTTACGCCCGTTTTTCCAACGCACGCGTTGCACTTAAAGGTACCCGAATACATAATGGAAAAAGCATAAACTTCGCCACTTTTTTCGGTAGCGTCCTTATCGGCGAGCATAACAAAGGGGTTGTGCTCGTGCGAACTGCGACCCGTGTTTGACTGAACGACCTTGTTTCCCTCTGAAAGTTTTTCTCTTCTGAACTGCCTTTCAAAGCACCACTCGCCGGGGAAGTGAATCAAATCGAAATCGGCGCGCGCAAAATCGTGCGACAAACTCATCGCTTTTTCAAGCGTAAAAGGCTTGTCGGTGTTGTTTTTAATCGTCGTGTTTCTGATAATGCAATCGTACTTGTCGAACACGGACAACGAAACGACCACTTCGATATCTTTATATTTATCCTTTAAAGTTATTTCTAAAGTTTCCGCTTCGCCGAGTTCGTCTCTCACGTAAGGCAACACGTCAAGCGCGGGCTTACCTTTATATATGCGGTGCGAAACGTATATAAATTCGAGTTTGTCGTTTGAAAAACCCCTTACCGAAATAAGCGAAGGTCTTGCGTCGGCATACTTGTCGGAAGGAACTAAAAACTCGGTGGAATTTTCCCACAAGTTGTCGTGCTTCGTCTCTTTTTGAGTCTTTTTATCGTAATAATAAGCATACCAATCGTCGCACATATATCCGTACGAATCGAAATCGAACTTTGAAAGGTATTTGCCGAAATACGGGCACAACACCGCTCCGTCTTTATGAATTTTTACGTAAAAAGAAAACTTGTCGTTGTGTAAATGGAATAAGTTTTCTTCCTTTAAAAACGTGATTGCCACAATAATTCTCCTTTTTCAATGTGTATATTTTTATAAAAACTGTCAACTTTACGCAAAACGGGTACTGTAAAGTTTACAGTATTGCATTTTTTAGCCGCCTTACTTATAAAACACCAACTCGTGTTTTGTATTTTTTGTTAACGCCAGCTTGTCGGCAATTTTACAATAATTAATCGGCGGTTTTTATCATTGCCGACGCTTTATTGGCTTACTTTTTTCCGTCGCTTCTGACGTCAATTTTGCCTTTACTTTTCCCTTCAACGCAATGCCTCGTTAAACTTGTTTTTGAGATATGGTCTATTTAAATCCATGCTTGTTTATTTTAACATATAAAATTTTTATTGTCTATAAAAAAACAAAAAAATCAATATAATTGTCACAATTTTATACAAGGTCGTTTGTAAAAGCAACCGCCCCGCCATTTCGCTTTGAGGTTTTCGAGCAACATTTTTGATATTTTGGAGAGGCGTTCTGTCACCACATAAACAGCATCACTTCTGCGTAAACAACATTTCTACCGATATATAAACAGCGATTTTGCAACAATCACACGTTAAATCGAAACTGCCTACATTAAAAAACGACGGCAAAAGCCGTCGTTTTTTATATGCTCGTTTTAATTTTCGCTTTGTTTATTGAAAACCGCGTTGTTTATTATTTCGGCAAACACCTTGTAACCGTCTTCGTTTAAATGTATTCCGTCGGGTCTGAAAAGTTCTTTTTTAACTTCGCCGTCTTGCGTGAAAGAACTAAACGTGTCTATTCCGTTAAGCCACTCGGTTTTTTCAACAAGTTGCTTCATTTCATCTATAAAGCGACCGTATTCATCGTTGAATTTGCCGCCTTTATAGAAGTTGGGCGTAGCCATAGAATAAATATAATGAATTTCGGCCTCGGGGAAATCGGTGTGCATTTTGTTTAACAACTTAGCCATTAAACTTGCGGCATATTCGCCCGTATGCCCCATATCGTTGATATTGTTGCCGCCCAAGAATACCAAAATTACAGACGGATTAAACGGTTTTACGAGTTTGTCATAAGCGTAAAGCCAATCTTCTACGATAGTTCCGCCGATGCCGACGTTGTAACCGAGTCTGCCGCCGATATCCGTTTGCCAGGTTTTCCAATAATCCATGGTGCTTGAACCCATTAAAAGCACGCCGCCTTTTTCAGCCGATTTATATTGATTTGCAAGTTCGTTAATTCTCGTCTCGTAAGGCGAAACGTAAGTATAAGGTTTCATTTTCGATGTAAAATTCTCCACGTCTTGAGTGTTTGTGTTTGCATTGAGGTTCTTTAAAATTACCGAACCGCCTTTACCGCCGGCAGTTGCCGCCGCATTTTTCAAGAAATCTAATTCGACCGTGTGATAAACAAGACCGTCTATAAGTAGCGAAGTTTTGCCGCCGTAATTTACAAGCGTAAAATTCATTGTAGCGGCGTTTTTAACTTGCGGTCTTACAATCAACGTATAACCCGTCCAATTATCGGTGCCGTTTTTAATTTCGTGGAAGACTTGATAAGCCGAACCCGTGTACTCGAACACGTATCTAACCGCGTGCGTTTCGTCTACGTACGCGCTCAATTCGCCTTGCGTCCACGCCTTATATTCTCCCAATTGCATTCTGCCCGAAACGAGCCAATATTCGCCGCTTACAGCCTTGTCGTCACTATATGCAAACGCTTTGTTATACGCGCTTTCAGTCTTGTAATAAGTGCCCGCATTGACGCTATTAAAGCAACCGTTTGCCGTAAACGCGTCTTTTTCAGCCGAAAACTCAACGTTTGAGGTGCTATTTTCAAGCGAGTTTACAAGAGCGTCGAAATCGTCGCCGTAATAGGTCCTGAAATCGCTGAAAGTCACGTTGCAATACTGTCTCATTGCGATTATAAACATCGTATAACCCCAATCTGCGTCTAAACTATACTCAAGTTTGTACTCGGGCATATAAGTTCCGTCTTTTAAATAAACCTTTATATCTTGTCCGCTGTAAACGAATAAATAATCAACTTCATACTCAGTGCCCTTTGGCATGGTTTTTTTCTCGCAAGCCACATCAGCCAAACTCTTTCCGTTTACCGTAGCATAAGCGTAAAAACTGTTATTGGTGGGGAAACGGAAAAGGTGGAATTTTACAAAGTTTTTAATATCTTTGGCAATTTGCAGTTCGACTTTACTTGCCGCACTACCCGAAGTTTTCGTATCGGTTATTCTTATATGTCCCGAAACGGCGTATTCATAGCCGCCAACGGGTACTCCATTTTGATAAAGCGCACCCATTACTCTACCGTTTGTATCTTTGCCTTCGACGTACACGCTTCCGTCGTCGTTTTGAACAAATTTATTCAAATTTTCAGAAGTGTTTATAATAGAAATGCCCGTCGTTTTGTCTTGATAACCGACAAGCGCGTCTTGATACATGCTTTCGGCTTCCGCTCCGTCGGATACGATTTGCAAGTTTTTCATTAACACTTCGCAGTCGTAAGTGTTTAAGAACATTTCGGTATAAGAAAGTTGCGGAAGAGTTCTTCTATAAACAATTTCGCCGTCAATAGTCATTACCATACTGCCGTCAACAACGATTACGCCCAAATTTACACCTTGTTCTGCGTCGTACAAAGTGGAAGAAAGATGCTCTTTATAATTGAGGAAATTGGTTCTGTCTTTATAGTCGGAGAAAATGAGATAATGATTTTCGTCCACACCTCTTAACGCAAAACGAATCTGATAATTGTTTGCATAAACAGCCGACAAAACAAACTCGTTGCCTTGCGCAAGCAATTGCGGATATATTTGCGCCGAAAAGGCGTAACTGCCGTTTAAATTAACGCCTTCTCCGTCAGTGACCGTTGCCGAACCTCTGAATGAGTAAACGAGATTTTCATAATCGTATTTAGCGTATTTTTTATTGCCGCCGCCCGTGAGCGAATGAGTGCCGAAAGGAAGCGCGACGTTGACTTTTACTTCTTCTTTGTTCGTGGTGGTTTTATCCTGAGACAAAACGTCGAAAATAAGCGTATGTGTTTGATTGTCGAAATTTACCTCGACCGTCGCGTCTTCGGACGCCTGATATTCGCATGCGCCGCTATAATCCTGCAAAGTCAAAAACGCCGCATATTCGCCTTCGGTAAACGTAACTTCGCCGTCGATTACTTTCTTACCTTGTACCGTTTTTACTTCGATGTTGGCGAGATTGGACAATACGTATACCGTAATCACGTACTTTCCTTCAGTTCCGGCGGGGGTCGTTAAATCAAAAACAAGTTGATTTTCGTTAAGCGAAATTTGCGCGGTTACACCGTCGTAAAGCGCATAATCGCAACTTTTTTCCGGTGATGATTTAAGTGCGTCATACTGCGACCTATTGAGCGTGACGCAATCGTTTTTCACCTCCACTCCCGCAACGGCAGTCACTTTAATGCTGTCGAGGGGGTTGTCTTCGGCCGTTATTTCACACGCGCACAAACACAGCGATAAAACGACCAAAAGTATAAAAAGCGATAACTTTTTCATTTTTTCTCTCCTTAATTTTCGTTTTGTTATTGACATAATTAAATATATCTACTATACTCAAACTATATCAAGATAATTATATCAAAATCAATATTTCTATTCAATACATAAAATTGCAAACTTAAACGCAATTACAGGCAATAAGGAAAAAAATGAAGACGACAAAAAGAACGGTAGAACTTCTTTCGGGCACAACGTTAGCCATTCGCCCCGACAACTATTACCGCCACCCGCTGCTTTACAACGTAGTGCAGTCGGGATACGTGATAGGCGGTTTAAAACACTCGGTTTCAAGGGCGGGATACAACTCTTACGGGCTGTACTCGGTGCTTAAAGGCGAAGTGGTTTTAAAGACGAAAAACAAGACTTATAAGGCGCAAGCGGGCGACACGCTGTTTTTCTCGCAAGAAGACGCACACACCGTGGAAAACGGCGGCGATATACCTTACGAAACGTATTTTATGTATTTATACGGACCGGAAGTCAAGGGTTTTTACGACAGTTTTCAATCGAAATTCGGCTACGTGATGAAGGGTTTTACTCCGCCGTCGCTTGCAGACGCCGTAACTCAAATCACCGCCATGATACAGTCGGGAAATGAAAATAAATACCTTATTTCTTCCCTTTTGTACAACGTTTTGACCGAACTTTTGCAAAAATGCGACGTCAGCGACGGACACGCCGGCATTACGGACGCGATTAAATACGTAATGGAACATTATAAAGAAAAAATTACTCTCGATACCCTTGCTTCAATGGCGTACACCGACAAGTTTTATTTTATCAGGCAGTTTCACTCGCTTACGGGTTTTACCCCCAAAGAATATCAAAACGAACTGCGTCTGAACGAGGCGTTGAGTTTGCTTAAAAATACCGATTTGTCGATAACGGCGATTGCAAACGAGGTCGGCTTTTCGGACGCACGGGGGCTTATCGCGCTGATTAAAAACAGAAAAGGCTGCCCTCCTTCTCAACTGAGAAAAAAATAAGAGGAAAAAATAAAACACAAACTTTTACATCTTTCCTGATTTAACCGCTCTCATATGCGGCAAAATTTTATATATCACGTTTAAGTCCGAGCGCATAATTGAAATTTTAATCGCGACTACTCAATTAATCTTTTAGGCGTGATTGTATGTTTTTAAGCGTGGCCGCACGTTTAAATTAAACACGGCACGACAATTTATCGCAACATAAAAACACAAATATTTGACATAACGCAAAAGCGACGGCAAATTCTGCCGCCGCTTTTTTAAAAACAAAAAAGGACAACGAAAAAATTCGTCGTCCTTTTTATTATGGAGCTACTAGGCAGACTCGAACTGCCGACCTGCTGATTACGAATCAGCTGCTCTACCGACTGAGCCATAGTAGCAACAAGTTACCTAATAAATATATAACATTAATTGAAAAAAAGCAAGCAATCTGATTGAAATTATTAAATTTTTTTAAAAAAGTCATTTTTTTTCGCAAAGTGGTTTATTTTGATTGAAAGATTTAAAAAATCGTGTTATAATAAGCAAGCAATTTAAATAACATACATGGAAACGTATCGAAGAGGTCATAACGGCCCTGACTCGAAATCAGGTATACAGCAATGTATCGTGGGTTCGAATCCCACCGTTTCCGCCAACCAAAAAAAGTAGACTTGACGTCTACTTTTTTTGGTTTCCAGAATATATCGGTGGGATTCGAAGAGAGCGACGCTGCTACGCAGCGGAAAAAGTTGCCTGTGGCAAGTTTTTAGCGACTGACCGAAGCAATATGTAAAGCACAAGTTTATGTTTTCGTTAAATGCTTTACATATTGCAAGAAGAATCCCACCGTGTGTCGAGCAAAATTTATTTTGCGACGAGCGAATTCCCCTCTTCCTAATTTTTATTTACTCTTCGCAGACGGCTTGTCCGTCAAGTCAGCCGAGGGTTTCCCGCTTGCGGGTGTCGGCTGTATCCCACTTTCTTTTTTTGGTTTCCAGAATATATAGGTGGGATTCGTAAGGAACGCAGAGACGGAATAGCGATTATTCGCAATAAAGCGCAATCGCGTCAGAGAGCGACGGCGCAAAGCGGCACGTTTATATAGTGAAGCACCCGTCAAAGTGCCATTTGAAGTTTTTCAGAATTTCTACGTCCGCAAACTCAATAGCGGTTGAAAAATTTTGAAAAGTGTGGTATAATATAGAAAATTTGATTGGCGGAAGCCTCAAATAAACTTAATTAGACTATTCAGTGGTTGCAATAATTTGGATTTAGGCTTTGAAAAAGCCGGTTTCAATGGAGTAGACCCAAGGCAATAGACACGAAAAATAAAAGCATTTCATAGAATATCTTTAGTTTGCTCTTAAAAACTCGTTATTTTTTGAAACGGACATCGTTTTTCATACGGTGTTGCAATATCGACATACGCATCATAAAATCGGGCAATAAGAATGGTCGAAACAAAAATCACTTAAATGAATACGCTTTTTAACATCAATGCGAGAGGAGTAATCATTATGAAATTAGCAGAATATGAGAAAGTCAAAGACCTTAACTATTTGGACTATTGCGATTATTTACAACAAAAATATGGTATTGGGTTAAGCGACTATATGACAAAATCGTGGAATAAAAATTCCAAAGTCACACGAACAAAAGACGGTTTATTGGCTCATCATAAATATGAAGACCACGCTATAATGCTGTCAACTAAAGAGTATGCCATGCAAAATCCTTTTGAATGGCAATTGGCAAAAAATATAGTTTATTGCGATTACTTGGAACACCTATTATTACATATTTTAATTTGTGAATATCCTGCCGAAGACCATAATATACTTGAAGCAGTTGGAGTTGGTGGTGTTATCAATTTTATTGTGCCTGAATTAAACGATTTATACAGTGGTTGGGAAACAGGACAAGCGTGGAGAAAAAATTGCCACAATCTTGTCATTAACGATAAACATGTATATTTGACTTTATTGAAAAGATTTAAAACTTCTTGTAAAGATTATCCTTTTTATACGAAAGATTGTTTGTTTACAAGTTTAAATGAGGCTTTTGGTTTGTGGTCACGCAAACAAAATGAAAAACTATTCAAAGAAATTGAGGCTTTATAATGCGAGAATAAGTTATAAAAAATCTTTATATGATAAAGGCGTTTGTGCAAGAAGTGATACTTGATAATGACAACGTAACGATACCCTATAACTTTACCGAAAACTATACATAGTATAGAGTTACGCAAGAAATAATACAAAACGTGCAAAGGCAGTCTCGAAAAAAGACTGCCTATAATAAAAATTTGTGTTCGTATAAACTTCCTCCGTTTCCGCTCTTTTTTCCCACACGCTTGGCGTGTGGTTTTTTTATTTACGGTTTATATTCTCCGGCAAATGTATATTCGATATTCGCCCTCGATATCTTGTATAAATTTTAAAAATACAAATGCTCTTTTTGTTTTGCATTGAATATGTATTTAAACGCCCCGAACAAAAGCACTGCGCTTGCAACCGCCCACGCCAAAGGATCTGCAAAAGTCAACCCCAACAATGCGTTTTTGCTTGCGTTTACGTTTATCGGTCCGTTGTTTATCATAGCGGGCAAAACCAAACATAAAACCGTTCTTGCAATAAGTTCGCCAACACCCGCAATAAACGGAAACAGTGATTTTTCGATACCTTGCAACGAATTACGCAAAACGCACAATATTCCCAATATATAATATAAAGACAAATCACAATAAAGATATGTGTTTCCGTACCGAATAGCCAAATTGCTGATTTTTTCCGGGGAATAAAATATTTTCATATACGTTCCGTTTATTGTCAATAATAGGCCGATTGCTGCGCAAATTATGAAAATGACAAAAGCGATCGCCAAAGCGTCTTTTACTCCTTTTTTTACTCTTTCGGTTTCGTTTGCCCCATAGTTTTGACCGCAATAGGAAAGCATTGCAGTGCCCAAAGCGTTATACGGACACATTAAAAAATTGTTTAATTTAGTCGCTGCGCCGAAACCGTTCTGAGCCGCGGCGGAAATAACGACGCCGTCTGTCGACGTATCGAATTTTACTATCACCGCCTGCATAACGATTAAGCCGATACACAATATCGAAAACTGAAAAGCCAACGGCAATCCGAGTTTTAAGTGATTAATAACCGAATTTTTTTCAATTCTGAAATCGGATTTTGCCAGTCGATATTCTTTGTATTTTACAAACGTATAAACAAAACATCCTATTGCCGATATCGCCTGAGCAATAATCGTCGCTATAGCCGCCCCCGCCACGCCCTTTTTGAATACGGCGATAAAAAGCAAATCCAACACTATGTTAAGAACGGTGGATATAATCAAAAACACAAGCGGTGTATGTGAATCGCCCACGCTTCTTAAAAACGACGAAATCAGATTGTAAAAAATTTGAGTTATGCTGCCGGCAAATATAATAAAAACGTAAACGTATGCCGATTGATATATTTCGTTTTGTATCGGGTTGGCAGATTTTTCAAGCCCTATCCATTTGAGTAACGGGTTAATTGAAAAAATCGATATAACCGTGAGCAACACGCTTATTATCAACGATAAAACTATTTGAGTCGATAACGAGCGTTTTACTGCGGCAATGTTTTTTTGCCCTAAATTTTTTGATGTTATTACCGAAAAACCGGCTGTGCAACCGAATGCAAATTGTAAAACGATGAAAACTATATTTCCCGTGTTGTTTACGCCGGCGACTTGATTTTCATTGAGAAATTGCCCGCAAATGGCTGCGTCGGCTATCGTATAGATTTGTTGGAATAAATAACTTATCAATATAGGAATCGAAAAACTTACTATAACCTTCCAGACGCTTCCTTTTGTCAAATCCAACGGCTTGAATAATTCTTTTAATTTATTCATAAATCAAACTTCCTTTTCGCTTGAAAAACAAAAATAATTATACAACTTTTTTTAAAAATGTAAATTAAAACGAAACACATTTTCGTAAAATTTATTATAAAATTTAACGGCGAAAAACCCTTGAATTTTATTTTGTTTCGTTATAAATCAATATAGACGTTTATGACGATAAAATATTATGCTTTGTTATTTGCGACGAAAAGAAAACAAACAAAAAGCGTTTAAATTATTTAAGCGGCGTGGTAAAAACGTTTTTACCACGCCGCTTTTTTAAATTAAAACCGCTGTTTTTACCGTTTTTACGCACAACGGTTGCTGTAAAAACGGCATTTTATAATTATTTTTTCTTCATTCCTTTAACAACGACGAACACCCCGACAAGCATTTCGGCGATTGACAACCCCATCAAAAGTCCCGAGAAAAAGTCTTTTACGCTCGACCCGCCAAAAGTATGAGACAACGCCTGAAAAGCAACCCCCATAACGATAAGTATAACGCCCGTCAATGTCGTTTTTTGCCTTTCCGACTCTTGCATTCTTCTTATTAAATCGAGGATTTGCTCGTCATCGTATAGACGGAGACTTTTTTCGTTTGTTTCTTCGCCGTCCATCAATTCGGATATTGTCACATTCAATTCCTTACACAAATCCTTTACTATTGAATAATCGGGCATACACTTCCCCGTTTCCCATTTTGAAACGGTTTTGTTGGAAACGCCTAAACGCTCGGCGATTTGTTCTTGCGTTAAATTTTGTTCTTTACGTTTTTTCGCAATAAATTTTCCTGTATTGACCTGATTCATTTTTTATTCTCCTTGATTTCTATGCGACAAGTATACTATATTTATTTGCAAAATAACACCCACCGTAAGGCGAATATGCGTGGAATTTTATGTTTTATATACTTTTTGACGTAACTTGTTTAGTTAGCAAAACGGATTTATTTGCCCGACTAACTTCGATTTGCAAAATACGTCGTTTAAAAAACTTATTTGCCGAAAATTTGCTCACCCGTGGGCATCGACTGAATTGCCCCTTGACCACCCACGACGTACCCCGCCGTTTTGTTGGAATAAACAAGTATTTTTTTTAGTTCTTCCGCAGAAAAATCACATCCGTTTTTAATAAGTTGATATAGCGTCGCTCCCATAAACGAATCGCCCGCTCCCGTGGTATCAACCGGTTTTTCAACCTTAACGGAAGGCGCAAACACTTCGGCGTTTTGCGTGTAAGCAGTCGCTCCTTTCGATCCTTTTGTCACTATCACAAGTTTTACTTTTCCGCAAAAAACCGCTTTTACCGCCGTTTTTTCTATCTCTATGCCCGTTATGTCTGAAAGTTCTTCATCGCTCACTTTTACAATGTCCGCAAGAGGAATATACTCTTTTACCGTGTCTAAAAGAGATTTTCTGTCCTTCCACAGCGAATAACGAAGATTTGGGTCGAAACTTATAATCGCCCCGTCTTTTCTCGCTTGTTTAATGAGTGCGTCGTGCGCTTTTTTCACGGGCGCGTCGATTAAATCAACACTGCCGAAATGAAGAACGTCGGTTTTGTCGAACGTTATATTTTTTACGTCGTCTTTACTTAAAAGCATATCTGCCGACGGCTTTCTGTAAAACGAAAACGACCTTTCGCCGCTTTTATCCAGAGACACAAAAGCAAGAGCGGTGTTTGCCTCGTCGGTAAAATAAACGTAATTTGTGTCTACACCCTCTTTATCGAGAGTGTATTTTAAAAACTTGCCGAACATATCGTTGCCCAGTTTTGTAATTACCGCGCTGTTGCCGCCGAGTTTTGCCACGCACACCGCCACGTTTGCGGACGCGCCGCCTGCGTTTTTATAAAATACGTTTACGTTTTCGGGCGAATCTGTCTGCCCCGCAGTAAAATCTATCAATGCCTCGCCGACGGCGTATACTTTATTCATACTTGCTCCTTTGATTATATTAATACTTTAAACTTTATCCCGTTAAAAATTAGTCACCTTATTCCCGGTCACATTGTTTCTGTCAAATTATTTTAAACCGACTAAATAATATCATATTTCAATTTGATAATCAAGGGCAAAACCGCAAATATAATACTAATATTTCAAATATGCGGTATAATTTTAATTAAATTAAAACGATAACGGAAGTTTTTAAAATGTCGAAACTCAAAAGATTGAAGGTTGTAGACAATTTTTATCAAAATAATTTTTTCTTCCATGCCGTTATTGCGCGATACGTATTGAGTAATGACGGCTTTTCTGGTGTTTTTATAACGTTAAAGAGGCGGGTGACCAAATCGGTTAAATGCCTCTTTTATTTTTTACGTTTAAAAAATTTTTATCGACGCTCTTAATACGAAAACGATATAAAGACAAAACGGCAAAGCAGTTACGCCTTGCCGTTTTTTGTCAAATAGTAAAATTATGGCATTTTACTTGTTTTTGTGAATTATTCGTTTACTCTTCTTCTCTTAACAATTGCATAAACCGCAACCATGCCGAGAATGAAAAGCATTACGCTTGAATTCTCTATGCCGCCCTTGCAGCCTTTCTTATTGCTTTTGTTGCCGCTGTCGGAAGTCGCTCCGCTGTCGCTTGTATTTCCGCTGTCCGTTGACGAATCGGTGTCGGGGTCCGTCGGTTTTTCTTCGAGAGCCTTATATGCTTCGTCGAGTGCCTTGTACGCCTCGTCTATCGCACCCTGCGTTGCGTTTTCGTCAAGGTCTTCGGCAACTTTAAGCGCGTTCTTTAACGCCGCATATGAGTCAGCCGTATACTTGCTTTGGTCTACGCCTTTTGCCGTTGCGATTAATGCGTTGAGTTGGGTTTTATCGCCCGCTGGCAATCTTTCAAGACTCATAAGCGCGTTGTATAATGTTTCGTACGCTTTGTCAATCTTGTATTGAGTGAGACCGACTGCTTTTTCTGCCTCTTCGAGTGCGGCTTTAAGCACACTGTAAGTTGCTGCGGTGTAGTCGTATTCTTTATACGTTTTAGCCGTCCCTATAAGCGTATTGAGGCTGCTGCTGTCGCCAGCCGCAAGTTGCGCTTCATTAGAAACAATTTTTAAATAATTGATTTCGCTTGCTCTGTATTGACTTCTTATACCTATATTGCCCGCTTTGCCTTTTGGTGTTTCGTATGCAAATAAGGGTTCTTCTTCTCCGTTTACAAACGCAAATATTGTAGATTGTTTTACAAGTACTCTCAACGTAAATTCCGTTCCCGTAAACTCTACAGTTCCGCTTGCAAGACTTCCGTCGTACTTATTCGTAAATCTATAAAGAGTAACCGAACTCTTCGCCGAATCTCTTTCGATTTGCACGTTGTAAGCGTCGATATTGTCGGGTTCGGGCAATACGTTTGTCGCAAAGACGTACAAACCAACGTTCATCTCGCTCTTTATCGCTACTTTCATTGTGACGTCTACCGTGGTCAAATCTTTGACGTTGTTCCACATATACTTCACTTCGCCCGTGCTTTCAAATACAAGTTTCCCGTCCTTTATCTCTGCCTTTGCTCCGCTTGTCGTATAGATTGTAAATTCTTTATAATCTTCCTCGAAGTCGTAATTATACTCTTCTCCTTCGATTACATATCTGTTTTCGTCTTCATCGTCGGTTACTGCCGCATCGTCGATATATACCCTGTTGCCATCGCTGCCGAGGTTTTCAATACCTACTTGAATTGTAGCCGATTTTACAAGACCGAACGGGAGTGAATACGCAACAAATTCTTCGCTTGTTGCGTCGATGAGTTTTTCGGCGTAAACAGTACCCGTAAATGCGTCCCGTACAAATAATTTCGCACTGCCCGACACGAGTTTTACTTTCATGTTGAGATTATAATTGCCGAAGAGTTTGTAAATGCCCTGGTAAAGCGAACCTTTGCCGTCGATATAACCCGCATAATTATTTTGAGTGATTAATTCTTTTGTATCTACAGTATACGCTTGCTTTGTACCTACTTTTTCATAGCCGACGCTTCCTGTATTACTCCAATAACTTAAACCCGTAACAAAATCCGTTTCGTCTTTAAAGCCGTTGCCCTTGTGCACTTGTTTGTCGAAATCGCCGTTGAGCATTTCGCTCGAACTGTATATCGTTCCTTCAACGTCGTCCCAAACAAGAAGATTTGTAAATTTGGGAGCAATGCCGTAAATGGGAAGATCGAAATCCGCAAGATATTCGTTATTTAAATAAGTTACGTCTTTAATGGGTACGTAGTTGTTGTCTTCGCTTTGAGTGTAATTGCCATACGCGCTCCAACCGTAGAAGGGGTCGTCCGGCCAAGAACCCGTAGCCTTGTGACCTCCCAACGAACAGTCGGTAATCAATACGTTTCTGATTTCTTGATTATATTGATTTGTCGCCGCCGTTCCGTAAGGAATCCACGACACACCGAAACCGCCGTAAATAAAGCAATGTCTTACAACGATGTTTTCGATAGCATTATCCGCTTCGGGGAAGGTGGGACGGAAGAATTGCGCACGACCGTCGTCATAACTCGAACACAATACCAACGCGTCGTCGCTTGTGTAGTTGAAACATCTGTCTAAAGTTACGTTTTTACTGCTTACGATACTGAAACCGTCGCTTGTAATGGACGCCGCTTGCTTTTCGGTGACGTTGCCCAAATACACGTCGTCGTTAAAACTCATATAACAGTGATAAGAACTGCTACGCATAATCGTGATATCGGTAATGTCAACATGTTTGCTGTTGTAAATACACAACACCATTTGTTGAACTCTGTTTTCACAGCCCGCCGCAAGACCGGGGTCGCCGACAAAATATACGGGGTCTTCAACTTCGCCGCCGAGGTCGTTCATACGAATAGAGCCCTCGCCGGTAATTCTTAAATTTTCGCATTTCCCCGCAAAAATCAACGGCTTGTTTACGGTAAGCGCGGCATGACACCACACGAGACCGTCAATGTCTACGTTGTGACCGTACGTTACTTTATCGTAACCCCTTTGATGAACGGGTACGGTCTTGTTGAGTTCGTCTTCTCTTTGAGACTGCCATATCACCGCGCCTTTTTCGATGAC
>CAKQKE010000012.1 GCA_934247935.1 uncultured Clostridia bacterium
TTCGTTTATAAAATTTATCTTCGTTAAATTTTACGTTTGCTTACGCAAACCGCAAGGAAAATTAAAAATTTCCCTTGTAACTTAAATTGCAATATGCGAAATTGTAAACCCTTGCAAGCAAGTTTCCGATTTCTTATATTACAAAATATTTTCGATATCGAATTTAAAAGTTTTGGGTATTTGTTGGGTGAGTTCTATTATGACTTCGAGTTTGCTTTTGGCTTCTTTAAAATTTTTGGCTTTTGTATATCCCACGCACTCCGAGACCCATAAATCCATCTCTTTAATTTCGTTGTGGGGTATATAAACGTGCAATTTGCTTTTAAATTTCAGCCAATTTTTTTGTAAAATCAGCGCGTCGTCCACGGTCGCGCTTTCGTTTTGTTCTTTTAAATAAAGCACTTGCGCATAAGTGGAAAATTCTCCGAACGATTTTTTTATGGTTGCGTCCTCGGCAATGGCAATTCCCGTTAAAAATGCCGCCGCCACGATTATCGAAATTATATCTTTTACCATTTGTTGTTCTCCTTTAATTGCATATAATAAGTTTTGTACGCCTGACCCTTGATTTGTAAATAAATTTTTCCGCTTGCGTCGATTGTGAGTATATCTATTTGTTTAATGTTTTTAATTTTTTCCTTTTGTAAAATTTTACCGAAAAATTTGTCGTCGAGGCTGAGCATTTTACAGTTGTTTTTTACGAGTTTTCCTTCGGTTATTAAAAGAACGGGCAGTTGATTTGAATTGTAATTTTCTTTTTCAAGCACGCTTATTTTCCCGTTTGATTCAAAAATAGCGTACTCGATTGAGTCGAGAGCAAAATTTCCTGTGTTTCTTATCGCCTCGATAAGATCTTCTACGTCTAAATTGTTCTTTTTAAGTTCTATAATGTCGACTCCGTTTTTATTTATCACAAGCGACGGCTTTCCGCTTATTACAGACTTTGCCGTTCTGCAAGTTTGCTCTAAAATCGAAATGATTTGATGAAGAATGAATATGGCGATTACCGCAACGATGCCGTAAGTTAAAGGTATCGAAATGTCCGACATCGGCACGCACGCAATTTCGGCAATTAAAAGCGTAATGATAAATTCAAACGGCTGCATTTCGCCGATTTGTCTTTTGCCCATGAGCCGCATGACGATTAGAAGTAAAATAAATATAATTATCGACCTGATGAATATTATAAGCATACATGTAGTATGTAAAACTTTTTTGTGTTTATGCCAATCGTTTGACAAAAGACATATAAATATTGTAAACTTAAAAATGCAGAGTAGTACAAAAAGCGTTAAGTGGTACAGAACGGGATGTTGACTGTGCACGAAAAGGTTTTGCCTTGCGGTTTTTTGGCGCATCCAATGCAAATCCAAGAGTGTTTTTAACTCTTGTTTTTTGTTGGAACTCTACTAATAATTTAGTGGGAGTTTTTTTATTATGAAAAAAATCACAACGAGAAGAATTGCAGTCGACGGAATGTTGTCGGCACTTTGTTTCGTGCTTGCGACCTATTGTTCGGTTGAAGTGTCAAACAGCATGAAATTTACTTTAGACGCTTTCCCTATAATAATGGCGGCGTTTATGTTTGGTCCCGTCGACGGAATGATAGTGGGTGGCGTGGGCACGTTTTTGTATCAAGTGGTAAAATACGGCGTGTCTTACACGACAGTGCTATGGATACTTCCCGCACTTGTAAGAGGGGTGTTTCTGGGTGTGTACGCAATGATAAAAAAGTACGACATGAAAAGGGTCGAAATGTTGATTGTGGTAATAATAAGTTCGCTTTTAGTCACCGCTTTAAACACTTTGATAATTTATCTGGATGGCATAATCTGGGGGTATAAAACGGCGGTTTTGGCAACGCTGCCGTATAGAATAATATCGTCTGTTATAATCGCCGTAATTTATGGGTTACTCGTACCCGAAGTGATTTTCAGATTAAAACCCACGCTTGTTGAAAAGTAAATTAATATACAAAAAAAGACCGTTTTGCAACATACGTATTGTGCAAAACGGTCTTTTTTTGTACAAATTTAATAATTTATAGTTTATTTCGGTTGTTGTTTTCAGCGGTTACGTTATCGGTTTCGGTAACAATTTTTTAAGGGCGTACAGGCTTACTGTTTAATAAAAATTCGTCTTTAAAAGAGTTATTTAATTTTTATCGGTTGAGTATAAGTGTCGGAGGTAATGCGTTTTGACAGATAAAATATTATAAGAGTGACGCCTATAGCCGACAGCGAAGATAATCCCAGGCAAACAATCGTCGGCAGTCTGTTTTCAAACAATTTTTTTACCGCCGTACACAAAAGAGTCGACGGAATTATGCTTATTAAAGAAGTGAGCAAATACGGCAAAATTTTCGGTTTGCGCTTTGATGATTTATGCAGTTGAATTAAATTGAGTAAACATGTAATGAAATAGTTCGCTCCGTATCCCGCGACGAGTGAGTATATGCCTAAATATTTGGGGAAAACAAGAATGGAAACTACTGTTGCGACCGAGCCGACAATAAAATACAAAAGCGTAAATTTTTCTTTGTTCATGCTGTTTAAAAGACTGTTTGTAATCATCGTTATGCTCATCGGCAACATGATTATCGCTGATTTCGACAGATAAATTCCTGCGGTTTGGTTGTTGTATACAAACAATCCTATTTCTTTGCCGAGGGCAATAAACGAGGGTATTATCATGCAAGAAATAAAGGCGGAACAGTGCACCGCTTTTTCAATGTTGCTTTGCATTTTATAGTGGTTTTCGTTGTAAAAACTCTCGGATAGTTCGGGTACTAAAACGAGCGCGATTGCCCCGATTACGGTAGACGGTATGAATAAAAGCGGCATGGTCATACCCGAAAGTTCGCCATAACCGGACAATGCCTGACTTTGCGTGTATCCGTTTTTGATAAGCATAATCGGCAGTACGGTCGCTATCAACGAATTTATCAGCGAAGTTGCCGTGCGCATCGAAGTAATCGGAAGCGAAGAGGTAAGCAGCGGTTTTAATTGCGGTAACGGCGAGGCAAGTCTGCCGCCCTTGGCGGCGAACGTTATGCCCGACAGCGTAAACGATACTACGTAACTTATCACTATCGCAAGCCCCGCGCGCATTGCTCCGTCTTCGGTTGACGTCATCGAGTTTACTAAAATAATTCCGACGGCTAACATTGCAAATTCTTCTATAAATTCTATAAGCGAGTATTGTATAAATAGTTTGTTGCCCCAGAAATACCCACGTATCACTGCGTAAATCGAGGTGATTGTAAGTCCCGGAATTAATATTTTCAAAAGCGCAAGGCAGCGTTTATCTGTAAACAAAAACGAAAACACGCTCGGTTTAACGATTATCAAAAGAGTGAGCGGTAACGAAATTATTGCGCACGCGAAAATCCCGCTCGAAACAGTTTGTCTTTCGCCTGTAACATTGTTTTGTGTTTTAAAGCGGATTAACATTCTTGAGATTGTGATGGGTATGCCCGATGCCGTTACCGTGAGTAAAAGTCCGAAAACCGACAATGCGATTTGATATACGCCAAGCGACTCCGAGCCCAGTCGTCTCGATAAAAAAATTCTATAAATAAATCCCAAAAACCTTTCTGCGCACGAAAATATCGTGACCAGCAAGGTTGTTTTTATTATTTTTTTAATATTGATTCACCGCCTTTTAAGAAAAAACTTTTTTGTGATTTCCCTATATTTTATTCTTGATTTTCGCACGGTAGAACATTGCCGGGCAATAAGAGAGAAGGTTTTGATTTTATTATCGAGCGACGGGTGTGGCAATGTGAATTGTCCGGTATTGGGGAGTTAAAATCCGGATGTGGTAATTAAAATTGCCCGGGCGCGATGATTTTATATGCGGCACAGTGGTTTAAGTGATAATAATTTTACGTGAAAAGCGTAAAAATTTTCGATTGAGGCAAATATAAAAATAAAGTTGCTGTTTTGCGGGCAAAATAAAAATAAGCCTGACGATATTGATTGAGTAATTGTAAACGAGTTGTGTGGAAGGAAGAAAAGTAAGTGTGTTGACGTGTATAAAATAAACGCAGACGAATCAATACCGATAGCGGAACCTGCGGTTTATAGTCACCGGTTTTAAATGCCGTCGAATAGCAAAAGAGAAAACGTACATATACTGTAAAAGAGGTGAAATTATGATTTATTTATTTGAGGCGGGCGATACGCTTGAGAGTGTGGCTATAAAATTTAACACCACTCCGAGAAACATTGCGGTAAAAAACAACCTTTCGTCTTACCCCGAAAAGGGTGATTTATTGTCGCTTTGTAAAGAAAGCGGAAAATTGTATAAAGTGAATATAAATGATACAATTCAATCAATTTGCAAAAGAGAAAACATTTCGATAAACGACTTTATGCAAAAAAATAATATAAACTATGTTTATATTAATCAAATTGTAATCCTTTGATAAGCAAAAAGCAATACATAAAAAATAAATTCAAAAAAGTTTGTAAAATTTTGTATATTTATATCAAAAAACACTTGCATTATTTTGTAAAATATGTTAAACTTATAATAAAGATAATAATATTATAAAATTTTACTATGGAGGTGTGTTGCTTTATGTCAAAAACGGGATATAATTCGCAAGACATAAAGATTCTTGAGGGGCTCGAGGCTGTCAGGGTCAGACCGGGTATGTACATCGGCACTACGGGACCTAAAGGTCTGCATCATATTTTATGGGAAATCGTCGACAACTCCGTCGACGAGGCGGCAAACGGTTACGCAAACAAAATTACGGTCGTTTTGTATAAAGACGGCAGCGCGTCGGTAGAGGATAACGGCAGAGGTATGCCCACCGACGTTCACCCCGTCGCAAAAGTCAGCGGCGTTGAGGTCATTTTCACTCAACTGCATGCGGGCGGTAAGTTCGGCGACGATAATTACAACTTTTCGGGTGGTTTGCACGGCGTCGGCGCATCTGTTACGAACGCGCTTTCGAGGTGGCTCGAAGTAGAAGTATATCGTTCGACGGTGTATAAAATGCGATTTGAAAGTATTTTCGACCAAAAGAAGAATAAATGGAAGTGCGGCGTGCCGACCGCTCCTCTTCAAAATACGGGGGAAAAGACGAAAAAACATGGTACTTTCGTGCGGTTCAAGCCCGACCCGGAGGTTTTTGAGACGGTCGAATTCAGTCATGATACCATTTCCACAAGACTCAGAGAAACCGCTTATTTAAACAAAGGTCTCGAAATTGTATTCAGGGACGAAATTAAGGATAAAGAAACCGTTTATAAATTCGACGGCGGTATTGCCGATTACGTAAGATATTTAAACGAGGGTAAAACCCCTCTTTATCCCGCGCCGATTTACGGCGAAACCATCGTTTACGTTGGTCAGGGCAATAAAAATCCCATAAGCGTTCAGTTTGCGATTCAGCATACCGACACTTATACCGAAAGTATTTATTCGTTCGTAAACAACATACCTACGCCCGAGGGCGGCACTCACGAAGTAGGCTTTAAGTCGGCGGTGACAAAGGTGCTCAACGATTATGCTCACTCGGCAAATCTTGTAAAAGATAAAGATATCGCGCTTATGGGCGAAGATTTCAGAGAAGGTATGACGGCGATTTTGTCAATCAAGATGAAGAATATTCAGTTTGAAGGACAAACAAAAACTAAACTCGGCAACCCCGAGGCTAAATATGCCGTAGACAGCGCGACCGTTGACGAACTCAACAAACTCATCGCCAACAAAAAGAATGCAAAGACGTTCGCTTCGATAATCGAAAAAGCAGTCGGCGCGGCAAAGGTGAGGAATGCGGCTAAAAAAGCCAAAGAATACGCCCGCGCAAAAAACGGTGCGGAAATGACTAAACTCGTCGGCAAACTTGCGGGCTGTTCTTCGAGAAAAGCGGAACTCAATGAAATTTTCATAGTCGAGGGCGACTCGGCAGGCGGCAGCGCAAAGCAAGGCAGAGACCGTCAGCACCAAGCGATACTTCCTTTAAGGGGCAAACCGTTAAACGCCGAAAAGAAAAGAGTTGACGAAGTGCTTAAAAACGAGGAAATCCGCATGATAATCAGCGCGCTCGGGACAAGTTTCGGCAGAGACTTCGACATAACCAAACTCAATTACGATAAAGTAATTATTTTGTCCGATGCCGACCAGGACGGCGCGCACATCAGGGCGATACTTTTGTCGTTCTTCTTCAGATACATGCGCGACCTTATTCAGCAAGGGCACGTTTATATAGGAATGCCGCCTTTATACAAAATTTTCAAAAAAGACGTTGTAGAATACGCTTACGACGATTCCGAACTTGCGGAAAAAATAGCAAAGGTAGGAAGGGGATATAGTATTCAGAGATATAAAGGTCTCGGCGAAATGAATCCCGAGCAGTTGTGGGACACGACGATGAATCCAAAAGCAAGAGTGATGATGCAAGTTACTCTCGACGACGCGGCAAATGCGGAAAGGCTTATTACCACGCTTTTGGGCGACGCAATCGACGAGAGAAAAGCATACATTTCGGAATATGCAAACTTCAACAAACTCGACACGTTTATGGATAAAGTAAACACTAAGCCGCAAAAGAGCGGCGCAAGCGAAGAATAAAAGGGAGAAAGCACTATGGAAGAGATAAAAAACGGAATATTACCCGTTTCGATGGAAGACGTTTTGCATAATTCTATGATGCCTTATGCAGAATACGTTATACTCGACAGAGCATTACCGAGAGTTGAAGACGGATTAAAACCCGTGCAAAGAAGAATTTTATATTCGATGTACGATCTCGGTATACTCCCGGATAAAGGATATAAAAAGAGCGCGAGAGTAGTCGGCGACTGCCTCGCTAAATACCACCCGCACGGCGATACATCGGTATACGATGCTATGGTCAGGCTTGCTCAGCCGTTCAATATGAGAATGACGCTTGTCGACGGACACGGAAACTTCGGTTCGGTCGACGGAGATTCGGCGGCGGCAATGAGGTATACCGAAGTAAAACTTCAACCGCTCGCACTCGAACTGCTCAGCGATTTGGATAAAGACACGGTCGACTGGCAACTCAATTTCGACGATTCGTTGAAAGAACCCGTCACGCTCCCGGGTCGTTTTCCAAATTTGCTCGTAAACGGAGCAACGGGTATTGCGGTAGGTCTTGCGACTAATATACCTACGCACAACCTTGCGGAAGTAATCGACGGTGCGGTCGCGCTTATCGACAACCCGAAAATCAAACTCGACGAGATGATGAAAATCATCAAAGGACCCGATTTTTCCACGGGCGGTTATATAATTGCGGGCGACGAACTTCAAAAGGCTTACGAAACGGGCAAAGGTAAGATTTTAATAAGGGCTAAATGCGAAATCGAACTCGATGCAGGCGACAAAAAGAATATCGTAATACACGAACTTCCTTACCAGGTCAACAAAGCAAAATTGCTTGAAAAAATCGCGGAAATGCAAGAGAAAAAGGACCCCAATCTGGAGGACGTGTACGACATAGTCGACGAGTCGGACAGAAAGGGTATGAGGGCGGTTATTAAAGTGAGAAAGGACGGCGACCCCGAAAAAATACTCGCTTATCTTTACAAAACAACCAATCTTCAGGTAAGTTTCGGCATAAACATGGTTGCCATTGCCGAAGGTAAGCCCATGCAACTCGGGCTTTTGTCGATACTTAAGTATTACGTTGAATATCAACGCGAAGTGGTACTAAGAAGAACCAAATTCGACTTAAATAAGGCTAAAGACAGGGCACACATACTCGAAGGACTTATCATTGCGGTAACGAACATCGACGAAGTAATAAAAATCATCAAAAATTCGCCCGATACAACGACTGCAAGGCAAAATTTAAGAAAGAAATTCGACCTTTCCGAAAAGCAGGCGCAAGCGATTCTGGATTTAAGGCTTGCAAGGCTCACAAAACTCGAAGTAAACAATTTGCGTCAGGAACTTAAAGATTTAAAAGCACTTATCAAAGAGTTGCAAGCGATTGTCGACAGCAAACGTTTACAAATGGAACTTGTAAAGACGGAAATTACCGCGCTTAAAAAGAAGTACAAAGAAGACAGGCGCAGTAAAATAGTCAAGACCGAAAAAGAAGCGAAGGCAATTCGTTACGACGACGTAAAGCCAATCGAAAATTTCGTAATCGGCTATACAAACGAGGGGAAAATCCGCAAGATTAAAGAAAGCGCGTACAACAGGACTTTAAACCAACTCGAACCAGAATTGAGAGACGTATTCTTGTTTAAATGCAATATATCCACGGGACAAACGGCACTCTTTATGACTAATTCAGGCAACTGTTTTAAAGTGTCCGAGGACGATATACCCGAGGCAAAAGGAAAGGACAGCAACGGCGTATTGCTTAAAGATATTGCCGTCGGCTTGGGTGAAAAAGAAGATGCGGTGGCTGTGTTTGCTACCGACAACGCAAAGCCGATCAGCGGCGACGTTGTCTTCTTTACTAAATACGGTTCGCTTAAAAAGACCAACTGGTCAGAACTTTTGCTTTTGAAATCGGCTTATCAGGTAATGAAACTTAAAGACGATGACGAAGTGATTTGCGTAAAACCCGCCGAGGATGATAAGGACTTGTTCTTCGTTACTTTAAAGGGTATGTGCTTGCGCGCGGAAAACAATATCGGCGTATATGGCAGAGTCGCCGGCGGAATAAAGGGTATCGAACTGGACAGCGGCGATAAAGTCGTTTATGCGGGCTTTGTTAAAGTAGGGCTCGATACGGTTGCGCTTATAGGTACAAGTTTCGGCACGTTTAAAAAGGTGCTTTTAGGTACGGTTTCAAGAATTTCAAGAGCAAGAAAAGGCGTCAAGATTTGCGACCTCGGCGACGAAAAATACAACGAGTGCGTGGTATATGCCGACGTAATAGAAGACGCAAGCGATATAGACATAGTGATACTTGACAGAATGGGCAGTCTGTATTATTTAAACAGTAAGAGTATACCGGTAGATTCAAGAGTATCGAAGGGTAAAATAATTAAAGAAGTAGGTAAATGCCAACCCTTTTGCGTATACCCTACCGGACAACTCAAACAATAATGAAATTGCAAAGGCGTTCTCTTTTGCTCACACAAAGGAGGGTGCGTCTTTGCAACTCTCCGAGTGGGGTGAAAAGACAATGATTGACAACACAAACGATAAAATAAACAATCGGCAATCTGACGACTTTGACGAATACGTATCGAGTAAATATGACAATTTCGACGAAAATTCTACAAAAGATTCTGAAGGTGCATTTCAAGACAATGAAGGGTTTGGAAAAACAGAGAACGACGAAAAGAATCAAGATGAAAGTGTAGAAAGTTTTGTTTCCGAAGAAGAAATTGAAGGCGAAAATTACACTTCCGAAAGCGAAGTCAAAAATTATGAAACTTTTGATGACGATGTAGATGAAACTCGAGTCGACGAAGAAGAAAACTTTGACGAGTCTCAAGATGACGAAGAAGAGAATTTAGATTCCGAAAGTCGAGACGAAGAGACCGAAACTTTTGATGAAAATCAAGATGAAGAATATTTCGACGACCAAAATCAAAAATCAAAGAACGACAAAGAAAACCAAGTTGAAGAATATCCTGACGATGAAGCAGAAAATGAAAGCCAAGGTGAAGGTGTTTTTGAAAAACCCGAAACCGACGAAGTTGATGATTTTGGCGATGATATTCAAGTTGAAAATTATGGAGAAAACGAAGTCGTAAACAACAATGATGAATGTCAAATTAAAGAGGGTTTATCCGAAGAAGAGCAAGATTTGAACGAGTTTTTTGAAGATAAAATTCAAAGCGAAGAAAATTGCTGGGAAATTCGGGACAAAGAAATTTTCGACGACGATATTTCTGAAGAAGACTATGAAGAAAACATTGTCGAAAACTACGAAGAAAATCAATTTGAGCCAAATCAAAGTATTGACGATGAAGTAGGCAAAACCGAAATTGACGACTATAATGAAGTAGAAAGTTTCGACGAGAGTCAAGACGAAGTAAACGACACTGTTGACGAAATTCAGGTTGACGACTACGACGAAGTTGAAAGTTTTGACGAAAGCCAAGACGAAGTAGAAAATAACGACACGGTTGACGAAAGCCAAGCCGATGACTGTGACGAAGTTGAAACTTGTGATGAAAGTCAAGTCGAAGTAGAAAACGATGATACGGTTGACGAAAGCCAAGCCGATGACTGTGACGAAGTTGAAACTTATGATGAAAGCAAAGACGAGGTAGAAAATAACGACACGGTTGACGAAAGCCAAGCCGATGACTGTGACGAAGTTGAAACTTATGATGAAAGTCAAGTCGAAGTAGAAAATGATGATACGGTTGACGAAACTCAGGTTGACGATTACTATGAAGTTGAAAGTTTTGACGAAAACCAAACCGAAGTAGAAAACGACGACACAGTCGAAGAAACTCAGGTTGACGACTACGACGAAGTAGAAAGTTTTGACGAAAGCCAAGACGATGACTGTGACGAAGTTGAAACTTATGATGAAAGTCAAACCGAAGTAGAAAATGACGACACGGTTGACGAAACTCAGGTTGACGATTACGACGAAGTTGAAACTTGTGATGAAAGTCAAGTCGAAGTAGAAAACGACGATACGGTTGAAGAAACTCAGGTTGATGACTACGACGAAGTTGAAACTTGTGATGAAAGTCAAGTCGAAGTAAACGATGACATTGTTGACGAAATTGAAATCGATGATGTGGTTGGCGATAAAGTCCGGGCGTATAGCGAAAGCATACGCGAAGAAGAGGAAGAAGTCGTTTCTCAATCGGAAGACGAAACTTCTCGACAAAAACAAGAAGACGAGTTGAGTGAGCAAGAAGTTGTTTCGCAAGAAGATAATTCCGTACAAAAAGAAATTTCAGATTCGACTCGAAACATTGTTATGCAAGAAGAACAGCCGATACCGAAAGAGTTGACAAAACAAACGGAGCAAGACAAACAGCAAACTCAATCCACAGAACAAACGGCGCAACCAACAGAACAAGAGGTTCAACCGACAAGGCAACAAATTCAACAAAATCAACAGATAAAGCAAGAGGTTCAACAGTTAAAAGAAACAAGCGAAAGCAAGGCACAAAAGTACGTGAAGGAGGTTTACAGACCTATGGACGAAAAAAGATATAACGTAATAAGCGGTAAATCGAGGGATATTTACGACAAATTAATCGCGCTTATTACGGACATGTACGACGGAGTTTATTCTAAAAACAAAACGTTCAGATACAAACGCAGCGAGATTTTAGAAGACTTCGACGTTTGTTTGCAATCCATACTTTTAAAAGTCGCTTTGTCCGACGATAGTTTTTCCGAGAGTGACGCAAGGTATATAAGCGAAATTCCGTGTTACGGCAAAATAGCAAAGGATATAAGTTTCAACTATTTCATAAACTGCAGTCAGGAACTTCGCGCAAAACTCTATAAAATTGCCGATGAAAAAAGCGATAAAGTGCCGTATGCAGTGATGATGGCCGGAGGAATAGATTTAAACGGCAATCAGGGAGTAACCAAGTTTTTGGTCGACGGAATGGTAAAAATCGCTTTCAACTGTTTGTATCTCGACAACGACAAGGTCGAAATTCAATCCGTAAAAGAGGCTTTCAGAACAATTTACGTCTTTATCAACAAACAAGGCATTAAATTGACTTAAAAATCGGCAAATTGCTGAATTTTAAGCATACAATTTTTAATTGCCGCTTATTAAAAAAGTCGCATATTTTAAACGCCGTTTTACCGATATTCAGCATCGGTAAAACGGCGGCAAACACAAGCGGTGTAAATCGGCAAAATCCCGCAAAAACTCTGCGATTTTTAAAAGCGTGAAGAGGTGTAAATATGTACATATGTCCTATATGTAAGCAAAACCTTGCGTTAAACGGAAAAACTTTCTCGTGCAAAAACAATCACTGTTTCGACGTGGCAAAGCAAGGCTATGTAAATTTAATAAACGTCAAAGAAAAACACTCTTTAATGCCCGGCGACAACGCACAAATGGTAAACGCAAGAAGAAGTTTTTTACAAAAAGGGTATTACAAGCGGTTGGCGGACGAAGTTTGCGATGAGATAAAACTAAGGTACGACGCACCCGCGGTAATCGACGCGGGCTGTTGCGACGGGTATTATCTCGGAGAAATAAGCAAGAATATCGTCGGCAACTTTTACGGATTTGACATCTCGAAAGACGCAGTAAAAATCGCTTCGGCGGCGCATAAAAACGCATTGTTTGCCGTCGCATCGGTTTCGCATATGCCGTATAAAGACAACAGTGCGGACGTAATTTTGCGCATATTCGCCCCGCACAACGAAAAAGAGTATTCAAGGGTGCTTAAAACCGACGGAATACTTATTCAGGTTACCCCCGGCAGCGAGCACCTTTTGCAATTAAAAAGACTTTTATACGACGAAGTTTATTTAAACGACGAAAAGTCGGTTTTATATGACGGTTTGACAAAAATAAGTGAAAAACGGGTTAAGTACGACTTTGTCACGCAAAGCGGAGAAGATAATTTCAATTTGCTTACAATGACGCCTTATTTTTATAAAACGCCGCAAAAAAGCATAGAAAAATTAAAAAGGACCGACGGTATGACCGTTACGGCGGATTTTATTGTTGAAATTTATGCGAAAAAGCAATAATTTTTCAAAAAAATGTTGACACTTTAAACAAATGTTAGTATAATTATCAAGGAAATCGGGAATTACCCGAATTGAAAGAGATAATTATTATTGGAGGATAAATTAATTATGGTAAAAGTTGCAATTAATGGTTTCGGCAGAATCGGACGTCTTGCATTCAGACAAATGTTTGTTGCCGAAGGTTATGAAGTTGTTGCTATCAACGATTTGACAAGCCCTTCGATGCTCGCTCATCTTTTGAAATATGATACGGCTCAAGGCAGTTTTATCGGCAAACTCGGTGAAAATCTTCACACTGTCGAGGCTACTGAAAATTCTATTATCGTAGACGGCAAAGAAATCAAGATTTACGCTGAAAAAGACGCTGCAAATTGTCCTTGGGGCGCACTTGACGTAGACGTAGTACTTGAATGTACAGGTTTCTACACTTCCAAAGAAAAATCCTTGGCTCACATTAAAGCCGGCGCAAAGAAAGTCGTTATTTCCGCTCCTGCAGGAAACGACCTTCCCACAATCGTTTACAACGTAAACCACACTACGCTTACTAAGGAAGATAACGTTATTTCCGCTGCATCCTGCACGACTAACTGCCTTGCTCCTATGACTAAGGCTCTTAACGACGCTTATCCTATCGTTTCCGGTATCATGACAACCGTTCACGCTTACACCGGCGACCAGATGATTCTTGACGGACCGCAAAGAAAGGGCGATTTAAGAAGATCCAGAGCAGGCGCTATGAACATCGTTCCCAACAGCACCGGCGCAGCAAAGGCTATCGGTCTTGTTATTCCCGAACTCAACGGCAAACTTATCGGTTCTGCACAAAGAGTTCCCACTTGCACGGGTTCTACTACAATCTTGGTTGCAGTAGTAAAGGGTAAGGACGTAACGAAAGAAAGCATCAACGCTGCTATGAAGGCTCAATCCAACGAATCTTTCGGTTACAACACCGACCAAATCGTTTCTTCGGATATCATCGGTATGAAGTACGGCTCTTTGTTTGACGCTACTCAAACTATGGTTTCCAAGATCGACGACGACACTTACCAGGTACAAGTTGTTTCGTGGTATGACAACGAAAACTCTTATACAAGCCAAATGGTAAGAACAATCAAGTACTTTGCAGAACTTTAATCTGTAAAAAATATAAAAGGCATCGGTTTTCCGATGCCTTTTAGTTTGCCATAAATTTGCTTGTGGCTTTTTAAAACGTTGTTTAAACTTCGCTTTGCTGTTTTTCATGCGTGGCAGTGATTGTATTATACAATAAATTGCATAATAAAAAAACATATTCAGCCCGCCGCGGTTGCGGCGGGCTGTTTATTTTAAAAAACTACTTGATTAAAACCATATAATTGTGTTATACTAATAATGCTACACAAATAAATAGATTTTGAAGTGAACGAACGAAAGGGAATAGTTTACCCTTTTTTCGGTATACTCCCATTATAGTAATTTGTCAAAAACGCAAATTCCGAATGGGAGTGTTTGTTCATTTCTATTTATTTGTGTAGCAACAAAGGAGTTTGCGTTTTTAGTGCGCAACCCTCGTTGCGCACTTTTTTTATATCTATAAAAGGTGCGACTTAATTTAAAGGAGCACTTATATATGGCGAAAGGTGACAATTTGCGTTTGGCGAAACAATCTAAACAAGATGAGTTTTATACTCAACTTGTCGATATCGAAAAAGAACTAAAACATTACAAAGAGCATTTTTGCGGGAAAACAGTATTTTGTAATTGCGATGACCCTTACGAAAGTAATTTTTTTAAGTACTTTGCAATGAACTTCAATTTTTTAGGGCTAAAAAAGTTGATATGTACATGTTATGATTCTTCTCCCGTTGTCGGCGAACAACTTACCTTGTTTAAAGATAAACATCCTTATAAAATCGAAATAACCGAAGTAACCGACGAAAACGGAGACGGAGCAATCGACCTTGCGGACGTAGAAACTTTACTCACAAATAAAAGTAATACGCGAAGCGTTTTAAAAAGCGGAGATTTTCGCTCTCAAGAGTGTATCGAATTGTTGAAAAAATCCGATATAGTTGTGACAAATCCGCCGTTTTCATTGTTCAGAGAATATGTTGCTCAACTTATCGAATACAATAAAAAATTTGTAATTATAGGCAATCAAAACGCCATAACTTATAAAGAAATTTTCAATTTAATAAAAACAGAACAAATATGGTTGGGGTATCATTTTGGTTCGCAAAGTTTTTTAGTGCCGAATACTTTTGAGAGAAATAATACTTATATTGAAAACGGTTTAAAGTACGCTAAATTCGGCAATATTTGTTGGTTTACGAATTTAGATATTACTAAACGAAAAGAAATTTTCCCGTTGTATAAAAAATACAATCAAGAAGAATATCCCAAATACGATAACTACGATGCAATCAACGTAGACAAAGTATCGGATATACCTTGTGATTATGAAAAGGCAATGGGTGTGCCGATTACTTTTTTAGATAAATATAATCCAGAGCAGTTTGAGATAATAGCATTAGGAATTGTTGGAAGTATCACGTTTAGTTGTGAAAGGAAAATGGAAATTTTAGACAAAAACGGTATTCAGACAGGTAAATACACAATTAATGCAAAAGGAACATTATATAGAAAATACAATCCGAATACAGACAAAAAACCGCCGGCATTTAAAGATTGTATAACAGGAGAATTATATTCAAGTATATATGCAAGAATAATCATAATAAGGAGGAGAAAGAAAAATGAAAATTGAATTACACGAAATTAAAATAAGAGAAGTCGTTGCGGGGTACATAGACAGTCAGGAAAACGGCGTGGTTGGTTACGGCGGCAAACTAAATATTCGTCCCGCTTATCAAAGAGAGTTTGTATATAAAGAAAAACAGCGCAACGCCGTAATAGAGACCGTTGTAAAAGGTTTTCCTTTAAACGTTATGTATTGGGTAGAAGACGGACAAGGAAATTACGAAGTGCTTGACGGTCAGCAGCGCACAATCAGTATTTGTCAATATGTAAGCGGAGAATTTTCGATAAACAGTAGAGCGTTTCACAATCTTACGCAACCCGAAAAAGACCAGATTCTCGATTATTCGCTTATGATTTATATTTGCAACGGTAATGATAAAGAAAAACTCGATTGGTTTAAAATAATAAATATAGCGGGAGAAAAACTTACCGAGCAAGAACTCCGCAATGCCGTGTATACCGGCGAATGGCTTTCGGATGCAAAAAGATATTTTTCAAAAAACGGCTGTGTTGCGTATAATTTGGCAAACAAATTCGTAAACGGCGAAGTAAATCGTCAGGATTATTTAGAGACGGCATTATTCTGGATTTCGTCAAAAGAAAACATGAAAATAGAAGACTATATGTCTTTACATCAACACGATAGTCACGCAACGCCGCTATGGCAATATTTTCAATCGGTGATAAATTGGGTACAATCGATTTTTCCAAAGTGGCGCAAAGAAATGAAAGGATTGCCGTGGGGAATTTTTTACAATACATACGGAAACCATAACTATAATCCGCAGTACCTTGAAAATAGGGTAGTCGAATTAATGCAAGACGATGACGTGACCAAGCGTTCGGGAATATATGAGTATTTGCTTTCGGGAAATGAAAAGTTTTTAAATATTCGTGCCTTTACCGACAATGAAAAGCGTCAAGTATATGAAAAACAGCAAGGTATTTGCCCCTATTGCGCAAAGGAAAACAGACAAAAAACACATTACGAAATAGACGAAATGGAAGCCGACCATATTACGCCGTGGTGTGAGGGTGGAAAAACAAACGTTGACAACTGTCAATTATTATGCAAAGAACATAACAGAAGAAAGTCGTCGAATTAAATTTAAAAACAGAAAAATAAATATTAAAAACAAAAAAAATAATAAGCAAAAGCCGAGAGCGAAAAAAATTCGCTCTCGGCTTTTGCGTTTAAGTATAATTTAAAATTTAAAGATTAAATATATGATTTGCAGTTTTGCATAAGTCCGTGAGGACTTGAAAATTTTTAAACACATTTCAAGATTTACTTCTTATAGTTGATATTTTGCAAAAATGCAAAAGTGCTTTAATATTTCCATTCTTCTTTTTCTTCTATACAATGGCATGGCTTCCATTCGTAAGTGCATTTCCAAACTTCCGGAGAGATTGTTTTGTATGAAGGGCGGCTTGTGTCGTGATAAACATCGCCTTCAACGTAGCCAACCGTGTTTCCTGCCGAGTCGTATATATCGCTTACTTTTTCACGTGTATAATATCCCGAAGAGGTAGTTTCGTATGATTCGTATTTGCCTTCTTTTATTTTCTTTATTAATTTTTTTGTGCCCAAGCAATTGCATTTGGGGCAAACGTTATCACGCCAAAGACCGTGTTCTTTTGCGTTTTGGAAACTTTTTATATGTAATATAGCAGAAGCAAACATTAAAATTGCTCCCACGACAACTATCGCGCGACCCATTAATCCGTCTTTCATTTCCCATTCAAGAGGACTGTCACCGTCAAAAAGGATATCAAAAATGTAATGGTCTGGGGCGTGTTTTGCTTTAAGAAAAAGTAATACAAAACATAATATTCGTGATATAACGACAAAACGAATATAGATTATTAGGCTACTTTCATACCATTCTTTAATTTGCGGTATGACAACGTTAGCGGGTTTACCGCCAAAGATTTTTAACGTCGATTTATGCATGCTGTGGAGACAAGTTAAAAGCGCAATTGCAAACGGCATCCAAATCGATGAAAAGATAAGTAATAATGCAAAAATAGCAAACGGAGTACCAATACATATACCAATAATCACTTGAAAGAAATTAATAACCCGATTCGATGACCATTTGAAAATACCTCGACCACTAATTTTTCCAAAGAGTTCCTGTAGTTTTTCGAAGATTCGCACATTTAAGTTATTGCCTAAATTATTGCCGACGTATAAGTAAAATAGTATTAAGAACACAACTTCGATAATCATTCGGCAAATCAACGCCCGCCATATTTTTTTGTTTTCCATAATTTCCTCCTAAAACGTAATAAATCTATAAAAATAGACAACAATATTATAAAGGCACAGTGTGCCTTTTGTCAAGTATAAATTGCACAGTGTGCTATACTTTCAATATGATTGAATTAAAGGATATACAAAAAAGATTAAGAGAAGAAATCAAGTCGAGCCATATGACGCAAAAGGAGATAGCGGACAAGTTGGGCATTAATCCGTCTACTATAAGCAAATACGTTCGTCTTGACAAATATCCGTCGCTCGATACCTTTGCAAATTTGTGCGATATACTCGACGTTTCCGCAGACGATATTTTAGGTTTAAAGTAAAATTATTTATAAAATGCACGTTAAAAAACGCTCCCGTTGCGATCGCGGCGGGAGCATTTTTTGCTATATACAAAACTTTGTGTTTTATGCCGTATTGTCGTGTTTACAGCATACGTTTTGCGTAAAAACGACAAAAATCATTCAAAACCGTCAAAATTGCACACAAAAAAACATATAAATCAAGCGGCAACATTTTTATATACTTACACAAAAAATCTGCTTATAAAGCAAGCGAATACCGCCGAGCAAAAAGTGGCTGCAAGCGAAATAATCACCGCCTTAAAAGTTTTCGGTTTTTTGCATTTTGAAAAGTAAGTGGACGCCACGAAAAACACCGTTTCGGACGAGCCGAATATGCACGACGCGCATATAGAAATATACGAATCGACTCCGTACTTGTTGAAAATTTCGGTAAGAGTAGCCAGCGAGCCGCTGCCCGAAAATGGCTTTAAAAGTATCAGATTGGTGAGTTCGGGCGGTATTGAAAACAGTTTAAATACCGGCGAAAGGAATTTTAAAAATATTTCGCTTAAACCGCTCGTTTCAAAAAGTTGCACCATCACAAACACGGCAAACAAATAAGGAAACAGCGACACGCAAAGGGGTATCGCTTGTTTTGCGCCCTCGATAAAAGCGGAGTATATGTTTACCCTTTTTACTATTGCAAAGACAAAAACCGCTATTAGAAAAACGGGAATTATATAAACGGCAACGCTCATCTTTTCACGAATATTTTTACGAGAAGTATGCCGATTATCGACGAAACGGCGGTTGAAAGCAAAGTCGGTAAAAAAATCACCCCCGGGTTTGCGGACTTTAAAGAAGCCCTAAGCGACAACACCGTCATGGGTATAATCTGCAAACTTGTCGATGCAAGCACAAACAACATTGTTTGCCCGTATTCGTCGTTTGATTTGTCGAGTTCTGCCATGGCGTTTATGCCGAGCGGAGTCGCAATCGAGCCCATGCCGAGCAAGTTTGCAGTAGTGTTTAAAAGTATGTAATTTTCGGCTTCGCCCGACGTTTTTCCGAACAATTTTCTCATAATCGGCTTTAAAGGTTTTGCAATTACGTCGGTCATTTTGCTTTGTTTCATAATTTCTATTATTCCCGTCCAAAACGCGTAAATGCCCACTGCGGTCAATGTGAGCGTTACGGCTTTTTCGCTCGCAGCCGAAATGCAAGGCAAAACGCTGTTTGGCGAAGAAACGCACAATGCTATAAACGATAGCGTGACAAGCGTCAAAAATATTCCGTTCATAAGACAACTTATGCATTTTTGTGCGCGTTTATGTTTACAAAATTATAAAAAAGTAATATAATAATCTCACGATATAATTTAAAATATATTTTGACACCGTAAACTATCGGAGGATATATGCAAAACAGAGGAGATTATTACATTACGACTGCAATCACTTACGCTTCGGGCAAGCCGCATATCGGCAACACTTACGAGGCGATTCTGGCAGACGCGATTGCAAGGTTTAAAAGAAATCAGGGCTACAACGTTTTTTTACAGACGGGCACTGACGAGCACGGTCAGAAAATAGAAGAAAAAGCCGCAAAAGCAGGAAAAACTCCGCAAACGTTTGTCGACGAAACTTCGGCGGTCATCAAGTCTTTGTGGGATATGATGAACGTAAAATACGATAAATTTATGCGCACGACCGACCCGTATCACAAAAAGCAAGTGCAAAAAATGTTTAAAAAGTTTTACGAGCAAGGCGATATTTACAAGGGTGCATACGAAGGCTGGTATTGCGTGCCGTGCGAATCTTTCTGGACTGACTCTCAACTTGTGGACGGCAAATGCCCCGATTGCGGAAGAGAGGTAGAAAAAGCCAAAGAAGAAGCATATTTCTTCAAGATGAGCAAATATGCCCCCGCGCTTATAAAACACATCGAGGACCACCCCGAGTTTATAACTCCCGTTTCCAGAAAAAACGAAATGATGAACAACTTTTTAAAGCCCGGTCTTCAGGATTTGTGCGTTTCGAGAACGTCGTTTAAGTGGGGAGTCCCTGTCGATTTCGACGACAAGCACGTCGTTTACGTATGGCTCGATGCGCTTTCAAACTACATCACGGGAATAGGTTATGACGTGGACGGCAACAGCGACGAAAAGTTTAAAAAACTCTGGCCTGCGGACGTGCATATCATCGGTAAAGACATAATTCGTTTCCACACCATTTATTGGCCGATTTTCCTTATGGCGTTGGGTCTTCCGTTGCCTAAAAAGGTGTTCGGTCACGCTTGGCTCGTGCAAGAGGGCGGCAAAATGAGCAAATCCAAAGGCAACGTTATTTATGCCGACGACCTTGTAAAATATTTCGGTGTAGACCCCGTGAGATATTTCGCGCTTACCGCTATGCCTTTTGACAACGACGGCATCGTCGAGTGGGACGTTATTATAGAAAAAATCAATTCCGACCTTGCAAACGTGTACGGAAATCTTGTCAATCGCACCATTGCCATGAGCAATAAATATTTCGGCGGAATTGTCGAAAACACGGGCATAACCGAGGCAGTCGATGAAGATTTAAAGGCTTGTGCAACGTCGTGTTATTCAAAAGTGGCGAAAAACATGGACGAATACCGCATTGCCGACGCAATAGGTGAAATTATTTCTCTTTGCAGAAGGGCAAACAAGTATATCGACGAAACAACTCCTTGGATTTTGGCAAAAAACGAAGATAGTTTGCCGAGACTTAAAACGGTACTTTACAATCTGACCGAAACGATTACTATCGCTACGTCGCTTTTGCAACCGTTTATGCCCGACAGTTGCGCCAATATTTTGGGACAACTCAACACTCAGATGAGAGATTACGACGATTTGGATAAATTCGGCTTGTATCAAAGCGGAAATAAAGTCACCGACAAGCCAAGCATTTTGTTTGCGAGACTCGACGCAAAGGAAATTCTCGAAAGCGTGCAAAAAATGTACGACGAGAGAAAAACAGCCGATAAAAAATCTCAAAATGCCGGGAAAGAAGAAAAAGTCGAAGAAATAACAATCGACGATTTCTGTAAAACGAGTTTAAAAGTGGCGAAAGTTCTCGAGTGCGAAAAGGTGCAAAAATCCAAAAAACTTTTAAAGTTGATACTCGAAATCGGCGAAGAAAAAAGGCAAGTCGTTTCGGGTATTGCCGAATATTACACCCCCGAAGAAATGGTGGGCAAAAAAGTAATACTCGTGTGCAATTTAAAGCCGTGCAAACTTTGCGGAGTCGAAAGCCAAGGCATGATTCTGTGCGCCGAAAAAGACGGAGTGGTTAAACTTGTTGCGCCCGAAGTCGATATGCCCTCGGGGAGCGTCGTAAGATGACGTATATCGATACGCACGCGCATTTAAACGATAAAACTTTGTACCCGATACGGGAGCAAGTGCGGCAAAATTATCTCGATGCAGGCATTGAAAAAGTGATAAACGTGGGCTGCAGTTTGCCATCGTCGTTGTTGGCAAAATCCATTGCGCAAGAGTATAAAGAGTGTTATTTTACCGTCGGCGTGCACCCCGAAGACGCAAACACGGTGAACGAGCAGACTTTATATGAACTCGAAAAGGCTGCTGTCGATAAAAAGTGCGTTGCAATCGGCGAAGCGGGTCTTGACTATCATTATGCAAAAGACAATATTGACGAGCAGAAAAGTGCGTTTTTAAAGCAAATTGACTTGGCTCAAAAGACGGGACTTCCGCTCGTGATACACTCGCGCGACGCAACTGCCGACACGCTCGGAATAGTCAAAAACAATCTCGAAAAACTTAAAAACGGTTTTTTATTGCATTGCTTTTCCGGTAGTAAAGAGGTGGCGGAAATATACAATTCGATGGGCGCGTATTTCTCGTTTGGCGGGGTGGTTACTTTTAAAAACGGTAAAAAAGAAGAAGTAATCAAAGCGATACCGATGACTAAAATTTTAGTAGAAACCGATTGCCCGTACATGTCTCCCGAACCGCACAGAGGAGAAGTGAACGAGCCTAAAAACATACCGTATATAGTCAGAAAAATAGCCTCGATTTACGGCGAAGATGAAGAGGTTGTTAAAAAAATCACAGGCGAAAACGCATTGCGTTTTTTCGGTAAATTAAATGGGTAAATTGTTATACGAACTTGACGGAAACTTATACATAAACTTAACAAACCGTTGTACAAATCGCTGCAAATTTTGCGTGCGCAACGGCAAAGATTCTTATTACGGACACAATTTAAGACTTGAAAAAGAGCCTACCGCAGAAGAGGTTTTGCATTTATTTAAAGCCGAGTACGAAGGCAGAAAGTACAACGAAGTTGTGTTTTGCGGATTTGGCGAGCCGACTTTCAGAATTGACGAAATTGCCACAATCGGAGCATACGTACGCAGTAAAGGCTACACGGTAAGGCTCAATACGAACGGGCAAGGCAATCTTATCAACGGTTACGACATTACCGACAAACTCGTCGGCGCAATTGATAAAGTAAACGTAAGTCTCAATATGCCAACGGCAAAAGAGTACGACGAAATGTGTCACTCGGTATATAAAGAAAAGGCGTTTGACGCGCTTTTGTCGTTTGCAAAAGAGTGCGATAAAAAAGGAGTTAAAGTCACTCTTTCGGTAGTCGATTGCATAGGGAAAGAAAAAGTCGAAGAAGCAAAAAAACTGTGCGAAGAAAACGGACTCACGATTAAAGTAAGAAGTTATTTAAAGTACACTTAATAAAATGGCTATTAAAGAAATTTTACAAAAAAATTCATTCAGATTCAATAAGCGTTTCGGACAAAACTTCATTACCGATACCAATCTTTTGACGTCGATTGTAGATAAAGCGGGCGTCGATGAAGGCGATACAGTGCTTGAAATCGGCGTCGGCGCAGGCACGCTTACGCGCGCTCTTGCGGAAAAAGCGGACAAGGTTTACGGCTATGAAATCGACGAAAATTTGCGTCCCGTTTTAGAAGAGAGTTTGTCGGGGCTTAAAAACGTTCAGATTATTTTCAAGGACGTAATGAAAGTTTCAACAAGCGAAATCGAAAGCAAAATCGGCGGCAAATATAAGTTGGTGGCAAACTTACCGTACTATATCACAACGCCCGTAATCATCAAGTTTATCGAGGAAGCGGAAAACTTGCAAAGCATTACGGTAATGGTCCAGTCCGAGGTTGCCGAGAGAATTTGCGCAAAGGAAAACACGCCCGAATACGGTTCTATCACTGCGGGTATCGACGTAATCGGCGATGCGAAAATTGTTGCAAAAGTGCCGAGAACAATGTTTTATCCCGTACCAAACGTGGACTCTGCCGTCGTGCGCATCGATATAAACAAGCAAAAGTACGTTTTGACGAGTCGCAAGGCTTATCGCGACGTGTTGAGGGTTGCTTTTTCGTCGAGAAGAAAAACGCTCGTAAACAATATGACGAGAGATTTTTCCCTTCAAAGAGAAGTTGCCGAGACTGCGCTTTTATCTTGCGGAATAGATATAAAAGCAAGGGGCGAAAGTTTGTCCACTCAAAAATTCGTTGCGCTTACCGAGTATCTGGTGAAAAACGAAATAATCCCGAAATAGACTTTTTATCATTGACAATAAATAAAAAGTAAGATATAATAATTTGTAGAAAGGGAGTAGTTATAAACATAACGTCAACAATCTCTGCTTTATGCATGGCGTTATTCCTGATTCAGGCGACAAGACTTTCGACACGGCAAAGGTGTCGAAGGTCTTTTTTACGTAATAAATCATCGTTTACGTCGTTGAAAACTGCTAAAAAACTATCAAATTCTGTTAAAAAACAGAAAAGCAGTTAAAAAACGGATAAAAACAGGCAAAAAATTCGACGGCATAAACGTAAAATATGACAAAAATATCGGAAATACAAATTTCGGAGGACTTAAAAACATGGAAAATTGGCATATTATATTAGTAATTCTTGTTTTTATTGTAGGCATATTACTTATAGTAAAAGGTGGAGACTTTTTCGTTGATTCGGCGAGTTGGATTGCCGAAATTTCTGGTATACCCAAATTGATTGTCGGCGCAACCGTCGTAAGTTTTGCAACGACGTTGCCCGAACTTATGGTTTCTTCGTTTGCGGCGGCAAAGGGCAGCGTCGATATGGCTGCGGGCAATGCGATAGGCTCGGTTATTGCAAACGTCGCACTGATTATGGGTTTATCGCTCGTGTTTATGCCGACAAAAGTAAACAGAAAAGACTATTTATATAAAGGAATAATGATGCTTTTACCGCTCGTGATTATGTTTGCGTTCGGGTTTAACGGCAAAAACGACGGTAAACTGAACTTTGTTGCGTCGGGATTGTTGATTTTGATTTTCGTGGCGAACATGGCCGAAAACGTCATTACGGCGAAAAAGACCATAAAAGAGGGTAAAATCAACTCGGCGGTGCAACAAAACGGTGAGGCCGCGATAGTAGAAGAAAAGGCAAAACCTAAAACCGATAAAAGGACGATTATCGTAAACATCGTTAAATTCGTATTGGGTACGGCGGGTATTGTCGGCGGCGCGCAACTTCTTGTAAATTCCGCGACCGAACTTGCTCACAGAGCAAACATACCCGAAGGCATAATCGGATTGACAATCGTTGCCGTGGGTACGTCTCTTCCCGAACTCGTTACTGCAATTACCGCGATAATCAAAAAAGAATCGTCTTTGTCGGTCGGTAATATTATCGGCGCAAACATACTCAACACGTGTTTGATTATGCCTATATGTACTTTCATTTGCGGAAAGGCTTTACCGGTATCGTTCAGGCTTATCTCATTTGACGTTCCGGTTGCTTTCTTCGTCGGGTCTCTGGCACTTGTTCCAATGTTTATTAAAGGTAAATTTTCAAGATGGCAAGGGGTTGCTTTGCTCGCGTCTTACGTGGCGTACCTCGTTTGTCTTACCGTTTTCTTTATATAAAAAAATGTAAACGGGCATTATCGAAATGTTAGGCAAACAATATCGAAACGGATTTTAAATGTAATTAAAAATTAATCGGTTTTGCCGTGTTTACCGCACACGTATGCGGTAAACACGGCTGTTTTTGTATAAAATAAAATAAAGCCGCAAGGCAATTAATTAAATTGCGAAAATAAAAAGTGTCAACACTTATCCTTCTTTGCATATATTAAAATGAAAGGAGGCAAACATATGTCATTTTTTTCAAATTTTCAATCCGACAGATGTCCCGGGCAAATAAACGGAAATCCTTTAAACGGCTTATGCGAAAAGGCGTGTATACAAGTTAAAAAAGTGTTTGACGCATGTATGAGACAAACTCAGGAAAGCGGACTTGCGCTTACGCTCACCACCAATACGCCTGAAAATCCCGCAAATCCCTTGACGTTTGTCAGCGCAAGAAGCACCACCACAAGAGGAGTTATTCGTAATTTACAAATCGACAGACTTGTCGACAGACCTACGATGGCAAGGGTGCAGGTTACCGTTGAAATACCCGTCGAGGCGGTTTACACCGATGCAAACGGCGTCGAAGGTAAGGGCACGGGATACGTCACGATAAATCAGGACGTAATATTGTTCGTTCCAGAACCGTCCATTATACCTTATACGGTAGAGGCGGTCGTGTCTTTGGTATCGCCCGAGGGTGTTTATACGGGACCCAACGAATTTTCGATTACGGCATGCGTAACCGTTATACTTAAAATGGTAATGGAAGTCGAACTTCTCGTTCCGTCTTACGGTTATGCGACCATACCGCCTTGTAACGAATATTCTCAGGAAGTATGTTCGGGATTTTTTGAATTACCGTTATTCCCCGGCGGAAATACCAATAATAACACTTAAAAAGTAAACAAGCCGCTGTTTTTCGATAAAAAATATACTTAATGGATATTTATGCAGCGCAAAAACAAAAAAACGAAAAACTAAAAAGCGACGTTTTAAAAAATAAAGTTGTTTTTCAGCGGAACTTAAAGTTATTTTTCGGTGTAATACGTCGTTCAACTGATTAAAGACGTTTAAAATACGACCTGAATAAATACATAAACGAATAAAACTTCAAAACAAAAAAAATAAAGACTGCCTTGTCGCAGTCTTTTTATGTTGCAATATAAAGTTGATTAATTTTAAACACATGTAATGCAGGGCAAAAACACGGCAAAACAATACGCTGCAAAGCGGATAAATGTAAATAATGCCTTAAATAAGTTGAAATTTGCGTGCAAAAATGCTAAAATATATTCAAGGAGAAACGACGATGAAGATATACGCCATAAGCGATTTGCATCTTTCCGCCACGGGCGAAAAACCAATGGAGGTTTTCGGGTTTAAATGGAAAGATTACGTCCGTAAAATTAAAGAAGATTGGCAAAGTAAAGTCACGGACGAAGACGTTGTGTTAATTGCCGGCGATATCAGTTGGGCTATGAAACTTCCCGACGCCGTTAAGGATATTAATTATTTTATGGAAGGACTTAAAGGCAAAGTCGTTTTTATAAGGGGCAATCACGATTACTGGTGGCAAAGTCTGGCAAAAATAAGAAAGGCGATGCCCGAAAATTGTTACGTTTTGCAAAACGATTGCATTAAATTCGGCAACGTGATTATCGGCGGAACGCGCGGTTGGTGCGTTGAAGGTTCGCCCGATTTTAAAGAAGAGGACAGAAAACTTTACAATCGCGAAACCGAAAGAATGAAATTGGTTTTTTACAATATAAACAAAGTCAGGGAAGAAGGGGATAAAGTAATCGCGATGATACATTATCCGCCGTTCAACGTAAAAAGGGAAGACTCGGCTTTTACACGGTTGTTCGAGCAAAACAATGTCGATTGCGTGGTTTACGGACACTTGCACGGCAGCGACAGCAGAACGGATTTGTCGATTGTCAAAAACGGAATAAATTACTGCTTGACTTCGTGTGATATTTTAAATAACAAATTGGCAGAAATCGAGTTGTAAAACCGCTGTATCGTCGTGTAAAATTTTGTCGAACTGTAAGGCATTTTGTCTTATTTTACTCAATACGTATGTTGTAAAACGTGCAATACATTGTCGGGCAATAAGGCGTTTCGCCATTAAAGCCGAAAGAAACAAAACGTTTAATAATAAAAATTTTATATAAACATTCGGAGAAACCGTTATGAAAGAAAAATTTGTAAATTGGTTAAAAAGTTTGCCGAAACGTTATTTTATCGATGCGTTTACGGGTATGGCGCAAGGTCTTTTCGTTACGCTCATCGCGGGTACGATAATAAAGACAATCGGTGTAGAAATTATCGGCGACAACGTTGTCGGCAATTATTTTAAAAACATAGGCATTATAGCATCGGTGCTTATGGGTGCGGGCATCGGCGCAGGCATCGCTTATTATTTAAAAGCGAACAAGTTGGTGATTTTCGCGGCAATCGTCGCGGGCTTTATGGGTGCGTATTCGGAATTCATCGTTGCCGACAAAGGCGCACTTAGTACAATGATGACAAAAATTTCGCTCGGCGTTCCGGGTAATCCCATAAGCGCATACGTTTGCGCGCTGCTTGCAACCGAGGTCGGCAGTCTCGTTCAGGGCAAGACAAAACTCGATATTTTGCTTGTCCCTCTCACGTGTATTTGTTGCGCCTTTATCGGCTTATATGTATCCGTTCCGTTTGTTTTCCTCATTCAAAAACTTGCTCAAGGCATAGAATATGCGACGGGAATTACCCCGTTCTTCATGGGAATAATCATCGCCGTGGTTATGGGGCTTTTGCTCACTTTACCCACATCGTCTGCTGCAATATGGACAGCAATCGCCCTTGGCAACACCAGCGAAACAATGCTTATCGCGGGCGGCGCGGCAGTTGTAGGTTGTGCGGCGCATATGGTTGGTTTTGCCGTAATGTCATTTAAAGAAAACGGCGTCGGCGGACTTATTTCTCAGGGTCTCGGCACAAGCATGCTTCAGATACCAAACGTAATGAAAAAGCCCGTTTTATTTGTTCCGCCCGTCGTCGCAAGTGCAATTTGCGGACCTTTGGCAACGTGTTTATTTAAACTTAAATGCAACGCCTCGGGTGGAGGTATGGGTACAAGCGGACTTGTGGGCGTGTTCGGCGTGCTTGCGGTAGACAACGACGTAATGGCGTGGATTGGTATAATACTTTTAATGTTTGTAATCCCCGCAGTTGTGTGTTGGCTTTTAGGTTCGATTATGAGAAAGAAGGGCATAATTCAAGACGGAGACCTTAAAATTTAGGGTAAAACCTCTTAAAACGATAAAATTTAATAAAAATAAAAGTGCGGCTGTTTGTAAACTTTTGCAATCGGTCGCTTTTTATTTGAGGTTTTGGATATCTGAAACAATAAAATACGGCAAATTGTTTATCAAAGCATATTTTTCCATAACAGAACATAAATAATAGCGGAGGGAAAAAATATGACGGAAACAGGGCATACTCTTCAAATAGAAAACGCAAACAGACTTTGCATGACCGGCATAAGCGAAGTGGAAAGTTTTTCAGAGAGCAAAATAGTTGCCGTAATCAGCGGTAAAGACAGAATAACGATAATCGGCAGCAACTTAAAAATCTCGGTATTTCAAAAGGAAAACGGCAATTTGCGACTCGACGGCGAAATTCGCCAAGTCACCTATTCGGCGGGTAAACTTTCGGCTGTAAGCAAAATATTTAAATGAACTTTTACGACGAATTTCAGTTCTTTTATGCGGCGGTTGCGGTATTGTGCGGGGCGGTTTGCGCTGCTGTTTATCAGATTCCCGCCGCGATATTAGCCGCGATATCAAAAAAAATTAGCGGCAAAATATTGACTTTTATAATCGATTTATTGTGGATGTGTTTGTCCGCGGTATTTTGTTTTTACGTTTTTTACATGTTGAATTTTCCGCAAATAAGGCTTTACATGATTGTGTGCGTTTTTGCGGGAATGTGGATTTATTATGAAACTTTTAATATATTTATTGCTTTTTTACTTAAGTTGGTATATAATAAAATAGTAAAAGTATATAAAAATTTAAAAAGTCGTGGGGCAAAGCATAAGTTTTGACCCTTAGTAAAAGTATATAAAAATCTTAAAAACCAAGGAGAAAAAGTAATGAACAAAGCGCAAAAAGATAAACTTGTAGTAAGTACTACCATTGCCGGCGTTGTGTTGTTGTTTTTCTTTATTTGCGTGCTTGTGTATCAAGTATGCATGATAGGCGTGTATAAAAAGAGAGAACGCGCCCTCAACGCGCAAATTTCACGTTTGCAAAACACGATTGAAAACACGTCAGACGAATTGGAAATCTGGATGTCCAACGAAAAAATAGAGGAAATCGCCACTATTAAAGGATTGAAAAAGGACGGTCAAATCGACTTTGACAACGGCGAATGGGAAGAAAAAAAGTAAAAAATGCAAAAATATCTGGTAATTGACGTCGGGTCTAATTCGGTGAGGTCGATGCTTGTTTCAAACGACAAAACGATTTATAAAGAAACGTTTACTACAAGGCTCGGCGAAGGTTTGTACAAAACTGGTCTGATAAGCGAAGAAAGCAAAATCCGTACGACCGACGCAATAGTTTCTTGCATCAACAAAGGCAAAACGGAAGGCGTAGACGAAGTGCTGATGTTTGCCACCGCCGCAGTGAGAAATTCTTTAAACGGTGACGACTTTACGTCATACGTATACGATAAAACGGGCATAAAAGTCGACGTTTTATCGGGAGAAGAAGAGGCGGAGGCGGGCATCGTCGGTGCGCTTGCGGGCGGTGACGGTTGCGTTGTGGACGAAGGCGGCGCAAGCACCGAAGTCGTAATGGCAAAGTCGGGTAAAATAGTTTATTCGCACAGTTTGCCCGTCGGTGCGGTTGTTCTTAAAGACGTCGTCGGCGATGACAGAACCGCCGCAATAAGGTTTAATCAAGAAAAACTTAACGAGTACGGAGTTGTTCCGGGTTGCGACTCAGTTACGGCGATAGGCGGCACCGCGACTACTATCGGCGCAATAGCAAACGGACTTAAAGTTTATGACAGAAATATAGTCAACGGCACAAAATTGAGCGTTGAAAGACTTGAAGAGATAACTGATTCGCTGTATTTAACGACGGCAAAAGAAAGGGTTGAAAAATTTTACGTCAACCCAAAGCGCGCGGAAATAATCGCGTGCGGTGCTCAACTGTTATTGAACGTGGTAAAATATCTCGGGGCAAAATCGTTAATAATCAGCGAAAACGACAATGCCGAAGGGTATTATTATATGAAAAAGAAAGGTGTCAGGTATGAAAAAATCGGACAAGTATAACGTAGTTTGCTTGGTCGTCTGCATAGTATTGCTGTTTTTTGCATTACTACTTGGGGTAATGAAAAAATATTCGCCTTATCTCCTTGCGGGTTTTTCGCTTGTCGGCTTGGCGGTGTGTTATTTTGTACATTTTGCTTTGCATGAAGTGGGGCATTTGATTTTTGCTAAAATAGCCAAAATGAAATGCATTTATTTTGAGATAAGCGGTTTTGCGGTCGACAAGACGTCCAAACAAACTAAATATTATCACAGATATTCGCCCGAAGGCGGCGAAATTGCGGTATACGGCAAAACTCCCGAAAATTCCGGCAAAGGTTTGACCTTAACGGCGTTCGGCGGCTTGCTGTTTTCGGTGATATTTATATTTTTATGTTTGTTTTTCGGCTTATTTTTCGACAACGTTTACTGTTTTTCGATTTTATTCGTAGGCAGTTGCTCGTCGATATTCGTGTTGCTTATAAATCTCAACCCGTTTTCAGCAGACAGCGACGGCGTAACGGTATTTTTCCGTAAAAGCGAAGTGTATAAAGAAAGGGTTAAATGCCAGGAAATTTTTACCAGACTTGTGCTCGGTGAAGATATTACTCAAATGACCCCGGACTTGTTCGTCGGCAACGGCGCAGAAATAAAGGCGTATATAGCGTTGAGAAAAACTTGTCTTAACGATATAGAAGAGGCAAAAGCGGTTTATGACGAAATTTTAGAGGATAAAATCAATTCTACTGCAACTATATTCGAAGAAAGATTTTACATTGCGTTGATACTTAAAGACGAAGAGTATATTGATAAAAACTGCGAAATGGCAACTGCATACTTATCTTTGGAAGATTCGCCCGCGTCGTTCAGAATACAGGCTGCGTTAAGGGATTACCGCGGCGACAAACAGTGGAGCAACTTGCTCAGAACAAGCGCGAAAAAGGCTCTTGACAACTACTTGGTAAAGGGTATGGTAATTGCAGAACAAAAACTCACTGCGCTATATTTCGGCGAAGAACAATAAAATAAAAAGACTTACGTAAAACTTAAAATTAAAGTTAAAGACCGACGGTTTGTTGCCGTCGGTCTTTTCGTATCCGGAGTTAGTAATAAATTTTGATATTTTGTCGTTTTTACGCAATACGTATGTCGTAAAACGAATATATTTAGCCGCTAAATAGTTTTAAAGAACCCTTGCGAGGAACTCTTTCGTGCGTTCTTCTTTGGGGTTTGTAAAAATTTGCTCGGGCGTGCCTTCCTCGGCTATTACGCCGTTATCCATAAACAGAACTCTTGTCGCTACGTCTCTTGCAAACGCCATTTCGTGCGTCACCACAACCATTGTAAGACCCGATTTCGCAAGAGATGTCATTACCGACAAAACTTCGCCCACCATTTCCGGATCGAGCGCGCTTGTAGGTTCGTCGAAAAGTATAATTTCGGGGTTCATCGAAAGAGCCCTTGCGATAGCCACGCGCTGTTTTTGACCTCCCGAAAGTTGTGACGGGCGCGCGTTGATATATTTTTCCATGCCTACGGTTTTGAGGTATTTAAGCGCGGTTTCGGTCGCTTCTTGCTTGCTTTTTTTCAAGACTTTGGTTTGCCCGATAGTGCAGTTTTTAAGCACCGACATATTGTCGAAGAGGTTGAAAGATTGAAAGACCATGCCGATTTTCGTGCGCAAAACGGTGGGTTTGACGTTTCCGTTAAGCACGCTTTCTCCGTCGATGATTATGTCTCCGCCGTCGGGTTTTTCAAACAGATTTATGCACCTTAAAAGGGTGCTTTTGCCCGAGCCGGACGAGCCGATTATGGTTACCACTTCGCCTTTTCCAACCTCGAAATTAATGTTTTTAAGTACCGAGTTTTGTCCGAAAGTCTTGCTTAAATTGTTGATTTGTACTATTGTTTCCATACCGAATTATGCTTCGACCTCCTTGGTTTTAGCGGGTGTTTCGTTTAAAACGTAGTTGTGTTTTCCCGCAAGTTTTTTCTCGATTAACTTTAAAATGCGCGTTACGGTAAACGTCATAATAAAGTAAAGTACGCAAATTATCGAATAAACTTCAAACGTCAGGAAAGTCTCTTTGGCTGTGATTTTTGCATAGAAGAACAGTTCCGAAAAACTTATTACGTTTAGTACCGACGTGTCTTTAATGTTGATGACGAATTCGTTTGCCACGGCGGGTAAGATGTTTTTAATTACTTGCGGAATTATCACATAAAACATAGTTTTAAAGTGCCCCATACCTATGGCGTGCGCACCCTCGGATTGACCTTTGTCTATGCTCATTATTCCGCCGCGCACTATTTCGGCAATATATGCGCCCGTGTTTATCGTGACGATGATAATTGCAAATGTGTTGATTACCGACGGCAGCATTACGTCAACCGACGAAACAGAGGCAAAACCCCAATAAATCACCATTGCTTGTACCATCATCGGCGTGCCCCTGAAAATTTCGATATAAGCCGAAAGGATAAAGTCGATTACTTTTTGAATTGCGCGCTTTACTTTGTTTTCGGAAACGGGAATCGTCCTTATAATGCCCACTAAAAGCCCTATTACAAGACCGAGTATCGTGGATAAAAGCGAGACGTACAAAGTGCTTCCCATTCCCTTTAAAAAGTCGACGCCGTGTTCTTTTAATATTTCTAAAACGTTGTTAAAAAATTCCATAATCACATACAAAATGCCATAGCGGTCGGTTCTTCTGCGACGTAACCGTCGATAGTTCCTTTTTCAAGTGCGATTTTCATCACGACAAAATCTTCGAGAGTGTTTATTACTCTTAAAGACGAAGTTTGTTCCTGAAGTGCTTTAAGATGGAAGGTGCCGGGCTGAGCGGCAATTCTGACACCTTGTTTATCGATTTCGGCAAGAGTGGTTGCATTTGCAATCGCACTGTCTTCTCTTGTGACGATTACAAGGTTAGACCTGTAATACGGGGTTGTAAAATCGATTACTTCTTTTCTGTCTTCCGTCGGCGACATACCCGCAATGATTAAATCGATTGTTCCCGACGTAACCGCAGGGATAAGGCTGTCCCATTCGTACATATAAATTTCGATTTTCATATTTAACGCTTCGGCAACCAAAGCCGCCACTTGCACGTCATAACCGTTTGCGTATTTTCCCGATACGTTTTTAATCGGAAGCGCGCCGTTTGCGTTTGTCTTTTGCGTCCAGTTGTACGGTTCGTATCCGCACTCCATACCTATTTTAAGTGTTCCGCCGTCGTTATCGGAAAGGTTGTAATCGGGTGAATAGGTCGATTTATCGTCGCGTACAAGCACGCACATTTCATTCATAAGCCCGTTTTGCGCAGCCGAGGTAAAAGTGCCGAGATATTCGTTGATTTTATTTATGAGGTCAGAGCCATTTTTTGCTCCTATCGCAATAGCGGTATCGTCGCCCGTAATGCTAAAACCGCTTTGGTTGTTTTTAAGGTCGATATAGCAAAGTCTCGCTTGTTTTTTGTCTTTTCCGCAAGCGGTGAAAGAAAGGCAGCCGAGTAAAGAAACGATTACCAAGATAAAGCATAAAAGTTTTTTCATGATGTTTTCTCCTTAAATGTGATAATTTTTAGGAGAGAAGCAAGAAAAACAAAGCAAGCGCAATAAAGCAAATCGACAATAAAAAAATTCCGCCGATAAGCGGAATTACGCGAAAAAGCATGTATGCATTAAAAAACAATGTAAAACATGATAGCGCTCCGCAAAATCTTGCGACAGTCTGCAACGTATTTCGCTGCAACCCAACGTACAAAACCAACCGGACGGTTTTGCCGTTTCGGCGATGTTTCCTTTCGCTGCCTTATCGTCCGTGATAAAGCGGGCAGTTACTCATAAAAATCGCGCCTCTACCTAAATTGTAAGTCCATTGTACAAATATTGACGGTTTTTGTCAAACGTTTTTACGCAAAAATCGTCAAATTGTTCAAAAAACCAAAAAGCCGTGAAATCCGACGCAATTAGTTTATTATTTTTTTGTTTTTCGCTTTACTTATATTAATTTATAATGTATAATAAGTATATCGATATTATATATAAGTAATTATAATAAATATTAATTAAGGAGCAGTTATGTCGGAAGAAAATAAGACACCGGAAATCATTTCCGAAGAAATAAAAGTAAACGGCGAATACGGCGAAAACCAGATACAAGTTCTTGAAGGACTCGAACCGGTCAGGGTAAGACCGGGCATGTACATCGGCACAACCGATTTAAGAGGTTTGCACCACTGCGTTCAGGAAGTTGTCGACAATTCCATAGACGAGGCGCTTGCGGGCTACTGCACCGTGATAAACGTCAGCATCAATAAAGACTCTTCTTGCACCGTTTTGGACAACGGAAGGGGTATTCCGACGGGTATACACCAACCGGAGGGCATTTCTTCGGTCGAACTTGTACTTACCAAACTTCATGCGGGCGGTAAGTTCGGCGGCGGAGGATATAAAATTTCCGGCGGCTTGCACGGCGTAGGTGTATCGTGCGTAAACGCTCTTTCCGAATGGATGGAAGTAGAGGTTTATCAACACGGAAAAATTCATAAAATTACGTTTAACAGGGGCGTTCCGCAGACGAGACTTCAGGTAATCGGCGACACGGACAAAACGGGTACTAAAGTCACTTTCCTTCCCGACAGCGAAATTTTCGACAGTACCGTGTTCAATTACGACACCATTAAAGTGAGAATGAGAGAACTTGCATACCTCAACAAAGGTCTCCGCATAATTATGGACGACTTCAGAGAGGGGCAAGAGTCTCACGACGAGTTGTGTTATGAGGGCGGTATAAATCAATTTGTCGAAAGTTTAAACGTCAATAAAGAAGTGCTGTTCCCCAAGCCCGTTTATTTTGAAAAGATGATAGGCGACAATATTATCGAAGTTTCGCTTCAATACAACGATTCGTACAACGAAATTATTTTCGCTTTCGTCAACAATATCAATACCGAAGAGGGCGGTACGCACCTCGACGGATTTAAGAGTTCGCTGCTTAAAATGATTACCGATACCGGTAAAAAACTCAATATATTAAAAGACTCCGACAAATTGACGGGCGACGACGTGAGAGAGGGTCTCACCGCCGTAGTATCGGTAAAGATGCCCAATCCGCAATTTGAAGGACAAACCAAAACCAAACTCGGCAATGCCGAAATGAGAGGTATCGTCGCAAAGGCAATGACCGACAACTTCGGTGCGTTCCTCGAGGAAAATCCCTCTTACGCAAGGGCAATCATAATGAAGTGTTTGCTCGCTAAAAATGCGAGAGAGGCAGCGAGAAAAGCCCGCGAAGCAACAAGAAAAAGCGTATTCGAGGGTTCGTCTCTTCCCGGAAAACTTGCCGACTGCTCGGAAAAGAACGCCGAACTGTGCGAAATTTTCATCGTCGAGGGAGACTCGGCAGGCGGAACGGCAAAACAAGGCAGAGACAGGCGTTTTCAGGCTATATTGCCGTTGAGAGGTAAAATATTAAACGTAGAAAAGGCAAATGCCAAGAGAGTGCTTGACAACGCCGAAATCAAGGCGATGATCACGGCGTTCGGCGGCGGCATGCAAGACAACTTCGATATTTCCAAAATAAGATACGACAGAATTATTTGTATGACCGATGCCGATGTCGACGGAAGCCACATAAGAATACTTTTGCTTACGTTCTTCTTCAGGTATATGAAGCCGCTTATCGAGCAAGGTCACGTGTATATCGCTCAACCGCCGCTTTACAAAGTAGTCAAAAATAAAGTAGATAATTATTTCTATTCCGATAAAGAACTTACCGACTTCCTCGCCGAAAACGGCAAACTCGAAGTACAGAGGTATAAAGGTCTCGGTGAAATGAACGCAGAGCAACTTTGGGACACCACAATGAATCCTGCCCACAGGACGCTTTTAAGGGTATCGGTGGAAGACGCGGTCGAGGCCGACGCTATGTTCACGCTCATCATGGGCGAAGAACCCGAACTTCGCCGTAAGTTTATAGAAGAAAACGCAAAACTCGTAACCGAACTTGACGTATAAGGAGAATTCAGATGGCTAAAAAGAATTGGGGAGAAGAACTCACCACAGAGTTTAAAAAGACTCTCGAACAGACCAAAATGATTGACGTCGAGGTCGACGAGGAGTTAAAAAAATCATTTATAGCATATGCGATGGCGGTAAACGTATCGAGGGCGATACCCGACGCGAGAGACGGATTAAAGCCCGTTCACAGAAGAATACTTTATTCTATGAACGAACTCGGTCTCACCCCCGACAAACCGTATAAAAAATGCGCGACCATCGTCGGCGACGTTTTAGGTAAATATCACCCGCACGGCGACTCGTCGGTTTACGACGCGCTTGTAAGGCTTGCGCAGGACTTTTCAATCAACCTTCCGCTTGTAGACGGACACGGAAACTTCGGTTCGGTCGACGGAGACCCACCGGCAGCGTACAGGTACACCGAAGCGAGAATGAGCAAACTTGCCCTCGAAATGTTGAGAGAAATCGACAAAGACACGGTAGATTTTTATCCCAACTTCGACGATACGAGAATGCAACCCGCGGTTTTACCCGCAAGATATCCCAACCTTCTCGTCAACGGTTCCGACGGTATCGCCGTAGGTATGGCGACGAATATTCCGCCGCACAACCTCAACGAAGTAATCGACGGAGCAATCGCACTCCTTGATAACCCGGAAATTACAATCGACGAATTAATGGAGTATATTCCTGCCCCCGATTTCCCCACGGGCGCAACGCTTTTGGGCAGAAGCGGCGTAAAACAAGCGTATTACACGGGCAGAGGAAGCATTTTACTTCGTTCTAAATACGAAATTGAAGAACTCGATAACGGCAAAAGCAAAATTATCGTCACCGAAATACCTTATCAGGTCAACAAGCAAAAACTTATCGAAAGTATTGCCGACCTTGTAAGGGACAAAAAGATAGAGGGTATTTCCAACGTCAACGACGAGTCTGACAGACAAGGTATGCGCATCGTAATCGATATCAAAAAAGATTACAACGCTCAGGTAATACTCAATTTCTTGTTCAAACACACAAATTTACAAGTCAGCGACGGTATGATTATGCTTGCGCTTGTCGACGGCGAGCCCAAGTATCTCAACCTCAAACAAATGCTCGAGTGTTACGTCAACCACCAGATCGACGTCATTACGAGAAGGACTAAATACGATTTAAACAAAACCAAAGAAAGAGAGCATATCGTAAAAGGTCTTGTAATCGCGCTTGCAAACATCGACGAAGTAATCGAAACGATTAAGTCTTCGTCCGATAAATACGAGGCAAGCAGCAAACTTATGCAAAAGTTTGAACTTTCCGACAAGCAAGCCAACGCTATACTCGATATGAGATTGCAAAGACTTACTTCTTTGGAAGTGGAAAAACTCAAGGAAGAACTTGTTCAACTCGATTTAACCATAGCAGATTTGACTGATATTTTGGAAAAACCCGAAAGAATTAAAGGCATAATCAAAAACGACTTGACGGATATGAAAAACAGATATCCCACGCCGAGAAAGACCGAACTTTCTTACAATTACGGCGATATCGACGCAATCGACCTTATCGAAAAGGAAGACGTCGTTATTTCAATGACTCATCTCGGCTACGTCAAGAGATTGCCCGTAAAAGAATATAAATCTCAACGCCGCGGCGGCAAGGGTATCATCGCGCACAAGGCTAAAGAAGAAGATTTCATCGAAAACATGTTTATATGTTCTTCTCATGACAAACTTCTCTTCTTTACCACCAAGGGTAAAGTATATCAACTTATGTGTTACGAAATTCCTGAGGCGCAACGCACAGCAAAGGGCAGGGCAATAATCAACCTTCTTCCCATAGAAACGGGCGAAAAGGTCACTGCGGTTATTCCGTGCAAAGAAGATTCATCGGGCTATATCGCAATGGCGACTAAAAACGGACTTATCAAAAAGACCGCTTTAAGCGAGTTCGATAACATCAGAAAGACGGGTAAAATCGCAATTTCACTCGTCGATACCGACGAACTTATCTCGGTTGAATACACCGACGGCAACTGCGAGTTTATTCTTGCAAGCCGCAAGGGTAAGTGCATAAGATTCAGCGAAAACGACGTAAGAGCAATGGGCAGAGACACTCAGGGCGTCAAGAGTATGGATATCGAATCCGACGATTATATCGTCAATATGGAAGTCGTTAAAGACGGATACGATATCTTCACGATAAGCACAAACGGCTACGGTAAGCGCAGCGATATTACCGATTACAGACTTCAGAATCGTGCCGGGAAGGGTATAAAAGCGGGCGTATTCAACGCAAAAACAGGCGATATAGCATGCTTTAAGTTCGTTCTTCCCGAAGACGATATTTTGATGATTACCGACGACGGAACGATTATCCGCGTACAGGCTTGTGAAATTTCCAAGATGGGCAGAGATACTCAAGGCGTAATTATCATGAGGACGGATAAAGGCGCGGTTTCTACGGTGGCTATCACTCCGCACGAGGAAGAAAGCGAAGAAGATTTCGACGAAGAAACTATGGCTGACGGCGAAGAAAATGCCGAAAATGCAGACGAGACTACGGTTTCCGAAGGTGCCGAAGAGGGCGAAACTCAAGAATAACGATTAATTTTACGCCGATGCAAACAATTTGCGTCGGCGTAGCGTATTTTTATATTTAAAAATTATCTTTTCGTTTTAAACCGCAGAAATATCATAGAATTTATCGATTTATTTTTTGATGGCGGTTATATTCTTATTATTGTTTTAATTATCGACGGAGAAATTTATGATTACTATTGAAAACGTATATTACTCGCAAGAGAAAATAAAAAATAAAAGTTTTGACGCATATTTGCCCGAGAGCAAAAGGGGAGACGCGTTTATTTATTTTCACGGTGGCGGGCTTGTTGCCGGTGACAAAGCCGACGCAAAAGCATTTGCTTGTCAGTTGTGCGATAAAAATATCGCGCTTTTCAGTGTGAATTACAGAATGTACCCCGACAATAAATATCCCGACTTTATAAACGACGCCGCCGAAGCAGTTGCGTTTATTACTAAAAATTTGCATTTATACGGAGAGTATAAAAGGGTGTTTGTCGGCGGCAGTTCGGCGGGAGGTTACATTTCCATGATGCTGTGTTTCGATAAAAAATATTTATTAAGCCACGGCGTAAACCCAAGCGATATTTACGGCTATATTCACGATGCAGGGCAGCCGACCGCGCATTTCAACGTGCTTAAACAGCGCGGGTTTGACGAAAGAAAAATCATCGTTGACGACACGTGTCCCTTATATCACGTAGGCGAAGAAAAGGATCTTCCGAAAATGCTTTTTATAGTGTCCGACAACGATATGCCAAACAGACTCGAGCAAACTCAACTTATGATATCCACTTTAAAACATTTTGGGTTCAGCGAAAACGTCAGTTTAAAAATAATGCACGGCGGACATTGCGAATATTTAAATAAAACGGTTGACGGCAAAAACGTATTCGGCGAAATTGTAACAGAATATATATTAAACAATTAATTATTTTTTCAATTTAAAATGCGGACGAAATTTAATTTTGTCCGCATTTTGCTTGCTTAAATGTTGATTAAATTATTATAGTAAATAATTATCTGTTGTCAACTTTACACCAACCGTTTTGCGTAAAAACGGTAATTTAGTTAAGTTTAATTGTGTGTTTTATTTTAAAAGTGCCCAAATTTCCGCTTTCGGAAAAACCTATTAAAATCGTGTTTGCATTAATAGTTTTAGGTATTTGTTCTTGCTCGATAAGTTTATACGCCATTAAAACTTTTTCCTCGTTTGAGTCTGAAAACAGCGTGGTGTGGTATTTGTAATCGGTGTCGTATTCGTGTAGCGGCACGCCGTACTTTTGCATTAAAAAGTCGTTTAAATAGTCGTGCAAACGGTCGAGTTTGTCGTTCCGTTTCATCGATATCCAGCAAATCACGTGCTCGAAACATATGCCGCCCGTTTCGATTTCAAATGGTTTTACGCCTTTAAAATAGTCGAGTAAATCGCCCACGACGGAGTCGAAATTTTCATCGCTTACTTTAAAAGACATCTTTAAAGATATGTGAAGCGGCAAAGTAAAATTCGAGTGCAAAAAGCCGATTTCGTTTTCAATCTTTCGCGCTTTTTCTTTAATGGTTTTTAGTTGTGATTCGGTCTCGATTCCAATCCAGACGTACATAAGTTTTTGCTCCGTTTTACCAAATAATTAGTTATAATAAATCGTTAAATATTTTGTTATAAATTTAATGCAAGGTTAATCGCAACGTCAAAAGTTTGTTTTTGAATATCGTATTCGTTCTTACCGCCGAGGTTGCCGCGACTCCAATTATCGCCGTTTAATAAATCCGCGCCGAAAAAGAAAACGTACAACTCATAACCGTAATAATCGCACAAGGCTTGCAGTCCCGACGATTCCATTTCCACGGTGATGCACCCCTCGGCTTTTCTTGCGGCGGCTTTGTTTACCGTTTCCATATAAATGGCGTCCGTAGTCCACGTTTTGCCTTTTACGTAAGGGTAGTTTAGTTTTTCAAAAATTTGCGCCACCGTGTCGGCGTTTTTAATATCGACGTAATCGCTCGGCGACATGTAATGGTAAGACAAGCCCTCGTCTCTATACGCCGCCGTGGGGACTATAAGTTTGTCGCTGCATTTTTCGCCGTCTAAAATTCCGCACGAGCCGTAAACGATAAATTTGCTTGCGCCCGTTATGTATTGCACTTCGTGCATAACCTCTCCCGCCGACGGCGCGCCTATCGGACTTAAATAAAACAGCAATTTTTTGCCGTTTACTTCAAACAAATAAATGTCGATATGCCCGTTTGCGGTAGAGGAGTGACCGATAATTTTGCTTTCAAATCTTTGCAAAAACATTTGCTTTACGTGTATCGAAAAACTTACTATGCAAATATCGGCAGTGTATTGTGATTTTTTATAAAAAGCGTTGACGTCGATCAACGCTTTAGATTTGTTATCAAATGAATTTATTATGGTCATAATATTTAGTGGTTAAATTTCAGCACCAATGGGTAATTTTGCCTATATTTATATTTTCATACAACATAGAAATGCTTGTGGAAATGCCGTGGATTTCAATGCCATAACTTTCGATTGAGTAATAACAATAGCCGTCATCGCCTTTATAATTGTAGTCGATTAAAGTTTGTTCGTTGTCTTTTACAGAGTAAACCCATGCGCTTTTTACCGACAAACCGAAGATTATATCGTTGTTTGCAATATAACTCGTGTTGTCAGCCATTACGAAATTACCCTCGCCGTCGTTATAAACGTTGTAATAAATAAAAGTGTGTCCCTCAGAAGTAAACGTTTTAATTTCTTCTACGGGTGTAGTCGAAATTAAATCCGCGGTAATAACAGTCACGCCCCCGGGTGGGGTTGGTGCGGTATCGGAATTCTGATGACCCGTGTCCGAATCTGTTTTAGAAGTGTCGTTATCCGCTAAACACGCCGACATATTAAAAATAATTAACGCGGCGAATAAAACTATAATAAATTTTTTCATATTTTTTCTCCTTATCTTGCTTAAATCTTGCTTAAAATGTTGCTTAATCTTAGTTAATTTTGATTAATTTTTGATGTATTTCGCTCAAACTTTGACGTATCTTTGATTAAATTACTTGCGTAAAGAGCAAAATTCAGGTGAGTAAAAATTAATACAACGGAATATGTAGCCCGCTCGTCGTTACATATTCCGCCGAAGTGACGATATAGTTGTCGTTTATAATAATGCGCAAACTTTCTCTCACGCCGGAATATTTACCCGAATCAACGTAATAATCGATAATTTTTCCGCCGAATTGAGTGGGGTAGGTCTCGAGAGTGAGTGTTTCTTCATAGTCGGCACTACCCAGCAGTTCGATTACCTCGTCCAGATTCCAGCCGATTAATTTGTATTTTTCGGCTAAATCGTCAAGCATAAGGTATCTTTCGTTGTAGTTGTTTTCTTGTTTCCATTTTTCGGAAGAAAACTCCGCATTGCCGAATTTAATTCCGTTTTCGACGCACGCCGAAAAACTTAAAACGCACAACACGGCAAACAAAACCGCAATAAATTTTTTCATGTTTTTTCTCCTGATATATTTTATGAAAATATTTTAATACAAAACTACGTTTTTGTCAACAGTGACGTTTAAATCGACGTTTAAAAGAGGTTTTTAGTTGAATTTAATAGTTTTCGACGGGCAAAAAAAGATATTGCGGCGAATTTCAATATTTTTGCGGAAGACTAAAAATGCCTTTGCAATAACCTAAAAAGATATTGCAGCGAACAAAAAAGTGTATTGCGAGAAAATTTCAATTTTAAACTGTTTACACATAAAAACCCCCGTTCGGAGACCGCCGAACGGGGGAGTTAAATTCATAAAATTTTATTCAAAATCTAAATTTTCAAGGTCAAAAACGGAGTCGTTAAAAAACTCTTCAAGCGTCATATCGAGTGCATAAACGACTTTTACGATAGTTGAAAATTTGACGGCGGTATTTACTTAGTTGAAAATAAATCTAAGTGCCGAGTGCGACCACCTAAGATGAAATTAAATCCGACGTCTTTAACCCCGCACAAGCGGGATTTCATCGCGTGCGCATACCGCTTGCGGTATATTGCGTCATTTGTCGTGTCCGACCGACGAATAGCAAATTTCATCCGCGATAGTAAATTCATTCCGCTAACGGCGGATATAATAAAAAAGGTCTGACACAATTTGTATCAAACCTATGCTTTTTTTGGAGCGAGTGAGGGGAATCGAACCCCCAACTAATGCTTGGGAAGCACTTGTTTTACCACTGAACTACACTCGCTTATTTAAAAAATTAAATTTTTATTCGTTTAGTACCGTAACAATTGATACAATCGCACTATAATCGATACAGTCATGCTACAATTGATACGATTAATCGACATTACATAATACAATTATACATATAATTTGCACAAAATGCAACAAAACAAACATTATTTCTTGACAATATTTGCAATAAAATATATACTTATTTATAAAAAAACTAATTCGATAAAAACGGGTGAGCATCATGGACTACTTTAAGATATCGTTGGCGGGCGACCTCGGCAGCGGTAAAAGTACGGTAACGGATATTTTGCAAAAAAGGTTTTCCGCGGAAATAGTTTCCGTCGGTAAAATATTCAGGGCGAGCGCGGCTGAGATGGGTATGACTCCCGTTCAGTTCAATATTTTTTTAGAGGCCCATCCCGAATACGACGAAAAACTCGACGAGAAAATTCACGAATACGATTCGATTGTGGGAAATTACATTTTCGACTCGAGACTTGCTTTTCATTTCGTTCCTTCGTCTTTCAGTTATTACTTGAAAGTTGACGTAAAAGAGGCGGCGAAAAGGATTATGCAAGCGCAAAGAAAGGACGAAAATTACAAAACTCTCGACGAGGCGATTGAAAAACTTAAAGAGAGAAGAGAAAGCGAAAAATTGCGTTATAAGGCATTTTATCACGTCGATATCACCGATATGAGCAATTATGACTGCGTAATCGACACCACGGACAAAACTCCGGAAGAAGTTGCGGAATTGATTATAAAAAATTACAGACAAAAATTTTAACAAGGCGGTAATACTATGCATTGGGCTGACAGAATAGCGAAAGAACTAATAGAAAAAAATCCTGATAAAGAAGAATACGTTTGCGCGGCGGGCATAAGCCCCTCCGGCTCGGTTCACATAGGCAATTTCAGAGATATCGCGACAAGTTTGTACGTCGTTAAGGCTCTTGAAAGACAAGGCAAAAAGGCGAGACTTTTGTTTTCGTGGGACGAGTTCGACAGATTGAGAAAAGTTCCTTCAAACATTGCCGGAATCGCGCCCGATTTCGATAAATATCTCGGTATGCCGTACGCAATGATACCCGACCCGCACGGAGTATGCGCTTCTTATGCGGAATACAACGAAAAAGAGTTTGAAAAGTCGCTTGAAGAAATGGATATTCACCCCGATTACAGATATCAGGCGAAAAACTACACTGCCGGCAAATATACCGAGGGCATAATTTTTGCTCTTAAACACAGAAAAGAAATTTACGACGTCTTGATGAAGTACAAAACTCAGGATTCCGACGAGGGCGAAAGAGAATCTTACAGCCCCGTCAACGTATATTGCGACAACTGTATGAAAGACACCACGGTCGTTACTTCGGTTTCCGATGACGGCGAACAACTTACTTACAGATGCAAATGTTGCGGCAACGAAAAAAACGTAAACGTAAGGGATTATCACCTTATCAAACTCGTGTGGAAGGTCGATTGGCCCATGCGTTGGGGAGTTGAAGGCGTCGATTTCGAGCCGGGCGGAATTGATCACGCCGCGGCAAGCGGAAGTTACGTAGTCGCTTCGGATATCGCAAAGAGTATTCTCGGCGTAACGCCGCCGTCGTTCCAGGGCTATGGTTGGCTTTCTATCGCGGGTATGGGCGATATGCACAGTTCTACGGGCAACAACATCACACCCGAAGAAATTTTAAAGGTTTACGAACCCGATATGGTGCGTTGGCTTTTCGCTAAATACGCGCCTACCGACGGTTTCTCGTTCAATTTCGACGATACGATTATTCGCCATTACAGCGAATTCGATAAAAATCTCGAACTTTACAAAAAAGGCGAACTCGACGAATACAACACGGCAGTGTACGATATGTGCTTGATCGACGGCAAAAACACGAGGAGCAAAGTGCCGTTTGGCGTGCTTGCAAGCGTATCGACCATAGTCGACTTCAATCCTCAATCGGTAAAAGAGATTCTCGCAAAAGTAGGAGTAGAATTTGCCGAAGAAGACAAGTCGAGATTGCTTCGCGTTAAAAATTGGATAACCAAATATCAACCGTCAAAACTTTACAAACTTCTTCCCGAAAAGAACGTCGAATATTACGCTACTATGGACGAAGAAGAAAAGCAAGTAACGGCAAAACTCGCCGAATATCTTGAAAACAACGCCGAAATTTACGAAAAAGACGTACAACAATATTTGTATTCTATAATAAACGACGAAACGCTTACCAAAAAGGAAAACATAGCGCGTCAACAAAAGTTTTTCAAGGTATTTTACAATTTGCTTTTCGGTACTGATATGGGACCGAGACTTTATCTCTTCCTCGCCGCAATCGACAAGCAACAACTTATACCGTTGCTTAAATTTTAACAAAGCAATTTAATAGGCAGTGTGACCTATAAAATTTTACAATTTAATATCAACTGAATTTTTTAATTGAGTGGTAGAGAGAATTTAAATTATTGATAATTGTTTGGCATTTAAAATATCCGACTGCGGTTTTGCGGTCGGATATTTTTATATATAAATTCCGGTATTTTGTGCTTGAATAGGGTATATAAAACAACAAAAAAGCAGTAGTTTAAAAAATATATGCTAAAGCGTTTACGTGTTAAAGAGATTGTCGCAAAAAGGTTATGTTTTAAAAAGTATATGCCGAAGATGAAATTTTTTAAAGCGTAAAAAGCGTATAGAGAAATATAGTAGGGTAAAGAAAAAAGCCTCACGCATTTATGATATGCGTGAGGCGATTTTAAGTATTAAATTTTAAGAGATTATATAGAATTTAAAAGCCGATTTAATCAGTTTTCTTTTTTCCAAATAACGGGCGTAACGCCGTTTGTATCGTAATGCCAATAGTTGCCGTCATATTTCGTGCCGTCTTCATTGATCGCGGGTTCTGTCTCGCTGTAATAATATCGCGTGGCATTTGTTAAATTGGTATTACCATATTTGATTGAAATTTTAGTCCATTCTGCAGCAGTACCTTTATAATACACTATAAGCCCGCTACAATTGTTAAAGACACTATTACCAATTGTCGTTACACTATCTGAAATTATAACATTTGTAAGACCCCAACAACTATATAACGCATTCGCCGGAATTGTGTTTACATCGTTTCCAAAAGTGACGGTGGTTATTGAGCAATTTTCAAATATGGGATTTTTACTTGAGCCTGCTATTTTACAATTTTTAGCATTCCAAATAACATTTACAAGGTTGCTACAATCTTTGAACGCTCTTTCAGCAATCGAAGTTACGTCATTTCCGATTGTAACACTTGTAAGTGCACTGCAAGCATAGAATGCATTCACCCCAATTGAAGTTACACTGTCCGGTATTGTTACTTCCGTCAGTTTAGTGCAATTAGAAAACGCACTACTACCTATTGATCTTACTCCATTTCCTATTTTAACGCTTTTAAGTTCATTACAGCCATAGAATGCACTACTACCTATTGATGTTACGCTGTCGGGAATTTCTACGCTTATAAGACCGTTACATGTATAGAAAACAGAGGAATTGATGCTAAGCATTCCGTCTCTGATTACTATGGTAGAATTTTCCGGCATAGTTCCTTTATATTCATAAACTATTTTACCCGCATTTACAACCCCATCAGGTTGATTGTTATACCACGCAGTACCTGAAAACGCATACTCACCAATTGAAGTTACACTGTCTGGTATAGTTATATCCATAAGTTTGCTACAACCACTAAACGCTTGTTGTTCAATTGTCGTTATACTGTCGTGAATATTTATATTTGTAAGGCTACTACACCCGAAGAACACATACGCACTAATTATCGTTACATTATTCGGTATAGTTATATTTGTAAGACTACTACAGCCACTGAATGCATAATTTCCAATTGTCGTTACACTGTCGGGTATTTCTATACTCGTAAGTCTGCTACAATCTTTAAACATACCGACGGTTATTGTTGTTATACTGTTGGGGAGTGTTACACTCGTAAGCCCACTACAGCCACTGAATGCATGACCATATATTGTCGTTACACTATTTGGTATTTCTATATTTGTAAGTCCACTACAATTTTGAAACGCAGAAGTTTCGATTGTCGTTACACTATTTGGTATTTCTATACTTGTAAGTCCACTACAGCCTTTAAACGCCTCATAATCGATTGTTGTTACAGTGTGGGGGAGTTCCATATTTGTAAGCCCACTACAGTTTTTGAACATATACTTACTAATTGTTGTTATAGTGTCGGGGAGTGTTACGCTTGTAAGACTACCACATTCAGAAAATGCATATTCATCAATACTTGTTATGCTATTCGGTAATTTTATACTTGTTAACTTACTGCACCCGGGAAAAGCACACATTTTAATCGTAGTTACACTATTACCTATAATAACGCTCGTAAGCCCGCTACAATTTTGGAATGCTCTTTCATCAATTGTTGTTACGGTATTCGGAATAGTAATACTCGTAAGTCCGCTACAATTTTGAAATGCATAGCCGCCAATTATAGTTACGGGTAAATTTTCATATGTATCAGGAATAACGATATCCGTATCCGTACAAGTGCCGATGCCCGATACAATATAATAAGTTCCGTCGGTAGAAAGCGCATAAGTTAAACCTTGAGAACTATCTTTCGCCCATTTCGCGGTAATGTTAACAGTTTTTTTAACAATGAATATATATTCTTCTTCTGCTGAAAGTAAAGTTTCGCCGTTATACCAGCCGTCGAAAATATAACCTCGGTTCGTTGATTCAACTTTTACCGTTAATTTTTCGCCGTATTTATATGTTCCGCTTATATCGGTAACCGTTCCTGAAGTTTCATCGTTTTCAATTAAAATTTCGTAAGTCTTTCTCGTGTAGTAAATTTTCAACACGAGAGTTCCGTCGCCCTCAATATTTCCGCTTACTATGCTTATTTCAATATTTATAACGAAATGATCGAACGTTTTTTGCTCGGCGTTTACCGTCGTATCGGTAGTGCCCGTGAGGTTGGCGGTTTCTTCAAGCGTATAATCATCCTTGTCAAGATTTTGCAAATAATATTCGACCTTATACTTCGTGTCGGTGTTCGCCGTCCACTTTGCTGTAAGAGTAATTCCGTCGCTCACAACGTACGAATAACTTATTTCTATAGAAACCAAAGTTTCGCCGTTGTACCAACCGTCGAACGTGTAACCGGACTTTGTCACCGCCTTAACGGTCACTGTGCTTCCGTACTTTAAATCGCCCGTATTTCCTTCGATTGTTCCCGCTTTTTCGTTGTTTGCATCGACCTTTACGTTGTAAGTCTTTCTCGTGTAGTAAATTTTCAACACGAGAGTTCCGTCGCCGTCAATATTTCCGCTTACAATACTTATTTCAATATTTATAACGAAATGATCGAACGTCTTTTGCTCGGCGTTTGCCGTTGTATCGGTCGTGCCCGTAAGGTCGGCGGTTTCTTCAAGCGTATAATCATCGTTGTCAAGATTTTGCAAGTAATATTCGACTTTATACTTCGTGTCGGTGTTCGCCGTCCACTTTGCGTTTATCGTAACTTCACCGTCAACGGGTTTTGTAAAATCATAATCCCAACCGTCAAAAGTATATCCGGCTTTTGTAGGAGAGGGCGGCAATATCACAAGAGAATCTTCTTCTACTTGTTGATTTGCAACGTCGCTGCCGCCGTTTGTGTTAAAGGTTATCGTGTACACAAAACGACGATAAATCATAATCACGTACACGTTTACGGTCGTCCCGTCCACCGTTTCGATTACGTAAATAACGTTGTCGCCACATTCAAGCGCAACCGTTTCGCCCGTTATGGGATTGCTGCCGTCGGCATTTTTTGAAACGATAAATTTCGATTTTCCGCTTGCGCTTATTTCGTCTTTAATGTTAAAAGTCGTTTGTCCGTTCGATGTTTTAAAGTTGGCTTTTTTGTCCTCGCCGAAGGTTATCGTTTTAAAGATAATCTCGTCTTTTTCAAGTTGAGGTATCACTTCGGTCTCGAGCAATTTTTCGCATACTTCACATTCTTTATGTCTTTTGCCCGCTTTTTCGTAGGTTGCCGCTTCGTCGATTATCCATTCGCCGGCTGTATGTTTTGCCTTTCCGCTTACCTCGGTAGAGTGTTCGCACGTAGCCTTATGCCAGTGATATTCGTCGTCGCTTGTCCATTTTGCATCATACGTATGCGGTAATTTTGACCCGACGTCGGGAATTACGTCGGTTGCGTCACAGCGGTCGCAAGTAGCGGTCTTCGTTCCGTCGCCCGAACACGTTGCGTCGTCGTTTGGCTTATAGTTTGTAAAACTATGTCCTTTCGGGTTGCCGTACTCGAATGTTTCTGTGCCTTTTGCTCCGCACTCGCAAGAGTAGTAATAAGTTGCTTTTTGAGTGCAAGTCGCTTCGCTGCATAAATACTTGTCCGTTGCGGTTTCGACTGTGAACGAGTGCTTATGCGTGTTTCCGCCGTTCCCCTTACCGCACGAGACAAAGGAAAGGGTAGCAAAAACGCACGTAATCAAAAGCAATGCCAGAATTGAAATTCTTTTCATAATTTTTCTCCTTTAAAAATTTTCTCCTTTAAAATATTTTTGTGCGCAAAAAGCCGCCTTAGTAAATAGGGCGGCACTGACAAAGCGTCTTATTTACTTAAAGTTGCGACATGCGACACTTAATTATAAAACATATCAAAGGTAAAGTTTTTACGATATGCAAATAAGATACATTTATGTCCATAAGTATATTTACGTCAAATATGTAATTAAGGTCGCAAAAGTATTATATCATATTTAAAAGTCTTTTTTCAAGTGCTATATAAAATTTATTTAATATCTTGCGTTTAAATAGCAAAATCCCACACATTTAATGCCGTGGAATTGCCAAAAATTTATTTTATTTGTTGCGTTTAAACAGTAAATTGCCGTAAAATTACGTTTATTATTGAGTGAATTTGCGTGCTTGCTAATTTTCAAAATTTTCTTGAATTTTTTTTGTAAACGAAGTAACATATACATATACCCCCAACGGTATAAGGAGCATTAATATGAAAAAATGTATCGATTCGTCAAATTTGCATAGAAGATTGGCAAAAATAATAGGTCAAATACAAGCAATTGACAGAATGATTGACGAAGATATCCCTTGCGAAGACATTTTGTCTCAAATCAGCGCGGCAAAATCTGCGCTCAACAAGGCGGGGCAAGTCGTGCTGGAAGGGCATATAAAACATTGCGTTAAAGACGGAATCGAACACGGCGCCGCCGACGAAACCATTGAAAAATTCACTAAGGCGGTAGAGCGTTTTGCAAATATGCAATAACTTTTTTAAGCGTTGTTTTACTTTAAACCTAAACGAGCGGAAGTGGGCACAAAAAGGTTATGTTTTAAAAAGTATATGCCGAAGATGAAATTTTTTTAAAGCGTAAAAAGCGTATAGAGAAATATAGTAGGGTATAAAAAACTCACGGGTTTATAACAGAACCTTTAACGGATTAGAGAAAAATACAGTAGGGTAAAGAAAAGAGCCTCGCGCATTGAATATGCGTGAGGCGATTTTAAGTATTAAATTTTAAGAGATTATATAGAATTTAAAAGTCGATTTAATCAGTTTTCTTTTTTCCAAATAACGAGCGTAACGCCGTTTGTATCGTAATGCCAATAGTTGCCGTAATATTCCGTGCCGTCTTCATTGAGCGCGGGTGCTGTCTCGCTGTAATAATATCGCGTGGCATTTGTTAAATTGGTATTATCTGAGGCAATTGATATGTTATCCCACTCTTCGGCAGAGCCTTTATAATAAACCGTTTCAAGTTTTTTGCAATATTTAAATGCTACTACGCCGATTTTCGTTACGCTGTTGCTTAAAATTATACTTGTAAGTTTACTACAAAAATAGAATGTAGCCTCGCCAATTTCAGTCACGCCGTTGCCTATCGTTACGCTCTTAAGTTCTTTACAATCGGAGAATGCATAGGCATCGATTAAAGTCACGCTGTCCGGAATTATTACGCTCGTAAGCGCTTTACAATCGGAGAATGCACTTCTGCCGATCGAGGTTACGTTATCAGGTATTTCTATACTTGTAAGTTCGCTACAGTTGAAGAATGTATAATTACCGATTGAGGTTACGTTTTTAGGTATATTTGTATTTGTAAGGCTGATACAATAGGAAAATGCATAATCGCCAATAGAGGTTACGTTATCGGAAATATTTACACTTATAAGTCCGCTACAATAGGAAAATGCAAATTTACCTATTGAGTTTACGTTATCAGGTATAATTATGTTTGTAAGTCCGCTGCAACCATAGAATGCATGATTGCCGATTGAAGTTACGTTGTCAGGTATAATTATATTTTTAAGACCGCTACATTTACCGAATATGCCATCGCCGATTGAAGTTATGCCGTTAGGTATTTCTATACTTGTAAGTCCGTTACAACCGAAGAATGCATATTCGCCGATCGACGTTACGTTATCTATAGTTACGCTCGTAATACCTTTGCAGTTGTAGAAAGCATAATCGCCAATTGTCGTTATGCTATCAGGTATATTTAAACTTATAATATTGCTACAATCATAGAACGCATAGCCTCCGATTGCCGTTAGGCTATTGCCGATTGTTACGTTTGCAAGACTTTTACAGTTATAGAAGACGTAATCGCCAATTGTTGTTACGTTATTTGATATATTAATATTCGTAATTCCGCTACAATTATAAAATGCGAAGTCACCGATCGAAGTTAAATTATTGCCTATAGTTACGTCTGTAAGTCCTATGCAATCATAGAACGCATCATAGCCGATAGAAATTATATTGTCAAGGACTAACGAACTCGTTAAATTACTGCAACCTCTAAATGCGCCGTTTCCGATCGTTGTTAAACTATCGGGCATTGTTATGTTTGCTAAATTAGAACAGTTATAAAACGCGCCGTTTCCGATCGTCGTTAAACTATCGGGCATTGTTATGCTTGTTAAATTAGAGCAGTCATAAAACGCGCCGTCTCCGATCTCCGTTACGTTATTGCCGATTATTACGCTTTTTAAATTGTTGCAACGTAAAAAAGCGTTTTCGCCGATGCTCGTTACGCTATTCGGTATTTTTACACTCGTCATTTCGGTGTAATCACAGAATGCATAATCATATATTTTATAATTTTGCCCGCGATAATCGGAAGGCAAAAACAATTGTTTATTTATACTTAAATGATTCAATAAATAGTTGACGTTTTCATAAGTGTAAAACGAATACATTTGACTATTTACTATATCGGTTTCTCCGCCTTTTTTTACGTTTAATGCATAATATCCCGCATATCCGTTATTTTCACTACTTTTTGTAATGTCTAAATTGCTGTTGTTTATTACTTCCACGAGTTTGTGGCAGTTATAAAAAGCATAATTTCCGATTTTTGTTACGCTATTTCCGATAGTTACGCTCGTAAGCCCTAAACAACCGTAAAACGCACGTATACCGATCGTAGTCACGCTGTCGGGGATAATTACGATCCTAAGTTTTCTACAGTACTCGAATGAGTATTCGCCGATTTTTGTTACGCTGTCGGGTATAGTTACGCTCGTTATGTTGTCAAAATTTAAAAATGCGCTATCGGCAATTTGCGTTACGTCATCGGGAATTACTAAATTTGTAACGAGACTACCGTTTAGATAGAGATTTTTTCTGTTTGAGCCGCAACTTGTTATTCTACCCAAACCAGAAATATTAAGCCAAGCCGATAAATCGTTTATGTAAATGTTTGTAATTTTATCACATAAATCGAAGGCATATGATTTAATGTCCGTTAAGCCCTTTCCGACTGTTAAATCGGTAAGGTTTTTACAGCCGTAAAATGTGCCATTGTCAATTATCGTTACGTTGTTGCCAATTGAAACGCTCGTCAAATTATTACAATTATAAAAAGCATGGTATTCGATTTTCGTTACGCTGTCCGACAGTTCTACGCTTGTTAAATCATCGCGATTATAAAACGCATAGTGGTATATTTCATAGGTCTGTTTGTTGTAATCGGTAGGGCAGATCAATTCTGAAGTCGTACCTAAATAGCCTAATAAATAATTGACGTTTTCATGAGTATAAAATAAATATCCGTTTTTATTTACAATATCGCTTTCTCCGCCTTTCTTTATCTTTAACGCGTAAAAACCTACGTAACCGTTTTCAAAATTAGTATTTACAATATTTAAACTACTGTTATTTACTACTTCTACAAGTTTGATACAATAAGTAAACGCATTGCTGCCGATACTTGTTACGCTACTGCCTATTGTCACGCTTGTTAAACTGTAGCAATTTAAAAAAGCATTGTCGCCGATCGTGGTTACGCTATCGGGTATTATCACTCTCGTTAAATTGCCGCAACCGTCAAACGCATGCTCGCCGATAGTCGTTATACTATCCGGAATAGTTACGGTCAATATATTATTGCAATTTAAGAAAGCGTTATCATCGATTTTAGTTACGGGTTTGCTTCCAAAAGAATTTGGTATAACAATATTGGCGTCAGTGCAACTGCCGATACTCATTACAGAAAAATACGTTTCGTCGTAGGATAATCTATAGTATATTCCTTCAGAACCCGCATTTTTTTTGTAATCGGGATCGGGTTCGTTACAGGTTTCGCAAACGTGCGTCATGGGGTTGTAGTTATGTCCTTTCGGGTTGCCGTACTCGAATGTTTCCGTGCCTTCTGCTCCGCACTCGCAAGAGTAGTAATAAGTTGCTTTTTGAGTGCAAGTCGCTTCGCTGCATAAATACTCGTCCGTTGCGGTTTGTACCGTAAACGAGTGTATATGTTCTTCTTCGGTGTCTGTTTCGCTGTTTTTATCGTTTCCTTTGCCGCAAGCAGCAAAAGAGAGAGCAGTGAAAACGCACATAATCAAAAGTAACGTCGTGATTAAAAATTTTTTCATTTTTTATCCCTTAAATTTTTCCTTTAAAGTATTATATCATATTTAAAAGTCTTTTTTCAAGTGCTATATAAAATTTATTTAATATCTTGCGTTTAAATAACAAAGAATACAAATCTTGTGTTGAAGGTTTTAATAAAAACAAATTAAAAGTCATTTTAAATTGCAGTGCCGAATAAAATATATACGGGGGTATTGCGATGGATTATAATTTAAGCGACTTAAAAAAGAAAAACGTGGTCAATATAAACGACGGTAAAAACATGGGTAAAATTACCGACGTAATAGTGTCCTTTCCCGAAAACACCTGGGAGTCGTTTATTGTGGGCGATAAACTGAAATGTCTGTTTTCGGGCGATACGTATATCGTAAACATGTGCTGTGTGGACAAAATAGGCGAGGATACGATTTTTGTTCGGCTTAGCCCTAACAAGAAAAAAGAAAAAGTCGAAGACGATTAATTTAATCGAAAATTCGGCGGGTTTAAAATTAAAAATTCGGCGGCGAAAAAAACATAACCAATTCGCCATAAAGGCTGAAAAAATTTAAATTTAATATTCATAAAAAATAAAACAGGCAACGCAAGTTTCTGCCGGGAAGTAAAAGTTTAATCGGCATAAATAAGACGTTGGCTGTTTTTTTGTTATTTCATTACAATATGTTGTATATTTTGTTTTTTTATGATACAATTATTTTAACCGTAAGGGACGGCGTCGATTACCATGCCGAAGTTGTTGGCAATGGCGATTATGGCAACGTAAACGTTTAAAGCGATAAGTACAGGTATCGTCACCATTAAAAACAGACTATTCAGTCTGTATTTAAATACAAACATCGACACGTAAATGCCAGTTGCGCCGCCGAGCAGAGCGGTGATAAAAAGTTTTCCGTCTCTTATTTCGTTGTTGTTTTCTTCACAGCCGCGTTTTTGCATTTTGATGAGCAAAAACGAGTAGAAATTAATCGCCGCCACGTACACGGCAAATATAATACGGATAAATAGGTACATATTACTATTTTGTGCCTGAAGAGAAAAAATTATGTTTATACCGGTAAATAAAAATGAACTTAATAATCCCGACGAAGTGGATTTCGTTCTTATTTCTTCGGACGCTTACGTCGACCATCCTACGTTCGGTCATGCCTTGATTGCACGATACGTACAGAGTAAAGGTTACAGCATAGGCATAATTCCGCAACCGCTTTGCGACAAGGATTACGACGTTTTTCCCGTGCCTAAGTATGCCTATTTAGTCAGCAGCGGCGTGGTTGACAGCATGGTTAACAATTACACCGTCGCAAAAAAGAAAAGGTCTGACGACGTGTATTCGCCGCAATCCAAAAAGGGCAAACGCCCCGACAGGCAACTTATAGTTTACGGAAAAACTTTAAAAAGGTTACACCCGTCCGTGCCTGTAATAATCGGCGGAATAGAGGCGAGTTTGCGCAGATTTGCTCATTACGATTACTGGTCGGACAAAGTCATGCGCTCGGTGCTTTTTGACAGCGGAGCGGACATGCTTATGTACGGCATGGGCGAAAAAATTTACGACGACCTTTTCGCAAGAATCGAAAAGGGTATTCCCGTTGCCAAAATCAAGGACTTAAGGGGTACTTGCGTGCTTGTAAACGAAGAGGAAAAGCAAAGGCTTATAAATAAAGGTTGCGTGGAAATTTATTCTTTCGACGACGTGTCTACCGATAAAGTAAAATACGCAAAAGCATTCAGGCAACAATCGAGAAATATCGACCCAATCAATTCGGTCGTTCTTATTCAAAAGCAAGGCGAGGAAAAATATCTCGTGCAAAATTTGCCGCAATTTCCCATGACCGAGGAGGAGATGGACTATGTTTACGCATTGCCTTACGAGCGGACTTACCACCCGATGTATGAAAAGGAGGGCGGCATAAAGGCTCTTGAAGAAGTGCGGTTTTCGGTCGTCAGTCACAGGGGATGTTTCGGCAGTTGCTCGTTTTGCGCGATAAATTATCACCAGGGCAGACGTGTGCAAAAGCGCAGCGACGACAGCATTATAGACGAAGTAAAACTGCTTACGGCAGATAAATCTTTTAAAGGTTATATTCACGATTTATCCGGTCCTTCTGCCAACTTCAGAGAACACGCATGCGATAAACAAGACAAATACGGCGTTTGCAAGGACAGATATTGCATAGGCAACACTCCTTGTAAAAATTTAAAAGTAGACCATACGGGCTTTTTGAATTTGCTTAAAAAAGTGAGAAAAGTACCCAAAGTAAAAAAGGTGTTTATACGCAGCGGAATACGTTACGATTACGTGGTTTACGATAAAAATTGCGACGAAATAATCACCGAACTTTCATTGCACCACATTAGCGGACAACTCAAAGTCGCGCCCGAGCATATCAGCGATGACGTGCTTAAAATAATGAACAAGCCCTCGTTCGAGGTGTATAAACAGTTTGCGGGCAAGTACAAGGCAATCAACGAAAAAATCGGCAAAAAGCAGTACGTAGTACCGTATCTGATTTCGTCTCACCCCGGTTGCACGATAAAAGACGCGGTAAAACTCACCGAATATTTGCGCAGCATAAATCACGAGCCGGAGCAAGTGCAGGATTTTTATCCCACGCCGTCCACGCGTTCGACCTGTATGTATTACACGGGCATCGATCCCGATACCATGCAGGAAGTTTACGTGCCGAAAAGCAAAGAAGAAAAGAGCATGCAAAGGGCATTATTGCAGTATCGCCGCCCCGAAAACAGAGAAAAGGTCGAAAAAGCATACAAACTCGCAGGCGTGAAAATGCCCGCCATTGCGACTTACAGATATTCAAAAACGGGAAAACGACAACCGTTTACGTCAAAAACGGACAAATCAAAATCGTTTGCCGCAAAGACCGCGGCGGATAAAACTCAATCGTTTGCCGCCAAAAATTCGACAAATAATACTGTAAATTCGGCTGATAAAAGCCGGAACAAGTCGTTTAAAGACAAAACCTCGATTGTCGGAAATCAAGTTAAAGGCAAAACTCCAACGACAAACGGACAAGTAAAAAATAAGTTTAAAGGCAAAAATGCAAAGAATGATTCGTTTTTTAACGGTAAAAAGCATTAAAAAGGCGCAGAAAAAGCGCGAATTTAAATAAAAATATGGTAAATGCAACAAAAACGATTGAAAAATAACTAAAGTGTGATAAAATAATAAACGGAGGGAAAAATATATGAAGTGTATGTATTGCGGTTGTCTTGAAAGCAAAGTAGTCGATTCTCGTTCTACCGACGAGGGTTCGATGATAAGGCGAAGAAGAGAATGCGTCAACTGCGGAAAGAGATTTACGACTTACGAAACGGTAGAAACCACCCCCATTCTTGTGATTAAGGCTTCGGGTGCAAGGCAGGCTTTCGACCCGGGCAAACTTAAAAACGGAATTATCAAGGCTTGCGAAAAACGCCCCGTACCTATGTATAAAATCGACAAACTCGTCGAAGATATACAAAAAAAGTTGTACAATAATCTCGATCAAGAGGTTACTTCCAAGCAAATCGGCGAAATGGTAATGGAAGGGCTTAAAGATATCGACGAAGTCGCTTACGTGCGTTTTGCGTCCGTTTACCGCTCGTTTAAGGACATTTCGACGTTTATGAAAGAACTTGAAAAACTCACCAAAAGAGACTGATAAAAGTGAAAACGATTTTTAGTAAATTGGTCGTTTTGTCCGTAATTTGCATAACGTTATTTTGTTGTTGCGCTTGCGTAAATCCCACGATTGAAACGACGAAACTGTCTTCGCCGAGAAACGTTTTGTATCAAGGCGACGGTTTAATCACCTGGGAAAGCAACGAAAACGCAACAGGTTATACCGTGATGATAAACGGAGAAACGTTTTATTCTAAGGACAATTTTTATCTTTTTGAAGCAAAAACGTCGGTAAAATATGTTATTTTCGTAAAATGCGTCGGCGACGGCAAATATTATTCCGATTCCGACTATTCAAAAGGCATCGAAGTCGCGGGCTGAACTTGTTTAAGCGGTATAAGCGTTGTTTTTAATAATTCGCAGGCAAATTTAACAAACGGAAAAACGGATATAAAGCGAAAACTGAATTAAAACGGCAAGCAATTGCAATCCGACAGTGTTTTGACCGCAAATTATACGGATAGACGACTTAAAAGAGGAAAAAATGAAAATATCATCAAAAGGAAGATATGCTTTAAGGACGATGGCCGATATAGCCACCCACGGCGGCGAATTTGTGCCCATTTCCGAAATAAGCATGAGACAGGATATTTCTCAAAAATATCTTGAATCGATAATCGCGCTGCTTGTAAAAGGCGGATTGCTCGAAAGCATGCGAGGTGCAAGCGGCGGCTATAAACTTAAAATTCCCGCCGACAAATGCACGGTAAGACAAATACTCGAAATTACGGGTGACACTCCCAATTTCGTCACTTGCGCAAATGAGGGCGATTGCCCCAAAATAGACAGTTGCGCGGCTGCCGGTTGTTGGACTACGCTTACTCACATGATAAACGACTATTTAAACAGTGTCACCTTAAATGATTTAATAACCAAAAATTATAAAAAATGAGTATATTTTGTTTGACAACTACACAATAATAATGTATAATAATTCCTACCAAATGAGTAGGATTTTATTTTTCGGAAATTCCGAACGGAGGAGCATATGATATATTTGGACAATGCGGGAACGACGAGGGTATCCGACAGCGTAGCGCAGAAAATGGCTCCGTATTTCACGGAAATTTACGGCAATGCAAGCAGTTTGCATACCGTTGGTCAAATTGCAAAGGAAAAACTTGACGAAGCGCGCGCAACGGTTGCGCAGTGTATCAACGCCAAACCCAACGAAATCTATTTTACTTCCGGCGGAAGCGAGTCAGACAACTGGGCAATCACTTCCACGGCTAAAAACGGGATTAAAAAAGGCAAAAAGCATATTATTACTTCCGCTTTCGAGCATCATGCGGTACTTCATACGCTTAAAAAACTCGAGTCAGAGGGCTTTGAAGTTACTTATTTGCCCGTATACGAAAACGGCATCGTTAAAGCAGAAGACGTCAAAAACGCAATCAGGGACGATACGTGCCTTGTTACTATAATGTTTGCCAACAACGAAATCGGCACTATTCAACCTATAAAAGAAATAGGCAAAGTGTGCAGAGAACGCAAAGTTATTTTCCACACCGATGCGGTTCAGGCGATAGGTCACACGCCCGTCGACGTAGAAGATATGTGCATAGATATGCTTTCGGCGTCGGGACATAAATTCCACGGGCCTAAAGGCGTAGGCTTTATGTACTGCAGAAACGGCATTTATTTAAACAATTTCATCGAAGGCGGCGCGCAAGAGAGAAACAAAAGGGGCGGTACGGAGAATCTGCCCGGAATCGTCGGCATGGCTCAGGCACTTAAAGAGGCTGTAGAGGAAATGCCCGAAGTCATTAAGAGAGAAACGTATTTGCGCGACAAACTTTTCGATAATTTATCGAAAATTCCGCATTGCAGAATAAACGGAGACAGAAAAGTAAGACTTTCCAACAACTTCAACATGAGTTTTGAGGGAATAGAGGGCGAAAGTCTGCTTTTAATGCTTGACGATTACGGTATTTGCGCGTCAAGCGGTTCGGCTTGCACGTCGGGTTCGCTCGACCCCAGTCACGTTTTGCTTGCGATCGGGCTTGTGCATGAAATCGCACACGGCTCGTTGAGACTTACGCTCAGCAAATACACCACTGAAGAAGAAATAGATTACACGATAAAAGCAATTCCCGAAGTGGTGGATTATTTAAGAAAAATGTCGCCCGTTTGGGACGAACTTGAAAAAGGAGAGAGAAAACATGTTGTATAGCGAAAAAGTTATGGACCATTTCAGACATCCGAGAAACGTCGGCGAAATACCCGACGCAGACGGCATCGGCGAAGTAGGAAACGCTAAATGCGGCGACATAATGAGGATGTACATTAAGGTTAAAGACGGAGTAATCACCGACGTAAAATTTATGACTTTCGGTTGCGGCAGCGCAATAGCAACAAGTTCTATGGCGACCGAACTTATCAAGGGTAAACCCATTTCCGAGGCTTTGGAAATCACAAACAAGGCTGTAGTAGAAGCATTGGACGGACTTCCCGCTCACAAGTTGCACTGTTCGGTACTTGCCGAAGAGGCGATAAAAGCGGCGATAAAAGATTACTATGATAAAAACGGAATAGAATACGATAAAGAGAAATACTGCGCAGGTAATTGTGCTTGCGAGCACGAACACGACGTGCACAACGATTGATTTTTTACAAACAGCAGCCAAGTCAGGCTGCTGTTTGTATTATGTATGGGTTTTCATTGTATATGAGAAAGTATTGCATTTTATTTTAAAACGCTTAAAAAGCGGAATAAACGGCGTTATTTATTATACTAAAAATAATACATAATCTGTTGACAACAAGGGGTAAAAAACGGTAAAATATTATAAGAAATCGTAATAAGTTATTTCCCTTCGGAGAAAGTATGAAGAGTTTTGAAATATTGAGAAAATTAAAAAGGGGATGCACTCAAGAAAACTGGGTTGTGTGCGTAAAACCTATAAAAGTTATGCGCAAAGATATGTTTTTGCATATATTGTTTATAAACGGCAGTCCGCTTAAAAAAACGGTTTACGAAAAGTATGAAGAATATAATCTCGACGAGTACGGTACGTTTATAAATAAATATAACGGCGTGTCTATGTTCAGCGGCAGTTTGATTGTATTTGCGTACAATTTCACGTCTAATGCGGCAAAATTCAAGCCCGACGATATCGCCGTAATGAACGGCATTTTAAAAATTGCCGACGGCATCGACAGGCTTTATATAGGCATGCTCGGCGATTTTGTGTTCAGTCTTAAAAAGGACGATACAAAGATATATTGTACCAAACGCGGCAGCGACGAAGATATTTATTCATGGAAGAGTTTTGACGAGTTTTTCGTGTTTATGTATAAAAGCCTTGAAAAACTTTATGACGAAAACGGAAACAAAATTACTCCCAACAAGTCCAAATTCCCCATGGTAGTTAACCGCACGTTGTCATTTGGTGAAGTACTCGAGGCGCACAAACTTGTTGAGGAAGAAGAACCCGACGAGGTTGAAGAAGAGTACAACGAAGAAGAGGATATCGACATTGACGAAAACGCAAACGGCGAAGAGTATACCGATATAAACACCGACGATATTTTCGGCGGGCTTGGCGATGAAGAAACGGACGAATACGACGAAGACGAGTTTGACGAAGAAGCGGCAGAAGACGAATTCGAAGAGGAAGAATAAGGCGTAAAAAGAACGTAAAAATTCGTTATAAAAGCGAAAAAACAAAAGGTGTAAAATAATTGTTTAAATTAAATTTTTGCCGTGATTACACGATACGTATCGTGTAATCACGGCTTTTTTGTTTAACGAAAACCACGCGATAGTCGCGTGGTTCAAAAAAGGTTAACCGGTGAGGAATAGACATAAAAACTCCGCTTGTGTATAATAAATTTGTGACCTGCCAGTTACAAATAAAACACAAGCGGAGGACATTAAATGAATAAAACAAATAATGACAGAAACAGTTTAGCACAAGGTAAATAGCCTTGGGGATTAAATTAAACAACAGCAAATAGCAAGTTCGTAAGAAAGAAACCTGAGAATTAGTTTCTTTCTTTTCTTTGTTAAGTTTTATTGCTGAAACAAAGTTTTTGTAGTAATTTTAAATTAGCATCAAATTCAAAAGGCAATAAGTTTTTAGTATGGGAATAGATTGACCCATAGCGATATTTTAGGGGTAAGTTCTCATAATTGATACCTTTTGGTTTTAATGCGGGAATGACTGTTTCAGAGGTATGTAACTTATAGTCGATGTGATTTTCTGCTTTTAATTGCATTAAGTATTTGTCAATAGCATACGCTTGTCGTGCCAAAAAATAGTCGATTGTTTCTTGCTTATTTAATTCAATTATGCGCGCATCAAATATCCAATCTTTATTTTGTAAATCCAAATTGTGTTTTTGCGCATTTCTGTGAAAAGATAAGGCAAGTTTAGCCGATAGTAACGACAATAATTTTTCAATTCGATTATTCTGACTATTGCTATTATGCACACCCCGTATCAGTATGGAGATTTCGTCACTGAAAGAATACCCGAATATTACGTTTTGAGTCGTTTTACAAAACTCATTGAATGTATCTTCCATCGTATCAAAAAATGGCTCATTTATTGCTTTATGATCTATCTTGAATGCCGCGGTCATTTCTTTGCCATCAAAACGGATGATATAATAGTTACCCTTTTTTAATTTCAAATTGTATTGTTCTTCTTTACATTTAAGCGGTTTATACTTTTCTTGTGCATATCCATAGCTATATTTTTCTTTTGCCATAATATCACCTCAATCAATCCCGCCGATAGCTTTGAGCATATTGTAAGCTGCTTGTTTTTTTGCTTCTTTAACGCGGCTGCCTGTTCCGTCAACCCGGCTATTATTCAGATAGCAACGAACGGTAAAAGTATGACTGTTATCTTCGTGTATTTCGTCGTTGATTGTTTCATAATACGGCAAATCGTAATCTTCTTGCCTGCAATATTCTTGAAGCATATTGATTGCATTTTCATAAGATACAATAAAATTACTTATCTTCGGCTCAAAATCTTCTTCCAATTTTTGCAAAGCGTATTCGGCGGCGTTGTTTTCCGCTTCCTTACGATTGTGTCCCTCGCCACGCTCGCGTATGCCAAGTTCTTCGATTTCACAATAGGAAATAAAGCCGTCCCAAGATTGTCGCGTATCGTAAGTCGGTAAATCGTATCCGTAACGCTGACACCATTCTTGCACGTCGTTTTTGTAACTAATTCGAATTTCTCCGTCGTTCTCTTTTAAGAATCTGTCTATATCGAGAATGTTTTTAACAACTTTTTCGGTCTTTTTCAAATTGCGGTTTGTATCTAAATAAACCGCACCTACAATGCTTTCAAACAAATCTTCCAAAACGGATTTGCCGTTGCGAACGCCTTGTCCTTCGTCGCCGATACTCATCCGCAAATAATCGTGTAAACAATGTTTACTCATTTGTTTGGCAAGGAACTGTTTGTTGACGAGCGCACTTTTCATCATACTGAAATCGCCCACATCGCGGCAAGCATACAAACCGCTTCCATCGCGCCCCGAATATTTGTCAATAAGAATGTTTACGACAATAAGGGATAGAACGGAGTCCCCGATAAACTCTAAAAGTTCGTTGTCTTGGTCTTCGGGATGCTCGTAATGGTATGACGAGCGTGTAAACGCTTGGGAAATGAGTTGCTTATCTGTAAACTCATATCCGACAGTGCGTTCAATGGATTCAATCGCGTCTTTCTTTAACATAAAAAATATCCTCCGAAAAAATTATTTCGCAAAGGATATAAAAAGAGCTTGCATATTAGAATACACCTATTCGTATTAAACAAGCAAACAATATGTTAAATTAAATTTTATACATTTCAGGCAAAGCCGCGATACTTTGACGAAAATATATAACACGTAAGTTAATATATCCTTTGCAGTTTAATTCTATCATACTGTCGAATTATTGTCAAGAAATTTTAACAGCAGAATTGTTATCGAAATTTGGATTGTATTTGTTCGATAATAAAATGAGATATCGCATAGTTTTTTCTAAAAAAACGTGTCGAAATGTGCTATAATACCGCAAATGCTCGGCAAAAGAAAGCGCGAGTATGTTAAGCGCGGCAAGAAGTGAGATAAAGAAAGAGGAGAACAGACGATTCGAGATAGAGCGGATAATAGTGAAGCTCTACGAAGAAAAGGTTTGCGGAACAATGCCCGAAGAACGATTTGATTTTCTTGCTAAATCTTATGAAACGGAGCAAGCGGAACTACGGGCAAAAACGGAAGAATTAAAAAA
>CAKQKE010000013.1 GCA_934247935.1 uncultured Clostridia bacterium
ACTTTCATTCTATCATGGGAGGTTTTTTCTGTCCATCGCTTCCGCTCTATTTTTTCCACACGCTTAGCGTGTGGTTTACTTTTAACAAAGGAAAAGGACGCCTGTAATTTAAGCGTCCTTTTGTTTGTTTTTTAGTTAATTATTTAACGATAGGTCCTGCTTTTACCAAAGCCTTGCCTGCTTCGTTAGTCTCGTATTTAGCGAAGTTCTTGTTGAATCTTGCAGCCAGATCTTTAGCCTTCTCTTCCCAGACGCTTGCGTCCTGGTAAGTATCTCTCGGGTCGAGAATGTGGGAATCAACGCCGTTCAATTCGGTGGGTACTTCAAAGTTGAAGTAAGGAATAGTCTTTGTGGGAGCATTGTTGATGTCTCCGTTTAAAATAGCATCGATGATTCCACGGGTATCCTTGATGGAAATTCTCTTGCCCGTTCCGTTCCAACCGGTGTTTACAAGGTAAGCCTTTGCGCCGGAAGCCTTCATCTTCTTTACCAATTCTTCGGCATACTTAGTGGGGTGCAATTCAAGGAATGCCTGACCGAAACATGCGCTGAACGTAGGAGTAGGCTCGGTTATTCCTCTTTCGGTACCTGCAAGTTTAGCGGTGAAACCGGACAAGAAATAATATTGAGTTTGCTCGGGAGTCAAAATAGAAACCGGAGGCAATACGCCGAATGCGTCAGCCGAAAGGAAAATTACGTTTTTAGCAGCGGGTGCGCTGGAAATAGGTCTGACGATGTTTTTAATATGGTTGATAGGATAAGATACTCTCGTATTTTCGGTTACGGACTTGTCTGCAAAGTCGATTTTGCCGTTTTCGTCAAGCGTAACGTTTTCCAAAAGAGCGTTTCTCTTGATAGCGTTGTAAATGTCGGGTTCGCTGTCTTTATCGAGGTTGATAACCTTTGCATAGCAGCCGCCTTCGAAGTTGAATACTCCGTTATCGTCCCAGCCGTGTTCGTCGTCGCCGATTAAAAGACGCTTGGGATCGGTAGACAAAGTAGTTTTACCCGTACCGGAAAGACCGAAGAATATTGCTGTATTCTTTCCGTTCATATCGGTATTTGCCGAGCAGTGCATAGAAGCAATGCCTTTAAGGGGCAAGTAGTAGTTCATCATAGAGAACATACCCTTCTTCATTTCGCCGCCGTACCAGGTGTTGATAATAACTTGTTCGCGGCTGGTGATATTGAAAGCAACGCAGGTTTCGCTGTTTAAGCCGAGTTCTTTATAGTTTTCGACTTTTGCCTTGGAAGCGTTGTAAACGATGAAATCGGGTTTAAAGTTTTTCAACTCTTCTTCTGTGGGTTGAATAAACATGTTTTTGATAAAGTGAGCTTGCCAAGCAACTTCAACGATGAATCTGACAGCCATACGCGTGTCTTTATTTGCACCGCAGAAAGCGTCTACAACGTACAAATCTTTATTTGAAAGTTCGTTTAAAGCAATTTCTTTAACTGTTGCCCAAACATTTTCGCTCATGGGGTGGTTGTCGTTTTTATAACCTTCGCTCGTCCACCAAACGGTGTTTTCGGAATTTTTGTCCATGACGATATACTTGTCTTTGGGCGAACGTCCGGTATAGATGCCGGTCATAACGTTTACTGCGCCGAGTTCCGAAACTTTACCTACTTCATAGCCTGTCAAAGCAGGGTCGGTTTCAGCCTTGAAAAGTTCGTCGTAAGAAGGATTGTAAACGACCTTACCTACGCCTTTGATACCATAATTAAGCAAATCATTATTATTCATAAACTTTACCTCATTATAAATTTATTTACATAACGATTATACAACAATATTTTGATTTAGACAACTGTTTTTATCAAATTTGCTTTGCTTATTTTGCATATAAGTATATCGAATGAAGATATACCCTTTCAGCATTCGATAAAAACCGAAAATTAAAAAAACGATTTTTAGTCGATTTTACTTAAAAATTCGTATTGCAACCAAACCTGCGCCGAAATCTCTCTTTTTTAATGATTTCAACGCCCGTCGCGGAATCGCTACGTTAACTGCAATTCTATGGTAAACGGCGGCACTTACCCTGCCCGAGTCCACAAAGTGAACGAGCAATCGCGCAACGTCTTCATGCCCGGCAACGCCTTTTCTTACGAAGCAATCCTGATATTACATCAAATCTGTTATAGTATAGCATACGAATATCTGTCCGTCGGGTTCTTTTGAAAATTTTTTTAATGATCCAAAAATCAATTTGCTTTTAGTCGTTTTTTCGCCACATCCGCTCCTGTAAATCAAAATAACGCCTTTCAAAAGTAAAAACTATCCGAATACCGCTTTTCGATACAGCAGTGTTCGGATAGTCCTTTCTTGGTGGAGATAAGGGGATTCGCTCTTGTAATTTGCAAAGCATTTTCCCAAAATTCATACTTATGTTTTACAAATTACTTCGGTCAGTCGCTAAAAACTTGCCACCGGCAACTTTTTCGCCGCGCTGCGCCGTCGCTCTCGTGACGCGATTGTGCGAATTTTCCCAAACCGCAAACAATCGCTATTCCGTCTCTGCGTTCCTTACGAATCCCCTTTACTTTTCTTAAACAAAAAAAGATAGGCTAAAACCTATCTTTTTTTGTTGGTGGACACATTGGTAAGATGTCCGAACAATTAACGTAATTATTATCCCGACTATCGGTATCGTCCGAATCGTCGGGATTTTTGCGTTCCGTGAAGTTGAAATATATCTCGATTTTATCGTCATATACGATAATGCTTTTAACGAGAATATGAAGTAAGAAACGCGGTTCTTGTCGCAATGAGTGTGTCAGATATTCAACGACTTCCTGTTTCGTCAATCTTTGGCTTTCGCCATATTGTGCGATTACAATTTTATCGTTAAGCGTTTGTTTGCGTTCTTCCAACTCTTTCATACGGCGTTGAGTAGTTTCGTTTATAATACCTTGCTCGATGGCTCGCATAATGTTATCGAGTGCTTTTTGTACTTCGTCGCGGTCGCGTTTCAGTAAATCGACGGCGGAATGCTCTTTTAACTTATCGTTATAAACAGCCATTACGCAATCGGCAAGATAATTTATACGACTTTCAGTACCGAAAACTTTAATAATGATTTCCAGAATTAAATTCTCAAATTCATCTTTTTTCAAGACGGAAGCGTGACAAATATGCTTTTTCTTTCTGCCCATACATTTGTAGTAGTAAAATTTCGTTCCGTTTTTGCTCGTGCCGCTATCTCCTTGATAATGAGTGCCGCAACAGCCGCAAGTGATTTTGTTTCTTAACAGGAAAAGCGATTCAGGGCTACGCGAGCCGATTTTGTTTGCCGCAAGAATTGCTTGAACGCCGTCGAAAACTTCTTTGTCTACAATTTGCGGGTAGATATTGTCATAAACTCCGTCGTCGTACCTTGCGATACCTACATATTTTTCTAATCGAAGAAAGTTGTAAATAGTATTTTCGGCAAACGGTTTTCCGCGATACAAAATTCCTTGTTCGGTAAGGTTGTTAATAATCTCTCTTACGATTTTACCCGAAAAATATTCTTTGAAAATATATCTGACAACGTTTGCCTGTTCTTCGTTTATGAAAACTCGTTTATCCTTGTAGTAATAACCGTATGGCGGTCTGCCACCGCTACAAAACCCTTTTTGACGGCTTTCATGCAAACCGCGGCGTATTTTTTGCGAAAGTTCGGCGGAATAGTATTCAGCCAACCCGATATACATATTTTCGAGTATGATACCGTCGAGGTTTTTCGTTCCGTCGATATTTTCGCTCATTCTTTGCGTGGCAGATATAAGCATTTTCTTGTTCTTTTTCAATTTTTGTTTGTTGACGGCGATTTCGATAGAATTTCTACCGAAACGGTCGATAGCATAAACAAGAACGATATCCCACATAACGGGTTTTTCGGCGTCTTTCAGCATTTGTTGAAACGCGGGACGGTTGTCGTTCGTTCCCGTCATAGCCCTGTCGATATAAGTATCGAGGACTTGCAATCCGTTTTGTTTTGCAAAATCGTTGCATATTCGCAACTGACCTTCGATGGATTGCTCGGTTTGTCGCTCACTTGAATAGCGGGCGTAAATTACACAATTTTTCATTTCGATTGCTCCTTTTTCTATTTTTTGTTTCAAGTATAAACCTGCAATTATTTAATAGCCAGAACCACGGCGTGCCGAATTTGTATCGAATTTGTCCGTCTATAAATTCCGAACGTGAACGGATACAGGCAGTATTGAAACCGCAAAGCGATATATTTGAAACTTTTTTTGTCGATTTGTCTTTTTTCTTTCGACACCCCGAACTCAATCGGGAAAGCAACGCGGTCTGTCAAGGAAAGAGAAAAAAATATTGCGTTTTTATTTTTCCGTTTAATGTTTTACGCGATAATTTTTTCCCTTGACAGCAAGTGCTTTTCTGATACGATCCAACCCAAAAAAGAGAAAGAAAAAGTGCAAGTCGTAAAGTTGTCCGAGAAAATAAACAGTAAATCTTCTCGTTTCGATAATGGTTACATTGAAATCACAATCGGGTTACATTCGTGTTTGTTTCAGGTTGCCGCAGAGTTGCTTTTATCTCGCGTTTCCGTTACAAAGAAGTCCTTTTTGCTCACGCCGATGTTCTGGTTTTTCAAAGAAACACGGTGTATAGTGGTGGCAGAAAACAAAAGGAGGTAACGTCGGATGAAGGAAATCGTATTGAACGATAACCCAACGAAAAAACGTATCTATATCGAAAACACTGAACCGGATTTCTCAAAAATACCGAAAAAAGATATAGATTTATTTGTTTCGTTGTTAGGGAATAAAATGTACGAACATTTCAAAAACCGTCGAAAGCATAAATCGAGAGATTCCCCACGAAACGCGTAAAACAAACGACCTGTGCATAAATTTGTACACCCTAAAAAATTTCACGAAAACGGGCTTACGACCCCTTGACAATCTGAATTGAAACGAGTATAATAAAGACACTTAAATGAAATATATGTTTCAGATAGGTTGTGAGGTTCTTTTATGCGCAGTAAGAACGAAGAAGTCTTAAACAGAATAATCGAGATAATTAACAACAGTTATTTTCAAGAAAGCGAAACGCCTTCGATGAAAGAAATTGCCGACGAACTGAATATAAGCGTGCCTACCGTATGCAGATATATCACCGAACTTATAGAACGCGGCGAGATTGAAAAAAGCAGTAGATTTCGCGGAGTTCAGACGGCAAAGATAGCAAGGCTGAAAGCGGAAGCGAAATGCCCCGTTGTAGGCGAGATTGCTTGCGGCGTACCTTTATTGGCAGAAGAAAATATCGAATCGTATATTACTCTTTCGCGGGAATATTTAGGTTCGGGTAAATTTTTTATTCTGCGAGCGAAAGGCAACAGTATGATAAACGCAGGCATATCCGACGGCGATTTAGTGGTGGTAAGGCAACAGGAAACAGCCGAAGAAGGTCAAATCGTAGTTGCTCTTATCGACAACGAAGCGACTTTGAAACGCTATTATCTCGATAATCGGCATAAACGCATTCGATTACACCCTGAAAACGATAAAATGGAAGATATGTTTTATGAAACGATTTCCATTCAAGGCGTTGCAGTCAAGGTTATAAAAGACTTACAATAATTTTGGTAATAATCCGAGCGGAATGCCCCGTCCGCAACGATTTTTTACAGGTACAAAAGATGATTTACCGCGATAACGGATTTCCCGACCGTATCAAGCAGTAAATCAAATACAAATCTTTATGTGCTATGGGAAAAAAGGAGTATATGTATGCAAAATACGACTTTCAAACGCGGCTCTGACGGACTAAGAAAGGAATGTCCGGACTGTCACAGGTATTTTACGGCACAACTTAATGCAGACGGCGATTACGTCGGCAAGTGTCCGTTTTGCGGCTCGTGGTATTTCGAGCAATTCAGAAAGAACGAGCATTTTATAAAAACGGTACGCAAAAATACGAATTTTTAACAACTAAATTAAAAAACGAAAACGTCTATCCCGACAAAGCGAGGTCGAACTGAAACAGCGTTCAAGATAAAGCCTTGTTCCCCGTCGGAATAGGTAAGATTCGATAGGAGAAAATGTCCCCGAACCGAATGTAAACCTTTGAAAAAGTTTACAAACCGCGCGGGGACATTTTTTATGCTCCGAAGCGGAAAAATCTAAATTTTCAGGAGCATTTTATATATGAAAAGTTTTGAAGCAATCCGAGAAGATTTGCGAAACATAAGGTATTACTACTCGCGTAAAGAACAGATGAGCGCGACGGCAAAAATAGTGGGCGAAAGCAACGTTTTGAAAACGGTAAACGAATATAACGAAATAGTCTGCCAAGCGCCGCCCAAACTTTACGAATTATATTTTTGTATGTATGTAGAAAACAAAACACAGGAATCGGCAGCCGAAGAATTCGGTTATGCCCGCGAACACGTTACAAGGCTGAACAAACAGTTGTTACGTTTTATCCAAAATCATTTAGCAGCATAAAGGAGATGAAAAACCATGAAAAATTTAATACCGTATTTTGTTATCGGCGCAGATAACGTTTACAGAACGAAACACTATATCGTAAAGCAAAGTATCAAAAAGATCGAACATTTAACGGAAGATAATATGCTCGTCAGCCATGACACGTTTTATTTAAGAACGCCGCATAGGGATATGCTTTACAATATGTACTACGCAGACAAGAAAAATAAAAACGGCAAAAGATTTCCGTGTACGACTTACACGCGAAGATACGTCAACTAACGAAAAGCAAGGCTTAACCGCCTTGCTTTTTTTTATGACTAAATTGCTATGTTTCGCTGTGGTTACATTTATGTTCCAAGCCACCGTTTTCCCTGTTACAATCGCGTTTTTTGGTAGTTACAAAGATGTCCTTTTTGCTCACGCGGGTGTTCTGGCTTTTTGAGTTTTCGGGGTTTATACTGTATGCGTAATCGAAAGCGAGAACAGATTTCCGACTGTTGCTTGCGGACTTTTGCAAAGATAAAGGCGGCCGCCTTCCGACAATAAGTCGCACGAAGCAGAATGTTTCAAAAACTCGTAAAGATTACAAAAATTACAATTTAATATTTTTTCATTCGCTGTGCTAACGGCAACACGGGCAAATTACAAAAATCTAAATTATAAGGAGTTTACAAATGGCAAAAGAAAGCAAAGCCGCTGCTAACAAAGGCGGCGAAAAAAGAGAACGCAGGTGGAGCGTGCCTACAAAACGCGCCAAAGGTTACGCGGAAGAACGCAAGGCAAAAGTCCATCAGCACGGAGAAAAAGAAGGTAAAGAACTTACCGACTACGAGGCAGGTCTTCGCTCCGGTTATTTACAATGTCAGAGCGACCATAGCGGACTGTACAAGTTCAAAAAGGCGCTCGACGAAGGCAAAAGCAAAGAAGAAGCAACAAGAATTTCCAGAGAAATCGGAAGCAAAAAAACAAATCACAAGGAGAAATAAAAATATGGCAGAAAACAAAATTAAAAACCCTATCAAGGTTGAAAGAGAAACTTTTGAAATGGACGACAAACAGTATTTTTCTTACTTTATCAGAGGAACGGTTCGCGGTAAAGACGTAAAAGTTGCAATCGTACCCCCTGATAAGGGCGGTTACGTTGTGTTGGACATCGTATTTGACGGAGCAATGGAAGCCGAACTCGTCGTTATTCCTTACGAAATGAAGGATGATAACGGCAAAACGATTAAAGGCAACACCTATGCGGTTCGTTCTTACGACGATGACGGTACAGTTTACGAATGTAAAGTAAAACCCTTCCGTTATTCCGACAAAAACATTCTCGATATGCTTTTGAGGTAATTATTAAAATAAAAAAAGAGAGGTAAAACGAAATGAAAAATAATAAACTTTTCAAAATTCTTATGAGCGGAACGCTCTGTATCGCAGCCGTAGTCGGAAGCGTTTTCGGACTTGTGGCTTGCGGAAATAGAAACGACGATTCTTCGCAAAAGTCGGCGTATAAGCCGATTATCGACGATATTATCGGTGAAGCGGATAATGAAAACGGCGTCGGCGATGTGGATTATGGCATTGGCAATACGCCCAACATTAAACTTATGGCGGTAAGAAAGGCTGCCGCAAACGGAAGTCTTGAAGAAAGCGAACTCGAAGTAACGGCAACGGTTACACCCGAAAACGCCACGAACAAGGCTGTTGATTGGAGCGTTGCGTTCCAGAATGCAAGTTCCGCGTGGGCAAGCGGTAAAAACGTTAGCGATTACGTTACGGTAACACCCGATTCCGACGGTTCGCTTAAAGCGACGGTTAAAAATCTTAAAGCGTTCGGCGAAAAAATCGTCGTTACGGTAACGTCGAGGGCAAATGCGGCTGTGAAAGCAACGATTGTCTGCGATTACAACAGAAAGGTTACGGCTATTTCTTCTGCAAATCTTGTAAAAGGCGGCGTGTCGGTTGCATTTAACAATATCGTGATAGGCGGACTCGGCAATGCAAGCGACAACGTGGCATACGCCATAGGTCATACTTCCGCATTTTCGGATTATACGGTAGCGGGAACGGAAAAAATTACGAGCAAAATCAAGTTCAACGATGCCTTTGTTGACGGAGTAAAGACCTTGCTTGCAACCGAATACAAAACCGTTTGGGAAGATTGTATGAGAACGGCTTCTACAGTCGACAAAACCGCATACGATTTCTCTACTATGGCAGGTTTAATGCTGACGAAAGACAACTCTACCGCGACCAAAAATAAGTTGACCGCAGGCGTTCTGAACGCTTGTATGGTAGCGGTGGATTCGTGGATAAAGGCTAATCCTACTACGGCTTTTGCGACAGTTACTGTAAAATCGGATATGCTTAACGCTTCTAACGTAAGTTATCAGGATATATCCAAAGATTTCTCGCTTATGTTTGCGGCAAACGGACATTATATCCCCGTAACCGGCGTAACCGTAACTCCGGGAACTATTATCTGGTAATAGATTATGAGAAAATCTATGGCAGGGCGAAGTGTTTTTCGCAACATAATTACGGTGGTAATGTCGCTGTCCGTAGTCGTTCTGGCAAGCGGAGCGTTTGCCTTCCTTGCCAAGAAAGTATGGTCTCCTTCGGATAACGAAATTCCGGTTAAAGAAATAATCGTCGATACGTTGACGATAGATTTTTAGCCAAAGTAAAGGGGGCTTGAAATATAGTCCCCTTTAAACAAAAAAATAAATTATGGAGGTATTAAATGCAAAACTTAAAACACGGCGAATATGTCGTTAATCGACATATAGCCACACTTATAACGTTTATTCTGCTTATAACGAGTATCCTTACGATATTTGCCTCTTGCGGAAATACGGAAGAAAAATCAACGATTCAAAACAATGATTTGGCGTTTGAAGATAACAACCTGAACGCAAATATGATGTTCTCACCTGTTAAATTGAATGCGGCAGATTCTCTGGCTTTGGCTTCTTACACCGTCAAAGCGACAATTCAACCCGCAACGGCAAGTAATCAACAGGTAGATTGGAAAGTCGAATGGGATGCAAATGCAGCGTTAAAAAGTCAAAAGATAAGCGATTATCTTTCCGTAACGCCTGATAGCGACGGTTCGCTCTCGGCAAGAGTCGATTGTTATAAATCGTTTATAGGCAATACTGCCGTATTGTCTGCAACAACGAGGGACGGCAAAATTAAAGGAACTTGCAATATCGTGTTTATCGGTAAAGCAACGGACATTGCCGTTGAAAGCAAGGCTGTTAAAAAATCAACAACGGAACGCGGCGAATATTACGAGGTTTACCCTAATAAAACGCATACGTTCGATATAAGTCTTTCTAACGTATTCAACAGCGTTGCAACGCCGAAATTTACCGTAACAAGAGGCGGAAGCGGTTCTGTGTATTTCGGAACGGAATATGCTGCCCCCGATATAACTTCTTACAGCGATATAACAAAAAAAGACATAAATCAATTCGCGGATAGGTTTATAACTTCGGCAAGCGTTTCCGGTTCTACTCTCACCATAAAAACCGGCGATAAAAAACTTGAAGAATTTTATTCATCGTCTCAACCCGACGGCGCATTATGGGGGACTACATACTACGACAGATATATCGAAGTCGATGAGTTTGATTTGCTTATGGACGACGAGTACGACAAGAAAGCCGAGCAAAACGTGCAATGGCTTAAATCCTGTTATTTTTATGTAACCGTTAAAGACGAAGTGAGCGGACTTTCCGAAACGATAAAACTATTTTTTGTAGACGCTCCGAAGCCGCTTATCAGTTATACAACCGATTTAACGCCTACAACGACAGCCGAACGCGGAACGTTTTATCAATTACAGCCGAAAAAGACTTACACGTTTAATCTTTCGGTTGAAAATGCTGAAAACCCGACGTTCTCCGCCGTCAGAACGGGAACGGGAAACGTATATTTCGGCACGGAGTATGCGGCGGCAGATGTCACTTCGTTTTCGGACATTACAAAAAAGAACCTTAATTCTTTGGTAAATCAGTTTATCACTTCTGCTACGATCTCAAACGGAGTTCTTACCATAACTACGGGAGATAAAGACCTGAACAGTTATTATTCGTCATCTAAAATGGACGACGCTATGTGGGGAACATCGTATTACGACAGATATGTTTTCGAGGATGAGTTCGATATGGTCGGCGGAACGGATTTTGCCGAAAAATCCAAAGAAAACATAGAACTTGTAAAGTCGTGTTATTTTTCGGTCAGCATAGTCGTAAAAAGCGATGGCGTAAGTTCTTCAAAAGAAATCAGATTCTTCATATAAGGCGGTGACGGATATGAAAAACAGTTTTATTAAAACAATTTCTTATATAGCGGTTCTGCTCGTTATTTCGCTTGTAATCGGGTTCGCAATATTTCTCACAAACGGTTTTACGGAAGCACCTAAGAATTTTTACGTAGAAATAGGCAATGAAAGAGTGGCTTCGTCTACGGGCGGATACACTTTTGAAAAAGGTAAACCAACCGACGTAAAACTGATATTTATAGGAAACGGAAGCAAAGAATACTCCGTAAAAATCACACCGAAAACGGATTATGATTTTTCGTTTTTCGTGGACAGCGAAGAAGTAAAATTTTCGGCGGTGAACGATTATACCGATTGTTTTAATATCGTAAAAAAAGACAACGGATTCAGTATCGAACCGAAAGGAACTTTATATGCCGTTCTGAAACAAAAATATTCCGAGAAAGATATTAAGATTGACAAATCGGCAATCCCCGACGGCGATATGTTTACGCTCGAAATTAAAGCCGCGTCAGCCGAAGCCACTGTCAAGATAAATTTCAAAGTACCTAATCCGGAAGCGGAAATCCTCATAGATCCGACGGAGATAATTATTTGAGATTTGTCAAACGATTAGCCGTTTTATGCGTAACGCTTTGCGTTTTCTTTACGGGAATGCAAAGCGCCGCAAATGTGGCTTTTGCGGAAGATAAAACGGCTACCGAGGTTTTGGAAGATTTAAGCAGGGATAAGTCGTTCAATCCTGACAACTATCCAACCAAAGCCGACGATTATTCATTGCAAATCATTCAACTTGCCGAAAGCGTAAATAAAGAACTTTTCGTTTACGTCTACCAGCCGAGCGGAAAAGCAAAAAACTTCAAAGCGTCGTCCATAAACATTTCGACCACGATAAACGATTCGATTTCGTATCTGAATTACAAACTTGAATTGCTCAATTCAAACGGCGTGTTTTACAAATACAAAGTTTCGGGGCTTACGGTGAAAGACGAAAGCGTGAGATATTACGCAATCAGTTCAATTTACCGTCCGTTCGACGAGAGCATAGATAAACAAGCAAGCGGCGGTAATACCGTCACCGAAGTCAATTATGCGGTCAATAAGCAATATGCTTTCGGTTCAATAAATGGTAAACCGTATGTCAATTGCGTGGACATCGAAACAATCGTCGTTACGGATAAATTTGTAGGGTTTGTAAGGTATAAAGACGGATTCAAACTATACGTCGGAGCGTGTGATAGCCATTTCGTGGCGTTCAACACGGACAAGCCCATAGACAAACTCTTGGAAGCGGACGTGTATTACACGACGCAAAGTTATGATTGGTCTTCCGCTCCCTTTGTCGGAGTAAAAGAAACGTTCGGGGATAAAGCGGACAAATACGCCTATCTCAAATACACAGATAAAGTTGAACATACCGGCGACGGCTTATTTGCTGGAACATATAAATGGGACAGAATACAAACGATTGACGACTTTATCAAAGGCGAAAACCGCGAGAATATCTACCACGGCGCAGTCCTTGACGTAAAGACTTCATCAAAATTAACAGACGAAGCCTTGAACGAACTCAAAGGCAAGAAATGGGTATTGCGTTTTGCAGAAACGAGTTACTCGTTGAGCGGCTATTCTACAACCGGTTCTACGTTTGAAAGTTATACGCTCGTTGGCGACGTAACAATCCTTCGCTTGAAGTTTGAAACGGACGGAATTACATACAATCTCGGCGTGATTGACAACAAGCAAACGGGCGGGAAAGAGCCGTCGAACGAAACGGAAATAGACGTAAGTCTGAACGACAACGGTAAGACGATTTTATACCTGCTTTTGCTCATTCTTTTAGTTGTTCTCTGCGCTCCTGTTTTGCCTTACGTTTTGCAAGGTGTATTATGGATAATTACGCTGCCTGTCAAAGGTATTTCGGCTCTTATAAAATCAATAAAACGAAGGCGCGCCGAAAAGCGTGTACGAAAAGAATTTGCCGACCGATGGAAGGATATCGAAAAGTAAAAAACAAACGAAAAATGCCGGTGGATCTGATGGTTCGTCGGCATTATTTTTATCAATAGATCAAGGAGTTTTTATAATGAAAATAGTAAAAAGAATTATGGCGGTTTTACTGCTGTTTATAACAATTTTGGCGGTAAGTTATTTCATTTATACGGCGAAACAAATACCGTCCGAAAACACGGTTTCGGGGGCGGCTTATGAAGTGGCAACGACGGTTTAATATTACGCTCACGATAGCCCTTACAACGGTGTTTATTTTATTCGGAGTGTTCGTGTTCGGAGTTGCCTATCAGCGTATTTTTGAGGCTTTAATCGACTTATACGGCGGTTTTAAGTATTATTTATGCGTGTTGTTCGGCTTGCCTACAAACGATTTGCCGAGCGTAACGGACTATTCAAAAGTTATGGAAAGGACGACAATTTTACCGTCTGATTTCGAGAGTTTTAAGGTCAATGCGATTATGTATTTTTCAATGCTTTTCAACAAGGAAAATTTCTTGTCGTGGTTGTCTGCAACAGGGGCAAAAGTAAGTGTTTGGGCAAAAGTTTTAATCATACTTTTGCCGTGTGTTGTAGTGTTGATTATTGTAGTAAAACGCATATACGCTACGCCTAATACAAGGCACAATAAAGACACTTTTCCGCTACGGATTTACAAGGTTGTTACGAGGTATACAATCGAACCGTTGAAGCGTTTTTTACGGCAGTATTTTGAGTTCATAAAACAGCACAATTCGATATGGATTATCTGGCTGATAATTTGGGATTTTAACCTGAATTTTGCGACGGTGATTACAGAGTTTTTCGCCTTTTATTTCTACTTCGCCGTATCCTTCGATTTCAAAGCGATTTATACGCAAATCGTAAAACTTTTTATTGATTTGCAAGTGATTGTAAAGCACGTTCCGTTTTGGATAATTCTTATTTTCGCATGGTTAATTTTTGAGCGTTGGAGAAAAAATCTCGCGACTGCAAAACTACGCAGAATGGAGAACGCAAACCGTGGTTTTATAAACGATTTACCTATCGTCTCGATGACGTGCGGCAGTATGGGAAAGAAAAAGACAACGATTATAACGGATATGGCGTTATCGCAGGAAGTTATGTTCCGAAATATCGCTTACGGTAAGTTACAGGAAACGGATATGAAATTTCCAAATTTCGGTTGGATTGCCTTTGAAATGGAACTAAGAAAGTGTATGGAATATGGTACGGTTTATAACCTTGCAACGGTAAAAGAATGGATAAAAGTTAAACGCGCCCGATACGAAAAGCACTATAACGATTTGTTACAACTTTACGGATACGACAGCGAGCGATACGGGCTTTATTACCGTGACGGACTGAAAACGAGTTACATATTCGACGTGCTTTCAACTTACGCGCAACTCTATTTTATCTATGTAATTCAAAGCAGTCTGATAGTGACAAATTATTCGATTCGTGAAGATAATCGGCTTATAGACGGCGGAAACTTTCCCATTTGGTCAACCGATTTCTTCTCAAAGAATCCCCGACCGTCAAGACACGCTCATATTCTCGACTTCGATATTTTAAGGCTCGGCAAGAAGGTTTTAGAGAATAACCCCAACGCAGGTAGTTTTGAGTTCGGAGTAGTGGCGATTACGGAAGTTGGAAAAGAACGCGGAAACAATCTCGAATTGAAAGAAGTTAAAAAAGGCACGGAAGAAACAAACCAAAAGAACGATTTATTTAATTCGTGGCTGAAAATGTGCAGACATTCGGCAACGGTGGATAATTATCCGTTTATAAAGGTATTTACAGACGAGCAACGACCTTCTTCGTGGGGTGCGGACGCGCGGGAACTTTGCGATATAGTTCACATAGTTTCGTCGGGGAATACGCGTTTGGCGTTACCGTTTTTCACTATCGAAGATATGCTCAATGAATGCCTTTTTAATCGATTTATCAACTTATACGAGGACTTTCGGTTTAATCGCGGCGACAATACTCTGCTTATATATCTACTGAAAAAAGTAACCGCTTTCGTCTATCGCAGAAACACGGTTATATACAACACCTACGGTTACAGTATATCGAATATCGAAAAAGAACGCGGTACTATGGACGGAAAAACGGAAAAGAAAAAGTATTATCTTATGAACAAAAAGATTTACAGTCAAAGGTTTTCGACCGACTGTTTCTCGGATTACTTTAACGAACTCGCAAAAGGAACGCATATCGGAATGAACGACTATACGGAGTATGCAACGGAAAAAGCAAGCGTACAAGAACTGAAACGGCAAAATTCATATTTTATAAATTCGCTTTATACGAGCAACGAGAAGGACGAAAAATAAACGTAACGGGATATCTCGTGCCACCATATAAGACAAAGGAGTAAAAATGCCTTATGGCGAAACAAAAGTATATTTTGACGGTTCGCATTATATAGCGATTCCGCATACGACAAGACCGGCAAAGCCGCGACGCATACGAAAAGAAGAAGAAATCGAAGTTGCGGTCAGCCCCGAAACAGCAGATAACGACGTTGAAAATTCGCCCATAGACGAACAAACGGTTGCGGACGAAAACACGCCCGAAACATGCGAAAATTTGCCGTCTGCGACCGATGAAAAGCCCGTGCGAACGCGTAAAACGACAAGAAAGGAATTGTTTGACGAATTGTATCAAAAATGTCTGACGATGAAGAAAAAAGAACGCCGCGAGTGTCTTATAAACGGTATGTTGCCGTATTTCAAGACACGGGAAGATACCGAAAAATACATAGACGTAAACCTTGAAAGAAAACTCCGTAACCTTATATCCCGTCGTATAAGAATGTGCAGAAAAGCAAATTTACAGCAATTTAATTATTTTTGCACGTTTACATACGACGATAAAAAGCATACGGAAACAACTTTCAAAAAACGGCTCAAAGAAACGCTTTCAAATTTTTATTCCCGTAAGGGTTGGAAATACATAGGAGTTTGGGAGCGTTCTCCGAAAAAACGACGATTGCATTTTCACGGGATATTTTATATCCCAGACGGCACAATGCCGGGCTTTATGTTCGAGGATAACACTTACAGTTTCAGCGAACATAAGCGACAGATAACCATACAAAATATGTATTTTGCAGACCGTTTCGGACGAAATGATTTCGAGAAAATAGCGCATCGCAGTCGTTTGGGCGACGCAATGGCATACATTCTCAAATATATCGAAAAATCAGGCGAGCGTATCGTCTATTCCAAGGGGTTGCCGCAATTCTTTATTTCGGACATTATGGACGAGGACGTTATCTGCACAATCGGTATGGAAGATCAGAAACTACTTTTATTCGACGATTTTTCGTGTTGGGACGAAGGTTGTTACATGGGCAAGGTTTCGCCCGAAGTGATAGCGCAAATGCGCCCGTCGGACTGAAATTCCTTAAACGTAATACTCGGCTTAAAAATGAAAATTCTCTCGCGGCGGAAAAAGGCGAAAGACCGCCAAGCGGTTTAGCGGCGGCTTCGCCTTCCGTCCGCGGTTTCGTTTTCCGTGTATAGTTAAACGATTCAGTCAAAGGGGCGTGTGCTTGTCTTCGGCGAGCGTAGCGAGCCGACTTGTATCAAGACAAGCACACGCCCCACAATCACGCTGTAACGGAAAAGTAACCGCGTTGTGATTTTATGTAACCTTTTTCAACGTTACATTTTGCGAAAAATAATGTAAATTTATACAACAAAACACATAATGAATTACTGTTTTTCAAAAAAGTTTAATGAAACATCAAAAATAATATTTGAAAAAATTGTTGACATTTATATTGTTGACATTTATATCATTATATGCTAATATAAATGTGGGGCAATCTCAAACTAAGAACAATAACGTACAAATGGAGATAGAACTTTAGACTAAAAACTATAAAATAAAAACTGTAAATTTAAAACGAATTTTAATTTTAATTAATTATTAAGGGGGTGGTTACAATGGGACACTATTGATGTGGTGTAAATAGGTCTTTTTGCGCCACTTTTTCTTTTTAACCGAAGAATATCAACTAAACTTATTAGTTGAACCTTCAAGTTATGATAATATTTGCCATTTAAGTTTATATTATCATCTGTAAAATAATTAAAAGGAGACAGTTCCATGAAGAAGACTAAAAAATTAAATTTTAAACGTATTCGTTTTATTTTTTGTACAGCGATATTGTCTGCAATAATGACAATTACATTTATTATTCCAAATGTTTCATTAGCCTATGCTAAATCTGATGAAAACAATTATATTTCAGAAAAAACCGACGATACATATTTAGACTCCGATGATATATATTTGGAGAATGATATGTTGGCAAGTAATGCTGGAAGCAATTACACATATTCAGAGCCGGATGAACCTCTTTTCATAATAAAGAATGTAGATGGTGTGCTAAATTTTTTAGATAATGTTGCCTATATTACATTCCAAAACTATTCATTGAGTATTCCAGACTTTGATTTATATAAGATTGTTGATGCAGAAGGAAATTTGAGGTTTTACCAAGCAGATGTATCAAAAACCCCTTCAATAGATGCTCCATTTGCATTTTTGAGTATATATCCTGAGTCGGATTATTATACTATGTATGTACAATATGGTGTTGAGGAAGAACTTGTGTTGTACAATATTCAAATCCCATTAACAAACGATCAAGTCACTTTCTATGAAACAAGGTCGCAGACTTTAATGTTAGGCAACGATGAAGTATCCGTAAGACTAAAAGCCTCAAGTAAGATCTATACACAAGGTAGTTACGCACCGGATGATAATATCATTTTAGAAGATGCTGCTGTTGATAACATATCTACATCATCATTAAACAATATTCAGGCAAATCAGTATGACAGTTATACGGATGACGATGGTATTATACATTCTTATGTCGACTATTATTTTGGAGAGTGTGAACTTCCCAATGGTTATACTTCGGATGATCCTATCGTTCGTATAGTCCCCAAAGAATTATTTTTTATCCCCGGTGAACATATATACGTTGGTAAGGAATACGGATTCTTTGTTAAAGTTATTACAGATCGGTTTAATACGGCCGATTATGCAACTGATGTTATGGTGTTTAATATATCACATATTACACCAAGTTTCCCGAGTAATACAACTGGTTCTTCAAGAGTTACACCATTATTTCAATTCAAATATAGAGCAACAGACAAAGAAAGAAATAGCGGAAATTGGAGCGGATATGATCCTTCGTTAACAAGAATTGTATTTCCTCATATTGAATATGATTATGCCGAATATTATTTGAAAGATATTGGTTTCAAGTTTTCAGTTGAAAACGCTACAGATTTTAACCCTGGGACTGCGGACTATGATCCTTATGCAGATGATGGTGCTTTCATCATCCAAACACGCTTTAATGCTCGTGGGGTTGGCATAAAGAGTAAAGGTGGGAGTTTTGCTCATGATACAGCGTTGTTTGTATTTGGATTCATCCCTTACGTTAGCACTGTTGCAAATGTTTATTCTTACATTTATAACCTTCATAATGGTTTTGGTAATAGTAGTTATTATTACACAAAATCAGACGAGATAGCGGATAATGAATTACAAATTAACACATTCGAAACTAACAATACAGACCAAATTTTAGTTCGTGGCAATTTGATAAAATCTCAAGCCGTAACTTTAAACCCAAATTCAGAAAAACCTCGTTTAATTCATGTTGGTGGATATGCGGAAGGAAAATATGTTGTAGCAAGAAAAAGTGGCTCAACAAATAATAATATTCGCGTCCTCTCCTCTGTTTCAGTAAACGTGGTTGAAGACAACACCTCTCGGTGGTGGTTGTTTGGCTGGCACGAAAATGGTAGCATTGACGAATACGGGCGAGGAACGGGAACTTATGAAACAGGGAGATATAAACGTTTAAAAAATTTAAATTTTTATGGCGGGACTAGTAAATATATTGATGCAAGCGAGCAGAGACAAGTGCTAAGTTTTACCCCTCGAATAAGTGGTTCTTATAAATTTGAAACAATAAGCACAATAGGAGATCCTAATTTCCAAATTGTAAATGCATCGAAAGGTGATGTTTATAATGCAGTTGACGATATTGACGGTATTTCGAATAGAAATGCCCGGCTTACATTAGATTTAGTTGCGGGAGATACATATTTTATTGTTGCATTTAGTTATACTTCACGATACGGGTATACTCTACAAATTGGATATACACCGTCATCTACCACATCTTTACATAAAGATACGGCATTGAGCATTAATGTAACAACTAAAACATATACTATGGTGAAATTTACCCCATCAACATCTGGGTATTACGACTTTTTCACCAAAAAAACAAGTGGCGATCCTCAATTGTATCTTTTTGACTCGAATGGGGCTCTACTTGATAACAATGACGATGGTTTAGACAATCTCGACTCCTTGATCAGATGTTATGTTTCAGTGGGTCAAGATTATTATTTGGCGGTTCAAGGATATCTTGGCGGTGCTGTAAACTTGGCGTTATCAGCCATCCCTTCAATTACGGGTCGCTCTGCTATCTTCTTAAATTCCCCCAAAAATGTTAGCGTTGGAACAAATACAATAGTATATGAATTCACAGCCCCCTATACTGATTCTTACGATATATATACATATAATATAACATCGGGAGATCCATATTTAGAGTTGTATGATTCTTCACGCAATAAAATTGCGTATAATGACGATTCAAACGGTGCACGCAATTCATTAATTACCGTAAATTTGACTGCTGGACAAAAATATTATATCCATACAAGAAGTTTTAGTCATATTTCTTCAAGTTATACCGTTAATGTTAGACTTTCGATATATAATCGTGACACTATCTTACCAGACTTAATTTCTTCAGCGCATATTGTTAATGATGTAAATGAAGTTAAAGTGTATAAATTCACTGCGAGCGAAAGTAGATATTATACGATATACACGAATAATATTGTTACGGGCGATCCATATTTGCAAATAATGGATACGACAGGGGCAATTGTTTACTATGACGATGATAGCGCAGGAAATCGCAACTCAAAAATTAATTTCTTTGCTAATGCGGGTGAAACCTATTATGTTATTGCAAGGGCTTATAATGGCAGTGTAGCCAGCGAGTACGATTTAATTATTAATTAAGGTATTATTTAATAATTACATTGCAATAATAATTGAGGTTAAAAATGAAAAACAAAAACTTTCTTTACCTTAACAGGGTGTTAGCATTTATCGCCTTTTTGTGTGCATTTGGCAGGCTGTGTTACGAATTGGGAAGCAATAAAGACATTAACAGTTTTGCTATGATGCTCGTATTCGCGATATATTATTTAGTATTTTTAATCATCTCGCATAGACTTGTTGGCGCTGTTATTTATACAAAAAAAACTTATATTATCGCCGCAATCATATCGATCGGGTTTATAGTTCTTATGTGGGTATTATATTTGATAACCCTTCTATGTAGCAACAAACCTGTAATAGTAATAGTCTCTTTGATTGATATTATTTACAGTTGTACTATTACGCTTATTTCACTCGCAATTGGTTTTATATACCTTTTGTTAGCATTCAAATTTAAGGATGATTAAAGATGAATCATATGCGTTTTAAAATAGGTTTTGTAGCGAGTATACTTGCTATCTTATTAGGAATAGTATTGCTTTTAAGTTCTGCAAATTCAACGGAAAATTTGATTTGGGGAATAATCTCGCCGATTGTAGGTGTTATTGGCATTATTATTTGTTGGTTCGGTTTAAAACAATAAAATTCTATTTATAAAAAATCATCTAAAAATGGTAGCAGTCCACAAAAAGTGGTCTGCTACCTATTTTTTTATAAAGGGTTATGGATAATTAATATAATTTGTAATTCAACGCGTAATCGATTCGTTTGGAATATATGTTTTGTTACTGACTTTTATGGCTTTATAGATTGTGCCGCCTATTGCTTTTTCGAGATATTCGGGTTTACCATCGGCATAGGCACGAAGGACGTATTTATCTGTTTCTATTGTCAATTTTTCTATGTTTATATCGAGAAATTGCGTGTCGTCGGAAACTTCGATAATTTTAAATCCGCGTTTTACGAGTTCGGCTGAAAATTGCCACTTTTTCTCGAATTTGCCGTAACAATCCATAATGAATGAAAACCCCTTTTCGGGACAGTAACCTGTAATTCTATAATAATTTGACATAAGTTTTTTCTCCTTTGCGGTTATGCCGCTATTTGTTTAAGTTTTTTGTTTGCGTAAGGAAGCCATTTCTTGTGGACGAACTCTATTACGCCGTCATCGGGTTTAGTGTCGTGGTAGCCGTAACATTGAAGCACTCGCTTTTGTTTGACCGAATATTCTAATGTAACGAACGGAACGTTGGGCTGCTCCTTTGTGCGGATAAAGAATATAAGCGATTCCTCTCTTGCAAATTTTTGGTCGTAATTCATTCGTCCTACGCAGTGGTCAAGTGCTTCGCCTTCTGTTATCAATTCCGACGGTTTTTTAGCGATAATCGATATATAAGCGAACTTATTGTTGTATTCAAGATTTAAATACTTATTCGCAACGGCGGCAAATTTAGCGTAAAACTCTTTTCGTTTTTCTTCATCGCGTTTGAGTTTTAACGTATTGTATTCATCGATACGGATATCGTGCCAACGTTTGAAATCATGGGGATAACGGTTTTTATCTTCGGTCATATTCAAGCCGAGATATTGACAAGCGTGAAGATAATCCCGATACGAATACGGATTTGTTTCCTGCTTGCGAAGATAAAGCACGAATTTTTCAAGGTCGTTTTTGAAAAGCGTGCGTAACTCTTTCAAAGCCGTTTCTTTCGACAATTTCATACGGTATTTACGATAGGCTTGTAAGTCGGCAAGGGGCTTACCTGTTCTGAACGAACGTAAAATAACGTCAACGTAATATCCGTTTTTTGTTAGTTCTTCACGGTTTTTTATTAGCCACTTGCAAAAACGTTTGTCTTTGCCTATTTTGCGGAGTATTTGTTTTGAAAAAGCATAAGCAGGCAATCCCGCTTTCATTAGGTATTCTATCTGAGGAAATTCCTCGTAATAACGCAAATATTTTAAAACATCCGAATTTTTGTAAAGTTCAACGGCGGAATACTTGTATTCGGGAAATTTGTTGAGATATTCGCGGTTTACGACAGGGGCGAACGGATCGAAATATTTTTCTTCCCCGCAACCCCATTCGGCGTATTCATACCATTTCGGATATTTTTGTATGCCTTGTTCATACCATCCGACGACGTTTCCGTAAATATAATAAAATGCCATATCTTTGACAAAACAGGTTTTAGAGTGTATTCCGTGAACAGCAACCTGTTTGCAATGCCATTTTTTACGATAGTTTTTAACGGCGACCGTAACTCTGACGAGTTCTCCGTCATTTTTGGTTAAATAAGAATAAAAGCGGGTATAACTTCCTCCTTGATATGGATGGGTTTTATCCGCTTTCTGAATTTTCTTAAATATGTATTTCGGAATAGGTTTTATCTTTTCAATTTTCATAATTTTATCTCCATTTCGTTGTCAAAAAGTTCGGTAAGATAGTCGATAATTTCGTTTCGTTCGGGCATTGCAGGTTTTACCGTTTTTGTGTTGTTTTGTATGGGTAGCGTGTCAACGATTTCGCCCGTATCTTGGTTTATAAGTTGATTATCCAAACATAACAGGCTTGAAATAAATTGTGTATCGCGTTCGTTTTCGATGATATATAAATCGTGTTTCTTTACAATTTTAGCGAAGTAATTTTCGGCTGCGTGATACGGAAAACCAACCATAGGAATACGATTTTGTAAGCCCACGTCTCGGCTTGTAATCGTAAGGTCGAGTTCATTACCGAGAAGCACGGCGTTGTCGCCTAAAACTTCGTAGAAATCGCCTAAACGGTACGCAACGATTGCCGTCGGGTGTTCCGCTTGATATATCGTATATTTTTGATACGTCGGATTACCTTGCTGTTTATCGATAACCTGCTGAGTTTGTGTTTCTTCGTCTAACTGCCGCAACGCGTCGGCTTTTTCTTCTTCGGTAAATTCTTCGTTGTCTGTATCGGTTTCGGCAGTCAAAACGTCCGTTTTGGTATCTTTAACTTCGGTATCGTCGATTTTATCGAAAATAGAAAACTGTAAATTCTGCGGTTTCGGTGGTTGCGATTTTACCGTTACAGGCTTTGTTGTAACAACCTTTTTCGGCGCGGGCTTGTATTCTTCGCCGTCTATGGTGTAAAGCGTGCCTTCGATTGAATCTTCTTCAAAAAAGTGAATTGCCCAGCCATAAACCGTATCGTCGTCAACGCACGTTTCTTGCTCGCCTTTTTCGGCAAATTGTCGCGATTCTTTACCGGCGTATCTCATAAAGTCCGCAAGCGTTTTCTTGTTCAGCAAAGGGTGTTCGTCTTTCTCAAACGGTGTGCCGTTATTTATCTTGTCGGCAAGGGTTTCGCTTACGTTTTCTTGCAAATATTTAAGGACTTTTTCTTGTTGCCGATTTGTAGCAGTCAAATTGAGTTTAATCATCGTTTTTACACTCCTTTTCGAGTATTTCTAATATCTGTTTTTCTTCGTATCCGACCGAGCAAAGCCAGATAATCGTTGCAAGCGTTTCAAGGCTCGCTCCTTGTTTGTTTCGTTCAAATAATTTTTCGTATTGCGTGCAATCGCCGCTTGTAAACCATTGATATTTATTGCAAAGTCGATATAGTTTTTCCGTTGATATTTTCATTTTTCCACTCCTTAAAACGGTAAATCGTCGAGTAAATCGGAAGCCGTATTTTCTAAATTTTCAAGTGTGGTATAGTTGTTAAATCCGCCGCGATAGTCTGTTTCGTCTTTTGCAGTGCGGATAAGTATGTGGTTATACCACTCGTCGGAAAAGTAGCGAACGTCGGATATGGATATGTAAACACATTTGTTTTCCGCACTCTTTATAAATGCCGAAAAACAGTAGTGGTTTCTGCCGACATTTACAAGTTGCCAGTGATTGTTTTTACATATTGTTTTTAAGAAATTTATGTATTTGGTCTGAAAGGATTTGTAATCGTCGCCCGTATAGCAACCAGACGAAAATTCATAACCTATATACTTTTTCAAATCTTTGATGTTAGCCATTGTTTTCACTCCTTTATAATTCCGTAAATATCATCTGCATAATATTCGCAAACAAACCAATTAAAAAGGGCGTGACATTTCACACCCTTATAATCAACCATATAATCGTTATTGCCGAGTTCTTTCAAAACCGTTATTTCTGCCATTTCTCCGTTCAGCGAGTTGATATGAGCCATTGCTTTATATTCTTTCATAGTAAAACTCCTTTAATAAATTTCGATTAAGCCGTCGCTGTATTCTTGCAGATATTCTTCGCCGCAATATCTTCCGTATCTTTCAAGGTCGATAAAGTCGATAATGCTGTCGGGTATTTCGTAGCCACAACAGTCGAGCATTTCTTTGCCGTAATCTTCCCACGAATAGCCGCTCCAAAGATTGATACAATCGTCCCAACGGTCGCCGTGAGATTTTACTTTTTCTTCAAAATCATCGAAATCACGCACTTCGAGGAACGCACAAAAAACTTTGTATTTGTAATCGTCGTCTAAAACGCCCGATTCTTTCAAAGTATTGAACAGCGTTTCGGGGTTTACGTAATCCCAATTTATTGAACGGTCTTCGATACCTTCAATGTCCTGTATGAACAGTTCTTCGTCGATACCTTCGAGTTCAAAACCTTCTTTTTTAAGTTCTTCTACGATTTCGTCCCATTCGTTATAATCCGAAAGGTCAAGCCATTTCGAGCCTAATGCTCTTTCGTTACATTCGTTATATGAACCCCACGAGCCTATAACTATTTTTATATCATTCATTTTTTAAGCCTCCTTCGATAATAAGTTTTTCTTCGATTCTTTCTTTTGCTTCATCGAGTAATTCTTCTAAATCAATAATTGGTGCATTCATAATTAAAACTCCTCGAATTCGTCTATATAAATTTTTGTGTATAAACAACCGTATTCAAAGTAACGGCGATTGTCATCAAACAATAGGTCAAAAGTTTTAACGCTTATTCTTCCTGTGTCACTCACGGCAACCGTTACTTCGCGTTTTTCATCATCGACTTCGAGTAAATCGAACGTTATAAAATTTTCACCGTTAAAATAATCGTATTCGGGCATTTCAGTTTTCCTCCACGATTTTGTACCATACCTGATATTCAACTTCTAAATCGAGTATATCGTAAGAACCGTCTTTATCTCTATAAACGGGAACGTCGGTATAATACATTGTGATATATCCTTTGAATTCGTTTGACTTGTCTTTAATAGGACGGCAAGCCTTTTCTACGTCGTCGAATACTCTTATGAACGGTTTATTGTTCTTCGAGATACATGGACAGAGTAAATTACCTTCGGACAAGTATCCGAAACCGGACAATTTTTTATCCGATTTACTTCTTACGTTAGAGATTGAGAATGCTACTTTTTTCATTTTTTTATAACTCCTTTTTTATTTTCTGCCTTTCGGCAGGGGCAAGACGGCATAAGTCGAAACATTAAAAATGAAAATCTTATTGCAGTTGAATATGTCAACGACCAAAGACCTTTGAGCGAAAAATAGTGTCGTGAAATAAAAAAAGAGCCAAACTCATTATCGAGTCTGACTCTATCTTTATATATGAAATGTTTACGCGCTATTTTTCCGTGCCGTTGACATATTCGCTGACTTATGCGACGATAGCCCCAACGAAAGGCAAATAAAAAAGGATAATGTATTATATATGAAAAAAGGACGCATTTCATAGCGTCCCTTCTTTCGGTAAAGCAAAAACTATCCGAATACCGCTTTTCGATACAGCAGTGTTCGGATAGTCCTTTCTTGGTGGAGATAAGGGGATTCGAACCCCTGGCCTATGCATTGCGAACGCATCGCTCTACCAACTGAGCCATATCCCCATGCATTTTTTAGCAACTTGCGCCAACTTCATAATATTATATAAGCAGTTTATAATAATGCAAATTTTTTAAACTAAACCGCTATATATAAGCAAATTTGCCTTGCATCTGATTGATTTTTTTCGTGTGGTGGAGACGGTAGGATTCGAACCTATGACCTCTACCATGTCAAGGTAGCGCTCTAACCAACTGAGCTACGCCTCCGGATTTTCTTTAATATTTTAGCACATTATCGCTTGATTAGCAACTGTTTTTACATAATTTGAATATTTTTCTTTTCTCTGCCCTACGGCATTAAATTTTTAACGCTTGAATTAAATTTCTGCACGCCGCCATGTCAAAAATTACCGCTTATATTTTTGCCCGCATTAACTATATAATTTCATTAAATTTTACTTTAAAGCGACGTAATAAAACGTTTTTAATTCAATCGTCAATATTTTTTAAAGAAAAACGTCTTTAAATAAATAGGTTTACAAAATCGACCTGAAAAATTTTTTTAAATACCTATTGTTTTTATCAAATTACCATGTTATAATCTTTGCGAAAACTTTTATAATGAAAAACTTTGCCACTTTTAAATTCTTTTATAAAAACAAACAATAAATTTTTCACGTAAAAATGTGAACATTTTTCCTTTTTTCGTATCAAAGTACGCCAAAATTAAGCAATAAAGTTGTCGGGATTTTCGTTCGTAACGTGCCTGTACATTATCGAGTTGTCTTTATAAAAACTGTGGTAAATTATCGACATGCTTTGTTCCCTTAAATTCGATTTCTTTTTTGATGTCAGACAAGACTTAAAATTGTTAAAACAATCGAAAAAGTATTAATTTTTTAATTAAAGCGAACTTTTTACCCACAGTATAATATGATTTGCGCTTAAATGCAATATATTTGGCTCAATTTAACAATTGACTTATAATTTTTACTCATGTAAACTTGAATGTGAACATAACGAAAATATATTCAGGCAGTTTTATTCACGTGTAAATAATTTGCCTAAAACAGATTTATCGTTAAAAAACCATGTAAGGAGATATAAGGAGAAAAACAATGACTCAATTTAAGAAAATTTTTATGGTAATTTTATCCGTAATTTGCTTGTCGTTTACTTTTGCCGCTTGTCAAAGCACAAACAAAGGCAATTCAGACAGCGATGACTCGGCGACCCCGATTCCGGTTGCCTTACACCTGAAAAATTACAAGACAAACTTCACCGAAGGCGACGAGTTTTCCGTGGGCAACCTTGTAGTCGAAGCCGAATATGACGATGCGTCGAAAGTCCTACTTTCCGCAGAAAACTACGAAGTCGATTATTCCGCTTACAATAAAGACGTAGCGGGCACTTACAACATTGAGGTAAAAGCATTGGGACTTACAAAAACTTATTCGGTAAACGTAGCCGCAAAAATCGTTTGCACGAAAATCGAATTTGTTTCGGGCACGACCGAATTCACTTCGGGCGACGAATTTACTTATAAAGATATTGTCGTAAAGGCGACTTATTCGGACGAAAAGACGAAAATAGTTCCGCTTGACGATTTGCAAGTAGACAGCACCGATTTCGACTCTACTCAAGAAGGCACTTACGTAATAACGATTTCCGCATACGGCGTAAAAACCACTTATGAAGTAACTGTAAGCAAAATCGACGGTTTAAACGTTTTGATGATCGGCAACAGTTTCTCCGAAGACACAGTAAGATGGGTTTACGACATCGCAAAAGATTTAGGCATTGAAAACGTAAACGTTTGCAATATGTATATAGGCGGTTGCTCGATAGATACGCACTATGCAAACGCCGTAAACAACAGAGCAAATTACGATTTCCAAGTTTACAACTCCACAAGCGGACAGTGGGATCACAACCAAAACAAAACCCTTCAATACGGAATTAAATACGCAAATTGGGACTACATTTCCCTTCAACAATCCAGCGGCGTTTCGGGCGTGTATACAAGTTATGCAAATTTGCAAAACCTTATGGATTACGTAAAGCAAAACGCCACTAAACCTAATGTAAAACTCGTTTGGAACATGACCTGGGCTTACAGTGCAAATTCAACTCACGGAGAGTTTGTAAATTACGATAGAGACCAACTCAAAATGTACAACGCTATCGCCGATTGCGTAAAGAAAGAGGTCTTGACAAAAGATTTTTACAAAGTTATTCCCAACGGAACCGCTATTCAAAACATTCGTACGTCGTTTATCGGCGACAATTTGACAAGAGACGGTTATCACCTCACTTACGATCTGGGCAGATTTGTCGCGGGGCTCAACCTTGTGTACACCCTCACGGGCGCGGACATTACTCAACTTAATTATACCCCGTCGGGCGTGCCTGCCGCTTATAAGCAAGTCGTGATAGAAAGTATACTCAATGCGGCTGAAAAACCTTATGAATACACCAAATCTCAATATCTGACCGAACCCGAATTTATCACCGATGAAGAAATCGCGACTAAAAACTTAGTCAAAATGAATTATCTTCCCATAGGCAACGCGTATTACAACGCGATGGATACAAATTACAACAAACTCATCACTAACGCGGGAAACTGTCCGCAATTCGTGACCACCGCAAAATGGTTTACAAAAGAAGAATTGCCTATAGGTTCTATAATAATTTTAAAACGCGGTTGGCAATACAGACCCGAGGCATGGACTGACGACGTAAAACAAACAAGCCGCCCCGACATAACCACTTCTCCGCGCGTAGACATTGACGCAGAATGGTGGGGAAATTATAAATACCGCGCATTCAATATCGCAAAAGTAGGAACTCCCGCATTGAACGGAGCGTTTAGTCAAGCGTTGGACGCATTTACGATTTACGTTCCGCAAGGGACTCCGCTTGCGACTACCCCCGATTACAGTTCGGGCGACGAAGCACTTCTGGCTGCAAACGGCAAAAACATAAGCGAAATGAAACAACTCGACCTTTTACCGATAATCGGCTTCTACAACAGTACCATAACCACTACTCCCATTCTCCAAACGCCCAGCAGTTTGAACAATAAATTTGTTTCGTCGGACGTTTTAACAAGGGCAACGCTACCGGTAGGCTCGGTAATTATAATCGATAAAGATTATCAATGCCGACCCGACGCATGGGTATCAGGCACTAAAACAACAAGCCGTCCCGCTACCGTTTCCGCAAAAACCGAAACGACGGTAATAAACGTAACCTCGGAATGGTGGGGAAATTACGACGCCTTGACACTTATCACGGCTAAAATAGGTATGCCCGAAATACATCAAACGCCTTACGAAGTATTTAAACACGTAAGAGTTTACGTACCCAACAACTAAAAATTTAATTTAGCATAATACCCTCGCATTGCTTTATTGGCAAGGCGAGGGTATTTTTGGCGTTATTTATGGAAAGGGTGTTTATGTGTATTTTTAGCGGCGTTTACCGCAAAGTATGGGGGACTGAAATCGGCTGTTTTATCATTTTTATTTGAGCGATTTTACGTTGTTTTGTTTGCTGAAAATTTTAAATATTTCTCGGTTTGAAGCATACGTACATTCTGAACACGTCTTTTTCACCGCGTTTTTCAACGATAGAATAGTTGTATTCGTCAATCTTTTTAAGGTATACGTCAATGACGTCTCCCTCGAAACATTGCTCTAAAAATTCGTTCTCGACGTAATCGATTTGCTTTTCGTCAAAAACTTTAAGAGGGAAAACGTCAAGGGCGAATTTTGCAAAAACCACGTTGTTTATATGTCTGTTTGCGTCGAGGTCGCTGAACATAGCCTTCTTTGAATAAACGTATTTATACTCGGCTATACTCTCTTTAACTTCCTCTTTATCGACGGCTTTGTCTGTTCTGTAATCGGTAATCAGCGACGGCAAAGTCGAAGTTTTCATCAATTTGTTGTTTTTTACGTCGAGTATGCACCAATCGGAATAAAATTTTACGCAATCGTTTCCGTCAACGTCTTTAAAAACTCCGCTTCGACCAAACCTTACAAACCCGGGCTTATGCGGCCAAGTCGATACTTGCAAAACGTCGGCGACTTTGGGACGTTTGTCTATTTTCATTATTATTTTCGTCACGACCCATTTTACGCCGTATTTTTGTCCCACAGTCTCCATTCCTATTTGCATTTGTGCTGTGTGAGTCCCTACGATATCCTCGTATAAATTAAGCATTTTAGGCACAGACATTTCATAAAGCGCATCGCAATCGGAATAGTTTACGACATACGTATCGCGTAAAGTGTTCGATAAAGTATCCATACTCTACCTCCTGTCGGCTAAATAGTAAAGAGACAAAGTTCCCGGACCGGAATGGCAACCGATTATAGGACCAAGGTCGGTAATTACGGGCTTTATACCCGTTTCGTTTTCTATTTCGGTCGCGAGAAGTTGGGCGTCGGACAAACAATCTGCGTGGGAAATATAACATAACGTGCAAGATTTGCTATGCGTTTTTACAAAATCGTCGCATAATGTTTTTATTGATTTTTTTCTCGAAATAACCTTTTTTACCGCGTCGAGATGCCCTTCGTTGTCCATTCTCATTACCGGTTTAATGTTTAAAATGCTGCCCACAATCGCCGTGGTTTGCTTTACTCTGCCTCCCGCAACGAGATATTTTAAATTATCGACAGTAAAACAGTGATTGAGTTGCCATTTCAATTTTTCGGCATAATCGATTATTTCGTCAATATTTTCGCACTTATCGGCATATTTTTTCACAAGTATGGCGTACATACCGTGTCCAGAACATGCGCATAGCGAATCTATTACGTAAATTCTCTTTTGCCCGTCCTTATTTATCGCGTTTGCCGCCGCCAAAGCGTTTTTATAAGTATCGCTTAAGCCGCTTGAAAATGCAAGATGAAGTATAATATTGTCGTCGTTTAACTTGCTTTTAAAAAATTCTTCGTAAATGGATTGATTTATCTGCGAAGTCGAGGTTTTTGCTCCGCTGCGCATTTTTGGATAAAGCCCGCTGCTTACAACAGTGTCGGTCCGGGTTGAATATTCTTTTCCGTCTATTAAATAAGTCATCGGCAAAACTTCAAATTCGTTTTCTTTAATGGTAGATGCGGGTAAGTCACAAGTCGCTTCAAGGGAAATGGTTAAATTTTTCATGAATGCCTCCGTTCGTTTTTTATTTTAGTATAGCATACACGGCGGCAAATGTTGCTCTACACTTAATTTTTAAACTACACTCTTTAAAAAGATAATTCTACCGCATAAAAACCGACTCTACCGTGAGTAGAATCGGCATTTTTTGTTGACAAAACCGCTGAAATATTATAATATATGCTTATGGAGAACTTAAATAAGACGTTATCTGAAAATTTAATAAAGTACAGAGTGCAAGCGGGATATACTCAACTCGAACTCGGCGAAATGATCGGATATTCGGACAAATCGGTATCCAAATGGGAAAGGAGCGAAGGTATGCCCGACGTATCCGTCCTTTTAAAACTTGCCGAAATTTACGGCGTAACTGTAAACGACTTCGTCTACCATACCGACTCGCAGGTAAACAAGAAAAAGAAGGACAAAATTTCCCATCATCTTATAGTAACGCTGTCGACGGGACTTGTCTGGCTTGTGGCAAGTTTGTTTTTCGTGCTGTTTTTCATCATCGACGCAACTTCGTCGCATGCCTGGTTGTCGTTTATTTACGCGATTTTCGTTTCGGGCATCGTCCTCACGGTTTTCAGCGTAAAATGGGGCAATTCTTATACTACCGCGGCAACAACTTCGGTAATTTTATGGGGCGCGGTACTCTCTCTTTGCCTATCGATTCCATTCTCGATTGTATGGATAATTTGCCTTTGCGCCGGAATTTTTCAACTTTTGATAGTGTTCTTCTTCATTTTAAGAAGACACATTCATATAAGCAAAAATAAGAAATAAAATTTGCTTGCGGCACGTCGTTTTAAGAGGCGTGCCGTTTTATAAATAAACAAAAGCGTTTTTATAGGAATAGGCAATGTTTTTTATAAATAAAATAAAACTTCATTATATAGCAACTTGCTTATTTCGGTATAAATCAAACTCATAAAGCGATACGTTTATCTTTAATTTGTGTTTAGATGCGTAAAACGGTGTAAATTAAACACTGTTTTGCGCGTTTTGCTTTATACGTATTGCGTAAACGTGGCAATTTAACCGCAAAACACAGTAAAACGGTTTTTAATTTTATGTGTGTTTTTGTACAAACGCAAAAATTTTTATTTTAATTATAAATTGATATTGACATACAGCCGAAAAATGAATATAATTAAATATATATAAGCATTTTGCGGTAAATTTACCGTTAAAAGTGAGCATTATTTAATATTTTTAATCGAGGACAAGTAATGACAAACAAAAAAACGAACAATAACGACGATTTATTATATTTTTCAAGTGAAACCGCATTTGCGCACACCAAGCAAGAAGAAATCAAATGCTTTATTACAAATGAAAAACCAACTGATTTACAATCCATAATCACGCCGTTCTGCATTAAGGCAATGGGCATAACCCACCCCGACGGCAATTATTTTTACGAAAGGCGACTTAAAAACGAGTACTTGCTTGCATGTGTAATCGACGGCAAAGGCTACGTGGTAAAAAACAAGACAAAACAAGTAATCGAAAATGGCGACGCATTCATTTTTCATCCCGATTTTAAATACAAATGCTACTCGGACAAGCAATCCCCTTTAAAAAAAGTCTGGGTTTGTTTTTCAAGCGAAGTTTTTACAACCGCCTTAAAAGCGTACGGGTTATACGGCGTTACGGTTTTTAAAAATGCAAAAGTAAAAGAATTTTTTGACAAACTTTTATCCCTCGGCAAAAAATATGCGTGCAGTGAAGATTTTTCGGCAAAAGCGGGCGAAATTTTGCTTGAAATGCTCTCTTTTCTTTACATTTTACGCATCGAAAAACCCCAACTTCCACACGCCGTCGAGCATTTAAAAACAAGACTTGACAATGCCGTTTACGGTAAAATCACGATTGAAGAAGTCTCCGACGAACTTAATTTGTCAAAAGCGCAACTTATTAAAGATTTTAAAAAATATTTTCAAGTCACGCCGTACAACTATTTGTTGAGTGCGAAAATTCAGACGGCAAAACGTCTTTTATATTTGACCGAAATGAGCGTACGAGATATTTCAAACTCGCTATGTTTTGCGGACGAACACTATTTTTCAAACGTTTTTAAAAAGAAAACCGACCTTACACCCTTGCAATACCGCAAGCAGTTCTGCGATTGAAGTCAGATTAAAATTGCGGCTGAAAATTTTAAACTTGATAAAAATTTTGCCATATACTATAAATTGCAAGCAAACAAACCTAAATTGCAACTAAAATTATACCCGAACGACTTATATCACAACCTATATTTTGCTCTGCTATACCCCGCAAAATTTAAATTATGTAAACCGACAAATATATAAATTTGTTAAACGATAAATTTAAAAATATATAAAACGACGCGCCTTATTTGCAATAAGGCGCGCCTTTATTTTAATTGAATTTTACTTGTTTTTGTTTCTTATTTCGTTTACCTCGTCGATTAAAACCTTCAGGCAATAATCGACTTCTTCAATCGTGTTTTCCTTTCCGAAAGAAAACCTCACGCAACTTTTCGCTTGTTTTTCGTCAAGTCCCATACTCGTGAGCACGTGCGACGGAACGAGACTGCCCGACGAACATGCCGAACCCGACGATGCGGCTATTCCCTTTAAATCGAGTGCAAAAAGCAAAGTTTCGCCTTGCACTCCGTCGAAAAAGAAGTTGGCGTTCGACGGTAATCTGTTTTGCCTGTCTCCGATAAGTTTTACCCCGTCGATATTACTTTCGACGCCGTTTATAAACCTGTCTCTTAACGTTTTTACGTAATACGTATCTTGTAAAAGCGTCAAATTAGTGAGTCTGAACGCTTCGGCAAAACCTACAATGACTGGCACGTTTAAAGTGCCTCCCCTTCTGGTTCGTTCCTGATGACCGCCCGTGATTATGCTTGCAAGTTTAGTCCCGTTTTTGATATATAAAAACCCGATTCCTTTAGGTCCGTTGATTTTATGCGACGAAACGGACATTAAGTCCACGCCCAAATCGTTTACGTCGAGTTTAAACGCGCCCGAGGCTTGCACGCAGTCGCTGAAAAAAGTAATGCCCTTTTCTTTGGCTATGGCGGAAATCTCCCTTATCGGTTGAACCGTTCCCACCTCGTTGTTGGCGTACATTATCCCTATAAAAACTGTGTCTTTCCGTATGGCGTTTTTAATATCTTCAACGCTGACTATTCCCCTTTCGTCCACGGGAATATAGGTCACGCTAAAACCGTAAGTTTCGAGTTCTTTAGCCGTTTCGATTATGGAAGCGTGTTCTATGCACGACACGATTAAATGCTTTCCCTTTTCGGCGTTTATGTACGCGCTGCCCCTTAAAGCCCAGTTGTTCGCCTCCGTTCCGCCCGAAGTGAAGTAAATTTCGTTGGGTTTTGCCCCGATAATCGAAGCAATGGTATCGCGGGCATTGTCAACGGCGGTCATTGCATCTCTGCCGAAACCGTGTTGAGAATTGGCGTTGCCGTAAACGCAATCGAAATACGGCAGCATTTTTTTTAATACTTTTTCATCCACTTTCGTCGTTGCGGCGTGGTCTAAATAAATTTTCCTTTCCATATTTTCCTTTTGCGTCGAATTTTTGTTTGCGCCGCGTATGATACTTTGCGTTGCGTATGACGTTTTGCACCGCGTACAATATTTTGCGTTGCGTATGACGTTTTGCTTCACACCTATTGTGTAATGTCTTGCGCTAAATTTTGGTTGAACCGCAATGGTTTTTGCCTTGCGGAGAGTTGCGATTTTATTAATTTCTATCTACTACTTAAATTAAATAACTATATGAAAAACCAGCATTATACAAGTATATACAACAACTAAATATAAATTTTCTTATTTGTTTAATTCATGCAAAAGTTTCGCTTCTTCTGACAAGTTTGTATTATCTGCAATTTCCCAAAATTTCTCTTCCGCATTTTCTTCATCATATTGCGAATTTATATCAATTAATTTTTTAATAAACTCTTCTTTCTCAAAACAATCTTTACATTGCGATAAGCCTTTATTTATTATTTCAATTTCTTTATCTTTCATTGCCTTTCCACCCTTATATCATTACTTAAATTAATAAAAGTTTAATCTTTAAATTATTTTCAAAGCATTAAACCCACCCTTCTTGAAAAAATACTGTAGCGTAAAACAATACGTTTACATTTCACAAATTATTATAAAACAACACATATAAATTGTCAAATATAAAGGATAAATTGCCATGCAATTTCAACAACTCTTTATAGTGTTTAATAAAAACATTTTATCTTATAAACAAAATTACATTTAACTCAAAATAAAAAACCGACGGCGAAACAAACGGCATACGTTTGCAAGCAAGTCGGTTTAGTTTTTATTGAATTTTAGCGGTTGTTTTAATTTTTAGTTTTCCTTTTTCCAAATAACGAGCGTTTTGCCGTCGGTATCATAATGCCAATAATTGCCGTCATACCCCGTACCGTCCGCATTAAGCGTCGGCTCGATTTCGCTGTAATAATAACGGGTTGCCCTCGTTAAATTGGTATTATAACCATCGATATAAATCTTATTCCAATTTTCCGCAGAACCTTTATAGTAAATGGTTTTAAGTTCGCTACAATTACGGAACGCACAAAAACCAATTATCGCTACACTATCATGAATTGTTATTTCGTTAAGTCTGTCACAAAACTCAAACGCAGATCTGCCTATTGAGGTTACACTATTAGGTATTGTTATACTTGTAAGTCCGCTACAACCATAAAACGTATTTTCTCCAATTGAAGTTATACCGTCCGGTATTATTATATTTGTAAGGCTGTAACAATTATTGAACGCAGAATCACCGATTGAAGTTACACTGTCGGGTATTGTTATACTTGTAAGTCCGCTACAACCATAAAACGTATTTTCTCCAATTGAAGTTATACCGTCCGGTATTAT
>CAKQKE010000014.1 GCA_934247935.1 uncultured Clostridia bacterium
TTGTCCGTAATATCATCGTACAGAGCATCAATCCCCGACGCGCGATATTCGTTCATTTGAACGCCGAGGTATTTCGTTCCGTTATATATAACGATTTTTTGCCACATATAAGTAGTACCCTCGTGACTTTCCCAATTAAAAGGATTTTCCTTATCACGCGGAAGGGGCGGCTTTCCCGCAATTTCGTTGAGTTTTGCGATTACGTTTTCGTCGCGCTCGCAGGTTTGCGGCCAGTAACCGAAATAGATATTATCGCCGTCGCGCGTGTAACGAACGGGGTTAATCCCGTTGCACGTGGTGCATACGTCGCAAACGTAACTATGCTTTCCGTTGGCGGGGATTTCCACCTTTGTGCTATAGTCGCAACCCTCGCGCTGACATTCGTCGTACTCGTCCCAGCCGGGCAAGCAGTCCGCCTGTTTCGCCTCGTGGTGTTTGAGTAAGTGTCCGAGAGCCTTTTCGACGTATCTGTCCGACTTGGTCGAATAGTCGCAACCTTCGCGATTGCAGGTGTAATAACTTCCCCAATATCCGTCCTCGGTGCAGGTTGCCTCGCAAGGACCGTGCAATTGCTTATCATGCCCGAGAGCGGGAATCCCATTGTAATCGGTGCAATAATCGCAACCCTTGTTGGAGCATTTGTAATACTCCTCGGTGCCCCACTTCTCGCAAGTCGGCTCAACGCGCGGAACGTGTATGGTCGTACTATGTCCCGTTTTTTCGATTTCCTCATACCCTTCGGTTTTTCCGCAATAATGCTCGCATCTTTTATACGCTTTACAGCCGATTTCGGTGCAAGTCGGCTCTTTGGCGGCAACGTCCTGCATATCGTGTCCGATAGCGGGTATAGGCTTCTGCTCGGTGTAAGTACAGCCCGGGTTTATACAACGTTTGCCGTGTGTAAGTCCGTCTCTTTCGCACTGCGGATCGTAGCCTTTTTCTTCGCGCAGGTTGTGATCGGCAAGTTCGCCGTACTCAAAGGTTTCTCTGCCCAAATTTCCGCAAATGCTGCAAACAAGGCGATACACAGCCTTTCTTTGGCATGTTGCATTGTCCACGAGATTCCTGTCAGTGACTTTTTCAACGTAAGTGTGTATATGCTGTTGATCGGCGTTTACCAAGCCCGCAACGATAAAATATGAAAAACTTGCCGTTTCAAAAGTCAAATTGTTGCCGTCAACTGTCGTTGCGAGTTCCTCTACCGCGTTATCGTCTTTGACGTGATAAGTGACGTAAGCGTCAGACTCAAACGGTTTCGGCATGGTGATTTTAACCTTGCCGCCCGGCTGCACTTTCTCGCCGCCCTTGGTAAGGCTGATGTCAAAAACGGCAACCTTTGCGCTGTCGTAAGGCTTGTCGATTGCCGACATAGCCGCCTTACCCTGCTCGCTGTCCGAGGAATGGTGTACGGTATTAAGCGCGGAGCCGCTTTCAAACACGCCGTCCGCGGTAATGCCGTTTTCGGCTGTCAGTTTGTTTATGCCTCCGTTTTTGTCACCGCAAGCGACCAACGCAAGACACAGCGACAACGCAAGCGCAAGCGCAAGAAATAATAAAGATTTTTTCTTCATCGATGTCTCCTTTATGTTTATAGAAAAATGATACGTATTTCCATCCTCGGCGGAACAAACCGCAAATCCGGCACAGTTTTATTGTTTTCTGCTTACTCTTGCGGCACGTAGTGTTTTTACGCCGTAAAGTCGACCGCAAAATATATAAGTCGTCATCTTGTTTTCGTATACGGTTGCGGCTTGTTTGTGCAAGGCAAACGACTGAACACGTACCGGACGTACTTGGAAGGAGTTTAACACAGCACAAATCGACTTGACGGCGCAAAAATTGTTCTAATGGGGTTGGAAATACGTACGGATAAGCGGGTTTTTACGCCCGCTTATCCTTTATTTCGATCAGATAATAACTTTTAAGTTATTTTACCTTGGCGGTACCGCCTTTAACCTTGTTTACGTCATATGTAATGCCTGTTACGTCAAACTCAATACGAATCTTTCCGTCGGAAGGTATTACACAACCGCTTTGAGAGGTTATGTTATAAGTGCCGTCTCCGTTCGGATCAACGACTCCGACTTTGACAATTTTTGCTTCAAACAGTTTTTTTCCTGTGTTGTCGGAAACTATAACCGTTTGTCCTACTTGGAAAGACCCTGTGTTGACAGTGGTCCATATTGACAATAGTTTTTGGTTAGGATCGAAACCACTTGATTGGGATGTTCCCGTTATCAGCATTGAAGTTCCTTGTCCCGACGAAGGAACAGTGATTTCCACTCTTGTCTGACCTGCGCTCTTGACAATCTTGTAGTTGCTTAAATTAGCGCCCGACGTCGAAGTAAGTCTGAAACAATCAAGGTTACTTTGTACCGATACTTGTTTCTTTTGGTCTTGTTTCACATAGCCGGAGCCCGGAGCGGTAAGTTCCAATCCGGCTTTTCCGTTTACAAGCCTTAATGCTACCGTTTCCCCTGCGACAGGAGTGTGCGTAGCAAGATACAACAGATCTCCGTTTTGCAAAATGGTGCTGGTTGTGACGTAGCCCTTTTCAAGTTTGATTTCAACCTGTGAAATTGTGAAAGATTTGATATCGGAAACCACAGCCTCCCATTCTTCCGTTGCCGTGATACCGATGCGGTATTCATATTCGGCGGCGTTTTTGGGAATATAGGCGTTTGTAACTTTTGTCCACAACGTTTCGCCTTTTTTACGGTACTCGGCATATTGCTCGCCGTCGTACGGTGACGTTAAGTCGTTTACGTCGGGAATATCCGTAATTTCCACAGTGTCTTCAAGGGCGTCATAGTTGAAGTTCGCAACAGGCGTGCCGTCGTACGTTTTACCATCAAAGTTCATGACGTTAAGAATTCTTGGTTTCACCTTCAAAGTGAATCTGACGGACGGGGTGGCTCCGAATTTGTAGTTGTCGCCTTCCGCATATTTGATGCGCACCTGGAATGTGCCCGTTTTACTTTGCATTACTTCTTCTCTTGTAAGGTTACGACTCCAAACGCCATTTTCAAGTTCTTTTTCCCAGACGATCGTCCTTTCGCCGTAACCGTCACCGATTCCCTTGTAATTTGTTGTGGGATCGGGGATATTCGTTGCGCCGACGTAGAACCCTTTTTCAAATGCTGCCGCATTGCTGATTGTAAAACCGGAGATGTTTGCTTTGACGATTTCCACAAAGACGTCTTCTCTTGCAAGGCTGTAATTGCCTGCGTCTTTTCCGGTGAGTTCAAAGTCTTGGACTGCCGCGCCGACGTTGGCACTACTCATTGTAACGGTAATGGTTACTTCGTCGCCTGTAAGCATTCCGGCGGGCGCGTCATCTGTGAAAACATTTGAGTTTTTGTATTCTATCTCCCATTCAACGCCGAGTGCCATGGGAGTGATACTTGCGGTGACTTTCGTCTGATTTATTTCGTAGTTGTCTTTATCTGCGCCTTCGAGCGTAACTTCTTTGACGGTTGCGCCGACGTTTTTGCTTGTCATCGTGATTGCTGCGGTAACCGTTTCGCCGTCAACAACGCCCTTAATAAGGGTTGCGGGCATAACAGCGTTGCCGTCATACTCTTTGGTTGCGGTTACGGTAAGTTGTTTTGCGGTTATACTTGCGTCTACGTTCGACAGCGAAAGAGTATAATTATCTTTTGCCGCACCGTCAAGCGTAACTTCTTTGACTGTTGCACCGACGTTTTTGCTTTCCATGGTAACTGCCACGGTGACATCATCGCCCGAAACAACGCCCGTAAGGGTTACGGGCATAACAGCGTTGCCGTCATACTCTTTGGTTGCGGTTACGGTAAGCGGTTTTGCGGTTATTGCAAAATCAAAGGTTTTTTCGGCTTCTTTCCATTCGGCGGTTGCCGCAACGCTGACTTTCGCGGTATATTCGCCGACGTTTTTCGGGGCGGTTGCGATGTATGTATTATCGTCCGCGCCTTTTACTTTATACATAACAGTGACTTCGCCGTCGCCGTTTCGCGTTATTTCTTCCGCGGCGAGTGCGTATGTTTCGCCGTCATAGACTTTACCGAGCGTAACGCCCTCTTTAAGTCCGACAACGTTTTCCTTTGCGGAAAGCGGACTGCCGTGAGAGAATGTTTCCGTGCCCTTTACGCCGCAAATGCATGATTTGTAATATTTTGCCGCAGCGGTATAAGTAGCATTGCTTGCAAAATACATTTCGGAAACTATTTCTTCATCGAAAACGTGAGCCGCTTTATCGGAAACTTCATTGCATTTCTCGTCTTTGCATTTATGCCAGTGATAGTTTTCGTCCGTTGTCCATTCGGCGGAAAACTCATGTTTATGCGCGAGTGTAATCGGCAGTACGACTGCGCATATTACGCCCGCACCCAGCACGCACGCGAGGATGATTGCCAATATTTTGTGTGATAAGATCCAACTTTTCATAAATTACTCCTTTCGTGTTGTTATTTTTGTTTGTGTCTTGAAGCGGGTAAAACAACCCGTTTCAAGACTTATTGTATTATGGTAAAATAATTTTTCTCCGCTGCTAACGGGCGGTTGTTTTACCGCTCGGTCTCACTCAGTTGCCCGAGTTTTCCTCAAATTTTGCGTACACATACATTCCTTCGTTTACGGTAAACGTGTAAGTTGCGTCCGACGATATAAGTTCTTCCGTCTGATCGTCAACGGATTTATACCAACCGACGAAAGTAAATCCTTCGTTTGCAACGGCGGTAAGAGTTATCTTCGTGCCTTTTTCGACCATTCTGCCGTTGCCGAATTGGACCGGCTTACCGTTTTCGTTAATACTCCCTCCGTTATAAGGAACTGAATAAGCAATAAAGTTATACATTTCTTTCTCGGCAAATTTAGCAAAAACGTACAGCTCGCGGTTTACCGTAAAGGTATAAGTCGCATTCTCCGATATAAGCGTTTCGGCTTGCTGCTCGTTATAGAAATACCAGCCGAGGAATTTATATCCATAGTATTCGACGGCGGTGAGAGTAATCCGAGTTCCTTTTTCAACAATTCTGCCGTTGCCGAAATCGACCTTCTTCCCGTTTTCGGTGATATAACCCCAATCATACTCGTAACACTGCGCAAGGAATCTGAATTGTTCCGCTATTCTGATAGTGATTACCGCCTTTAACGCGGGATTGGCAAGATAGGTGTAAGTAACGGTGTAAGTGCCGACTTTGCTTGTATCGAGCATATTGTTTTCGCTGACGCCGATCGTACTTTCAACGCTGTATTCCAAGCCGTGGCAAAGTCTCTCGTATTTGTCGCCGACTTTTCCGAGTACGGGGACGTGTTCGAAATCACCCCAAGGTTTACTGTTAAGATTAAACACGTATTCTTCTTTCGGATTGCCGTTTTCGTCGGTATCGAATCCGAAATCGTTAAGGTCGTCGAGTTTAATCTCGGTAACGGTGCCTCTGAACATAGCGGTCAAATTAACGTTGCCTGTTTCTTCGCTTACTTTAAAGGTGTATTTAAGGTCGGTCGAAATCAACTCGTCTGCATTGTAACCTGCGGTGTCGGAAGACGGGAACCAGCCTATAAATCTATAGCCCGCGTTAGGTTTAACTTCTACGGTAACGCTTGCGTTGTTGGGCAGATCGCCGACAAAAAATCCGTTTTCGGTAACGCCTTCGCCTACGAACTCGCCCGCGCCGTCATTTTCTATTCTCGCATAGACGAAGAACGCATAGTCGAATCTTGCATAAACGGTAGCGTCTTCGTTTACGGTGAACTCGGCAACTTCCCGGTCGGAAATAAGCGCGGCGTTTTCGCCTTCGCCGTCGTACCAGCCGAGGAATTTAAAGTAAGCGGTTTCTCCGCTTGCAGAAACTTTAACCTTGGAACCCTTGGCAACCACAAATTGCAGTTGTTTTTCGGCGGGAGAATATCCTTCGATATTACCATTGTAAAGGTTTCCGTGTTCGCCCGCGATAACGGTAAAGGTAACCCTTTCCACTTCGGCAAACTGCGCGAAAATATAGGTGTTATCGGTTATCGTAAAGGTTTCGGTCGCATTCGACGAATAGAAGCGTTTTTCTTCGGAGCCGGAGTTGGAGTTGGCTATATACCAACCGGCAAACTTGTATCCCTCATTGGGTACAGCCGTCAGTGTGAGCGTTCCGCCGAGGTCGACTTCTTCTCTGTATCCGTCGGGAGTGTGTACCACGACTTCGTCGCCTTTCTGTATCACGCCCTGCGTGCCGTCCCTATCCAGCAGATACGAATACGTTTCGGCTTGGGGTACGTGTACCGTGAGCGTGGCACTTACGGTCTTGTCATACTTGTAAGTAATTACGATTTCATGATTGCCCGTCTTTGTGTAGTCTAGTTTGCTTGCGTCTACAATGTATTCGGACGCGTCAAGAACGTTGCCGTTGTTAGTCGTTACGGTAAGCCCCGTAAGGTCGGCTTGTTTTTTGGTCGACAAGTCGTAACGGAAGAATCCGTATTCAAACCCATCGCAGGTTACTTTAAGCGTCTTGATTTCTTCAACGAATAAGGCTTTGATATGCACGTCTACGCCGTTCTGTCTGAACTCATATTCGGTTTCCGTCGAAACGGGTTCTTCGGAAAGGTTACCCTCTTCGTCCACCAGATACCAGCCGGCGAATTTATATCCTTCGGCGGGTTTTGCCTGCAACACTTTTGAATAACCGAGAGCGAAATAATTTAAAACAAGGGGATCGTTACTCGTCTTAATTTCGTTAAACTCATTGTTTTTCTCTGTGATAGAGCCTTTGCCTCCGAGTTCGACGGTAAGATGCGCGAACTGTTCCGAAACGTACACGATGAAAGCGTTGTATACTACATCTTCCATCGCTTTGTTTATCCTGCTGAAATGTACAGTGTATTTTATTTGGTAGTGGCCTTCTTTATTGAAGTCCAGTCCGCCGTAATCTATGGAATAATCGCCGAAGGACAATTGTACGTATTCAAACTCGTTGACGCTCGGGGGATCTTTACGGCGAAGACCTCTTACGTCCAGCCTCAAAAAGTCGGTTTCGGGCGTGCCGGGTTTGTAATACAATACGCTCTGCGCTTCAAAGTATAGTGGGCCGTCTTTGCCTGCCCGAGGCAGTCCCGACTGGCCCACCCAGTGATGCAACTGATAAACGTCGGTTTTGAGATTGGATTTTTCGGGTTTGATTTTGAACATAGCGATAATGCTTAAATCATAGTCGCTCATGCCGACTTCGTAAGTCGCATTTTCGGAGATACGATCGCCGAGAACGCCGCCGGCATACCATCTGTACCAACCGTCGAATTCGAAATCGCGAGCGGGTTCGGCGGTAATGCTGTACTTCTGATCTTTATCGGTGAAGATAAGCTGTTTTTTGATGTAGGTGTCATATTTTTCTTCCATATAGAAGTGTCCGCCTATTCCGGCTCTAACCATAATGTCGCTGTTCTTCTCGGAAACATAAACGGTTATAACAAGAGTAAGTTCTTTTTCGTCGCTGACTCTGACCTTATATTCCACGCGATACTCGCCCTCTTTGGAATAATCGATTTCGTCAAGCCCCGAAACAACGAATTGTTCGGGCGCAAGAAGCGTGTACACAAGTCTGAAGTCTTTTCTCTTTTTACCCTTGATTATAAGTTTGCTTAAGTCGATTCCCAGCTGATTGCCGGGTTTGATGTATACCGACGTGGCGGCTCTTCCGTCCGCATAGCCCTTAGGCATGTTTGAAGTACCGGGGAACGCCCATATGCTTTCCATATCGGTAAGATCAGCCGCGAATTTGCAAACTATCGTCGTTTTGCCGGCAACGGTTTCGTAATCAAAGTTGCTTTCCGTTGAAAACGGAGTGCTTTCGATTTTGCCGTCTTTCTCCATAAACCAGCCGCCAAGAACAAAATCATATCCGCATTCAACGGAAAGTGTCAATTTTTTGTTCGCTCTGAAATGGATCGTCTTTTCTTCGCCGGAATAGATTTTGTCAATTAACATATAATCTGAACTATAAAAATATAATTCAGCCGATACGATAACCGTTCCCTCGCACGGACCGGGATTCTTTATAACGAGTTCCAAACTACCTGAGTTGTCAAGAAAAACGAAAGGAGAGAAAGAGTCCGTTTCAAAAATAACTTTCCCGTCTTTGAACTCGCAGTCGAGTCGTTCGACTTTGCTTTCGCTCTTGATGTGGAAAACCATATATTCTTCGACGCCTTCTATGGGCGCGGGTACGGATACTTTGACTTTTCCGTCGGGTTGTACCTTTACTCCGTTGGATTCTACCGAAATGTCGATCGTCGCCATTTTTTCGTCGGCGAGCAACTTAAACTCTTCGGGCAGTTTGTCAATCGTGCTTTTGACGTTTTCTTCCGTCATCTCCACTTTTTCGGTTATAAGTTTTGCCTTTTTCCCGAAATCTCCGCCGGTAAGCGTAACTCCCATGCTGCTTTTCAGTTCATTCTTTTTGCCGCCTCCTTTACCGCTGTCGCAATTTACAAAAAGGCACAGGCTTAATGCTACCAATATTATGGATATGATGCAAAGTAGTGTTTTCTTCATGAATCTTGTCTCCTTTTTCTTTTTATTTCTTTCAAACCGCGGCTGAAATTTGCGATTTGAAAAATTGTTCTTTGTTTTTTAAGTGTTGCAAAATTATTTTTACCCTGCCGTTTTTGTGCCGACAATCGACTTACAGGCGGGTTTTTGCCGTTTTTGAAAAACCGTTGCGCTTTTGTAGGTCTATTTTACGACAACGCTATACTTATATTTAATCGTTCCCATTCCCGGTTGGATATTGCTCTGTATAATGGTCGTTTTATCTGAAGACAACTCAAACGTCGAGCCTACCAACAAACCCATTTCGTGAGCGGGGATTTCTTTTTCCATATCTTCCTGGCTGTCATAGAACACGATTGCAGAGCCTTTAATCCTGTACAACAGAGTTCTGATGCCTTTGCCTTTATCGTCTTCTTCGCCCGGGTTTTGATCAAAAGTCACCGTCACGAAATCTTTATCCGCCGCAAAATCGAACGTAACATTTGATACTCTGTGAATTTCCATAAACTTCTCTTCCGTTATTTCCATGTCTGCGAGAATCGCTTGCTTGACGGCTTCGGACACCCACTCGATGGTTGCGTCAACTTTATTGAAAGTCTTGCCCTTGATGTCGGCAGTCGCCCATTTTGCGTAAAGCGTGAACACCCTTGCCGGCATATATGAAAAACTGAATTCCGTGTCGGAAAGCGTTACTCCGCCGTCCGCACTTTCGTACCAGCCTGCAAAAACAAAACCGTCCTTGGTGGGAGCGGCAGGTGCCGTGATCGCCACACCAGCGCTTGCCTTAACGGGTTGTACCGCGCTGCCGCCCTTGCTGTCAAAGGTTATCGTATATTCTTTTTCGGCGACAAGTTTATCAATCTTCTCGGTCTTTTCTCTGCTGCAGACCGTGCAGGTGTAAACCATAGCGCCTTCTTTTTCCGTGGTAGGCTCAGCCGACACGCTTCCGCCGTTCCAGGAATGCTCGGCTTTGTCTTTGACTTCTTTGCAGCCCTTGTCTACGCATGCATGCCAATGATGAGTCTCGTTGTTGCTCCATTCTTTCGAATAATTATGTTTTCCTCCCTTGCCGCAAGCGGTTAGAAGGACAAGCGTCAGCACCAGCGCAATAACTGCGATAAATGACTTTCTTTTCATAATTTTACTCCTTTGCTTTAAGTGATTTATTCCTAATTTCTTAAAATTTGCGATTTGAAAAATTGTTCTTTGTTTTTTAAGTGTTGCAAAATTATTTTTACCCTGCCGTTTTGTGCCGACAATCGACTTACAGGCGGGTTTTTGTGTTATTGTTTTTTCTTAAAAATTCCCTTGATTTCTGCGATTAAATCTGCAAACGTTTTTTTCTTTACCGCAAACCACACTATTGCAAATCCGCCGAGTCCTGCGACCGCTGCCGCCCCCGTTACGATACCCGCAATCGCTCCGCCGTTTAACCCCTTTTGAGCGGGTTTATCTTCATATACGGCAGTAAGAGTTGTTTCTCCCTTTACCTTAAAGGTATAACTCTTTTCGGTGCTGACGATTTTTCCGCTTGCATCCTGCCAGCCTTTAAATACTTTTCCTTTTGCCGGATCGTTTGCCTTTACGGTTACGGTATCGCCTTCTTTAAAGAATACGTCGTCCTCGCCGTTTATCGTTCCGAAATTCACGGTTACTTTATGCGTACCGATTTTTGCTATTCTCAGGTCGGCTATCTCGTTTCCGTCATTATCGAAATGCCTTGCGCATACGGTGCAGTCTTTGTGCGCCGTTACGCCGTAGTCTTCAACCGTCGGAGCAACCTCTTTCACCCACTCGCCGAATACGTGCGCTTCTACGTCCTTTTTCGCGGCGCAGTTTTTGCACTTGTGGTAATGGTTTTCTTTGTCGACGGAATACTCGCTGTCGAAATCGTGAACAATCGTTTCTTCAAGCGTGATTTCACTGCTGCAAGCGGCGTCCGCAAAGAGTTTGCCGCACTCCTCTCGCTGACATTTGTAATACTCGATATTGCCGTCTTTGCCCTCGGAGCAAGGCGTTGCGTCGTGACGTACTCCCAAATGTCCTTTGGGTAGTGTCGCAATTGCGTCGTACCAAACCTGAGTGCGAGCGGCGTCGAAAAACGCTGCTCCGCAGCCTGCGCAAACATATTTGTCTTTTATTCCGTCCTCCGTGCAGGTTGCGGGTCTTCCCGCCTCTAAAACAACCGTTTCGTGCGGGCAGTCGATTGGCTTCGAAGTTTGAATGATGAGATTCAATTCCTTCAAATCCGCACTTAGAGTTAGAGTTTGTGTCAGAATTCTGCTTCCCGACGGGATTCTGACGTCACAAAGCCAGTTATCAACGCTTAGGCCATCGACTCGGCTCTGGAACAATTTTCCTGTCGGTGCTTTTATGGTTATGTTGATTTCTATCGGTGTGTTATAAATAATCTTGCCGTTATTCAACGGTTCGATGCTGTTGATTATAAATTCAAGTCCGTTTTTTTCGGTGACATTCAGCATTTCTGCAGGATTGCCTACGAGAGGTTGTGAAAAGTCGATGTCAACAGACTGTACCACGCTGTCTATGCGGAGCAACACAAGTACGACAAGATCTCCGCCTCTTATCTTTTTGCTCAGCACTTCGCCGCGAGTTACGTTAACGCTTAAATCGTCTATGTTTTCCGGTAAAACGCAGTTCGATTGCGGTCTAAACGAGTATATCATGACGCTGTTTTCGGTAATAAACGTCGTTTTAAAGTTGTGCGGACCGCTTAAATGGCCGTTTCCGTCGCGACTGTAAGACGCAATGTGGTAATAGATTCCCAAGTCTATTACGTTGCCTTTTATTACGGTGGGATAGAACATCGCTTCGTACGCCATTCCTTTGTAAAACTCTGGCACGTCTATTAAAACTTCTTTGATATATTTGTCGGACGAACACTTCGTGCAAATTCCGTCTACGAAATTATGCGGAAGAAAATCTCCGTGTTCCAAGCCGCACACATCGCCGTTGGAGTCTTTATAGGTGCAGGTTGCTTTTTTTTGGCAAGTCGCCGTGCCACCGTCAGGAGAATGCCTGAAAGAGACTTCTTCGTAGCGGCAATATTTGCAGAATCCGAGGTGCGTATAAGTGCCGTCGCCATTGCCGAACGACTTAAATTCGTACTTATGCCCTGTCGCTGCAAGGTATTCTTTGCCGCAAACATCGCACTGCGCACCGCTCAGACAAGTTTGTTCGCCTCCGCTGTGCACTTCTTTTTTGACGTTGCCGCTTGCGTCCTTTTCAAATTCTCCGCAAACACACTTAAATACGTGACAATTTGCGTCGTCATCGCTCGCAACGGCAGAGAAATTGTGCTTTGCGTCGGGATTGCCAAGGTTGCCGCACGTTGTGCATGATGCGGTACATCCGCCGATAAACTCGTGGCTTGCATAATGCGAGTCTTTGTCAAAAGCAGGGGCAACGCCCGGGCAATCGGGGTCAGTGCATTTTGTGTAGCTGTGATGCTCGAAATCTATCTTCTCGATTTTTTCAACCCATGTATGCTCGTGTCCGCCCGATACTGCCGCAATCGTGACGGGAATATCGCAAGTCTGTCCGTCATCCGCCGTTGCGGTGATGTACATCGTTCCGCCGTCCATTGAGTTTTTTGCGGTTATCTGATAGTAGCAGGTAGATTCTTCGAAAACGTTGACCGTTTGAATTTCCATTCCTATGGGCGCAATCTTTAACTCATAGGTATACGGAGCGGGCGCACCGCTTATCCATATACCCGTATCGGCATATTCTGTGGCAATTTTGCCCGACACCTTTTCGTTGATTCTGGGAGATATGTATCGCGGATAACCGATATACGTCATTCCTCTGGAAATGAGAAAATCCATTTCTATTGCCGTTGTAACGAAGTTTTGTCCTGCGCTGTCCCAAAGTTCTATATCCTTGCCTTTGCCGAGTTCCGCGCCCAAAACCTGCATATTCCTTTTAAGCACGTCTGCTTCTTTGGATAGTTTATAGTTTTCTTTCGGCTCAAAACGGACGCGTATACAATACGCAACTTTCTGCTCGATCAGTTGGTTTTCAACTCTGCTCCACGGGAACGACGCTTTGTCTTTTTCCCACAACGTTGTCGCCTGTCCGTTTTTGGATACAAATATTAGAGTTGCCGTATAATTTGCGCCGTCTGGCACTTTGAGCGTCCTTTCCGTTTCGTCCTCGAATTCAAACGCGGTGGCAAGGCTGTCGCCGATTCCCACTTTATTGAACGAAACTTCAAGCGTATCGATTTCTCCGCTTTCCGCATAGACCGTACTCGTCGGGCTTGCAAACACTATGCCAAGCATAAGAGCAAGGCAAATAGTAAGACCGAGTATAAGTGCCAATATCTTTGATTTGTTCGCCTTGTAGTGTGTCATAATAAAACCTCCTTTAAGTTTGTTTTACTAATTGTAAAATTTCGTATCTTGTTGCAAATGCGACTTGATTTTCGCGCACTTGTGTGATATACTGTATACACTTACAATGTTTCTGTAATCACCTGCAATGTTTGAAGCATCGTAAGTATAGCAAAAACACAATAGAATTTCCCCCACCCAAAACCGAAAAAGGTGGGGAAAAATGAAAAAAAGTCAAAAAAATTTTTAAAAATCGGGTGGGCAAACGCTCATTTAACCGTAACGGAAGATCGATATGAGATGTAATACCAAAAAAATTGTTTCTTTGTTTATCGTCATTGCGATGACGCTTTCAATACCTTTCACTTTTTTTGCATGCAATAAAAACGGCACCTTGCTGAATCCCAAAAAACCGACAACTCTTACTATGTGGCACGTTTACGGCGAGCAGGTCAATTCGCCCATGAACGACTTCATCGAGCAATTCAACGCAACCGTCGGCAAAGAAAAGGGAATCATTATAAACGTTACGCTGATGTCAAACGCTTCGCAGATCGGCAAAAAATTGAAAGACGCGCAAACAGGCAAAGCGGGCTCCAAGGAAATGCCCGATTTGTTCTTTTGCCATTCGAGCGACGCCAGAAGTCTGGGCGCAAATAAACTTTTGGATTGGAACGATTATTTTTCTCCGTCCGAAATTGCCAATTTCGTACCAGATTTTTTAAACGACGGAATGGTCGACGACAATCTTGTCGTTTTTCCCGTTTCAAAATCGACTTATATGCTCTTCATCGCAGGCGGAGTTTTTGACAGATTCGCCGCCGCCAAAGACGTTTCGCTATCCGACCTCGGGACATGGAAAGGATTTTTCTCCGTTGCCGAAAAATATTACGAGTGGTCGGGAGGCAAACCGTTCTGCGCAATAGATTATCTGATAAGACTTGCAGAACTGTGCGCCATTTCCGACGGAGAGAATATTTCTTATAAAGACGGCTGGTACGACGCAAACAACCCCGCGCTGATACAAGCATACGATATGTTTGCCACGTCTATCGCCAAAGGACATATAGTCGTATCCGATTTATATTCAAACACGCAGGTTATGACGGGACAGACGTGCGCAGGTATCGGTTCTTCGGCTTCCGTGCTCTATTACAACGACGAAATCACCTACCCCGACAATACGTCTGAAGCCATGAATCTGAAGGTCTTGCCCATGCCGCAACAAACAGGCAAACAAAAAGTCGCAACGCAATCGGGCGTCGGGCTTTGCGCTTATAAAACGACCGACATCAAAGCCGAAGCGGCAACCGTTTTTGCAAAATGGTTTACAAAAGAAAACCACAATGTGGATTTTGTTCTTTCAACGGGTTATATGCCCGTAAGAACAGGGGCTTTTGATAAAATCAGCGATAAATCTTTTAAATCTGAAGCGTACAGGAACCTTTATAAGGCTCTGTCTACAACCGTTGAGACCTGCTCTTTTAAACAAGAACCGAGTTTTGAGGGTTATTACACCAAAGTATACGCTTTGTACGAAAAAATCCGTAATATTCAGAAAACTCTTGAATCCAGATACGAAAAAGGCGCAACTTGCGAACAAATAGTTGCTGAAATGGAGGCCGCACTTAATAACGTCGGCTGACACAAAATAGCGGAGCGACCGGAATATGAAAATCATAGATTTCAAAAAAAAGAAAACTTCTATGCATCGTAAGCTTTTGTTATATATGCTTACGCTTGTTCTCGTTGTCGTTATGTTTATCGCAGTCGGCTTGTTTTTCGTCGGGCAGTTTTCTACAACAACGGAAAAATACTCAAACAATCTGACTTTTCAAAACGAATTCTATACAAGGCAAATCGAAAAATTCTTTGACGATCTTTCGATGATGAACGAAATGCTCGCAAACGATTCCTCGGCGATAATAGACAATTATCTGAATGAAAAAGGAATTCATATGAGCGCGCTCAACGATTCTCAATTGTATACTGAGGGCGTGCAGGAAGCCCTTTTCCCTAAACTTAAAGAGGAGTTGCTGAAAGCGGATGCTTCGGGTGCGTTTATAATGCTTAACACAACCGTGAATACAGGCAAAGCCAACTCGGATAAATCCAGAACAGGACTATATTTTCAACGCAGCACCCTTGACCGCACGGATGAAACGTTGCTGCTGTTTCGGGGCAGTGCGGAACTCGGAAGAAAAAACGACATAATGCCGCACCGTAAATGGCGTTTGGAATTCAAAATCGATTTCGTACCGCAAACAAAAAACTTTTTCAACGAAACAATCGTCAAAGAAAAAAAATCGGTACTGACCGATATTTTTACACTTAACGGAACAAGCGAAAAAGCAATGGCGTTCCTTACCCCGCTGTTCGGTGCCGACGGCTCGTATTACGGCATTTGCGGATTTGAAATCTCGAAAAATTACTTTAAAGATTTCTTTGCTCAACCCACAAGATTAGAGAAACTGACCTGCACCTTTTCCAAAACGGCAGAAAGCGGCAAAATCGACTGCGAAAACATATTTTGGGCGGGCGTCCTCGGCGGATACTCCCTGAAACCGAGCGGCACGCTTGTACCCAACGAAATAAACGACACTCTCACCGAGTTTTTAGGCGAAAACACTTTTGTTGCCGCTAAAAACGAAGTTAATATCTGCGATACTTCCTACACTCTTGTAGTTATGCAACCGAAAAGCGAATTCGATAAAACCGTGACCGTCAATATTATAAAAATTGTATTGGTATGCTTTTTACTTGTGTTTTCCGCCGTTGTTCTTTGCGTAATTTTTTCGCGAAAATTTGTTTCCCCTGTGATAAAAAGTCTTGAAAAAATACGTAAGCAGGAGCATGCCGGAACAAAATCCGATATCATCGAAATTGACGACTTATTCGTCTATCTTGCCGAACAGGACAAACTTCGCGATCTCGAAACAGAAAACCTGAAACGTCAGAACGAAGAACTTGCAATCGTAACCGAAAGCCAGACCAACGAAATCGACAAAAAACAAACTGAAATCGAGCGACTGGCTTATTCCCGTAAAAACGAGATCGATCCGGACAACTACGAAGTATTCAAAATCGGATTAAAAGAACTTACAAAAACAGAAAAAACCATTTTTAACCTCTATTTGCAAGGCAAAACCGCAAAAGAAATCGTCGATATACTTAATATACGCGAAAGCACGCTAAAATTCCACAACCACAATATTCTGGAAAAACTCGGCGTTTCTTCGCGTAAACAAATGCTGCGCTATGCAACTTTGCTGAAACAAGAAATGCAGAACGAATGACATAACTAAATCGTCGTGAATTTTGCAGAATGCAGCGAACTTTATCGAAAAACTATAAATACGAAAAGCGGCGGCAACTTTTTTACGTTGCCGCCGCTTTTATACCGTTTTATATCTGGTATACTCCGAAATTTGACATAGAGCCGTATTGAATTGTAATAATCGGGTAAAAAATTAAAACGAAGTCGTCATTTCAAGTCCTGTTTTTTGAAAATCAGGTCAAATGCCGGATAATTCCGAGAAATTCCGAGAATATCAATTAAAGCAGAACAAACAAGCAATTCCCGTTCTTAACGTACTTTATAAGTCTGTCTGTCACCTTTTCTTTTAATCCATTCTCATTACAACTCTTTCGATTTATACTCTTAAATATATCCTCTGCTCCGACCTTTTGCAAATTTTAAACGCTTTTTACGAAAAATCGGCGGAAGTCCGCAAAACTTCCGCCGAATATCGTTTTTATTTAATTAAATAGAATCCTCTTTTACGGTTTATCCGCTATATCTGTAAAATAACCCGGATTTGCCGCCCCGCCGTCGATACGGGCGTAAGTCTTGTCCGTGTGCGCGGCGTCGTAAGCAGTACCTTCTCCTCCCGAAAGATTTTTGCATTGCAAAAACATATTACCGGAAGAGGTCACGTTATCCGTATTCCACCCGCTGCCTACGTATACGGAAACAAGCCCGCTGCAATTATAGAACATGCTGTTCATATTGGTAACGCCTGCGGTGTCCCAACCTGAAAGGTCAAGCGACGTCAAAGAAGAACAATTGTAAAATATATACTCCATATTGTTAATGCCTGCGATGTTCCATTTTGAAACATCAAGCGATTTCAGAGAAGAACAATCGCGGAATATATAGCGCATCTGCGTGACTTTATCTATGTTCCATTTTGAAACGTCAAGCGATGTCAATTTTTTGCAATTTAAGAAAGCGACTGCGATATTCGTAACGGCTGCGGTATTCCACGAAGAAACGTCAAGCGACGTAAGATTGCTGCAATTATAGAATACTCCGTGAAGATTTTTTACTTTTGCGGTATTCCACTTGGAAAGGTCGAGCGACGTCAAAGAAGAACAATCTCTAAACAAAAACTCCATAGTCTCAACGTTTTCGGTATTCCACGAAGAAACGTCAAGCGATGTCAATTTTTTGCAACCGTAGAACACACTTTTCATATTGTTAACTTTGGCGGGTTTCCAACCGGAAAGGTTAAGCGAGGCAAGGTTGCCGCAACCGTAGAACATGCTCTCCATAGTCGTAACTTCTGCGGTGTCCCAACCTGAAAGGTCAAGCGACGTCAAAGAAGAACAATTGTAAAATATATACTCCATATTGGTAACGCCTGCGATGTTCCATTTTGAAACGTCAAGCGATTTAAGAGAAGAACAATCGCTGAATATATAGCGCATCTGCGTGACTTTATCTATGTTCCATTTTGAAACGTCAAGCGATTTAAGACTTTTACAATTTAAGAAAGCGACTGCGATATTCGTAACGGCTGCGGTATTCCACGAAGAAACGTCAAGCGACGTAAGACTGCTGCAATTATAGAATACTCCGTGAAGATTTTTTACTTTTGCGGTATTCCACTTGGAAAGGTCGAGCGACGTCAAAGAAGAACAATCTCTAAACAAAAACTCCATAGTCTCAACGTTTTCGGTATTCCACGAAGAAACGTCAAGCGATGTCAATTTTTTGCAACCGTAGAACACACTTTTCATATTGTTAACTTTGGCGGGTTTCCAACCGGAAAGGTTAAGCGAGGTAAGGCTGCCGCAACCGTAGAACATGCTCTCCATAGTAGTAACTTTTGCAATTTTCCAACCTGAAAGGTCAAGCGACGTCAAAGAAGAACAATTGTAAAATGTATAATCCATATTGGCGGGACCATCGATTTTCCAACCTGAAAGGTCAAGCGACGTCAAAGAAGAACAATTGTAAAATATATACTCCATATTGTTAATGCCTGCGGTATTCCACGAAGAAACGTCAAGCGATGCAAGACTGCTGCAACCCCAGAAAACGTCGCCCATGTTTTTTACGGCGGCAGTATTCCACGAAGAAACGTCAAGCGATGTAAGACTGTCGCAGCCGTAGAACGTTCCGTAGAGAATTTTTACTTTTGCGGTGTTCCAACCTGAAAGGTCAAGCGAAACCAAAGAAGGACAGTCTTTAAACAAAAACTCCATAGTCTCGACGTTTCCGGTATTCCACGAAGTAATATTTTTTATCTCCGTCAACTTTTTGCATTCGCGAAACATACCGCGCATAGTCGTGACCATTCCGGTATCGAAGTTAGAAAAATCAACGGACGTCAGTTCCTCACGTTTATAGAACATATGATAGGAATCCGGATTAGCGTAAATTTTTCGGTCTGAAAGAATATACGTCGTCGTCTCCTTAACGTACATTTTTATTTTACCCGTTCTTTTTACGTCGACGTTTGTCGGCTCGATTCCGGCGATTTCACTCTCGTAATCCTCCGTTCGTCCGAACACGACCTTCGTCACGGAATCGTCCAGAGCGTTTCTGAACTGCAAACCGGGCAAAAGAACATCTACGCTGGTTACATTCAAAGTAAGATTTCCCACCTGCTTTTCCATCACGTATTTACTCATGGTTAAAGATACGGAAAGCAGAAAAATCACCGGAAGCAGAGAGAGTAACACGAGTATACTTTTATGTCGAATTTTTTTCGTAAAGTTTTTCATACACATTCTCCGTCTGTTAACAAACCTGCTCGGCACGCACCGAAACGCTTGTATTTGTAAAAACGTAATCACTCAATAAGAAGCCTTCGTTAACTACGGAAAAAGCCAAAGTATGCTCGTGCTTTTGCGAATTTCCCGCCGCAAAACGCCCGACGTCCGTAAACGTAACCGTTTTTTCGTCCGACGAAACCGTACCGCTCTTTCCGTCTACGGTTATCGATAAGCCTTTTGGTAATGCTTCGGGCAATGTCACTATCACGTCATATCTGAAGGACATTTCCGCCGTTTTTCCGTCTTTTGTATTCGTAACCGCAAAGTCATACTCAGCGGTCTTGATTCCTTGTCCGCAGTCAATCGTTAAATTGTCGGAAGAACTTCCTTTTAAATCAATAATCAAAACCGAAACCTGTGCATTGTCCCCACCGCTTGAGGATAAAAGATTTTTCGCAAAAGAAACGCCGACCGCAGCAGTAAGAAGAGTCGCGAAAACGATAACGAGTGCAAACGCTAATTTTGCGTCGTATCTTCTTTTTATTCCTTCGTTTCTTAACATCTTCTTCCTCCGTTAATGCGGTTAGTTTTTTCGGTTTTGCCCGACGAGATTTCTTCTTAATCGCTTAAAAATATTTTTATTTGCTTTCGGAATCCGTAAAGTCCGTCTTTCCGCTCCATTTATCTTCTGTAATATTTTGTTTTTTACCTCGCTCGATTAGAAAGCAAGTTGCGTTACCTGTATAGCAAGGTTAAACTTGATTTCCGTGCAGACTTTGTTTATCGTCCAGCCGTCGTAAGCGGCGTAACTCTCGTCGTTTGCGCAACGACCGAAAATCGTGTCAAGTTCGTTAACGGTTATACCGGTAAAGGTTTCCGTCCCTTCAAACGCCCACGCCCAGACGAGTTCGTAAGTTGTTTCGGCTAATACGTCGCCTGCTTTTTTCACGCCGACAACCGGATCGTCGTGGAAAGTTGCGGCAACCGCCTCAAGAGTTGTGTTTTCCGCACCGTTTACGACGACGCCGTTCTTTTTGAGCGTCCATTTAACGGGGCTGTACACAATCTCTTTCCCGCCGGTTTTCTGCACTTTAAGTATGATATCCGTTTCCGGATTTATTCCCATTGCAATCAACGCTTTCACTTCTGCCTGTCCTTTAATCTTAAAGGTCATGGAACCGGTCGTTCCGGGAGCAATTACGTTATAATCGCCGCTCGCCTTTACGGTAAGACCGTCAGTATCTGCAGTTGCCTTGCTTGCTACGTCGTCGAACTTATAGTTTTTGCCAAAAAGGTTTCTGCCGTCTACTTCTATGGTATAACCCCATTTGGCAACCTGCGCCGTACCTGTTTTGTTGCTGCTGGTTACGTACTTGGAAAAGGTGTATCCACCAAAGCACAAAAGTGCGATTAATGCAAGCAATAAGGCTATGATAACCGCTGTTTTTCTGTTGTTCTTTCTTTTGGATTTCTGTTGTGTCATTTATAACACTCCCCATAAAAATTTTTTTATTTCAAACGGCTTGCAGCCTGTTTGCTCATTTTTTTGCCCGTCTGCGCTGTTTTTGTGCAATTACTAAAAATTTTCGGAAATAAAAAAAGGTTGCAACTTAGTATCCGTAACGATACTATATTGCAACCGGGCGTACTCTTTTACCAAACGCAAACTCTCATTCTTGCGGTCTCCGCAAGACGACACGTCGTTCGTAATAAAGTTCCTTGGCTTTGCGTCACCGCCTCACGACGGTTTTGCCGACAAGTATTCATTTTTTTCTAAAATAGAATTTACAAGCGGTTTGTTCCGCTTTTTCCCTTTTAGTCCTTTAATTATACACGTCACAAATCTTCTTGTCAAGCATTTTTAAACATTTTTCGCAATTTGTATTGCCGCAATCGCCGCTTTAATCCAGTTTTTCTGCCACCATCGTCTTCGCTTTTGCGCTTTTGTTAGTTCCTTTTTGCCCGCATCAGTGTCAAACGTCGGGTCGGCATATAATTTTAACGCAGTCGCTATACTTGCGCTGTACGGAGCAAGCATTATAAGCGTCAAAAGCATTATTCCGTTTCTATCAAGTCCTAAAACGTTGTATGCATTGCCCTCGACGTAGTCCGCTTCGATTGCATCGATATATTCTCCGATTTCGGTATCATAATATCTGCCGTTTGCGTAATATAAGCCCGTTTCGGTATCATAATAAAAACTCTTCCAACGGAACGGGTTTATATTTCGAACTTATGAAACATAATCAAAACTACGCGTTCAACGCGTAGTTTGTGGTAGCCCTAAAAGGGCATGTTTCCGGCAGTGCTATTCGCACGGTGAATTGACTGCCAACCGCAATTTTTTTCAGGCTGCTGCTTAAGCAGCCTTTTTATTTCTCTTTCGTTGTTTCACTAAATGGATCAATGTATTCTTTCATTGTCATTTGTTCCACTGCCATATCTTCTTGCAATTGGTTTTGTATATATTCTTTTATCTTCTTTTCGTTTTTCCCTACCGTACTTATATAGTATCCTTTACACCAAAAATGTCGATTTCCATACTTATATTTTAAATTCGCAAACTTGTCAAATATCATTAAACTACTTTTCCCTTTCAGATACCCTACTACTTGCGATATACTATATTTCGGCGGAAACGTTATCAGCATATGTATATGATCTGTACATGCTTCTGCTTCAAGTATTTCTATTTTCTTGTATTCGCATAATCTCCTCAATATCTTTCCTATTTCTGCTTTTAGTTTTCCGTATATTACTTGCCTACGAAATTTTGGAGCGAATACAAGATGATACTTGCATTCATACTTACAATGTGTTAAACTTAATTCGTCCATTTGGACACCTCCTATGTTTTTTTTGATTGCGGTTGGTAGCCACTTTCATTCTATCATGGGAGGTTTTTTCTGTCCATCGCTTCCGCTCTATTTTTTCCACACGCTTAGCGTGTGGTTTTCTTTTAACAAAAAACTGCGGCGTGCAAATTTTTGCACGCCGCAGAAAAATTTAGTTGTTGAAATGTGAAAATTATTTCATTTAATTAATCCGATATAATTAAAACAATTTTTTATCAGAAAAACACCACCCCTTATACTGTTTAAAAAAATCTATTATTGACAAAGATTGTATATCACCCAATATTTCTTCATCTTGTTCCCACCAAGTATCCCCAATGTAAACTTGTCCATCTGCACAATACCATGGAATAATATCAGAATATATATTCCCTTTGGGTATTAAATGAAATAAATATATGCTTCTACCCAAAAAAACGCCAAACTGTTCATTTAGTTTATATATTTTAATGAAATCAGCATTTTCGATAACTGAATCATTTTTTATTTTTTCGTATGATTTATATAACGATGAATCTTTTAAATCATATGAATCAAACTTTTCGCCGTATAAAGATGTCATTATTTTTTGCCAACCAAAATCACGAATAAATTTATTCATATTACTATAAGTTTCATTTTTTTGTATTCCAATAAAATTAGATCCAACGTGACCCAATTCAAACATTTTTTTTCTTAAAACTATTGTTTCCATTACAAAATTACCCCCAAGTTATATGCACTCTAAAATTTAGTGCTTTACTATAAATGTTAATATGTTCAATAGGTTGTGAACTCCCGTTTATTCGATGAAAATCAAAATGCCAACCTTGAGCACTTCTTTTCCCTGCGATTTCTTGAGCAAAACCAGAAAATTTCTTGTTTATTAACTCTAATGCATCTTCTTTCGAATTTAAATGAACATCATTATTACTAAGAATTTCCTTTTTGTAAGCATTTAATTCCTTATTACACATATTATGTACCAATATATTGATATCGGTCACATAATAAGTATGGAAATCGGCAACCTCAAAGTTGTAGGTCGTTTCGGGCGTTGCAAGAGTCTCGATCTCAATTGAGTCAATTATAACAGTTTTTCCGTTTGAAAGCAATAGTTTATCTGAAATTTTCAACTCTTTGGCGGGTATAAATTTGTCGAGATTTGCCACATAGAACGGATGTCCGCCCGTACATACAATTTCTTCTCCATTGACAAAAATGTGATACCACTCTTTTGTTTCATTTCTGAATAATTGCACTACGGGTTTGTACTCTTTTTCGCCGGTCGCTTCGTCGTATGCAAGCACAAGTGTGCCCACCGCAATACTTTCGATCGGTTTTTGTATCTCGCTGCCGTCTTCATCGAGACAAGCAACTAAAGTACCCTCTTTAAAGCATTGTTTTACGCCGACAATATTGACCGCAACCGCGGCAATATTCGACACTATAAACATAGCCCCGTAAACGGTGTCGTTGCCTATAATATCTTTAAGCCAATTACCGTAACCCAACGCCTCTTGCATTTCTGCCGACGCAAAAGCAACGCACGACGCACCTGCCGCCATTGCAAAAAGCCCATATAATGGCGAACAGAACAATAAACATAAATAAAAAAACTGCGGTGTGCAAAATTTTGCACACCGCAGAAAAATTTAGCCCGTATAAACTATTTTATTTTTTCAATGATTTTTATATTTTGTTTAAAATATCTTTAACTTCTATTTCTTTTTCCGATAAAGTTTTCAATATAAAATCATATTCTTCTATTGAACTAGGAAAACTATGCAATATCTCTTTTAAATTGCTAATTATGGGGTTTAATAAAACATAAACTTCTCTATTTTCTAATTCTGAAAATTTTTTATTTTTTAAATAATATATCATAGCATATAAACCGAAATTGTTTACAATAAATTTTAAATATTCTACATATGTTAAATTTGTAATATCGATTTCACTTTTACACATTTGTGGATCAAATGAAAAATTTATAAAATCTAAATATCTATTACAATTAGCAGAAAAATCAAGTAAATTGCAATATATCCTCCCCACCTTTTTATCTATATCGTACACATAAATTCCCGCTTTTTTGTCTTCATCTGTTTCGTTGTAGTTTGCCGCATAAAAAACAACTAAAAAATTTTCATGTTTTTGAACTTGCGTTATTATACCAAATTTTTTGTAAAAATTAGGCAATTCTATTAAATCATGCCCTTTCTTACTATATAAATAAATCTTTCCGTACTTTACTTTATAAAATAAAATATTGTCGCCGCAGTTATCAATAGACGAGCCTTCCGCTATAGGAATAGTTTTTTTAATATTTAAAGTTGACATATTAAAAATAGTCAATTTTTTAATATGTTGAAAAAATACAAGATTATCTGCAAAATAAAGAGAAATTATTGCCCTAATGCCAAAAAACATTTTATCGCCATTTTTTATGTTGTGCAATTCAAAACCTTTTTCATAATCAAAAACAAACAAATAGTCTCCACAAATTATTGGACGATTTGGATACTCTTCAACTTCTTTTAGTTTTAACAAATTAGATTGGTAAACAATATCATCTTTATCTTTAATTACAAATCTATTTCCTTCTTGAATAAACGAATAAAAACGAGTTTGTTCCAAATTCCATATTTTCATTTCGATTTTTCTCCTTTATAATTTTTACTTCTATTTTAAGTATATATTAGTGAGAACTTTAGTTTATATTTTAATTACACATAATATCAAAGTTCTCACTATTTATCTTAAATCATCGTTTTATTCCGTTTTTATTATAATACCATATGCCTCTTCCATAAATTTTTTCATATAATCTACAGCATTGTTTTCAGTTACTTCATCAATTACTTCACTCCACAATTTATTATACTTATAAGCACCGGCTCTATGTTTATTCATTTGCATTACAATTCCATTAGCAGCATCGTCCACATTAATTTTTGCATTTTCAAATTTTTCTCTGAATTTTTGAGGGTACAAGTGATGGGCGTCTTCATCTTCACTGAATTTAGTTCCTGCTTTTTCCATATTTTTACCCAACGGACACCTATTATGTACTAAAATATTACTATCGGTTACATAATACGTATGGAAATCGGCAACTTCAAAGTTGTAGGTCGTTTCGTGTGATTCGAGAGTTTCAATCTCGATTGAGTCAATTATAACAGTTTTCCCGTTTGAAAGCAATAGTTTATCTGAAATTTTCAACTCTTTGGCGGGTATAAATTTGTCGAGATTTGCCACATAGAGCGGATGTCCGCCCGTACATACAATTTCTTCTCCATTGACAAAAATATGATACCACAGTCTTGTCTCGTTTCTGAACAATTGAACAACGGGTTTATATGCCTTTTCGCCGGTCGCTTCGTCGTATGCGAGTACAAGTGTACCGACAGCAATCTTTTCAATGGGCAACTGTGTTTCGTTGCCGTCTTCGTCGAGACAAGCGACTAAAGTACCCTCTTTAAAGCATTGCTTTACGCCGACAATGTTGACTGCAACCGCGGCAATATTAGATACCACGTACGCGACATTGTATGCTGTATCGTTATTTATAATATCTTTAAGCCAATTACCGTAACCCAACGCCTCTTGCATTTCCGCGGTTGCAAAAGCAACGCACGACACACCTGCCGCCATTGCAAAAAGCCCATATAATGGCGAACAGAACAATAAATATAAATAAAAAACTGCGGCGTGCAAAAATTTGCACGCCGCAGAAAATTTAGTTGTTATAAACTATTTTATTTTTTCAATGATTTTTATATTTTGTTTAAAATATCTTTATTGATGTTTAATTATATCAATCAAAAGTTTTAGTTTACCACTACTTTATACTCATCTAATATTATTAATCTTTGTAATTCATTGTCATATGCAATAAAAACACAATCCCATTCCCCATCGTCGGGATACTCATTGTATTCATTGTTTGTTATATTGTAAAAGACAAAGTAGTCGAAATTATAAATTTCATATTGAATACTATTCGGCAATAATTTTTCTATTTTAGTACCCAACTCGTTTTTCCATAAATCATTGATTTCAATTTCTTGCTTGAATTTCTCTTATATTTTGATAAAGACTCTTGTTTAACATTTTGCCAATTTGTATACTTCTTTACTCTTTCTATCTCTTTCATAATTATTAACCTTTTAATATAATATGTATAGATTTATATGTTGGTTTTAGTATAATGTCTCGTCAAATCGAGACACTCTAACTCGGTCATTTTTTGGGTAAAATAGGTAATTCACCCCTATTCACCCTTAAAAAAGGTAAGAAAAATGCCGAATTCGTCTCTTTTTCGTCGAGACAAATTCGACATCATCCGTGTCTGCGTTGCCCGAAATAGCTGTGTTTATCTGCGATTTCGAGTTTTTTATTTTTTATTTTTTCGTTTTTTTCTCTTCGTTTCCGAACTGTTCAGTTTCAGGTCAGACAAGCGATTTCAGATATTTTTCTACGTTCCTGTATTCGATTCCGTTTTCCAAAGTCGTATTTTCTCCGCGATAAATAACAACTTTTTTCGTAATTTTTCCGTATCTGAATTCCGTGCTTTTCAGTTTCTCTTCATCTATCAAATGTCTGTATTGCTCTTTCGTTTGTTCCTTGCTGTGCTTTACTTCGTAAATTTCGCAAGTCGCGTTTGTATTATCCGAAATAACCATATCGAATTCGCCGACGGCAAACTGAAGCTGGAAAACCTGCTTTTTCGGATTCGCAATCTTCGTTTCAAGCAACACGATGTCTTCCATCATTCTGCCCTTTATATCGCTTAAAATCCGCTCGATAACAACATTCCTTTCAGCTATCGAAAGTTCCTGAAACTCACCGTCTTCAAGCAACGATTGCACCAGTTCTTTTGCCTGCGAATATCTCATTCCCGGTTGAGTAAAAACGGTTTTGAAGTTCTTTTCACGTCCGACAGGCAACGTTTGAATATCAATGTCCACGGTTAAATCCAAAGCGTCGAGATACTCTTTTATTTCTCTTCTATGCTCTTCCGAAATCGTTACGGTCTGCTCTTCTCTGTTTCTGATTTCGAGCAGATTTTTAAGCCGCTTAGTAAATTCTTCTTTGTCGATTCTGTCGAGAATATCGTTCTGATTCTGCCTGTCGTTTCGCAAATTCTTTGCCGAAACGCCCAAATCGTGCGACATAAAATCTTTCGTCAGAACGTCTAAAGTGAAACGATGGTTGACGTCTTCCACAACGCGGTTTATCGCGCTTGTTAGTTCACCTTTCTCGTATAAATCATAAAGCGCGCGGAAATGCCCGCCGTATTGATAACACTTCAAAGAGTGTTGAATGTTCTTTGCGATTGCACTGTCGACGTATTCGTCAACGCTTTTCTTGCTTGCAAACGTGGACTTTTCGTTATAATGAACGCCGCCGAGACTCATCGTTCCGCCGTAGCAAATATACTCGTCGATCCCCTTAATGCCGAGAACTTCTTCAAACTCTCTGTACGGAATAAACGTGGTATGAAGGAAAATACAACGGTCATATAACTGCTCGTCTTCGGAAAAAAAGAATCCGAGCGAATCCGTACCCGATAACACGATTTTCATTCCGCAAGCGGCAAATATATCCGAAAAAAGCGCAGCGCCTTCGATAAAATCTTCGATAAGCGTTACTTCGTCGATAAACACATACTTGTATCCGGCGTTCATCAGGTTTTTTAAGTCCTGATTGATATCGCTTAACCCGATTCCCGCGCCGACCTGAATAAATGCCGTTTTTGAAAAATCTTCGTCGTTCATTTCGGCTATAACCTGACGTATAAGCGTCGTTTTGCCCGTGCGCCTTAATCCGTAAAGAATAAAAACTCTGTCGCGAACATCTCCGTAAACATAATCGCAAATATTCTTATAAAGATTCCTCTTTTTGTAATTTGCGACTGTCCGAACGTAACTTTTCAAGTTTTCTCCGAGCATTACGTCGGTTTTGAAAACGTGCTTTTCTTCTTCCTTTTTCTCTGTTTTCTGCGGTTTGGGAAGCATAAAAGTAAGTTCTTTTTCGCGTTTTTGAAGTTCGCGTCTACGCTCTATTTTTGCACGCAATTCTTCGGCAAGTTCGTCATCGACATATTTACTTTTCTTTTTGCCGTTTTCCGTCCATTGAAGATACTGCTTCGTTTTTCCGTTAATCGTCTTTTTCGAGATATACCCTATCGGCAATTCGGATATTTCCTGCCTGATCTTCGATAATTCGTTTTCAAGTTCTTTATTATCCATTGCGATCTCCTTCAAACATTATCCAAACACTCTATAATCAAACAAGTCATTTAGAAACTTTATGCAAATTTCAAATTCATCAAATGTTATTGAATTTGCATATTTTTGCCAGTCCAAATCAATATGCGCATATAGTTTGTCCCGTGCGGATTTTAGATTATATAAAGCAACTTGGTTCTCAGCTTCAAATTTTCTAATCTCCGATATTTTATTTTCAAAATTTTTATGTGTAGAAATTTGATTATTCCGTCCTTCTATTAATAAAGCCGATAAATAATTGATTATGAGCATTGTCCGTGCTTCCACAGTAGATTCACGATTCAAATATTTATATAGCGTCTCTTTGAACACTACCTGTTCACCTCGGGAGAGATCTTTATAATTTTGAATAGACGTTTCAATACTATCTTCATCAAGCACATTATTTTTCCACTTCATGGGTGGATTGCTTTTTAATTCATTGAAACAAAAGTTAATTCGGCTTAGAGCTGAAATTTGCAAGGTTTTTATCCTTTCGTCAACCATATTACCTCCTCACATCTGCATTTTCATGCGCCATATATTTTTCTGTATTGTACATAAAAGTTGTTTTCATCTATATAAGCTTCATATATATTACATTTCAACCTAATTGATGCTATGGCCTCCAAGATGGATTCTTTATTCTCTTCATTTATGTTTAATCCAAAATAGATTGCTCTGATACATTCAGTTTTATATTCTAATGAATAATATTGATTTAAATCAAAAATATAGTCTCCCGGCAATGTCGCAATAATGCGAACCTCTTTCTCGTATTTCCATGCTTTTGGTTTTATATACAAAAACTTACGTACATCAGAAAATGTTTTTCCATCTTTAAATATTACTTTTGGTAACCTTAATCGATATTCAACTTCTTGTTTATAAACATCACTTGCAGAAAAATGATAATCTCGTTTGCAATTGTTGTAAATTTTATATCCTCCTTCATCACTTTTAAAATTTTTCGCAAAATCCACATTCTCAAACTCATATTCCACAAGCACACCATTATGGTTATTTGCGTAGTGTGCCCACATCAAATCACACGTCTTTTCTTCATCAAAAATGTCTTTTTTACAAAAGCAAGACACGATTGATTTATTCGTTATAAAAGAATTCTGCACATCCAATATAATATGTCTACTCTCATTTGGAATAAGAGAATCCACTCCCGCCTTTAATTCTTTTACTTGTTTTTCTTCATCGTTAGATAATCCATCATAAAAGAACAGACTCTCAAATGGATCATTGAATTTTATAAGATTGCTAAATGGAATTCTTCCATTTTTAATGTTCTCGATAAATCTGCCACAAGCGTCTGAATTATTAAGCCCATAAAATTTAAACAGTTGAATCTTATCTTCAAAAGTTGACACATTTGACACATACTTATCCCATATCCGTTCGATAGTCTCAAACACGTATTTTTTGTCAATTATAGATATAAAGCCGATGACGGCTTCAATTGCCGTTGCATATGCTTTTTTATTCTCGTTTTCATTATTTGAACTCAAATCATTATTTCGAGCGAACAAAACATCTTTTAATACTTGCTCACCTACAATATTTAACTCTTTATTTTGTAAGACATCCTTTTTTTATTCAAGTCATCCGCTGTTAAACTATCTTCATAAAATTTCAGCATAATATAAGCTGCACATATGGCATCGCCAACTATTGCCAATGCCCTATGATCACCTATCTCTTTATGAAATTTATCGTTAAATTCCTTTGCGTATTGTGGCATCGTCAACGATCTTACCGCCAAATCAACATATTTATCAGAAATATCTATTTGTAGTTCATCATAAAACTCACGCGTTTTTTCAACCATTTCATCGTATGTAAGCATTTTTTATCCCCTTTGTCTTTTAATTACATCATCATTATAACCCCTTTCTTTAATTTTGTCAAGGGGTTATTAGGGGTTATGTTGTCGAATTATGATAACAAAACACAATTTTCCCGAATAGCATACAAGCGACTACGAATTTGTAGCCGCTTTTTATGTTATTTATCTGCCAATTTCATGTCGTCAATATCAAACCAAGTAGCATTATTGATAACCGTTTCCGCGTTACCGTCGCTTAATTGAACAAAATTGATTACGTCTTCTTTCGGGAACCCGCCATACCAATAACGCCACCCCATATCATTATTCGGAATAATGCCGAGATCATCGTTTCCGAGCAGTTTATCTACTATTTGCCCGGCGTGTCCGAGAATAACGGGAACGCCTTTATCTTTCATCGCGTTATACATACGCACGACTTCCGTCGTCAGACAATGCGTTCCGCCGGAAAGATAAAACCAATATCCGCCGTCCCAAAACAAATATAAATGAATCATCGTATGCGTATGCCCGCAAGAGATTTCCCACATGTGCGACGGGTTTTCTATTTCCCATTTTTCCTGTGTACTTAACTTAAACCACTTATCGAAGTCGTCTTGCGAATTCTCGTCAAGTAAACTCATTCCGCCGTCACGATCGTCGCCATGACGTTTGAACCTTTCTTTAGGCGTCTTTCCTTCTAATTCCTCATATCCCGCAGCGGTATAGCAGTAAGAGCAAACTTCGTAATACTTTCCGGAGGACATCCGCTCATATCGCCCCGACGCCTTTGTTACAAACAGGTCATTCCCGTTTTTGATATGTTTAATGAGTTTGTCTATTTCTTTTCCCTTTAACCCGTCCCGATCGTGCCTCTTGCTTTTCGGGACAAGTTTCCAATAGAGCGCGCGGTTGATAAACCCTTTTTTGTTTTCGTAAGGCAATCCCTTTTTTACATAATTGTTATATACGCCTTGTTGCAACATTCCGACTGTGTCTGCAACTACTTGGTTTAAAAATTCAAGGATTCTATCCAACTGAGAGTCCGGAAAGAAATCCCCTTTCATATCAGGGCTTCTGCGCACAAGCACAGTATCGTCAAGAAAAACCATGACGTAACCGCTTTCATTGATGACGCCAATTTTGAACCATACGCGTTTCCACGGGAATTCTTCTTCCATATCTTTTTGGAACTTTTCTTCGGAACAATCTTCGGGAGCGTAATACTTATTGAATTTTATGTATTGTTTTAGCGTCCCTCTCGGTACGGAAAACCAAAACTCCCAACGCTTATCGGGATAAGTCGGCTTGATTTTCTCTATTTCGCCAAGCAAGTTATTCATTGACTGTAGCCCTGCCTCTGTCAATGATATATCGTTATGATCTAATTTGTTTGCATGATAGATGTACTTATATAAATCGACTTCAGAAGCTGACCTTCTTATTTGCTTGTCCATACGCTTTTCTCTCCAAAATTTCATCCAAAGTAACGGGAGTGTAATTCCAATACATGCACCCGACGTTGTAAATCTTTAAATCGTAACCTTTTTCATTCAGTTCGGTTGTAATTCTAACCTCTTCCGCTGCTTCTTCCGTAAGATGCGAATGCCCGTGCAGATGAATTGCCTGATACCTATGCCCGTTATAAAAAGGAATAAAATAATGGCTTAAAATACACCTGCGCGTCGTTTCGTCTTCCAAGGTTACGCATATATCATCGTAATCTTTTATTCCGGCAAGTGCTTTCTTTGCCGCCGCATTATGTAAAAACCGATCATGGTTGCCCTTTATTAAAACAATCTGTCCGTTCAAGCGTTTTATAATCTGAACCGCTTCGTTTGTTGCGGTTTTCCATATCAAATCACCTAAAACGTAGACAAGATCTCCTTTGCCTACCTTGTCATTCCAACGTTTTATAAGCTCATCGTCCATTTCTTCCACAGTTTCAAACGGTCTGTTGTCAAACCTTAAAACGTTCTCATGCCCGAAATGCAAATCGCTCGTAAAAAATATTTTTTGTCTTTCCATTATCCGTCTCCGAAAATTTTGTCGCAAAACGATTGTAGTTCAATTTTATCTTTCATATTCAAATCGGCACATGCCGACAACTTGTCCGTATAACGTTTTTCAAAAACGTATAGCCGCGACGAAGTAGTCTTTGTATCATCATTATATCGAATCATTTCGGGGAAGCCCCAAAACATAACTCCCACTTTATCCGAATATCGGAAAGCTTCGTCAAGCGCATATTCTAAAAACTCAAACTCTGGTTTTATCGCTCGGATATAATCCTTTCCGTCTTTAATTATTATCTGCCGAAACATAGCGACTTTTGCCCTCATATAATACGGATAATGCCAGATATTAACGTGTTTCCATTTGTAGCTTTTCTCATAATGCTCACTTTTGCCTATCAGTCTCACCGGCGTTAAAAATCGACTGCTTTCATACTCAACCGGATGCTCGCAATTTTTATTCCCCGACTTAAACTCCGTAAGCGCAGCATAAAGCCCGTCAACGTCATTGCCCATCGATTTATTGTTTCGAATAGCGATTATCAGCTCTTCGATTTCTTCCTGCGTTCCGTAATAGTCTTTCCATCCGGATGAAAAGCTGGGACGAGCATAATCTGTAAGCCGAATCCTGTAAAACTGTTTATTTCTCATTATTCTTAAACCAACACTGCAAAAACGGCGTGTTTTTGGGATCGGCACAGAAATACAAGAAATCTCGCGTTATCTCTTCAATCGTCGTGCCGTTTTCTTTACAAATCTTTTGCACTCCGTCGTAAAGTGCCTGCTCTATTTCAAACACCACCTCTACTTCTTCTGCCATAGAATCTCCCATATTTACTATTAGTCTCGCCAAAATTATAGCATAAAAAAAGACCTATTTTCGTCCCTCTTAAAAACGTTTCAACTTTTAGAAAAATATTTCAACTCGAAACCAACCACAGGTCAACTTTTAAACTACCGGTTTATTGTAATTCAATCCCTTTTCATATACTTTATTTATTGTTCCGCTTCGTAAAAGCATTTTCCCGCAGTATCCCCCGCAAAGCCTTTACCATATCGATGATAATCCTGCTCTCATACAAGGTACACTCTTTAATTTGCTCGGCAAATTCGTTTTCGCACACATTTTCATGCGTGTTTATACAGTCCGCCAAAATATAGTCAGCCGAAACGTCCAGCGCATTTGCTACATCGACGAGCGTTTCAAGGCTCATGCACTTCAACCCCGTTTCCATATAACTTATGTAACTCGTCGATTTATCTACCGCTTCAGCCAAATCCGCCTGCGATAAATGATTCTTTTTCCGTGCCTCTTTTACTCTTTGTCCGATAGTGTAATATGAGTCTTCGCACGTAGGAAATACAGTCAAGGGTATTCCTTGCAAAACGGCTGATTGATTTTGTAACAATCATATCTATCTTGCCGTCTTCCGCATCTTGGATCATCTGCAAAAACTGCACGCGATGATTGACCGATGTTCCCGAAATACCCTCATCGGCATACACGCCGACAAGCGTCCAGTTGTCGTGCTTATTGATGTACTCCGTGTAATGTTGGACTTGTAGTTCGTAGCTTGATTGCTGCGACTCTTCATCGGTGCTTACTCGGCAATAGGCACAGACACGCAATTGCTTGTTTACTGTATCCCTGACATACTCTTCCTTTGGCGGTATCTCTTCGATGTCTATATGGTTCTCTTCCAAGAATGCCGCTTGTATCCGCTTGGCAGAGGCTGTCCTCTTTTTGTCTCTTCGTTGTATCATTTTCTCACCTCCCTTTCGCCCATTATTTGCCTTATCAGCACGAGCGAATAGGCCTCCTATCCGAGCCTACATATATAATAAACTTTCGCCCAGTATTTTGCTATGAGATACGCTCCAAAGATGCTATAAATAAGATTTTTTAATTCAGTTTTGATATTCAAGTCCTGCTGGACGGTGCTTATCGTCCGACAGACTTCAAGTGTGAAATCACGCTTTTTTTGGACATAAAAAAAGACCGGGCAACGGGTTCTCCGTTACTCGGTCTAATGATTTGCTATGAAATTGCTCAAAAAGGGGCGAAAATGCCCCTAAAAATGCAAAAATGATGGTCTATAAGAAAAGACTTATAGACCATCACACTTG
>CAKQKE010000015.1 GCA_934247935.1 uncultured Clostridia bacterium
AATCAATACTTTTCGGAAGAACTTACGCAAAAAGTCAATCGCGGACTGAAAGAGAGTTGGCGCAAAGGCAAAGCCACGGGCGGACAAGATATTTTCGGCTATGACGTCGTTGACAAAAAATACGTTGTAAACGAATACGAAAGCAAAATCGTCGAAGACGCGTTTCTGATGTATTCACAGGGTTACAAGGCAGTTGCCATTGCGGATAAATTCAAGGAATGCGGTTGTCGCAGAAAAAACGGAAAACTCGTAGACCACAAATACTTGTATTTCATTCTGCACAACAAAAGATATACAGGCGTTGTCGAACACCAAGGAGAATTATACGACAATATCTTTCCGAGAATCATATCGGACGAACTTTGGAACAAGGTAAACGCAATCAACGAAGAAAACAAAATTGCTCCGAGCCGTAAAAAAGAGATTTTCGACTATATCCTTTCTGGCAAACTTATATGCGGAGATTGTAAGCATAGAATGGGCGGTGAAAGCGGAACTTCTCATACGGGTGCAATTCATTACTACTATATTTGCCTTTCAAAACGTCGCAAGCGTGCAAAGTGTAATATGGGTAGAGTGCAAAAACAGTTTATTGAAGATACGGTGATAAACGCAACGACTCAAATGCTATCGAGCGTGAACAATATCAAGAAGATTGCGCAAAGCATATACAACGTACATAAAAAAGAAACCGCAGACAACACGGCTTTGAAACTAATTGAAAAGAAACGCTCTGAGGCGGTAAAAGCGCAGAATAATATCGTTAAGGCAATCGAGCAAGGCATAATCACCGAAACGACGAAAAGACGTCTGACCGAACTTGAAAATCTAATATCGCAATACGACGTGGAAATCATTAAAGAAAAAGCCCGCAGTTACACATACTTAACTGCGGACGATATAGAGATGTTTTTAAGTAAATTCGTGTTTGATAACACTGACGATATAAAAGTGCGAAAACTAATAGTAAATGCGTTTATACGGGAAGTGATACTCTATGACGATGAGATAGTAATAACCTACAACTTTACAGATAGCCCCGAACACCTAAAACTAACGAAAGAACACGTTGTAAAAACAGAAAAAAAGATAGAAACGGCGGATAAAACCGCTGTTTCTTCTAACACAGGTTCGTACAAATTATGCCACACGGCACCAACAAAACGGCGGGCAGTTTTTGCCCGTTTTTTTGTTTATACTTGAAAAGCAGGACGAGAACGGAGAAACACATTTCAAAACAACGTAAAAAGTGCGAAAAACGGCAACGTTTCGACGACGGTTTAATTTATTATAAAATAAAAATTTACAAAAGACGTATTTTCTCGTTACATAAATAATTGACTGACGGTTTAAGTTATGTTACAATATGCTCGATAATAAAAAATGCATTTCTACGTTTGAAAAAAATCGGTTTTGCTTGAAAATGCACTTGCTGTTTTTCGCGTGCTTTCTGACAAAACCTCGCAATTTAAAATAGAAGGAGTATATTATGAGAAAGTTAATCGCAACGTTTCTTACTTTGATTATGGCTTGCGGGCTTGTCGCTTTTACGGCGTGCTCGGACAAAAACAATTCTCAGCCGGGTTTGCCCAAGCATAAAATTACCGTTCAATCTACCCAAGAATGCGCGGTTTCCGTAGACAAAGAAAAAGCGGAATTTGCCGAAACCGTCACCGTTACTCTCGACCTTAAAGTTACCGACAAATACGTCGATAGGGTGACTTACAACGGAAACAGCGCAACTAAACGTTCGGAAAACACTTATGATTTCCTTATGGGAAACGACGACGTGGTTGTTGCTGTAGAACTTAAATCGTATCAACAAAAACTTTCCGATTCAAACGGTTTTGCGACTTTTCTCTTAAATAATCCCACGACTCTCGCAAAAAATAACGGTTTTGTCGATTTAACAGTGTCGTTAAACGGAAGTTATATGACAATTCTCAACTGGGAAATTAAATCTACAAACCAAGCGGCAATACCGGGGTCGAGCGTTAAAAATTCTTATACCGACCTTACCGAAACCGGGGCAATTTCCGCAAGGACGCAAACGGGAAGTTACAGCAACGTAATCACTGCGCTTACAATAAGCGTCGATACCGATAAAATCACAAGCGGGAAAACTTTTCTTCTTATAGACCTTCAGAACGGAAACGTTTCATCGCAAAAAGCAAATTTAGCAGTGGAAATTTCCGTGGCGGATGAAATCGTAACCACCAAATGGCACGAGACGTTGATTTTCGACGTTTCCGCGCTTTCGGGTAAAATGCAACAAGGTAAATTCAACGTATACGTCACCGACCACGATTATGTCACGGGCAGCGACAATCAAGAGTATCAAAATTTTATAGACGTAAGTGCCGATGCAGACGGCAATGTTAAAGTTGAAATAGAGTATGTGCCCAATCGCAGATATTACGTTGCGTTTTGGGTTGTAAACGACGATGGTTCGACCACATGTTATAAACTTCTCGATACGGTAGGCTCGGGCTCGAGTACGACGGGATTTAATCAACTTAAAAACAGCATGCTTACGCTTATTTCCGACGGACAAACGCTTGAATTGACCGTCACAAACGAAATAATACACTGAATTTAAAACCTTTAAAAGCCGAATTTGTATGCCGAATTGAGTGTTTTTGCGATAGAAAAATATTATTTATTGAAATAGTATGTTTTTGCTCGGCAGAATTTTGGTTTTTTCATAAAAGGTTTTAAGCGTTAAAAAATGGAGTATAGCAAAAAGATTTTTGTGTAAAAGATAGAGTTTTTCGCACATATGGTTTTAAATTTAAAAATAAAATTTAATAAATGGTTTGCGTTCCACAGGGAGAACATAAAAAAAGCGGATGTGCTGAAACGGACAAGTTAGAATCAAATAAAACATGAGTGATAGAATCACCCGGAAAATTGATGGTATTAGATTTCAAAATATAATAAAGAGTCAATTTTCAGATATTCTACATATCATAGCGTATTAAAACTTGAAAAATAAAAAATTTTGTGCTATAATATGCATAATAGTCTTTAGTAGCAATACCGAAACATCAAAAATTATTTTAGAAAGAGGCAGTACAAGAATAAAAACCAACACAGTAAAAAACTAAAACTCGCGACGGGAGGTAACCGCCTATGAATTACGTTTAGATTACAAGCGCAGAGAAAGAACTTTTTCCTTGCGCTTTTTTTATTGTTTACGAAAACAATTTCAATGGCAATTAACATAAATTAAAAAACTAAATGGAGAATAGAATTAAATAGAGTAAAAGACAGGAGATTTATATGAGGAATAAAATCGTAAAAGCGATAATAGTCGTTTTACTTGTTATGCTTACTACAAGTACCGTCTGTTTTATGTCTGCGTGTTCTTGCGGCGGCAACAACAATAACAAAGTTACCATTACGTTTGTCACAAACGGTGGGAAAGAAATTGCCCCGATAACGCTTAAAAAAGGAAAGAAACTCACTCTCCCGATGGCAGAAAAAGACGGAAGAGTCTTTACGGACTGGTATTACGACGATAGTTTTACAAGCGTTTGTCCAAAAAAAATAACCGCAAAAAAGGACGAAACGCTTTATGCCCGTTACGGTGCAGTTTTAACTTTTGTTACCAACGGCGGTACGGAAATCGAGCCGAGAACATATTTTGAAGGCGAAGAAATAGGAAGTCTTCCCGTATCGTATAAAAACGGATTTTCTTTCGGCGGTTGGTATTATGACGCAGAACACAGTCAAACCGTCGGGAAAAAAGACAATATAGAATACGCACTGACGGTATATGCAAGGTTTTCGGAAAAATCCGAAACGATAAGAAAACTTACAAGCGTAAAAAACGTTTCTTTATCCCCTGTTGTCGAAGTAAAGACCGACGGTATTGTTTTGCATAACGACAATATATCAGATTACATATCTTTCATTTCGTCGAGCGGAGAAAAAATATCCCTCATTTGTGGCCCGTCGGAAAACGGGGTTTACATCGTCGAACCCAACAAAAATCTATCGGAGGGTATGACGTATTCTGCAAAAACTTTATCTTCTTTGCTGAAAATTATCGCCATTGACGGAAACGACACGGAAAATGCAGACGAAGTGACCATAACCACGAATAAAGAAGAAAAAGACGTGCTTGAGAAAAAGCCGTCAATTCATCTCACTTCATCCGAACTTGCCAAATGGGAAGAAAACGTTTACGTTTATATGGACGCGGGGCTTGAAAAGGACGTAAACAGAATCGTTGCGAGAACGGATAAAGAAATTAACGTCGGCTCGATAGTAACCGTCGGCGAAAAATCTACGGCGCAAGACACCGATTATATTTGCAAGGTAATATCCGTCAAAAAGGAGAGAATGCAATATGTTGTCGGTTCGGATATTAAAGAAGACGAATTTTATGTATTGGACGTTGTTACTCCTAACGTAGACGACGTTTATTACGATATAGATATATACGGAGAAAAACAGGCACAACTTGAAGGAGTGATAAATCTTTCTGCTGAAACGATTGCGGAAAACGTGGAAAAGAATGAAGGTGTCGTGATGCTTAAAAACGCAGTCCGAAACGCCGTCGCGCAGTCGCCTACGATAATCGACTATACAAAGGCTCTTTCCGAAAGGGAAAAAGCGGCGGTTGTCGCGGCAATCGCAGGTTTTGAATTTCAGAAGCCCAAAGTCAGAATCGATATAAAAGGAACGGTTCTTGCTTTCGAGATAGAACTCGGCGGCGAAATACAGGTTAAAAATTTCAAAGTGGGCGTTTCAGTTACGATAAAAAACAGAACGCAGGTAGATTACAGGTACACGATTTGCAAATCCGGACTTGTAACGCTGAATCCGCTTTTATGGTTCTATACCGATATTAAGGTCGATCTCGCAAACGATTTTTCGATTTCGCTTGCCGCTACTGCGGAATTTGCGGACGCTAAGGACGACATTCACGGAATCGTTGACATTACCGACGAAGTAGAATACGTTATGGACATCGCCAAGGACGGACAAAACAAGTTTGCCGAAGCGATCACGGGAAGTCCTCTGTGGGATGACGACGAACTCGAATACGTCGATATTTTCAGCATACCGCTTGGGCAAATTCCGTTGCCTGTACCCGTTGTTTCGCTTATGCTGGAATTTAACGTAGTAGGTTCTTTGGGCGCGCGCGCCGGTTTGTACGTCGAATTTGCTCATCATTACGTTGAAACGACGACACTTACGAACGGGGAAAGCGCGGACGGCAACAACGGCAAACCGGTGATGTACAAAGAGTTTAAGTTTTTAAGGGACACGACGGCAAACGAGATAGAACTTTCGATTGCACTCAAAGGTCAGGTTGGTTTCCGTTGCGGACTCGAAGCGAAGTTGTCTTTGTCCGTTTTAAAACTCAATAACGTTGCGGCGGTATACGTTTCCTTCCGTTTCGGACCTTATATCGAACTCAGCGGACTCGTCAACTTCCGTTATTCTTACGACGCCGTAAACAAAATTTCCGAAACGCATTTGTACGGCGGAATGTATCTGGAAGTCGGCTTATTTGTCAATGCGAAAATCGGGGCAAAATTCCTCGTTTACGACTTGAATACTGACATTTTCGATAAAAAAATCCCGTTATACGGCGTAGGAGACAGACTCATTCCGCTTGGTTTTGCCGAACAGTCGAACTTGCCCGAAAACCCCTACGTTACCACTACGCGTTACGGCGGAGTGAGAATGAACGGCGTGCAGATGAAATATCTCGATATCGTCACCGGCGAAGAGGTTGTAGATAATGCGCTCAGAAACAGATACGGGGCGCAGTTGTGGTACGAATTCGAGTTTGTCGACGAGCCCGATTATCAGACGAGGGATTATGACAAATACGTAACCATCAACAACGGAAGCCCGATCATAAGCAGAAACTTCCCGTTCAAATCGCTGAAATACGTAATCAAAGTGAAACTTCTGCCGCGGCACGGCGTTTACGCGAGCGGAATCGAACGGATTTTCTATGTGGAATACAGAAATCCCGACGGCAGAGATTACGCCGTTATGAACAACGAATTCCGCAACGAATATTACGCAGGCGGCGGCTCGACTCATTCCGAAGTTCTGGCGCGGCTTTCGTATCTCGAGGGCGAACAGGTCGTTCCGCCCGATTTCTCCGAAGACGAACTGCCCGTCCGTCAGGGGTATTATCTCGACCTTAACGACCTCTGGGAAAAATACTTCCCGTTCCTGGGCGACCAAATCGACGAGAGTTTCGACGGAACTTATCCCGTTGTCACCTACGAGAACGCGACGCAGATTTATAAAGGATATCTCATCGTAAACACCTGTTATTATCGTTTGAAATGGAAACAGCGCGTTTTCAAAGCCGAATTCAGTTCGCCTGTATATCTTACCTCGTCCGAAATTGCGAGAACCGAACATCTGCTCTCGGCGGATATGCTTTACGTTCCGTCGCTTCGCTCGTTTATCGTACTTACGGACAAAATAACCGCGCCGGACGTTTACGGCAAAAAGTATGACGCATTCGTGAGTACGAGCGGGTTGCGATTCACTATCGACTACTTTAACGTAGATCCTGACAGTGATTCGTTTGTAGGTTTCGATATCGAAGCGGGGCTATATCCGATAATTCGGGTGGATACCGATTCCGATTTATATCGTAACGATTTCGACATAATAAGAAACGGCGCAACGTTTGTCGCAACGTATACGGACTCAAACGTGTTTACCGAAACTTACGTTCTGGAAACGGAAACTTTCGGGCGCGTCAAGGTTGAATACAAGCCTTTCGATTATAACGGCAAAAATATTCGTCCGACGCCTCCCGCAGGGCTTGCAATAGGCGACGAATTTGAGCAAAACGGAAATACTTACGTCATCACGGGGTATCGCGATATCAATCCCGCAGACGAGGCAAACAGCCGCTATTACGACGTTGCCGCTATGCCAGACGTTACGAAAAACAGGATATATTACGTGTTATACGAGCGCAAGGGATTTGACGAATTGCCGGTATTTTACGTCAACATCGTCGCTAACGGACAGAAAATCGGCGATTACGGAGTAAAACAAGGCGAGCCGATAAATGTTGCTTTGCTGAAACTCAATTTTTCCGATAAAACTGTTGTAAGCAGACTTGCAGGCTATCCGCTTATGACGCTAAACGAAACGATAAAATCCTATTCGGTCGTCTGGGACGAAACGAATATCCCCGCTCAAATGCCCGAAAATGATATCACAGTAAATTTGGCGGTAAATTATACGTTTAACGAACTTACTGCGGAATTTATCGTAAGCAATCCGCTTCAAAGTTTTGCGGACGGATTAAATTTCGACACAAACTCCGACGGCAACAAAGTGTATACGGCAAAAGGCAAGACCTGGACTTTCGGCTCGACCGACGACACGGCATTTTATTCGCTTCCGAAACTCAACGATTATTTTGACGTCGCCGGCAAAAAATATTACGCGTTTTACGGTTGGAAGAACGCAGGCGGCGAAGAATATCATTACGGGATACGCATAGCGTTTGTCAAAAACGAAGTTTATACGCCGATATTCTCTGAAAAAACGGTATTACCGACGATTGCGTTTGTCAGCGTCGGTGACTACGGCTACGAATATTACTACAAAATAGTCGAGGGTGATTTCTTTGGTAAAACGCTTGCAGAGGTAATACAATCCGCAAAAATCGATCCTCCCGCTCGCGGCGACGTAAACGGCATTTACGAATACGAGTTCATGGATTGGGGGGTTGATAAAAACTCCTACGTCGTCGGTTCTGAAAAAGACGGGAACGGCAACGTAAAAACCTACGTCGTTTTCAAAGCGCGATTTAACGAAACATACAAACGGCATACGGTTACTTTCGAGGCTTTGGGCGGAGCGTTTTCGGGTGGAGAAAAAACGCTTAAAAAGGTTGGCGTTTACGGCGAGGATATATCCTCTGTCATCGCAGAGGATTATTCGGACGAAAAAGGCGAGTTTGCATTTATTTGCTGGACGACGATTCCGTATTCTCTCGACCATAAGGTGGACAAAGAGGATTTGAAAATCGGCAACAAAGACGCAACTTATTACGCCTACTATTCGCTTTCTCCCGCCACGATTACACTCACTTTCAAAGGGCACGTTCAAACGGAAGAGTCCGACGGCACCGGCAACGTTTACTTCGGCGGAGATAAATCGAAAACCGAACTTAAAGTAAGCGATTTGTACGGCAGGGGTTACTATCTGACGGCGAGCGAATTTGCGGTAGACAGCAAGTCCAAAACTTTCGTCCCTTATTATCTTAAATGGACGGTAGACGGCGAAGAACTGATATCCGCGTTCTATAACGACGGGTATATGGCGTATATACCTTTCGACAATAACGCGACGGTAGAAATCGTTTTTAAGCCTGCTACACCGAAAATCGTCAATATTGCATTCGTCTCTGACGGAAAATGTTTCGAGCCGAACGGCACGATAATAGACGGGGTGATTTGCAACGGTTATATGAGCGGGTTCAGGCACGTTGCGAATTACTATGAGGCTTACGGCTCGACAATGACTGCGCCCAACGTTGATTATTACAGTGAAAACTACTATCGCTTTGACCGTTGGGAAGCAAAGACGTCGGACGGAAATTCGGTTATTTCCGTTAAAGCGGGCGATACGATAACATTTACCGAAGACATTGTTTTCTACGGCGTTTACGTCCACGATACGACGGTAAAAGTCGAACTTACTTTCCGCGCCGATGAATCTTTCGGCAGTTCGGAAGGTGACGGCGACCTCGTGGGGTTAAAGATATTTGACGACGGCAGCGTTGAAATTAAAGACTATGGCACGGCAGGCGAAAACATCGCGTTCGATAAAACTCCGTCCTGCAAAGGTATGAAATTTATAGGGTGGAGAACGGACGACAGCGATGAGATAATTACGCAAGGCAAACTTAAAGAGACGGTTTACTCGGTAAAAACGACTTATTATGCGGTTTACGAACCCGACGCCGAAATTTATAAAGTGGTTTTGAACGCAAGTGAAGGGAAATTTGCAGACGGAACAACCGAAAAAGAAGTTGATAACGTTCCGTTCGGCAGAGTTACGAAAGAACTCGAAAAACCTGCGCCGAATGCGTCGGGGCTTGTTTTCAGCCACTACGAAAACGAAAGCGGCTATCCCGTAACCGTTATAGAAAAAGCCGAAAAACTTTATGCAAGATACGCAAAGCCCGTCTCGACGTTTGAAGAGTTGCAAAATATCAACCTCTCTCCCGAACAGAATTACGTTCTTCAAAACGATATTAAGGTCGGTGAAAATATTTGGGACGACGGCAATCTTGTAAACTGGACGACGATAGGCGCAAACAACCCGAGAGGTTTTGCGGGAACTTTCAACGGAAACGGGTATAAAATTTCCATTTCTGCAAAAAGCGGAACAAAACAAAACTTCGGGTTATTTTCTAAGATAAGCGGAACGGTTTACAATCTGTCTGTCGTAGGTTATTTTTCGATAAGCGGTACGACCGATGCGACTTCTCTCGGTGCATTTGCAAGCGAAATTGCGACAAGCGGACGAATCATCGATTGCGTGAGTTTCGTAAGATTTACCGTTGCCGTGAAAGCAAATCAAAAACTTTCCGTTTCGGGCGCAATCGGCGTAAACAACGGACTTATAGACGGATTTATGACGTCGGCGAGCGGTGAGATAAATATCGACAGCGATAAAGAATTTAACGTCGGTTCAACGGTCGGTACCAACAACGGCACGATGAAAAACGTCAATCAAAGCGGCAGGGGCGGTTCGGTTTATGTGACGCTTGCAAGAAGTCTTAATTGCAATATAGGTTCGTTTGCGGGCTACAATTCGGGCAAAATCGAAAATTGTTTCTCCGAAAGAGCGATAACGATAAATCTTTCGCAAGGCGACAACGTATATCTCGAAAAATCCGTTTTACTCGGCGGCTTTGCAGGCAAAAACGACGGAACTATCGAAAATTCGTCCACGCTTTGCGGATACCTTGACTACAACGTTAGCAATATTACGCTATTTAAGGAAAAAGGACTGTATCTTTCTTATATCCCGTATTCTGAAACGCCGCATTATATAGTTTACGCCGTGGGTAAAGATGATCAAGGTCCGACGTATACCGCAAAATGCGTGATATATCTTGACGAAAACGCCCAAAAGGAAGGCTCGGACGAATATGAAGAATATACGCTTTCGGAGTTTAACGCCGCTCATCCTGCCGAATCTAAAAAAATCGAATCGCTCAGGAAATGTATCCTTTTCAACGATTTTGTCGCAGACAATAACGGTAAGATCATAAACACCACGAATATCGAAAACCTCGGAACGGGTAACATATCGGAACTTGTTTCGAGTTGCGGTTTCGACGAATTAAAGTGGAATTACCTTTTGAGATTGCACAGAACCGTCTATCAATCGTAACAGCCTGTTTGGAATTTTGACGGCTGAGTGATTTATAATTAAAACGAAAAAGGAAGTTCGAGTTATATCGGACTTCCTTTTTATATGTGGGTGTCGGGGAAATTTCCTGGCAATTTTTTTGTAAAATTTTCTTGAAATACCCATATGCTGCCAGATAATGTATTCTAAATAAATGCGGCTTAAATAATAGCGACAATTTTATCAAACAAATATTTTGCTTGATATTCGTTGACGGCATTTTGTTCTTTTTGCACGTCAAGCAAATTTTCGCCGCTGTTTGTATAGAAAAAACGCCCGTATAAATAAACGTCTTGCTTGTTAGCGTGTTCATATAAGCATTTGACGGTGTCGCCATAGGTATGTACGGCGCAAACAAATAAATCGCACTTACCGATATCTTTTAAAGCGTTTTCAATAATACTGCCCAAATCGCCCGCGGTGTATATCGCCGCCGTTTTGCCGCAATTTTCTTTCCCTTGCAGCGCAATTATTTTCATAATGTTTCTCCTTTTTTAATTTTCTTTTTTCCATGAATAACTACTATAACTTTTCAAAAGCGAAGCGGCTGTCGTCGCAATGCTTAATTCTTCTGCCGTAAAAGATTTTACAACCGTATTTCCGCTTTTTGCGACCCAATTTTCCGGCGATTCAAAAACAACTTCTTTAAGAGAACCACACCCGTTAAAAGCATCGTTAGCGATATCGGTCACGCTTTCTGAAATAGTAATGCTTGTAAGCAAATTACATTCACCGAATGCTAAGTTTCCTATAGTTGTTACGCTGTTTGGTATTGTTATACTTGTCAATGAAGTACATTTTCTAAAAACACTATTGCCGATACTTGTTAAACCTTCGGGTAAGACCATGCTTGTCAACGAAGTACACCCGCTGAAAACATTTTCGCTAATACTTGTTATGCCTTGTGGTATATTTATACTTGT
>CAKQKE010000016.1 GCA_934247935.1 uncultured Clostridia bacterium
TTTTTACAAGTGATTTTATCAATCCCGCTTTTTATGAGCGTCTTGCTTATTTAGTCAATATCGCGTCTCCCCTGCCACACCTCAAAAAACGCCTGTTTTAGCACTTTTTTGCTAAAAACGGGTGTTTTATATATTTTTTGCTGTATTTTGCTATACAAATACTCATTTTGTGCCATAATGTACTATATTGGCATTATAACATTAAACACTGAAAAAATCAATAGAAAGCAATAAATTTAAAAACGAGGACTCAACTCCCCGTTTTTTGTTTTTTGTTGATAAAAAATATTATCCGCCTGTTTTTATTGAAAACAATTGCTTATATCGACATTTGCAGACATATGCAAATCATTTCAAAAGCACTTGTGAATTCGTTCCGTAAAACACGTCGGCGTGCCCTGATAAATATTTGCACAATTCTTCAAATTTTTCCCATGGCGGATTGTCGGCGTCGGTTTCATATGCGTGCCCCCAAATGAAAAACAACAAATTTTCTCCGCTATTATCTTCGATAAATTTTTCGGCTAAACTAAATATTCGTTCATCGCCAAACCAACAAGTTGCTTTTAGTTTCAGCAAGTCCCCTCCCGTTTTGAAATCGTGCGTGCATTGAGTTGTCCTCGAATACAAAATCGGCGTATTTTCCTTAATTAATTTAACGACTCTGTCGTCAAACGTTCCGTCAGGATACGCCATTCCGCGGACTTTGTATCCGCATAAATCTTCAAGAGCCTTTCTGTCTTCTTCAATTTGCCATATTACGGTTTTATCGTCGAGTTTAGTCAAATCCGGATGAGTGAGCGTATGACAAGCGACTTCGTGTCCTTTATAAATTTCTTTTACGTCTTCCGCTTTTACTTTATTGTGGTTTACGACTTTGCCGCAACATTTAACGCTGCCCGATTCTCCGAGACATGCCGAATTTAAATTAAAAGTACATTTAAGACCGTATTTATTAAACATTTCGACAAGACGCACGTCTTGCGTGACGCCGTCGTCAAAACTGAAACTAACCGCTTTCTTTTTATTTTCCCACATTTTTATACCCTTACTTCTCCTTTTATGTCGACGTCGGGATTATTTGACAAAATCTCGTCTACTTCTTTGATAAAATCTGTCACTTGCTCGCTGCTTCTGCCGATAAAGTTTTTACCGTCTAAAATGCTGTCGAGTTTGTCTTTTACGCAAGCGAAATCATTGTCGTTTTTTATTAAATCAATCAAATTGTTTTCTCTGCCGTAAACTTTTACGTTTTCGCCGGCTTTCATAGAAAGTATGCGGATTTTTTCGTGAAGTCTTTGCCTGTCGCCGCCGCTCTTTACGCACTCCATAAGTATGTTTTCCGTAGCCATAAACGGCAATTCGGCGTTTACTCTTTTTTCTATTACTTTGTCGTAAACAACTAAATTTTCGCTTACGTTGAGATATAAATTGAGTATTGCGTCGACGGTTAAAAACGCTTGCGGCATGACTATTCTTCTGTTTGCCGAATCGTCAAGCGTGCGTTCGAGCCATTGTGTAGACGAAGTAATTGCCGCGTTTTGCGCCAAACTTTCGGCATACCTTGCAAGCGAACAAATCCTTTCGCATCTCATCGGGTTGCGCTTATATGCCATTGCGGACGAACCGACCTGAGTTTTTTCAAACGGTTCTTCTATTTCTTTATTGCTTTGCAATAGGCGTATATCGTTTGCGAATTTGTACGCGCTTTGCGAAATCTGACTCAGCACGCTTAGCACATTGTAATCGAATTTTCTGGGATAAGTTTGCCCGGTTACGGAATAACAAGCACTATACCCCATTTTTTCGCAAACTTTTTTTTCAAGCCGCTTGACCTTTTCTCCGTCGCCGTCGAATAAGTCTAAGAAACTCGCTTGAGTGCCCGTCGTACCTTTTACACCTCGCAGGCGTACCGTCTTTTTAAGGTTGTCTAAAGACTCTAAATCCAAAAGCAAATCCTGAAGCCAAAGACAAGCCCTTTTACCTACCGTGCTAAGTTGCGCCGGCTGAAAATGAGTGTACGAAAGACAAGGTAAATCTTTATATTTTAAGGCAAAGTTCCTCAATTTTTTAATTGAGGAAACAAGTTTTTTTCTCACTAAATCAAGTGCATTATCGTAGATGATAATATCTCCGTTGTCCGTAACGAAACAACTTGTTGCTCCCAAGTGAATAATCGGCATTGCAAGCGGTGCCTGAGTCCCGAAGGTGTGTATATGCGCCATTACGTCGTGACGCAATTTTTCCTCGAACTCTCTTTCCTTTTCGTAGTCGATTTTGTCCTGAACGCTTTTCATTTGCTCTATTTGCTCGTCGGAAATATCGAGGCCGAGTTCTTTTTCGCTTTCGGCGAGTGCAATCCACAATTTTCTCCAAAGCGTGTATCTTGTGTCATCCGAAAAAATTTCGCTCATCTCTTCAGATGCATATCTTGTTATTAACGGGTTTTCGTATACGTCGTGCATATTAATACTCTCTGTTTATAAAATTTAAAAAGTTATCGTAAAAAATACCTTTTATTACTTTATCATTATAACCTAATTTTTGTAATTTTTCCACTATTTTATATAAACTTTCATAATCTTTTATATTTCCCGCAAAATCTTCCGCGCCGAAAAAATCGGTACCTATAGCGAGATTTTCAAAAGGGAATTTTTGAACAAAATAATCTATGTGCCTGACAATATCTTCTATCGTTCCGTCTTTTTTGCCGCAAATAAAATATGAATACAAACACAAACCGATTATTCCGTTTTTTTGAATAATTGCCTTTATCTGCTCGTCTGTGATATTTCGCTTGTGATTTTGCACGCTTTGAAAGCAAGTGTGAGAATTTATTACTCTGTCTGCCTTTTCTATTACGCTAAAAAAAGCCTTTCTCGACAAATGTGCGGCGTCTAAAATAATATTTGCTTCGTTTAAAAGAGAAATTATTTTTAGTCCTTCTTTTTTAATTCCTTCGTCGTTATTATTGCAACCGAAAGCAAGATAATTTTCGCCGTTCCACGTGAGCGAAGCATATAGCGGCTTGTTTGAAAAAACTAAATTTTTAATATCGTCGGGATTTTTGTATCCTATATTTTCAAACGAATAAAATCTGTTTTTAAGTTTCGGCAAAGCGGCATGAATTTCTTTTTCGTTTTTGCCGTCATAAAACAATGCGTAAACGGTAATATTTCCCTTTTTATCGTTGATTTCGGCGTATTTTTCCCAATCTTTTTTGCTTGTAACCGCATCGTTGTGCATGTCGCAGAATTTCATAATTAACCTCTCCGATTTATTTTATGAAATGAGGGAAATTTATGCAAAAATCAAGCACAGTAAAAATAATTTACAGCCGCACGGGTCTCTATTGAATTTGTAAAATCGACAATTGAAAAGCCTACGGGTTTTATCCGTAGACTTTCGATTTTATATGTTTTTAATATAAGAACGTCTTTTTTTATGGTTGACGTGGTCAAAGTATTTCCAAAGCGATTGAATACTGGTATTATCTTCCAGATTCAAGTTGGTTTCGCAATACTTTACTTTGTTTTTAATCATTATCTCAGACAAAAATTCAATTACGCACGCGCTCAATCCGGTACGCTGATATTCGGGTAAAATAGCGACGAGACCCAAATCGATTATTTCGGGTTTTTTCACGCATTTTAATATTTTAAAAAGAGTGGGAAGCGTGAGTCTGCCGCCGCTTTTTTGAAGAGCCTTTCCAATCGACGGGAAACACAAACCGAATGCGACTACATTATCGTGTTCGTCCAAAACAACACCCACGTATTTAATGTTTACGATTAGTTTGAATTGCGTTATCATTTGATTTTTCATCTCTTCGGTAAAATCAACCGTACCATAAAGATCACGATAACATATATCCAGACACTCGAAAATACCCTTTGCGTGTTTATTAATAAGTTCCGCAGTGTTTTTGCATTTTGCTGCGTGTAAATTATATTTTGCCAAAGTACGTTGTGTAATTCTCGAGATTTTTTCATCGACTTTTTCGGGACAATATACTTTACTTTCTACCCAATCGACCTCTTTTTTGTAGCCGCAATTTTCAATGAGTTTTCCGTAATATTCGTAATTGTACTGTTCTTCAAACGTGCTTAATTCATCGAATCCTTCTATCAAAAGTCCTTCTCTTTCCAAATCCGAAAAACCGAGCGGTCCGCAAACGATTTCCATACCTTTGTTTTTCGCCCAATTTTCCACCGCCTTAAAAAGTGCGTTTGCCACTTCGTCGTCGTCAACCGAGTCGAATCTTGTAAAACGCGCCCTTTTTTCGCCCGTTTTTTCGTTGGATTGTTTTTGTATAATACCCGAAATTCTGCCGACGACGTCTCCGTCTATGTATGCAAGAAAATATACTGCTTCGCACGTTTTTGCATATACGTAATTATCTTTGAAAATGCCCTTTTCGTCCCCATATAAAGGCGGCACGAAATAAGGATTGTCTTTATACATTTTTAAAGGAAATTCTATAAATTCTTTAATTTGTTTTTTAGTCTTTACCTCTACAATTTCAACCATAAATACCTCTTATGTGAAAAAAATCACATATTTATATGACAAATTATATCACATAAGATATCAAATATCAATTATTTATAGTAGAATTTACAAGATTTGTGCAAATTTTTTATAAGTTTTTCCTACTTTATGCAAACAAAGCGTTCAATATTTCACACTGTACAAAATGTCGGTGTAATCCGGAAGAGACCAATAACGTTTACCCACCAATCCTTCAAGGCTGTCTACCGCTTCCCTCACTTTGTCCATTGCGGGAATAATTTTATCCTTGCAAATGCTTGCTTTTTCACACTCGTCCTGACAATTTAAAAACAAATCGTTTGCCTTAACAAGTTGATTTTTAGAAGAATAAAGGTTTTCGCAAAGCAAATTGATTTTATCGAAAAGGTCTTTTTCGAGCGAATTGTTTTTTATTACGTAAAGTGCCGCCAAATTGATGAGTTCTTTAGATAAATCTTTTTTGAAATTAAATACGCAAGGTATAATTTCTTTATCGAGCATATCGAGCATTGTTTCGCTTTCGATATGAATTTGTTTGTTGTACGACTCGAACATTATTTCTCGTCTCGCGTTTAATTCTGACTCGGTAAAAACGCCGTTACTTACGAATAATTCCACATTTTTAGCGTCGGTTAAATGCGGTATTGCGTCAACCGTCGTACGGTAGTTTTTAAGTCCGCGTTTTTCAGCCTCTTTCTTCCATTCCTCCGAATAATTGTTGCCGTTGAAAACAATGCGCTTATGCTTTCCGTACTCTTCTTTTATGAGATTTTTTAATTCCTCATCAAAATTTTCGGCTTTTTCAAGTCTGTCGGCATATTGTTTGAATATCTCACCTACCGCGGTATCAAGCACTATATTAGGTTCTGCGATAGACTGCATCGAACCGGGCATTCTGAACTCGAATTTATTTCCCGTAAAAGCAAACGGAGACGTTCTGTTCCTGTCGTTTTTGTCCTTGTTGAAGTGAGTGATTACCGAAACTCCCGTTTCCATTTCTACCGCAAGTTTTTCCTTGTATTCCTCGCCCCTTTCGATTGCCTCCAAAATTTCTTGCAATTCTTCGCCGATAAACATTGAAATAATCGCCGGCGGTGCTTCGTTTGCGCCGAGCCTGTGATCATTGCTTGCGCTTGCAACCGAAATTCTCAACAAGTCCTGATAAGTATCAACCGCGGAAATAACAGCCGTTAAAAACAGCAAAAATCGCATATTGGTGCTGGGATTTTTACCCGGGTCTAATAAGTTGATTCCCGTATCGGTCGAAATAGACCAGTTGTTATGTTTTCCGCTTCCGTTTACCCCTTTAAAAGGCTTTTCGTGCAGCAAACATACCATTCCGTGATTATTTGCCACCTCTTTCATTACAGCCATCGTGATTTGGTTGTGGTCGGTCGCTATGTTGGTTGTGCCGTAAACGGGCGCAAGTTCGTGTTGAGCGGGCGCGACTTCATTGTGTTTCGTCTTTGAATACACTCCGAGTTTCCAAAGATTTATGTCCAAATCTTTCATAAATTCGGCAACCTGACTTTTAATTTTGCCGAAATAATGGTCATCGAGTTCTTGCCCCTTGGGTGGTTTAGCACCGAACAGCGTCCTTCCGCAAATATATAAATCGCGGCGTTTTTCGTAAACGTCTTTGCTGATTAGGAAATATTCTTGTTCCGCGCCGACGGTTGTGACTACTTTATTTGCTTTTAAACCGAAAAGTTTTACAAGTCTCAACGCCTGTTTGTCAATCACTTCCATACTTCTTAAAAGCGGAGTCTTTTTGTCGAGTGCCTCGCCGCCGTAAGAACAAAACGCCGTCGGTATATACAACGTTCCGTCCTTTACAAACGCATACGAAGTCGGGTCCCACGCCGTGTAACCTCTCGCCTCGAAAGTCGCCCTTAAACCGCCGCTGGGAAAACTCGAAGCATCGGGCTCTCCTTTAATAAGCCTTTTGCCGTCGAAATCCATAATCGGCATACCGTCTTCTATATCTAAAAAACTGTCGTGTTTTTCCGCCGTAACGCCAGTAAGCGGCTGAAACCAGTGTGTAAAATGCGTTGCACCGTTTTCAAGTGCCCAATTTTTCATTTGTTCGGCAACGGCGTCGGCTATATCCAAAGTAAGCGGCTTGTTTTCTTTAATTCTGCTTTTTAATTCATTATAGACTTCGGGGTCGAGCCTTTCTTTCATTACGGTGTCGTTAAACACGTTTTTTGCAAATACTTGCGAAATAATACCTTTATCTTTCATTTTTCTTTCTCTCTATGCTGTTTTTAATAAATTCCACGAAAAGCGGATGAGGTTTGTTTGGTCTGCTTTTAAATTCGGGGTGAAATTGCACGCCGATGAAAAATCTGTTGTCGGGCAACTCAATTGTCTCAACGATTTTACCGTCGGGACTTGTACCGGAAATTTTTAAACCGTGATTTTCAAGCGTTTGCTTATAATCGTTGTTAAATTCGTATCTGTGTCTGTGTCTTTCGTAAATTAAATCCTGATTGTAGGCTTTTTTCATGATAGTGCCGTCCGCAATTTTACACGGATATGCACCGAGTCTCATTGTGCCGCCCTTTTTTACGTTTCTTTGGTCGGGCATAAGATCGATTACGCAATCGCCGTTTTTGTCGAATTCTTTTGAAGTTGCGTTTTTAATTCCGCAAACGTTTTTCGCAAACTCGATTACCGCTATTTGCATACCAAGACATATACCCAAATAAGGTATGTCGTTTTCTCTTGCATACCGGCATGCGAGAATTTTACCGTCGATCCCCCTGTCGCCGAAGCCGCCCGGCACTAAAATTCCGTCTACGTCGGATAAATTATTCACTATATCATCATATGAATTGAGTTTTTCGCTGTCAACCCACTTGATATCTACGTATACTCCGTTTTCATATCCCGCATGCTTCAATGCCTCTACGACGGATATATAAGCGTCGTGCAATTTTATATATTTGCCGACCATGGCTATTGTGACGCTGCCTCTTCTGTTTTCGATTTTCCACAGCATGTTCTGCCATTCGGTTAAATCGATCGGCTGCGTTTTTAAAGACAATTCTCTGCAAACCACGTCGTCAAGTCCTTGTTTATGCAAGTATACAGGACACTCGTACAATTCGTCCAAAGTAATGTTGTTTATAACGCAATCGGGCTTTACGTTGCAAAACATCGAGATTTTATCGAGCATTTTTCTGTCGAGTTCTTCATCAGTTCTCGTTACGATGACGTCCGGGCGAATACCAAGACTTTGCATTTCTTTTACCGAGTGTTGGGCGGGCTTGCTTTTGTATTCGTCCGAACCGGATATGTACGGCACGAGACAAACGTGTATAAACACGCAATTTTCTCTGCCTGCTTCATAAGAAAACTGCCTTATAGCCTCCAAAAACGGTTGCCCCTCTATATCGCCTATAGTTCCGCCGATTTCGGTAATCATTACGTCGGCTTGTGTTTCTTCGGCATTGCGCGCGATAAAACTTTTAATTTCGTTGGTCACGTGCGGTATAATTTGCACGGTTTTACCTAAATAATAGCCATCTCTTTCTTTTGTAAGAACGTTCCAATAAACTCTTCCGCTCGTTAAATTTGAGTATTTTGTCAAATTCTCATCGATAAATCTCTCGTAATGCCCGAGATCCAAGTCGGCTTCGAGTCCGTCTTCCGTCACAAATACTTCTCCGTGCTCGATAGGGTTCATCGTGCCGGGATCGATATTCATATACGGGTCTAATTTTTGCGAAGAAACTTTAAGTCCGCGCATCTTTAAAAGTCTGCCGAGCGATGCGGCAACAATGCCTTTGCCAAGCCCGCTGACGACGCCGCCTGTTACAAACACATACTTTGTCTTCTGTTTTTGATTTTGATTGTCCGTCATATAACTTCCTTGCCTTAAAAATTGTCTTAAAAAAATAAAAAAGGGCGTTTTTTTTTAAGGGGTAAATTTTACCTCTCAAAAAAAACGTCCGAAAACTCTTATAAAACTGTGCTTAATAATACACCAAACAAAACTCATTTGTCAAATATTTGAAATAAAAAAATTAAATATTTTTTATGAAATTTTTTAACTCCGATACAGGCGCGCAGTTTTTTTAATTAACTGTATTTTATTAGGTTTGTTATATCAAAATTTCTGCTGAATTAAATTTTCAGAAGAATTTTGTATCAGTGTTGATGTGCTGTCCTATTCTCGTTGTCTGTCTGCTTTTATAGTAATATTTAATTTTTACAAACAGACAAAACACCACGTCTGTTTTAAAACCCGAATGAATTGTTAAACTAAATGCAATATTCAGAAAACAGTGAATTATCCCACAAAGGTCGTCTCATCAAAATGCAATTCTTATTTTAATCATAGCACCTTTTTTAATTCTACATTCCACTATATTTTTAGCCACACATTAAATGTGTGGCTTTCTTTTAGAAAGAAAAAAGAGACTGCCAAAAGACAATCTCTTTTAATGAAATGCGGCAACTCCATCGTCTTCCAACCCGTGTCCGGGTAAGTACCGTCAGCGCAATCGGGCTTAACTTCTGTGTTC
>CAKQKE010000017.1 GCA_934247935.1 uncultured Clostridia bacterium
ATTTTGCTTATCCTTTGTTAAACCGCTCCGAAATATAAAAATTGAGCCGTCCGCATTGACTACGAACGGCTCGTTGTTATTATTTCATCTTATTTCTTTTTGGTGAACAATGCTTTGATTTTTGCTCCGAGAGTTTTGAAGAAGTTGCCCATAGCCGTAAAGCCTTTCTTTAATGCAACGCCCAAGTCTGCAAAGGTCTTTTTCTTCACGGCAAACCAGAAGATTGCAAATCCGCCGATTCCGGCAAGCAGCACCGTTCCGATTACGATACCCGCAATCTGTCCGCCCGAAAGTCCGTCCTTTTTAGCAGGCGGAGTGATTTCGCCACCGCCCGAAGACTTATCTTCATATACAGCCGTAAGGGTTTTTTCTCCCGATACTGTAAATGTATAACTCTTTTCGGTGCTTACGATTTCACCGCTTTCGTCCTTCCAGCCTTTGAATACTTTGCCTTCTTTATCTTCTGCCGTTACGGTTACGCTTTCGCCGTGTGCATAGAATTTGCTTTCGCCGTTTATTACCACGTTATGCGTGCCGATTTTGGCAATTTTAAGTTCGGTAATTTCGTTGCCGTCTTTATCAAAGTGCTTTCCGCAAACCGAGCAATCTTTATGTCCTTTCGTGCCAAAGTCTTCCGTTGTTGCAGGAATTTCGTCTTTCCACTCGCCAAAAGTATGTGGAGCAAAATCAATATCGACTTCCTTTTCTTGCGCCGTAAACGCAGTATTCACAAAGGTAGCGGTATATTTCATTTTGCCTTTTTCTTTGCAGGTTGCCTCTTTGATAGTCGTTCCTGTTGCGGTCACCGTTTCGCTTTCTATATGGGCGCTGTCGTGCTTGCAAACTCTTTCCGCTTTGCAAGTGTTGTCACTCGTCCAAGTGTATTTAACTTCGCCATAGTCATGACCGAGTTTGTCGCCGTATGCCACTCCACAAACCGAGCAAACCGCTTTGTTTTCGCAAGTTGCCGCTCCGCCCGAGTGATCTGCTTTGTCCAAAATCACCGAGCAACCGCTTTGCGTGCATTTGTGATAGTGATACGTTCCGTCTGCCGAATTGTGCCATTCGCTGTCTGCCGTATGCTCATAATGTCCCGCAGGAGTGATTTCAAAACCACACTTCGTGCATTTTACAGGGTTGGTTTCGTCAGCCTTTTCTCTGTCTGGGGTATGTGCTTCAAAGTTTAATTTATTATCGCAAGTCGAGCATTTATCCCAGTGTCCCGAACTGTCTTTTCCGCCGTATTGCGTTGTATTATGCGGTGCAGTACCGCCATACGTTGTTTTGCAAACTTCACAAACTGCTTTTGTTGTGCAAGTTGCCTTTCCGCCCGAGCAAGTGCCGTTTTCTTTATGACCGCTATCTCTCTTGCAAGTGCGGGTATGTGTTCCGTCACCGTTGCTTACCCAAGCGTTCCAGTCGTGATTGTTGTTTGTAGGAATTGTAAGGTCGGTGATTTCATTTCCGCTCTCGTCATAATGCTTATTGCACCTACTACAATCTTTATGACCTTTTGTTCCCGTTGCCACGCAAGTTGCAGGAACTTCCGCTATCCACGCTCCAAAATCGTGAGCGTTCGAATTTACAGGAATAGTCAATTTCTCTACGGTCTTTTCGGTTTTGCTTTCGTCAAAATACTTGTTGCAAACCGAGCATTTATAATGCGCTTGCATACCCGTTTGCGTGCAGGTAGGCTCTTGCTTTGGCACTAAATCACCGTATTCGTGTCCCGCAGGGATTTTTACTTTTTCTTCGGTAAGTTGATTAACTGCCCCTGCGTCTTCAAACAAATCTCCGCAAACGTTACATTTGTAATGTTCTTTATTTCCGTCCGTCGTACAGGTTTTAAGTGTTGCAGGGACAAGCGTTGTTATGTGCGTATGGTCTATTATGGTTACCGGTATTTCACGCAAGTAACCGCCTTTACTTTTTGCTTCAACTCCTATTGTTGTTGACGTTTCATCAATTCCGACAGTCAAGACGCCGTCTTGAGATATTTTTGTATCGTCGGAGCTATTGTAATATACGTTCCATGTAACCGACTTGTCAAAATCGCCGTATCCAATTACGGTTGCGGTAAATTGTCTTTGCCCACCCTTTGGAACGGAAGTGTTTTCAGGGGAAATAGTAACCCTAGTTATTTGTCCGTTTTCATAAACGGGAACATAACAATTGCCAGTGCCGAAACCAGTGTCATCGTAGTCGCCATATAAATTTTTGGTTTTTACACCTACATTAAAGGATATATCCTCAGTGCTATAGGGCGTGCCATATACTTTTCCTTCTTTTGTTAAGAATAGTCCGTTTCCTAATTCATACTCGTCTTGCGCATTAGGTGTTGATTCTTCGAATTGGTTCAAATACGTAAAGAACAAAAACGGATTATCCGCCGCATTCGTTCCGGTTGCCTCAAATTGAAATTCAAAATATTTCCCTTTTATCGCAGGTTTATTAGTTATGTCATCTTGGTTTATAATTTTAGGTCTTTGATATCCTTTTTGGATTGTTATGGTATATGTCTCTTCGTCAAATCCTGCGGCGTTTTGCAGACGCACGGTAAAAGTAAAAGTTCCCTCCTCGGTAGGTTTTCCCTCTATGTAGATACCAAAACCTGCTTGTCGAAGTATTAATCCTTTAGGTAAATTACCGTTTTTAATGCTTGCCTCGGAAGGTTCGCCTATGCCACTATTATAAACTATACGCTGTGAATATGAAGAATCTACATAACCTACCGCAATATCTGCTTGCGTTGTCGTGATTTTCGGTTTGGAGGTTTCGCCATAAACGTACATCCCCACAGAGATGTTATCACTACCGTATTTATTTGTAACGGTAACGCTGATATTGTATTTACCTGCATCTCCCGTAGGCGTACCTACGATTTCGCCTGTCGTCGGGTTTAACGAAAGTCCTTCGGGCAATGGGGCATAGCCTTCTCCCGATTTATTCGCACGAAAAGTGAACGGTTCTGTTCCGGTAGCCTCAATTTTGTAGTTGCTACCGTCTTTCGCCTTGTATTCTACGCCCTTTAATGCATTAGGGAGAGTGCCCATATGGTTTTTTCTATCAACGTCAATACCGCCCGTGCGGATAATTGTCGGCGCTGTTCCGTCTTCTCCTGCCGCATATGCTGCAAAAGTCGGGCTTGCAAATACAATGCCGAGCATAAGCGCAAGGCACATCGTAAGACCGAGTATAAGCGCTAATATCTTTGATTTATTCGCCTTGTTGTGTGTCATAATCGTATCTCCTTTTAATTATTGTGGGGGATATGTTCCGTGTCGCTTACGCGACTTAAAACCTTTGTAAAATGTTGTGCTTTTTCCCTTATAAAAGCAAAATCGCACCGCCCCATAGGTTTAGCCTATGCAGCAGTGCGTTAATGTTTTGTTGTATTCGCCCCAAAGGGCAGACTTACGGCTTGCTTGCTTGCTTGCTTGCTTGCTAATGATTGTCGCAGACTTGTCATACCTTGTCAACTCCTTTTGCCTGTATTTCGCATTTTTTTGCAGGTTATTCGGCGTTAAAAGTTCCGCGTATCAATATATGATACGTTTTGTCTTTTTTATTTTACCATAAATTTCTCGAAAAATCAAGCCTGTTTGCCCTAACTTCGTGTGAAATTACAAAAAAACAAGAGTTTTGCTGTTTTCGGCGATTTATAACGGCTTTTTGTCGTCTAACGGGCGCGATTTTGCATTTGTGCTTTCAATTTCTTCTTTGAAATGTTCCAACACGCAAGACAAGAGAGTGGAGAAAAACGCTTTTCGTTCGTTCGGGGATAAATGTTCAAGGCTCGGACGACCGATGACGTATATTTCACGCTCTTTTTTTGTTTGTTCTTTCATAAGATTGCCTCCTTTTTTTGAGGAAAGATTAGCAATCAAACTCGCAGGTTTTCTTCGACTTTGAAAATTTTTTTGAAGTTTTTTCTCGAACTCGCAAAGAACTTGCGACTTTAACTCGTAATCTTTGGACAAGAAAGAAACAAGACGTTTTTTCTTTCTCGTGGAAAGCCTATCCGATTTAGGTCTGACAACTCTTATATGACAGACACAAATCGAGCCACCGCAAGGGTAAAAAATATAGTGAGGACTATAAAGATACGAGAAATCTTCCTATATTTTTTACTGTTTCCTTGCCGTGTTCGCCAAAATCGGATTGTTCGGTTTCCGTCGAAAGACAAAAAAAATAAATTAAAGGAGTAACAAATCACTATGAAAACAGCAGTAATCTATGCAAGGTATAGTAGCGATACGCAGACCGAACAGTCTATCGAAGGACAACTTCGCGTGTGTCAGGACTATGCCAAAAACAACGATATTCTTGTCGTTGGAACTTACGTTGACCGTGCTATGACGGGAACAAA